>JADZGD010000159.1 GCA_020854055.1 Bryobacterales bacterium | reverse complement strand
TTTCCGAAAGCACAACCAGAGGCTCCGCGTGACCAGCATGGTGCGCACGGTCGAATACCAGAATTCGTTGCGTCTGCGGAATGTAAACGCCGCTCCCGCTGTCGGGTTTTTCCGCTCGACGCACCTGACGGGTGCCACGCTCGATATCTCCAAAAAGTTCATGAAGCCGGAAGGGGTGAAGTGGATGCGCCGCGTATTGCGTTCGCTCATCTTGAAGGGATTCCTCTCCGCTGTCGAGGAGTTCCGCCAGCCCACCTTCCATATCATGGTCCACCGCAATTACCCGAAATATGTTGCTTCGCTAAAGTAGACGCCGGGCCCATCGCTTCAGGGGTAGGATAAGAGTTCGCGCGCAGTCGCGCAAGAGCTTATGATGAACCGGCGGGAATTTCTGGCATCCTCCGCAGCGGGACTTTTGGGCGCGGAAACCACGGCTTCGAAACCGAATATCATTTTTCTGCTGGCCGATGATCTGGGCTATGGCGACCTGAGTTGCTATGGACAGAAGCGGTTCTCCACACCCAATCTGGATCGCATGGCCGCCGAGGGAACCCGGTTCACGCAAGCCTATGCCGGAAGCACCGTCTGTGCGCCGTCCCGCTGCTGCCTGATGACCGGCCTTCATTCGGGCCATGCGACCGTGCGCGGCAACAAGAAACCCGAGGTGGGTCTGCGCCCGGAGGAAACCACTGTCGCTTCGCTGCTCCAGAAGGCCGGTTATGAGACCGCGCTGTTCGGTAAATGGGGTTTGGGCGGCCCGGCGACCGGCAGCGTGCCCAACACCAGGGGCTACGATCATTTCTACGGGTACCTGAACCAGTTGCACGCCCACAATTACTACCCCAGCCACTTGTGGGACAACCAGAACGAAGCATTTCTGACAGAGAACTGGTTCAACCAGCGGAAACAGTATTCCCCCGATCTGATCCACCGCCGCACGCTCGATTTTCTGGAACAGGATCGGGCGAAGCCGTTTTTCCTATACCTGGCGTACACGATCCCGCATGCGAACAATGAGTTGGGCCGTTATCGGGGTAACGGTATGGAGATACCGGATAACGCGCCGTTCTCCGGACGGGATTGGCCGGAAACCGAGAAGAATTTCGCCGCGATGGTCACCCGGCTGGACCGCGATGCGGGCGATATCCTCGACGCGTTGAAGCGCAAGGGCCTCGACGGCAATACGCTCTTTGTGTTTTCGAGCGACAACGGCCCGCACCGCGAAGGAGGTCACGATCCGGAGTTCTTCAACAGCAACGGCCCGCTGCGCGGCATCAAGCGGGACCTTTACGATGGAGGCATCCGCGTCCCGTTCCTCGCGCGCTGGCCCGGCAGGGTTCCAGCGGGCCGGACCAGCGATCAGGTGTTGGCCTTTTGGGATCTGCTTCCTACCGCCGCCGAACTGGCGGGAGCGAGTACGCCATCGGGTATCGACGGGGTCTCAGTGCTTCCGGCGCTGCTCGGCAACCGGCAGACCTCGCATGAGTATCTGTATTGGGAATTCCACGAGGGCGGCTTCAAGCAGGCTATCCGGATGGACGAATGGAAAGGCGTGCGCCTTTCGGCCGGCGGTCCTGTGGAGTTGTACAACGTCGTGGAGGATGTGGGGGAGACGAAGGACCTCGCGGCGGCGAATTCACAGGTTGTGAAAAAGATTGGCCAAATCATGGCCCATGCCCGCACGGAATCGGCGCTGTTCCCGATACAGAAGAGTTAATGCCGATGCGACGAGGTTTTCTGTTCCTATTGTTTGCCACGACCGCCTGGGCGGCACAGCCGTTTTATGACCAGACCCATCCATCGAAAGTGTTCGGACAGGACCGCCACTACCGGATCCTCCTGCCGCCCGGCTACCAAGGCAGCGGCAAAGCGTACCCCGTCATCTACTACTTTCACGGGCACAGCGACCGGTACACGCTCGAAAAATACGATAACGGCAAGGATACGATTCCGAAAATGGCCGACTTCGTATCGAAGAACGGCTGCATTGTGGTTGCCGTCGATGGATATGTAGCGCGGGATTACACCGGTTTCTACGGGGGCTCCCCGTGGGACGTTCGCGAAGAGGGAGGCGATTACGATTTCGGAGAATACTTCAAAGAACTGGTAGCTCACATCGATTCGACGTACCGGACGCTCACGGACCGCCGTCATCGCGCCACGTCCGGCTTGAGCATGGGCGGCTTCATGAGCCTGTGGCTCAGCGCCCGTTATCCCGGCCTGATCGGAAGCGCCTCCGCATTCAACCCGGGGCCGGAGTTCTATGTCGGCGACAAAGGGCGGCGCGTCCTCTGGAGGCCCAAGGATCACGTAAGCAACCACGGACATACCATGGTGCGGCTGGTTCGGGCGAGCGGCGATTACATCAGCCAGTATCACGAGGAGACCCACGAGGCCTATGCCAGGGCGCGAGAAGTTGACTACGAATACCGCCGCGACGAGTATCACCGCCATTGGGCTACCTCCATCGGCGAGACATTCGGGTTCCACCTGCGGGCTTTCGGCTCCAGCGTGCTCAATAACGTTCCGGAGGTTTGGAGCCACGCGAACCCCTATCGGCAGTTCTCGGTGCGGGGCTATGAGTTTTCCTCGGAAGGCGAACAGCCTGGAACCGTATACCTTGAAGTTGTGCGCCAGGGCGGAATGCGGATTACCACGCGCCGCTGGGCGCCTGACGGGCCTCCGGCGGAGCGGCGCATCCGCGTGCTGACCGCGCCGCTATACCGCACCGGCGCTTCCTACCAGTTGACGGACTATAACCTGACCACGGGAACAGCCGAAACCAGGCAGATTGCACCCGACGATAAAGGCAGGCTTTCGTTCACCGTCGATGGACAAGGGCATCAGCTCAGCTTCGCCGGGCCGGGGACCGGGAGTCAGCCTCCCGTCCTGCTGCCGCTTACACGCAAGGAGGTGTTACGCCTGCCGCCCGGCGAAGAAATCGCACTTCCGATTCGCATTTACAATCCGCGAAGCGTGCCGATGACCGCCGTCAAGGCGGCGCTGAGTTCGCAGTATCCGACGGTACAGGTTCTCTCCGGCAGTGGGGATATTCCGAAAATCGAGCCGGGACAAGCGGCCGATCTCTCCTCGCACATGAAAGTGTGCTTCGTGGCGGGCACGGGGTATTTCACGCACGCACGACTGGAACTCCGTCTGACGTACGACGGCTGGCAGAGTACGCAGGAAAATATCGACGTACTGATTGCGCCGGAGACGATCCCCAACCCCGACGCGGTTGAGGTCCTGGACGGACGCACGTTTACATTCAATGTTTTCCGCCAGAAAGGAAATCAGGGTGGGGGCGCGTCCATTCAGCGCACGGTGA
>JADZGD010000158.1 GCA_020854055.1 Bryobacterales bacterium | reverse complement strand
TGCTGCGCGACACCGGGGGCTCCCTGTTGCTCACATACTGGCCGAGCGAGTTCAGCCAGATTCGCGGGCAGCTCCGCCGGACACAATACGGGGCCGGTCCATCGGCCAACGAGATCCTGTTCCAATTCCTGTTCTCCATGGGCGCGCACGGAGCGCACCCATTTTAATGAGGTGAATATCGTGAAGAAATGGTTGCTGTTGACGCTGGCGGCGCTGACGGTAGTCCCCGCCGCGGCATCGAAACTGAACGTTGTGGCTTCTACCGAAGACCTGGCCGCGTTGGCAAGGGAAGTGGCCGGCGACCGGGTGAACGTGGACTCGATAGCCAAGGGCTATCAAGACCCCCACTTTGTGGAACCGAAACCGAGCTTTCTGCTGAAGTTGCGCAAGGCCGACTTGCTGGCCGTGGTGGGACTGCAACTGGAGATCGGCTGGCTGCCCCCATTGCAGGCGCAGAGCCGCAACGGCCGGATTCAGGTGGGTGCGCCAGGCTATCTGGATCTGTCGCGCTATTGCCAGATACTGGAAATCCCCACCGTACAGGTGACACGCGCGATGGGGGATGTGCATCCGCTTGGCAATCCGCACTACTGGCTGGATCCGGCTAACGGCAGGAGAATCGCCAAGGCGTTTGCTGACAAGTTGGGGGATTTGGACGAGGCTAATCGCAGTTATTACCAGCAGCGTTATGCCGATTTTGACAAGCGGTTGACGGCGGCCGAGAAGGGATGGGAAGCGAAGTTCGCCCCGTTCCGGGGCCGGAAAGTGGTGACCTATCATCGCTCCTGGCCGAACTTTTGTGAACGTTTCGGGCTGGCGGTGGTGGACTATGTGGAGCCGCGCCCCGGTATTCCGCCCACGCCCAGCCATACGCTGGAGTTGATCAACCGGATGAAGCAGGAGGGTGTCAAGCTCATCCTGGTGGAGCCCTACTTCGACCTCCGGACGCCCAATTCGATCGCCCGCGCCACCGGCGGCAAGGTGGTGGTGATGCTGCCCTCGGTGGGCGGAGTGAAAGAAGTAACCAACTATTTTCAGCTCTTCGATTACGACATCGGCCTGCTGGCGAAATCGTTTCAGGCGGTCGGGCAATAGGATCCGGTCATGGATACACTCACCTTTTTGCTGCCGCCCTTTGTGGCGAGCCTGATTCTGACCGGAATTCACGCCTACCTGGGAGTGCACGTGGTGGAGCGGGGCGTCATCTTCGTCGACCTCTCGCTGGCGCAGATTGCCGCGCTCGGAACTACCATCGCCGTGCTGGCCGGTATGGAACCGCACAGCCAGGGGGCCTACCTGATGAGCCTCGCCTTCACCTTTATTGGAGCCGCCGTATTCTCCTCGATCCGTGGCCACCGGGCGCGGATCCCCCAGGAGGCGATCATTGGCATCTGCTACGCGGTGGCCTCGGCGGCGGCGATCCTGGCAATGAGCAAGTCCACCGAGCAGACCGAGCACCTCAAAGAGATGCTCGTGGGCAACATCCTCACCGTAAGCTGGCAGGAAGTGATTAAGACTGCGGTGCTCTACGGGCTGATCGGGTTGTTTCACTACGCCTTCCGGAAGAAGTTTCTGCTGATCTCGTTGAATCCGGCCAAGGCCGAGGCCGAAGGCGTCTCCATGCGGTTCTGGGACTTCGTGTTCTACGCCTCGTTCGGTTTCGTGGTGACCTCTTCGGTGGCGATCGCCGGTGTGTTATTGGTGTTCTGCTATCTTATTGTGCCGTCGGTGGGGGCAATGCTTTATGCCCGCAACGTGGGGCCGCGGCTGGCAATCGGCTGGACCATGGGAACGCTGGTTTCGGCGTTGGGAGTCTATCTTTCGCTCGAAGTCGATTTGCCAACCGGTGCGACGATCGTGTGTACGTTCGCCCTTGTGCTGATCGCGATGGCGGTCATCCGGGTGTTATTTCGCGTGGGTGCCCGGTCCGGCACCACGCGACAGGTGGCCGAGTAGCAGTTGATAGACCTCGGCTCCGGCTAGCCCGGTGCGTGGGCGGCGGCGCAGGCAATCGGCTGAGCAACGCATGTCGTGAGCGATCGCCGCAAGCAGTTCGGCCTCCTCCTGGGCCTGGGCCGAACCGGCCCGTTCGGCCTCCTCCCGGGTGATGTCTGTCAAACGGGTGAGTTCCCGCCGGAGACCGTCCAGACTGTCAACCGCCATTGCACGCAGGATTCCGGCCGCCAATCCGTGCGAATCAATTCCGTTTTGACTCGTCCTCATCGCTGCAGAACTTATCGTCCCGGTTGGCGGAAGTGTGAGAGCAAGTTCGGCTCACAAAGCCGGCCCGCGATCCGATAAGGGATACAAGGCTACCCCATGATCCATCTGACAAGGTTGAATCACGTGGCGCTGGTCCTGAACTCGGACCTGATCGAACATCTGGAAATGACGCCGGATACGGTGATTACTTTAACCAATGGCCAGAAGATCATGGTACTCGAGCCGGCTGCCGAGGTAATACGAAAGGTGATTCAATACCGGCGCGCCATCTTCGAGCAGACTCTCCGCTGCCCGCTGCTCGATGCGCCACCCGGTGCCGATCACCGGGACGGCGCCAGCGAGGCAGCCTGAGATCATGGGCGATCAAGAGGCCAACCGGGCCGTAAGCCACGGCCCAGGCCGGGCGAAGGCGGTGACGGTGCGGCCCGATCTGGCAACCATCGGCGGCCTGATGCTGGCGCTGGCCGGAATTCTCGGCGGAATGATGTTGGAGGGTGGCAGCATCGCCGAAATTGTCCAATTGACGGCAGCGATGATTGTTCTGGGTGGCACGGCGGGAGCAGTCCTCATCAGTTCGCCGTTTGAGGTGGCGCTCGGCGCCATCCGCAAACTGCCGTTCATCTTTGTGGACCGTTCCGAGAGCGCGCCGGCCGTAATCGAGCAGATTATCGAGTTCGCAGGCAAGGCGCGAAAAAGCGGCATTGTGGCGTTGGAGCCGGAAGTGGAA
This sequence comes from Bryobacterales bacterium, assembly GCA_020854055.1. Taxonomy (GTDB): domain Bacteria; phylum Acidobacteriota; class Terriglobia; order Bryobacterales; family Bryobacteraceae; genus JADZGD01. Next base: position 344 of record JADZGD010000158.1, on the reverse strand, counting down.
ATGATCGGCGACCCGTTTCTCCGCAAGGCGATGACGCTGGCAGTGGACGGCACCGATCTGTCCGAGTTGCGAAAGATGATGGAACTGGAGATCGCAATTGAAGAGCATCGCGCCGAGGCCGAGGCGAAGGTCTATGAAGCGGCCGGCGGCTACGCGCCGACGATCGGTATCGTAGGAGCAGTGCTGGGTCTGATTCAGGTAATGAAGCACATTGAAAACGTGAACGAAGTCGGCAAAGGAATTGCCGTCGCCTTCGTGGCGACGATCTACGGCGTAAGTCTGGCCAATATCTTCTGCCTGCCGGCGGCCAGCAAGCTGAAGGCGCGTCTGCACCGCACGGTGGA
>JADZGD010000157.1 GCA_020854055.1 Bryobacterales bacterium | reverse complement strand
TCAGCGACCCGCGTTCGGGAGTACATTCCTTCCATTGCTTCACAACCAGCGCCGGCTCAAAGCAGCGGCAGCGATCCCCGAAGTGCACTTCGAGGCAGTCAGCCACACGCCTTGTTCGCCGCCTTCCACCCACCAGGTCGACGAGGATGCCAACAACAAAACCGAACACTGCCAACCCTGCTATCAGTTTCACGGCTTGGCCCGGGACGAGCGCCAGCATGACAAATGCCTCGTCGCCACTGGCGGCGATCATGGTGGTGACTACCGCGCCGAGTGTCAACATGCCATGTGAGTACATGGCGACGGCGGCGAACGCACCCAGGCAGCCGGGCGCCGCGCCGAGGAGTGCCCCGAGGAAGTATTGGCCCCAAGTGCGCGCGGCGAGACGCTTTTGCCAGGTGCCGGCGCTCAGAACATTCAAGTACTCGATCAGCAGCATCATTGCCATCACGAAGCCGGTGATCATTAGGGCGGTCTTGAACAGTTCGGTCATGTGCATTGGAACCGGTCAACGCGAATCTCGCAAGTCCGGCATTCGTATTCGTAGGTTGGCATCTTCAGTCTTGTTCGTTTGGAGATGCGCCGCGACGTTCTTCCAGACGGAGCGGATGTCCTCGGCACAGCCATTCTGCTGGCACTCCACAACCGCTCTTCCCTTCACTTGAGCGGCGGTCACGGCGCGGTCGTATCGCACTCTGCCGGCAAGCCCAAGGCCGTGCTCGCACGCCCACACCTCGATGCGCGAACAGATCTCCGGATTCAGGTCCCATTTGTTTATGCAGACGAGCGCCGGTATCCGAAAGTGGCGAGTCAGAGCGGCGACACGCTCCAGGTCGTGCAGCCCGCTCAGGGTTGGCTCGCTGACCGCAAGCACCAGGTGTGCAGCGGTTATTGAAGCAATGACCGGACACCCGATACCCGGCGAACCGTCGATAATGACCAGGTCCAGACCGCGCTCCTCCGCGATGCGTTTTGCCGCTGTTCTCACCGTGCTCACAAGCTTGCCCGAGTTTTCTTGGGCGACACCAAGCCGCGCATGCACCATCGGCCCGCAGCGCGTGTCGGAGATAAACCATTCGCCGTTGACCACAGGGCTGAAGTCGATCGCCTGCTCCGCGCAAAACCAGGCACAAACGCCGCAACCCTCACACGCAATCGGGTCCACACGGAACGTCTTTTCCACCAGACCGTTTCCGGGGCCATCGAAGAAGATCGCATCGAACCGGCACAGTTCCTCGCACTTCCTGCAGGCGTTACAGTGGCCGTGTTTGATCCTGGCGCGATTGCCGCCTGTGAATTCGTTGCGGCGAACCACATGCGGCTCCAGGACGAGGTGCAGGTCGGCTGCATCCACGTCGCAATCCGCCAGCACGGAGTTCCGTGACAAGGCCGCGAACGATGCCACGATCGAGGTTTTGCCGGTCCCTCCCTTACCGCTGATCACCGCCAGTTCTCTTACCGGCGCGCGTCCCGAAGTCGAGATGGTCACAAACTCGCTCATGACGCGTCATCCTCGCTAAAGCGAGCCAGCAACGGCTCAAGCGCTGTTCGGAATGCCGGCACCGTTTCGGCCGCCAGGAGCCCGCGTGAATATGCCTCGGCAATGTGGCGGTCGTCGGGGATTTCCGACAGAATCTCAATACCCTCCCTCTGGCAATACTCCCTGGTTCGGTTGTCGCCTGAGCCTGCGCGATTGACCACCACGCCCAACGACAGCTTCAGGGCCCGAACCATTCCCACCGCCAGCGTGAGATCGTGCAGACCGAATGGCGTCGGCTCCGTGACCAGAAGCACCAAATCTGCACCTCTCACGCTCTCAATGACGGGACACGACGTGCCCGGAGGTGAATCGATGATTACGAGGTCGGCCTCCGGTGCGGCGGCTTTGACCTGTTGGACGAGCGGCGTACTCATCGCCTCACCGATGTTGAGGACCCCGTGGACAAACCGAACTTCCCCAGCGTTTCCCGCTTCGAGCGTGCCACAATCACGAAGGACCTCCGTGATGGCGCCGGGCTGGCAGACCAGCACACAGCCACCGCAGGCATGACATAGTTCGGGGTGCACGAGCACCTTCTCGCCGACGCATACGATCGCGCTGTACTGGCAGATCTCGCCGCAGGGTCCGCAGTGCGTGCACCTGTCTTCGTCCACTCTGGGGTGCAGCCGGCCTATCAGTTTGCTCGATGCGATGAGGGGCTTAAGAAAGAGATGACCGTTCGGCTCCTCTACATCGCAATCGATGTACGCTACCTTGCGCCCGTTTTGCGCGGCGAGATACGCGAGGTTGGTGGCGATGGTAGTCTTGCCGGTTCCGCCTTTGCCACTGGCTACGGTGATCTTCATCAACTGCTGGATTCCTCCTGTATAGATGGCAGGTCTACGGAGCCGGGTCACGACCCGGCTCCGTCTCGACCTGGTTCGAAGACCTACTCTTGTTCGGCCTTCGGCTCGAGCTTTTCAATCCGCTTTTGAATGTCCCCGAGAGCGCTTTCAAAGCGCAGCGCCTGAGCCTTCAGCGCGCCGAGTTCCTCATCGCGCGTGGGAGCGGCAAAGGCTTGCGGCTCTCGCGCAGAGGGCCAGCCGGAGGCGCGCTGCTGTCCGGTAAGGCCGGTGGCATGGAACCAGTTCCTCCACCCACGGCCGCCTCCCCGGCCACGCCCTCCGAAGCCCGGCCCGACCCTGGGATTCATCGCGCCAGGAACGCCGGCGCCAGAGCATAACCCCGCTCCACGTCCCGTCATTGGCCCGAGCCCTTCCGGGCCAGTTCGATCTCCAAATGGCATTTTCAATCTCCTTCTTCACGCTCGTGTCATCGGCGTGCCGCACTTCGGGCACGGAACCTGGACGCAGGGCTTGCCTACTGTATGCGGTGCCTTCTCACCGCACTTGGGGCACACACACTCACCGCCCGGCCCGGCAGCCAGTGGACCACCCATGCGCCCACGGCCGCCGCCGGCACCCCGGCCTCTACCTGCACCAAAACCCATTCCAAAACCTCGTGGCATCATGCTCCTCTCTGGTCGCCACTGGCGGCGACGACCCCGGCAGCCCGGCATCAGGAATGCCGGGCTCGATAGTTCACCTTTCACGAATCCTGAGAGAATGTCCTCGACCGCGCCGCAGACGAATCCAATCACCGTCACGCCCGTCGTGGACAGCCTTGCCTCAAGCGGAGCCGAGATGGCGCCGCAGATGAGGACGTCCGCATTCAGGTGGGAGAACTCGGCAGCTCTGCCGGGTGCATCCGTCTGGGTCAGCCGCATCTCCTCACGCCGCACTTCACGCCCGCCCTCGAAATCGACGACCAGCAGAGTGCCGGCCACGTCGAAGACGGGCGCTACGCGACCCTGCCATTGCGGAATCGCGATCCTCATCGTCATTTGGAAGTGCATGGCCCGTGCCACTTCGCAACTTCCGGAAAAAACGGCTTCGCAATCTGACGGAGTCGGGCATGTTGCATGAGCGCCCGCGCTGGATTTGCAGATTGCACGAGTGCCTCTTGTGAGCTCAGGGAGCTGCCAAATGGCATCGCTGTTGCTTGGAGCTATTCCTCAAAGGAGAGCAGCATTCATGAAGCTTGCAGTCACCGCTCAAGGAACGCGCCTGGACTCGCCGCTGGATCCCCGGTTTGGCCGCGCGAAGTGTTTCATCGTGGTC
>JADZGD010000156.1 GCA_020854055.1 Bryobacterales bacterium | reverse complement strand
TCGCGGTCGGTGATTCCTATCAGTTCTTTCGAATAAGAATCCCAATCCAGCTTCACACCGAACGGCGCCGTCACATCGCGCCAGCAGGTGAAGTGCACGGGTTCGCTATCAACCAGCACGCCATCGAAATCAAAAAGAATGGCATCATAGGCGGACATTATGTCCAGTGTACGATGACGCGCCTTTTTGCCTAAGTTTGAAGTTCTGTAGTAAAAAGCCCGCCGTCTTTCGTCCTGGTGAGTACAGACGAAAAGCAGTTCCATGGATGACACGCTGACAGGATCGGACTATCTCTTGTCGAAGCGCTCCGATTCCCATCTCGTCGAGGAGTGGGTCTGTGCGCAATACGAGAAGCTCGGTCCCGGGCTCCGCCGGTATCTGCTGCGCCTCACCGGCGACCCCGGGCATGCTGAGGATTTCGTCCAGGAGACCTTTCTGCGCCTCTACGAAGAGGTTCTTAAGAACCGGAAAGTAAAGCGGCTTCGGCCTTGGATTTTCCAGGTGGGACACAATCTGGCGATTGATTTTCTGCGCCGGCGCGGGCAGGAAGAATGGGTCCACGAAGAGCGAAGGGACACGGAGTATCCGGACACAGCGCCGAGCGCTGAAGCCGCGATGTTGGCCGCTGAGCGCCACCGGCAGATTCGCGACGGGCTCTACCTTCTGAGCCCGCAGGAGCGCCAGGTTCTCGAATTGAGGGCGGAAGGCCTTCTGTACCGGGAGATCGCCGGGTTAATGGGACTGCAGGTTTCCACCGTGACCACCTGTTTATCCAGGGCGGTGCAGAAGATCGCGAGGCAGATCCATGGCTAAGAATTGGTGGGCAGCCCTCGGAGCGGAGAAGCACTTAACAGAGGAGATTCTTCTTCAACACATCGATGGCGCCCTCTCCAGGAAAGAAGACGACGCGGCTGCGCGCCATCTTCGGGACTGTTGGGAGTGCCGCACTCTGCTGGAGCGCCTCGACAGCGCGATCCACGCCTTCATGGAAGAGCGGCGGGACCAGCTCCGGACCCTGGAGGGGACGCCGCACAGCTCGAATGGCTTTTCGGCGCGTCTTGCACGCCACGCCGCGCTGCTTAAACCGGAGTCCCCGCAATCCGGGTTTCGGATTTTCTTTCTGGCCCGCCGTGTGTTCTGGCCTCTCGCCGCGGCTGCGGCCGCTCTGGCGGGCGTAGGTGCATGGCCTCCAGTTCGCGACTATGTTTTTCGCTCCACCGTCCCGGAGGCAAGACAGCCGGCACCCCGTCCTTCCGCCGTGAGAACACTACCGCACGCGGCTGAACCGGCCACCATTCCGCCGGAAGCTGCGCCGTTGGCGGCCGTGACGGCGCCGCCCATCCCGAAAAGGCAATCGCCGCTGCCGCTTCGAACGCCAACTTCCACGGAGCTTGATGCCGCCGAATTCGCGGCTTATCTCGCTTTGCATGAAGCCGGATTGTGCCGGGGCAACACGATCGAAGTTTTGCGCGTGCCGGGTGAGTCGATTCGCATTACCGGCGTTGCCGATCGCCTGCAACAGGCTGAAAATCTCAGGGCGGCTCTGGCCGGTGTCAAACTGGCGGACGTGCGGGTGGCCATCCCGTCCGAAGACCTTTCACCCGTAGCTGCCGATGCGGCACCCACCCTTCTGATCGAGCCCCGGCCGCCTTTGCTGGCCGACCGTTTGAAGGAACACTTCCGGCGTCTCTCGCCGCCGGAACGCGCGGGGAAGGACATGGCCGATTACTCGAGCCAGACGGTCCGGCTTGCCGGAATTGCGCATCAGGAAGCGCAAGCTTTGCGAGCCCTCGCAACGGTCTTCACCGCCCACCGGATTGAGGCAATGAAGCCGGAAGACCGGGCGCGTTTTTTACGCCTCGTCGAAGAACACCTGCAAGAGTTGCGGCATGGCCTTACACAACTTGGTCAACTGCTGGATCAGCTTGACTACGACGCTTCAACCGCGGCCATGGAACCGGCCCCGGTTGTGGGGCACTGGGAGCAGTCCGGCGTTCTGCTGGAGCGGCAAACAGCCCGAATGGACTACCTCATCGGCGGACTGTTTGCCGGGCTTGACCTGGGCGGCGTGGATGCCGGGATCGCCTGGAGAGAATTGCGTGAGCTCCATCAGCAGTCGCTCGAGTTGTACAGAACGATGGACGTTATCGCCAGGGCGGGCTGGGACCCTGACAGATTGAAGGATTTCGGATTGACAGGCAGGTAACCGGATAAGGAGACGGGAATCATGAGACGCAATACCACGCTGATATGGATGGCTCTACTCTGCGCAGTTCCGGCATGGGGCCAATCCGCCCGCATCACAGGGATCGTCACCGACACCAGTGACGCCGTGATGAGCGGAGTCGAGATTACGGTCACGAACACATCGACGGGCGTGTCGCGGCGCGCCGTTTCCAACGAATCGGGCAATTATTCGGTGCCGCTCCTTCAGCCGGGTCCCTATCGCATCACCGCCCAGGCGTCGGGATTCAAGCCTCTCAGTCGCGATGGTATCAACCTGGTTGTAGATCAGGTTGCGAGGATCGACATCCAGATGGAAGTCGGCCAGGTGACCGAGTTGATTGAGGTTGTGTCCGACGCCACGATGGTCGATTCCTCCAACGCCACGCTCGGCGTGGTGGTTGAGAATCGCCGCGTTGTCGACTTGCCGTTGAATGGCCGGAACGCGCTGGCCCTGGTCATGCTGACTCCGGCCGTCATCTCCCAGGCCGGACCCACCAACAGCGGCTTTGCCAACCGCGGCACGGCGCTCTCGGCGGTCAGCATCAACGGAGGTCCCGGCGTATTCAACAACTATGTGCTCGACGGCGGCAACAACAATCAGGCGCAGCAGGCTGACATCAACGTGCAACCGGCCGTGGATGCCGTCGAAGAGTTCAAGGTGCAGCATAACAGCATGTCGGCCGAATACGGCTTCACTCTGGGCGGGGTGGTGAACGTGGTCACCAAGAGCGGAACGAACGATCCACACGGTGCGCTGTACCACTTCCTCCGCAACGACAAATTCGATGCCCGCAATACGTTTGCCGACACTCGCGCGCCATTCCGCTACAACCAGTTCGGCGGATCCCTGGGCGGGCCGATTGTGCTGCCACGCATCTACTCGGGGATGAATCGCAGCTTCTTTTTTACGAATTACGAGGAATGGCGCTATCGCCGTTATGAGAACCCCATCATCCGCGTGCCTACCGCCGCGGAACGTGAAGGCGACTTCTCCAACTTGCGCGCCGCCAGCGGCGCCCTGATTCCGATCTTCGATCCTCTAACTACAAGGGCCAACCCCTCCGGAAGCGGCTTCATCCGGGATCCTTTCGCCGACAACCGTATCCCGCAGAACCGTATCGACCCCGTCTCGCGGAACGTTCTGCCCTTTTACCCGCTGCCGAATCGGGCTCCCAGCGATCCGTTTACAAATGCGAATAACTACCTGAGCACGATCGATGAAACGCAGTCCATGCGGCAGCTTACTTCCAAGCTGGATCACCGGATTTCGGACAGCAACTCCATCTATGGGCGTTACACCTACTACCGTCACCGCACCGACGGCGGTGTCGGCGGCTCGCCTTATCCCGATCCCCTCGTCCGGCAGCGCATTGACAACTTTGTTACCCACAACCTCATCGTCAACAACACCCATACCATCAATCCCGCGACGATCAACGAATTCCGGGCCGGTCTGGCGCGATCCTATTTCCCCTTTGAGTCCTTGAGTTACGGGAAGAATATTCCACAGCAACTGGGATTGCCCGCCAGCGTTCCTCCCGACACTTTTCCGAGTATCGGCAACGGAATGACAAGCTTCGGCACGTTTTACGCGGGCTTGCGGGGAACGGTCATCTTCCAGGTTCACGACATGGTGACGCTGACCCGAGGCAATCATACACTCAAGGCCGGCGGGGAGTGGCGAAAGCTTCAGGCCAACAATCTTAACAACACGAATCCCTCGGGATCGTACACTTTTGCCGCCGGATTGACCGGTAACCCTCAACAGCCCGGTGGCACCGGCTTCGGCTTCGCCACCTTCCTTACGGGCTCGGTCAGCAGCGCCAGTCTGACGCGCTATCTCGGGGCGAGCAACCTCGGTTCTTCCATCAGCGGGTTCATCCAGGACGACTGGAAGGTCACACGCCGGCTCTCGCTCAGCCTCGGCCTGCGCTACGACTATCAGACCTGGCCGATTGACCGCTACGACGGCATCTCCAATTTCAACCCGCTGGCTGTGAATCCGGAGAACAACCTCATGGGGCGCATGGAGTACGCCGGCGTTGACTTCGGACGAAGCGTGCGTGAGCCGGACTACAACAACTGGGGGCCGCGCTTGGGATTCGCACTCGATATTACCGGCCGGGGCGCCACCGTATTGCGCGGCGGATACAGCATCTTTTATCCGCAGCTCGTGAACAACAGCTTCTATGGCAACACGGCGGGTTTTGCGACGGCCACCACCAACTATCAACCACCCGGTAACAATGCGAACCTCCCGGCGTTCCAGTTCAGCGAGGGGCTGCCGTCGCCCCCTATCGCGCCATTGGGCGCCGCGCTGGGCCCCAGCGCGTTCCTCGGTCAGAACGTTACCTATGAGGAATCCAACGCCCGGGTTCCCATGTCGCAACAGTGGGGCCTCTCGCTGCAGCAGAGACTGAAAGGCTGGCGGTTCGAGATCAGCTACAGCGCGAACCGTGTCAGTCACATGGCCGCGGGCAATTATGACCTGAATCAACTCGATCCGCAACATCTCGCCCTCGGCCTGGCCCTGCAAAACCAGGTGGCCAATCCTTATGCCGGCATCGTGCCGGGATCGCTGGGGAGTGCCACCATCACCCGTCTGCAGTCTCTGCGTCCGCTTCCTTACTACAATCAGGTGGCGGTCTTCAGACCCACTCTGGGAAGCTCCATGTATAACGCCATGCTTCTCAGTGTGGAGCGGCGTCTGTCCAGCGGCTTCAGCATTCTGCTGTCCTACACCAATGGCAAGTTGCTCAGCGACAGCATCCAGACGACCTCCATCGGCTCCGAGCAGGGCGGCGTTACGAACTACCAGAACGGCAAGTTCAATCGCGCCGCGGAATGGTCGCTCGATCCGACCGATGTCTCCCAACGTCTCGTGATCAGCGGTCTGTACGAACTTCCGTTCGGCCGGGGTAAGCGCTGGAGTTTCTCTCACGGTGTTCTGGACGGATTTGCGCGTGGCTGGCAGGCGAACATCATCAGCACCATGCAAAGCGGTTTGCCGATCCTGGTGCGGGGCGCGAACAATTTCCTGGCAGACCGGCCGAATTCAACGGGCG
>JADZGD010000155.1 GCA_020854055.1 Bryobacterales bacterium | reverse complement strand
GTGGTTCTTGAAGCCTACGACCGCAACCGTGCCTTGATCGACGCGCGCCGGCAAAAGCTGCGGCAATTGGACCCCAATGCCGGCGTCACCGATCCGATGAAGTACACACTGACTGCTCTCGACGGGAAGAGACTGCCGCTCGAATCGTTGCGCGGCAAAGTGGTGGTGATGGACTTCTGGGCCACCTGGTGCGCTCCCTGCCGGGTACAACACCCGCTGTACGAAGAAGTGGCCAAAAAGTTCCACCACCGCAGTGACGTCGTCTTTCTGGGCATCAATACCGATGAGGACCGCGGACGGGTAATTCCCTTTCTCGATCAGCATCAATGGAACCGGAAGCAGATCTACTATGAGGACGGGTTGAGCGAAATGCTGCGGGTGTCTTCAATTCCCACCACCGTCATCGTAGACCGCAAGGGCCAGATCGTCAGCCGGCTGAACGGATTCCTTCCGGACCGCTTCGTCGGCATGCTGAGCGAGCGCATCGAGCGGACGCTCGTCGAGTAGCGCCCGCCGCTATCATGAAGTGTGCGTAATTACTGGACCGCCACCGCCGCAACGCTGCTGGCTATCGGTGTCATGCTGGGCGCATTCGGCGCGCATGCCCTTCGTAGCCGCCTGGACCCTTACCTGATGACCGTTTGGGAGCGCGCCGTGTTTTACCACTTCGCGCACGCCCTGGGCCTGCTGGTGGTAGCCCAATTCGGACGAATCGGCGCGCTGCCGCCAAAGCGCCTGCATCTTGTCTGCGCGTTGCTTGCCGCCGGAGTGTTCCTATTCAGTGGAAGCCTTTACGCGCTATGCCTCACCGGCGTCCGCGCGCTAGGCATCATTACCCCCGCCGGCGGGCTCTCGTTCATCGCCGCCTGGCTGGTGCTGGCTTGGTCCGTACTGGCGGGTAGAGATTGAGAAGAGACGGTCCGCGCCCGGCCGGCGAGGGAACTACTGGATGGTGCTGGCGCCCTCGGTACCCATGCCGGTGGTGTGAACGTTACGGTTGATGTGGTTGTCCAGGTTGATGACGTAGGTTTCCGGCGCATCCAGCAGAATCGGGGAATGGGTGGCGCAAATGATGCGGAACTTCTTCCTGTCCACCAGTTCCATCAGCATCTTCAACATACGCCGCTGGTTGGACTGGGAAAGAGCCATTTCCGGTTCGTCCAGCAGCAGCATGGTGCCATCGGCCATCTTCGGGAAGGTGTCGCGGAACAGTGAAAGCATCACCTGGCCGTGGCTGGCCAGTTGCAGAAACTGGAGCATCTCCGGCTGGTCCTTGAAAAACTCCAACTGCGTACGCGGGTTGTGCTGCTCGGCATCAAATAGAAAAACGTTCTTCAGGCTGGCCTTGCCGGGATCAAGCACATAGATGTAACCATCCACCTGCTCGCCCTTCAATGCACAGTGAATGGAGTGCAGCAGCGTGGACTTTCCCGAACCATTCTCACCGGCCAGCATGATCAACGGATGAGACAGGTCAACCATCATCGGCATGTGATAGTTCAAGTCCACAAAAACGGGATGGGCAAGTATCTTGAGGAACATGGCGTCGCAGAATACTACTGTTTCTGCCAGAATAACATGGACTATTGCGCGCCGATCAGCCGTTGGCGCACAAATGCGGCCAGTTCGCCGCTGGCGTAACCGGGAGGCGCCGCCTGAAAGCGGGCCTTGCCGGCCGGAGCGCCGGGCCACTCGCCATTGCCGGTGATCACCACCGCATCGGCCATCGGCAGGAAGCGGCGCGCCGAAGGCTTCCATTCGTGTTGCGCCGGGCTCACCACCAGCAGATAAAGGTCCGGCTTGAGAAATTCAAGAACGGAATTCGATTCGATGAGCACGTTCGGCGCCTCGCCAATCAGCCTGTTGATGGCCGGCATCGCCAGCGCCAGAGCGCCCGGGCGAGGACGCAGCCAATACGCGCGCCGTGCCCCGGCGCCCAACAAACGCCCGGTGTCCGTGGCATCCGGTTGGTGTTGTTCGGCCAGGCGATAGGACGCCCCGCCCGGCGTCTCCAGTTCGTGAGCGCCGGCGCCTAGAACATGCTCGCAATGGGTAATCTTCAGCGCCGTCCATGAAAAACCCGGTAGCGCCTGGATCAGTGCCGCGGCCACGGCGGTTTTCCCCACACCGCGCCACTGGCCGCCGGCGACGGCAATCACTTGTGTTTTCCCTCCAGATCGGCCACGCGCCCGCTAAGCCGGCGCATCTCTTTGCGCAGTTCCGGGAGACGGGAGAGGTTGGCGAGCAGTTCCAGATGCTCCTTTAGCGGTCGCGCCGGCGTCCCCCAGACCACCTGCCCGGAGCGTACGATTTTCGAAGTCAGTATGCCGCAACCGGAGCCGAGGACCGCCCCGCGCTCGATGCGCGCTTTGTCGCCGATGCCCACCTGCCCGCCGATAACGGCGTAATCTTCCACCACCACCCCACCCGAAAAGCCGGTCTGCGCCGCCACCACCACGTGGCGTCCGATACGGCAATTGTGAGCGACGTGAACCATGTTATCGAGTTTGGTGCCGTCGCCGATCCAGGTAACGCCGAGCGCCGCGCGGTCGATGCAGGAGTTGGCCCCGATCTCCACGTCGTCGCCAATCTCTACCCGGCCAATCTGGGGAAACTTCTCGTACCGGCCCTCCGCCATGGCGAAGCCGAAGCCGTCAGCGCCAATCACACAGCCCGAGTGCAGGATCGCCCGGCAACCGATATTCACGTCGTCATAGATGGTGACATTGGCGTGTAAAGTACTGCCGTCGCCTATCTCTACCCGGCGGCCGATGACGCTACCGGCCGCAATGGAGACGCCTTCCCCGATAATCGTCTCTTGGCCGATAACCACCCTGGCGCCGATTGAAGCGCTGGCCGCAATCACCGCCCCATCGCCGATGATGGCCGTTGGCTCGATTCCCGCAATGGCCTGGGGAACCGGATGCAGACGCCGGATCACCCGCGCGAACGCCGTCCGCGGTTCGGCCACCCGGATCAGCGTGCGGCCGCCGGGATTGGCGAAATCAATGCACACCAGCAGGCATCCGGCATCCGACGATTGCGCTTCGGCCGCGGCCTTACGGGTAGCTACAAACGACACTTCCGCGACGCCGGCGGCGTCGAGCGTGGCCGCCTCGCGGATCTCCCTCTCGCCATCGCCTTCAAACGTGGCGGCAAGCCATTCGGCGATCTCTCGTACCTTCACTGCGGTTCTCCCTGGCGCCCGCGGAGAGGCTTTCCGTATCTCCGGGCGCCACCCGTTATCATAACGTTACATGGCCATCGACCCTTCCGCCGTTGTCGCTCCCACCGCCCGCGTTCATCCGGAAGCCGTCATCGGACCACGGTGCGTAATCGGTGAGTATTGCGTGATCGAGGCCGATGTGAAACTTGGCGTGGCCTGCCGCCTGGAGCCCTACGTCTTCATCAAGCGCTGGACCAGCCTGGGAGATGACAACGCGATTTCAGCCGGCACGTGCCTGGGCACCGATCCTTTCGATAAGGCTTTCGACGGCCGGCGCAGCTACCTGCGCATCGGCCACCGCAACACGATCCGCGAACACTACACCATCTCGCGTGGAACGCAGCCTGAATCCGTGACTGAAATCGGCGACGGCAACTACATCATGTCTTCGGGCCACGTGGCCCATAACTGCCGCATCGGCAACGACGTGGTGCTAGCCAGTTGCGCGCTAGTGGCCGGCTACGTGGAAATAGAAGATCAGGCGTTTGTCTCGGGCGGCGTGGGCATTCACCAGTTTTCCAGGATCGGCCGGCTCGCGATGATCGGCGGCAGCGCCCGGGTAAACCTGGACATTCCGCCCTATTTTATGTACGCCGGCACCCGGCTTACCGCCGAAGGAGTGAACCTGGTGGGGCTGAAGCGGGCCGGATTTACCGCCCCGCGGATCTCCGCTCTGAAGCAGGCCTACCACCTGCTCTATGATCGAAGCCTGTCCCTGGAGAAGGCGCTTGAACGCATCGAGCACGAAATTGAGACTGAGGAAGCAAAGCACCTGGTGGCGTTTATCCGTTCCAGCAAACGTGGCATCTGCCGCCGCGGTTAGCGTGGTTTCCCTGCTGGCGGTTGTACCCTGCTTTTGGCAGCAGCGGATTCAGGCCGGCGATCTATCCAGCCATGTCTACAACGCCTGGCTGGCGAGTTTCATCAGTTCGCGGCATCCGGCCGGATTGCAATTGGCGAGGCAAACAACCAACTTCCTTTTTGACGAAATGCTCTCGCTGGCCGCGGCAAATTTAGGCTACGCGGCGGCTGAGCGGCTGGTGGTGGCTGTGACGGTATTGGTCTTTGTCTGGGGTGCGTTCCGCTTTGCCGGCCGGCTCGCATCAGGGCGGCCCTGGGGCATCGTCCCATTGCTGTTGATCTTCGCCTATGGGTGGACGTTCCACATGGGCTTCTTCAATTTTTACCTCAGCCTGGGCATCTGCCTGTGGGCGCTTTCCTACGCCATCGATTTCCGCTGGCCGGCGGCGGCATTGGCATTGCCGTTCGCCCTGTTGGCTTGGATGGCGCATCCCCTCCCGGTGTTGTGGAGCGCCGGCGCCATCACCTGGGCCGCCGCGCGGCAACGTCTCCGGCCACGAACGTTGTTCTACCTGGGAAGCGTTTACGCCGTGACGGTGGCCTTAGTGAGCATCGGCTTGCAGTTGCGTTATCCGGCTCATTGGAGCGCCGAACAACTGTTCACCCTAACCGGCGCGGACCAGGCGTGGCTCTTCGACACCAAGTATTATCTTGCCTTCGCCGGTATCCTGTTCGCCTGGGCGGTGCCAGCCATGCGCCACGCCAAATCCCGGGAGTCCGGAATCGGGTTCGGAAAGCTTCCGGCCCAATTGGCCCTGCTGACCGCCTTCAGCGCGGCCGTGCTGCCCGGTAGAATCCTTCTGCCGGGCTACGGACACGGGTTGGAATTCATCACCGAACGCATGTCGATTATTGTGGCGATGTGCATCCTGGCTTCCATGGCCGGTACCGTGATCCCGCGCGGGTTGCAGGCGTTTACCATCGTGCTGGCGTTGGTCTACTTCGGAATGATGTATCACGACTGGCGCGGCTTGAACCGGCTGGAAGATCGTCTGGACCAAGCGGTGGCGCAACTGCCCGGCGGCACGCGGGTCATCACCGCGCTCCGAATTCCCGGCAGCCGCATCCCCGCCGCGACACACCTTGTGGACCGGGCCTGCATTGGCAGGTGCTTCAGCTACGCCAACTACGAAGCGTCTACCGGGCAGTTTCGCCTGCGCGCAACGGCGCCCAACCTGGTGGTCGTTTCCGAATACGCGGTTTCGTACCAGATGAAGATGGGCGCATACGCCGCCCGCACGCAGGATGGCCCGCTCTTCCAGCTTGCGGTAGCGCCTGCCGGCGTCACCGTGAACCCATTGCTACCCGGCGAACGGCAGACCATCTCTGTCGTCTCGCCGTTCTAGCTCCCGAGCAGCCGTTCGGAGGTAACAATGTCCACCAACCCGTGACAGCCGTAGAGCACCGGCAGCACCTTGCCGGGCGCGTAGCGGCGCCGCCACTCGGCCACGCGTTCCGTGCCGGAGCGGTAGGCGGGAAGATACATGCGTCCCAGCAGCGGATGCCGGCCCCAGGCTCCGGAAAGTTTCCCCGCGCGCTCCTCGCTCACCAGGAACTCGCGGCGCAGTGTGGCCGCGACCTCAGGTTGCGGACGCCCTTCGCCCCAGGTCAGGTAAGAGGACTGGTTCTTGGCGTCGTCCTGCAATAGCGCCAGCAGCACGCCAATCTGCAGGTCTTCGTCCGGCAGTTGGGTCACCTCGGTGACACCGTAGGCCATCTGGACCGCGTTGTTGGCGATGCCCTCAAACAGCGTGGCGGCGCGCGTATTCATGGTGAGCACGGTGGCTTCGAATCCCACCAGGCCTCGAACCCACAAGTTCTGCAGATAGGCGAACGTGGTGACGTGGCCGGGCACCACCTCATGGCTCACCAGTTGTTCGAACTCCGGCACCGAGATCTCCAGCGAGGCATTAATCTCATAGGTGGCTTCGTAGAGTGGGGATCCATCGGCATTGCGTGCCCGCCCCACGTAGTTCATGGAACCGGAAAACCAGGCGTCCGCAATGGGCAGAAATTCAATATTGGCGCGCGGCACATCTTTCAACTCCACGGGCAGATATGGCGAAAGGTGGCCGGCGCTCAGATGATCGAAGTGGGCGATGAACGCCGCGCCCAGGGCGCGCACCGAAGCCATCGGTACCCGGCGCCGGTCGCGCCAGGCATCCACGGCGTCCAACAGTTCCACATCTCCATGGCCGGCATGCGCGAGCAATTCCCGGAGCAGGGCACGCTTCGCCTCCGGCCGCGAAGGTTCGGGCGCGCGTCCGGTGGAAGCCTCCACGCATCGCGCATAAGAAACGGCATCCCCCCTGCCAAGCAGTCCCTGCGCCAGGTCCCACATTACCCCCAGGCTGACCGCCAGGCCCTCCAGATAACTGCCACGAATTCCGCCTATGGTCTTTGCCTCAGACGCGATTCCCTCGACGGCTCGAGCAATGTCAACGTCCGCCAGGTACCGGTCAACAGCCTCACGGTCTCTACCCGCGGCCGCCACTCCTCCCGACTCACGAATACGGGCCGCAGCGGGATGCGAATAAGCCAACGGCAGAGGCTCATCGGAAAACCACGAATCGGCAATGAAGCGCCCGGTGCCGGAGGCGCTCATCACGTCTCCGCCCCACAGCGTGTCGATGCCCAGCACGGCGCAAGCAATCATTTCTCCTGCCCGATCCATTACTTCTCCCTCCTCTTTTTGAGCGAAGCGGCCCAGACATAGACACACAGTCCAATGAACAGTATCGCGGAAATGCTCTGCGAAACCGGTTCGAAGAAGTAGAACGGCGTCTCGATGAGGCTTTCGCGGTAACCGGGGACCAGGCGCAGCGCCGCGCCGAAAACTCCGCCCAGCGCTCCTCCGGCCATCAGGCCGGAGGCGATAATGACACCGCGCTCGCGGATGGCCTGGCCTCGCTCGCCGCCCGCGCGCGCCGAACGCCGCTCCAGAAAATGAGCAAGAAAACCGCCCACCAGCGCTGGCGTGTTGAGTTCCAGCGGCAGATACATACCCAGCGCGAAAATCAGCGACGGCTGGCCCAGCATCTCAATCGATAGCGCCACCACGGCGCCGGTTCCAAACAGCAGGTAGGCCACCGGCTGATAGCTCATGAATCCCTCCACCAGCGCTTTCATGATCGAAGCCTGCGGCGCTGCCAGCACCGGACGCAGATCACCGGCCGCGCTTTCACCGAACTGGAACGTGGCGGCCAGCATCACTACCGTCAGCGCCGAGGCGGCGGAAGCCGCCAGCACCCCGAGAAACTTCACCCGCTCCTGGGCCGAGGGCGTGGAACCCAGCCAGTATCCTACCTTGAGGTCGGTAATCGCCTGCCCGGAGACCGAAAGCGCCGTACACACCATGCCCGCGATCGCCATCACGAAAAACATGCCGCTGGTGCCGGAAACCCCAAAACGCAGCAGCACCACGGACGAAATGATGATGGTGAGCATCGTCATTCCGGAAACCGGGTTACGCGCCGTGGTGGCAATCGCGTTAGCCGCCACCGAGGTGAAAAAGAACGAAAACAACAGGGTCAGTGCCGTGCCTGCCAGGACGGCCGGAAACGAAACCGGCAGGTGGCCCAGCAGCATGGCCACCCCCAGCGCGCCCAGCACCATCCCCAGCAGAATCGATCGCATCGCGATATCACGGTCCGTACGCTCCGCTCCCCCATCCTCGCCATGATGGAAGGTCCGCAACGCGATGCGGAACGCGCCGGCGACAATCTTCAGGGACTTGATGATCCCGAAGATGCCCGCGGTGGCGATGGCCCCCACCCCGATAAAACGCACATAACTGCGGAAGATCTCCGTCGCCGCCATCTTCGAAATCGGAATGGCGGCAGGATAGACCACCCCATCCGAATGGCCGCCAATCATCCAGATCAGCGGCACCAGCACCAGGTTGGAAAGCGCTCCGCCGGCGCACAGGATCATCGAACTGCGCAGCCCCATCACATAGCCGAGTCCGAGAATGAAGCTGATGGCATCGAAACTGAGCGCCATCCGCGCCCGCTCGTTCAACTGGCGCACGATGGGGATAAATTGAAAATCAACCGTCTCCTTCCAGACGTGAAAGGTGGTGACGAAACAATCGTAGATGCCCGCAATGGCGGTTGACTGAAGCAGCAGCCTGGCCTGCGACCCTCCTTTTTCACCGGTAACCAGCACCTCGGTGATGGCCGTCGCCTCCGGGTAGGGAAACAACCCGTGCATGTCGCGCACAAAGTAGCGCCGCAGCGGGATCAGAAACAGAACCCCCAGGCATCCTCCGGCCAGACAAATGAAGATCGTTTGGACGGGATGAGGATCGAGTTTCAGGATATACAGCGCCGGCAGGGTGAACACGGCCCCGGCCACCACCGAACCAGCCACGCCGCCAATGCCGGTGATGATCACGTTCTCCACCAGCGTGGAACGCCGCGACCAGACACGCGCCATTCCGATGGCAAGAATCGAGATCGGGATTGCCGCTTCCATCACCTGGCCCACCTTCAATCCTGAGTAAGCCGAAGCTACCGAAAAGACGACGCACAAAAAGATCCCCCATCCCACGGACCGGCGCGTAACCTCCGGCAACCGAACCTCGGCCGGCACTACCGGCCGGTAGGTTTCGCCCGCCTCAAGCGGCTTATAGGCGTTGGATGGAAGAGACTGCGTGGACACTTCGCTCATCTGCGGACCGATCTCCCACGGTGCAAGGACACGCCGAGATTATAGCGGGCATCGGGCGCCGCACACCCGCAGGCTGGCGTACCCTGAATTTATGGCGTCGATTCTCCCCGCCGAAAACGGCGGGACATCGCAGCCGGACTCGCGCGGGCGCGGCCACCTGCTGGCTGCCCTGCGCCCTACGCTGCGCTATCTGGTCCAGACCGAGTCGCACGTCTTCGCCTTTTCCATCGCCGCCAACGTGTTGTTATCGTTCATGCCGTTTCTGATCGTACTGTTCTCCCTGTTCCGTCATGTCTTCCACTGGCCGGCCGCACAGGAGGCGATCCTGCTGGCATTAGGCGATTATTTTCCCAACCCGGAGATGGCAGCCTTTCTCCGGCGCAACCTGATCGTCACTTCCAGCCGTCCATTTGAATTAGTCTCCATGGGCCTGCTGTTGTTCACCGCCAACGGAATCTTCGAGCCGCTGGAAGTGGCGCTCAACCGCGCCTGGGGAGTAGCCAAGAACCGCTCCTACGTCATGAACCAACTGGTGAGTCTGGGGCTGATCTTCGCCACCGGCGGCCTGGCGGTGCTCTCCACGCTGCTGACGGCTATCAATACCCAATACTTCGCCTCGTTGCACGGCGGGCAGATTCCCAGGGTGCTGGCGTGGGTGAACCTGGCTCTGTTCAAAATGGCGGCCGTTCCGGTCTCCATCCTGATCCTGTTTTTGATTTACTGGCTGCTGCCCAACCGCAAGGTCAATCCGGTGCAGATTGCTCCGGTGGCGATCATCGTCGGGCTGCTGCTCGAAGCCATGAAGTACGTCAACCTGCTCATCTGGCCTTGGCTGCGGGTCAAGCTGGAGCGGGAGGTGGGGCCTTTCCAGTATTCGGTAACCATCATCCTGTGGAGTACCATCGGCGCGATGATCGTACTGGCCGGAGCGGAGTGGTCCGCACGGCACGGACGGGCTCAAGGGGAGTAGACTGGTAGTGGAGCGCAACCAATTTGCAACATTTTGGAGCGATCTGATAGACTCTAACCGAATTTGTCGATCTGGCTCAATTTGTCTCGGAAGGGAAGGTGGAAATGTCACAAAATGATATCACCCGCCGCGATGTCGTGAAGGTGGCCGGTGCCGCCACGGCAGCGGTGGCGGTGTCGAAAATCGTAGGGGCTCCGCGGATCCAGAAGGTTCGCGCTGCCAATAATCAGGTGGTGCTTGGCGTTATTGGCACCGGCGGACGCGGCCAGTATCATCTGACCCACCTCAACGGGATCGACACCGGCCGGGTGGCGGCGGTATGCGATATTTTTGAGACCAATCTGCAAGCCGCGATCAAGATCTCAAAGGACAAACCCCAGGGCTACAAAGATTACCATGAGTTGCTGGCGCGGCAGGACATCGACGCTGTCCTGATCGCCACTCCGCTCTACACCCACTTCCCCATCACCAAGGACGCCCTGCTCGCCGGCAAGCACGTTTTCTGTGAAAAGAGCCTGGTGTTTAAGCCGGAAGAGGTGCACGAGCTGCGGGCGTTGTCCAATTCCCGCCCGAAACAGGTGCTTCAGGTTGGTCTTCAGCGCCGCTACAGCAAGTTCTATCAGACGGCCAAGGAGATGATCCAGAAGGGAATTCTTGGTGAAGTCACCAACATGTACGCCCAGTGGAACCGGAATCCCGGCTGGCCCCTCAAGCAGCCCAAGCCGGGACAGACGCTGGAGCAGGCAAACTGGAGACTCTACCGGAAGTTCTCCGGTGGCCTGGTGGCCGAGCTGGCATCGCACCAGATCGACATCGCCGACTGGATGTTTGGAGCGCAGCCGGAGTTTGTCGTCGGCGTAGGCGGACTGGACTTCGTGCATGACGGCCGCGACGTGTACGACAACATCCAACTCATTTTGAAGTACCCCAAGGGCCAGAAGCTAACCTACTCCTCCATCTGCACCAACAAGCACCTGTCCATGTTCCAGGGCACGCGGACCGAATTCGGCGAGTGCATCATGGGCACCAAGGGTACGATCGAAATCACGGTTGGCACCGACAAGGAACCGGCCATCGGCCTGTGGTACTACGAGCCGGGTCCAACCGTGGAGAAGGCCGCGGCCAAGAAGGAGATTGCACAGATGGCCGGAGCAACCCTGGCCAGCACCGGTCGCGGATCACGGGCCATGCCGATTCTGTTCGACCGCGACCAGGTTTCACAGAACGACTCCTTCTTGCAGCGCGAGATGAAGTTTGCCCGCCGCTGGCTGTATGCCAAGGGCGTAATGGTTCCGGAAGAAGACCAGAACCCGGTGGACGTGCAACTGGAGAGCTTCTTCGACTGCTGCCGGACAGGCAAACATCCGTTGGCCGACCTCGAAATCGGCCTGGCTGATTCGACCATGGTCATTTTAGCCAACAAAGCCCTGGACGAAGGCCGGCGTGTCAACTTTAACGAGATCAACACCATGGGTGTTCCCACCGGCGCCAAGACCGCCAAGAGCTGAGCACGCCATACCAATCACGATTCTGACGAGGCCCCGCCATCCGGCGTGGCCTCGTTTTGTTGTGGCGCATGGCTCCCGCTGCGCCTACTATCTGTGTATAAGCCAATGCCTGAAACCACTTATCACAATCGCCGCGCGGTAACCGTCGGGAATGGCCAAGTTAGCGTTACGGTCCTGGCCGAAGGTGGGCACATCGCCGCCATCCTCGATCAGAAAACCGGTGTAAACCCGCTCTGGACTCCGCCCTGGCCATCGATCGAGCCCTCCCGCTACAGTCCACAACAGC
>JADZGD010000154.1 GCA_020854055.1 Bryobacterales bacterium | reverse complement strand
GGCTACCAGCGAATGCTGGAAGCCGATCCTTCGCCGGAAAGCGAGTCGCGGCTGGCCAACATCGAAGAGCTGCTGAATGCCGCCATCGAGGCCAGTGGGCGGGGCGAGGGGCCGACGGAGTTTCTGGATCACGCCGCGCTGGTGGCCCAAAGCGATGACCTGGACGAAACGGCCCAGGTTTCCCTGCTGACGATTCACAACGCCAAGGGGCTGGAGTTTCCAATCGTATTTTTGGCCGGCATGGAAGAGGGGCTATTCCCGCACATCCGCTCCATCCAGACGCCGGGCATGATCGAAGAGGAGCGCCGGCTCTGCTACGTCGGAATGACTCGGGCCGAGCAGCGGCTCTATCTCACCTGGGCCCGCAGCCGCCGCCGCTTCGGGGGAGGATCGCTCGAGCCGTGCATGCCCTCGCGTTTTCTGCGGGAGATTCCAGCGGAACTTACCGTCAACCTCTCGCCGGAAAGCCGGTCTTCACAGATAGACTTATTTGTGGAGCGGCACGAGGTCCGCGAATCGGTCCGGAAGAATACCTACACCGGAAAGACGTATAATTCGCTGGAGAACATCGCGCAGTTTTTTTCCGAAAGAGGGGTAACACCGCCACGGGCTTTCGAGGGAGCTGGATCTCCCTCTGTTCCCGCCGGACCGGTACCGAAGCCACCGGTTGCGCCGCCGAAGCCGGCAGCGCCCGCGGCAGCAAAGCCGCCGGCCAAACGGAAGGGCATTCGTGCCGGTTCCACGATTGAACACCCTCGCTACGGGCGAGGCATGGTTTTGCGCCGGGAGGGCGAAGGTGATGACGCTAAGTTGACCGTCAGCTTTCCCGGCTATGGATTAAAGAAGCTAATCGCTAAATACGCAGGATTGACACTAGACGAATGAATACGAAATCGATTGCAGATCGCGAGGAACGTAAAGCCGCCAAGCGGAAGGCCCGCAAGGAGGCCCCCGCCAAGAAGAAGCGCGCCGCCGATGTGGCCCGCGGTTCCATGAAGAAGAAAGTGCAACAGATGGTGAAGGGCCAGCGGAAGCGCTAGGTATCCGGTTTTGTCGCAGCTCTTTCGCACTAAGAGCATCGACCGGCTGGTGGCGGCGTCCGAAGAGCCGGGAAAGCGGCTCAAGCGGACGCTCGGCCCGCTGAGTCTGATTGCGCTTGGGGTGGGGGCGGTGATCGGCTCCGGTATCTTCATCCTTACCGGAACGGCCGCGGCCGGGGAGACGCTGAGTTACAACTCGGTGCTTCATGCGCCGGTACTTGATCTGATTCGCCACGGATCTTCGGCGGTGACCACCATCGGCAGGGCGGGCGCCGGCCCGGGCATTACGCTTTCCTTTCTGTTGACCGCGATTGCATGTAGCTTCGCGGCGCTCTGTTATGCCGAACTGGCGTCGATGATCCCCATTGCCGGGAGCGCCTACACGTATGCCTACGCGACGCTGGGCGAGATCTTCGCCTGGATCATCGGCTGGGACCTGATCCTCGAGTACGCTGTCTCCAACATGGCGGTAGCGGTGGGGTTTTCCGCCTATTTGAACGACGTTCTGGACAGCGTTTTCGGAGTTCACCTGCCGCGGAAGCTCTCCGAGCCGATCATCGCCGGCGGCCAGTTGACCGGCAACTGGTTCAACCTGCCGGCGCTGCTAGTTCTGTTGGTGCTCACCTACGTCCTGGTGCGCGGCATCCGGGAGAGCGCTGCGACGAACAACCTGATGGTGCTGGTGAAGATCGGCGCCATTCTGATCTTCGTCTTCGGCGCGGCCCGGGCGATCAATACCGCGCACTGGCATCCGTTCATGCCGAACGGCTTTGGCGGCGTACTCACTGGAGCGGCGATCGTATTTTTCACCTATATCGGGTTCGATTCGGTGTCGACGGCGGCCGAGGAGTGCCGCAACCCGCAGCGGGACCTGCCCATAGGCATCATCGTCACGCTGATCGTTTGTACGGTTCTTTACTGCTCGGTGGCGCTGGTGCTGACCGGCGTCGCCGATTACCACACCCTGAACAACTCCGCGCCGGTGGGTAACGCCTTGAAGGCCCTCGGCCTTGATAATATCCGCCGCTGGGTTGGTGTCGGAGCGATTGTCGGAATCACCTCTTCCCTGCTGGTTTTCCAGTACGGGCAGGCCCGCGTCTGGTTTGCCATGAGCCGCGACCGCCTGCTACCCTCCTGCTTTTCCAAAGTGCACCCCCGGTATAAGACGCCGCACATTAGCACCTGGGTGGCGGGACTGGTGGTGGGGATTCCAGCCGGCATCTGGGACATTGGAACCTTCGCCGACCTGTCGAACATCGGCACGCTGTTTGCGTTTGTTCTTGTTTCGGCGGGGGTCATCGTGCTGCGGCGGCGGCAACCGGAGCGGCGGCGCAGTTTCCGGGTACCTCTGGTTCCGTGGCTGCCACTATTTTCAATTGCCTGTTGCGTGGTGTTGATGACGGGCCTGCCGCTGGAGACCTGGC
This sequence comes from Bryobacterales bacterium, assembly GCA_020854055.1. GTDB lineage: Bacteria > Acidobacteriota > Terriglobia > Bryobacterales > Bryobacteraceae > JADZGD01. The sequence goes on along the minus strand of JADZGD010000154.1, from coordinate 22,880 downwards.
TGCGCTTCTTCGTATGGCTGGCAGTCGGGTTGGTGCTTTATTTTCTGTTTGGGAAGCGCCACAGCGAATTGGCTGTCGAATAGGCCGGCGTAACCATTCCCGGTTTGAGCCATCATATCGGGTATGGGGAAGTCTGCATTTCTATCCCTCATGCTGATGACGGTTGCCTGGCCGCAAATCGGTCGTACGCAACGGCAGGACGCCCAACGTGATGTCTGGCAGAAGCCCGATCAAGTGGTTCATGCGTTGGGCATCGGCAAATCCGAAGTCATCGCCGACATCGGAGCGGGGACAGGCTATTTCGCCCGGCGATTCGCTCCGCTGGCGGAGAGAGTCTACGCGGTCGATATCGATCCGGAAGTGTTGAAGATCGCCACCGGTAAGGCTCCGGCAAATCTGGAGCCGGTTCTGGCGCGGGCGGACGATCCCAAACTGCCGGACAACTCCATCGATACGGTCTTTTTCTGCAATGCGTTCCACCACATCGACAACCGGGAGGACTACTTGAATAAACTGGCCAAGGCGCTTCGTCCCGGGGGCAGAGTAGTAATCATCGACTTTTTCAAGAAGCCGCTGCCGGTGGGGCCGCCCGCGGCGATGAAGCTCTCCGAACAGGAGGTGATTGAACAATTGAAGCGAGCCGGCTTCACCAAGACGCGCGGCTTCGACTTTCTTCCCTATCAATACTTTCTGGTTTTCAATAAGTAGCCGCGGCTACAGCAGTTTGGTGACGCCAGGCACAAACACCGGGTAGATGCCGTTGGCATCGGGTTTTACCGGCGCCTCCATGTCCGCCCGGCAGTCCTCCGGTTTCGGCGCATAGTAGAAGTTGGAGGCGTTGATCTGATCCCAGGTCACTTCCTTGCCGGTGTAGCAACTGAACTGGCCCATCAAGGTGATCATTGTGCTTCGCGCCATGTAGTCACCGTTATTCAGCGGCTTGCCGTTGCGGATGGAGTTGAACAGCGCCGCGTGTTCCAGGTCGTAGGCATTCGATTTGCTCTTGGGGCCGGGGTGCTCCCAGTTGGTCTGGCCGGTGATGCGCAGGTTCAACAGGTCGCACTGGCCCTTGGAGCCGAGGATGAGGCTGGAGTTCTCGTTGTAACAGTTGTCGATCGTCCGGCAGTAGGCGTAGACGCGCACGTTGTTGGGAAAATCGTAAACCACCGAATGGTGATCGAAGGTGTTGCCGTAGATCTCGTTGTGCAGCGTGGAACGGCCGCCCATCCCGTAGGCGCGTGACGGCGCCGCGTTGTGCAGCGCCCAACTGCTGCGGTCCAGGTTGTGGATCAGCGTTTGCGGCACATCATCGCCCGAGAGCCAATTGAAGTGGTACTGATTGGCGCCCTGGTGCACGATCTCCGGCATGCCGGGCCGGCGGGGGCGCAGCACATAGGGGGGCCGCAGCCAGGTTTCCTGGATAGCGATGATCGTCCCGATGGCGCCGTCGTGGACCCGAGCCATGGTCTCCTGGTAACCGGGATGGTAGCGGCTCTGGAGGCCGGAGACCACCGAAAGTCGTTTTTGCAGGGCCAGGTCGCAGGCGGCGCGCAGCATCTTAATCCCCGCCGGATCGATGCCGTGCGGCTTTTCGAGGAAAACGTGCTTGCCGGCCTGGATACCGGCCATCAGGTGGAACGGGTGGAACTTGGCAGCATTGGCGACGATGATCGCATCCACCCCGCTGGCCAGGACCTGCTTGTAGGCGTCGAAGCCGGAGAAGCAGCGGTCCGGGGTGACTTCCACCTGATCCGGGTAACGCACCTTGAGCGCGATGCGCTTCTCCTCCACGCGGTCGGGCACCAGGTCGCCCATGGCGACAATTCGCACGTCCTTGCCGGCGTTCATGGCGTTGGCGGCGGCTGCCTCACCCCGGCCTCCGCAGCCGATCACGCCGACCCGGATCTTGTCCGAGCCGGCCACATAGGCGCTCAACCCGGCCGGTAGCGCGGCCAGCGTGGCGCTGGTTCCGAGAAAATTACGTCTTGATACTTCACTCATTGGAGTTCCTCCATCGCTTTTCGAACCCAGGCCAGGCTCTTTTCAATGAGCGGGCCGCCTTCACCGTCGCACTCCAGGCTGATGACGCCCGGGTAGCCCGTCTTTCTCAACATTTCCAGACAGGCGCGGATGTTGGCAGCATTCACGCCCTCGCCGATGGAACACTGGCTGACGGCGATGCCGGTCATCTCTCCACGCGCCGCCGCCGCCAGGCTGGGACTGACGTCCTTGATGTGAACATGGTTCACACGGTCAATGAATTGAGCCAGGAAACTCACCGGATCCTCGCCAGCGATGAATGTATTGCCGGTGTCCATATTCATGCGCAGGTTGGGCGACTCGCAGCATGCGAGCAACTGGGCCATGAACTCCGGCTTAGTGGTGAAATAGCCATGCGGCTCGATGTTGATGGTGATGCCATAGCTCTCGGCCACCGGAACCAGTTGGCGGTAGATACGCTTCATCTGCTCCAGGGCTGCCGGGATGCCCAGCGCCTTGGGCTCGAAGCGGTCGTCGGTGGTGTCAATCGACGGGCACCCGGCCAGCTTCGCCCAGCGCATGGTGTGAAGAATGTACTCGACGCCGAGTGTCGCTCCCTCGGGAATCGACAGCGGGAATGCTGCGTCCAATTGGGATAATTCTACACCGTAGCCGCTCATCTTTTTTCGCAGCCCGACGGGATCTTCCCACAAGGCGATGTGTGGCTGGTAGCCCAGGCCGTGAATCCAGGAGACGCCGTCGATTGAGCCGCATTCGATGAAGCGGAGATTCTGCTTCTGCGCCCAACCGAGGCATTGTTCGAAATTCCAATAGGCGCCGTTAAACGCGTCCGTATGAAAGCCGAGCTGCATTTGCTTGCTCCAAGGTCGATCTCAGCCAGTATAAGATCTTTCAGACCGGCAGGTGGCCAGGTTGGAGCGGGGACCATCTGCTAACCTGGAATGCGATTCTCACGCTTGCCCATGAAGGACTCGATCAAGCGGCTGCTGGTTTCCTATCCCCGGTGGCGCCCGCCCTTGCCGGAAGCGCACCGCGCCCGTTATTTGAGGGATTACGAAGAAAATCGGAACGGCGCCACCGTGGCCACAGGCATCGCGCGGAGGCTTGAAGCCTGGATGCACCGGCAGGTGGCGGCGGCGCGAAAGCCGGGCGAAGAGATTCTCGAATTGGGTGCCGGGACGCTGAACCATCTTCCGTATGAATCGGGTTTTGCCCGTTACGATTTCGTTGAGCCGTTTGAGGCGCTGTGGCATGGCAGCCCGATCCTCGGCCGTACGACGGACCACTACCGCGCGCTGGCCGATGTTCCACCGGCGATGCGTTACGATCGGATCGTGTCAATCGCCGTATTGGAGCATTTGACCGAACTCCCCGCCATGGTGGCGCGCTCGGCGCTGTTGCTTGCCCCAGGCGGGCAGTTTCAGGCCGGTATTCCCACCGAAGGCGGCCTGCTTTGGGGGCTGGCATGGCGCTACGGAACCGGAACGGCTTACCGGCTGCGTACCGGGCTCCCTTACGCGCCGCTGATGCGGCATGAGCACGTCAATTCAGCGTCGGACATCCTGGAGGTGACGCGCTACTTCTTCGAGCATGTGTCGACGCGGCGGTTCCCGCTGCCAACGGTGCACCTCAGCCTCTACACTTACGTCGAAGCGACGGCCCCGATTCCCGGCCGCTGCCGGCGGTATCTGGAGGCGGCGGTATGATCCGGGTGAGCATTGTGGCTCCGGCCTTTAACGAAGCTGCCAACACCGTCCCATTTCACGCGGCCGTGCGCCGTGCGCTGGCGGACGATCCCGCCCAGGCGGAGATCCTCTTCGTCGACGATGGATCCACCGACCGGACGGCGGCCGCGGTCCGGCGCCTGGCCGAATCCGATCCGTTGGTACGCCTGGTCCGGCTGACTCGAAACTTCGGCAATCAGGCCGCATTTCTGGCCGGTATCGCCGCAGCGAGCGGCGATGCGATTATCACCATGGATGCCGATCTTCAGCATCCACCCGCGGAACTGCCGAAGATGCTTGAGGCATGGCGAAACGGCGCGCGCGCGGTACGGATGGTCCGCCGCCGGAACCCGGATGCCGGCCTGGCGGAACGGCTGACCTCCGGTCTCTTTCACCGCCTGCTGCGCATGCTAACGAATCTCCCGCTGGCCGAGGGAGCGGGGGATTTCCAACTGATCGATCGCAGTGTGGCGGCAAAGGTGCTGCGTTTCAGCGATGCCCGGCCGTTCTACCGCGGCATGGTCACCTGGTTGGGAGTATCCGCGGTGGAGATCCCCTACACCGCCGCGCCGCGTGGCGGCGGCCGCTCGCGTATCAGGCTGCGCAAGCGCCTGCGGCTGTCGCTCGATGCGATTACCGCGCTCTCTATCCGCCCGCTGCGGCTGGCCCTGCTGCTGGGATTCGGCGCGATCGTGCTCTCGGCGGCTTACCTGGCGGCGGTGTTGATCGCCTGGTTTTGCGGCCATTCGGTTCGCGGATATCCGACCATCATCTTCACGGTGGTCTTCCTGGGAGCCGTCCAACTGATCTCGATCGGGGTGCTTGGTGAGTACATCGGCCGCATCTTTGAGCAGAGCCGGCATCTACCGCCCTATGTGGTGGATGGCGAGCCGCTTCCGAAGAATGAAGAGCGCCAGCGTGGTGGCCAGTGAGATGGCTGCTCCGCACAGGAATGTGGTGGAATGGTAAACCAGATTCACCTGGTGGCGTCCCGCGGGGATTGGAATCCCCATGAGCGCATGATCCACGATTTCGACCTGCACCGGATGTCCGTCCACGGCCGCCCGCCAACCGGGATACCAGGCGATGGCTGCGCGCAGTAACGTCGGTGACTGTACGGAGATCTCCAATTTGTAACGGCCTGCATCCGCTTGTTTTACGCTGATCTTTCCCGCCGCATCCTGCCGGAACCGGTCCACTCGGCCTTCCACCAGTGACATCGCGGCCGGGTCCAGTTTGACCAACTGGCCGAGAATCGGGGTGTTGTCCGGCCGGGACAAGGCCGGTGGAATATAAAACCGCGGCAGGGCTGCCGGATTTGCCATGATCTCACCGGTCTTGGAATCGAGGAGCCCGCCGGCATTGAGCTCATTTACCAGTTTCGGGTTAAGGGCCGCGGCCGCGAAAAAATGCTCGTAGCGGCTTAGCCGTAGCGGATTGGAGCCGTAGGTGGCGCTGATTCCCAAATCGTAAGAGTTGTTCATCGGTCCAAATGCCGGCGACGCTCCGGCGGAGTGAAAGCGTGTTCCCGGTGGAAGCACCCGGCGCACCGCGCCGAAAAAACTCTCCTGGGGTTGGGCGTATAGTGTTTCAAAGCTGGTTCGCGCGTAGGGCAGCCGATTCTCAAGCGAGTTCCAGTAGAACAGATCGATGAACGCGATTAGCGCGATGGCCAGGCCGAGATAGCGCCAGCGCAGGGTACCCGATAGCCAGGCAGCACCGCCTCCGGCTGCCAGCGCGAGCGCCATGGCAACAACGAACCAGGCATGAACGGGCGCGCGCACGGCTCCGAAGCCGGGCATTTGCGCGACCACATTGTACAACCCTCCCGGTGGACCGTACGCATACCATAGCGCAGGAATCAACAACGCCAGTGCCGCCCAGCGCAGGCGGTGGCAGATCAGGCCGAGGATTGCCAGGGGCAGCAGCAGAATACCGCCGTAAAGGAAGAATTCGGTAATGTCAACCGGACCGGTGTAAGCGCCACTGATAGAGCCGTAGTGGTTCGGTGATACCAGCGTCCACAGCGCCCGGTTCACCAGCGGCGCGCCGGTCTGATCAAGATAGCGCACACCGGCTCGGGTGGAGTTCATAACCAGTTCAGCCGTGGGAATCAACTGCACGGCCGATAGGAGCACGGTAAGGCCGGAAATCACGGCGAGCGAGACGAATGCCGCCCGCCACCGCTGCAGCAGCAAGGCGAGCACGGCGCCATAGAGCGCCAATGCGGCGAACAGATAGAGTGCCGTCTGAAAGTGCCCCGCCAGGAACATACATGCCGCGCCGGCGCCGGTCAGCGCCATGGTGCGCAGCCGTCCGTCTTCGATCGAACGGTGCAGGCCATAGAGCAGCAGCGGCAGCCAGGCCGCCGATTGAAACATACCCAAATGAGTAGCGTGTCCCGCGAAATAGCCCGAGAAGGCATAGCAAACGGCGGTAATCCCCGCCGCGAACCCGTTGTGCAGCCAACGCCCAGCCAGCAGCCAGGCGCCGATCAGCGCCAGCAGCGCGTGCAGGGCAATCTCCGTCATCAGGCTCTTGGGCGTGATTCCCAACGCGAAAAACGGCCAGTTGAGCGGATACCACGCGCCGGTCTGTGGATCGGCCAGGAACGGATAGCCGGAGAACGCCCGGTCGCTCCACAACGGCAGCCGGCCCTCGCTGGCAACATCGCTGAAGTACTTCTGGACGCTGTAGTGGTAGTCAATGGTGTCCCATTGCGGCGTGGTAGCGGGATCGGTTAGTGGGATCCAATAAAAGAACAGCGCCGCCAGGGCGAAGACGCCGAATGCCATCCATGCCGGCCGCGTCCACCAGCCATTGGTTGAAGCCGGGGCACGGGTAGGCTCGCGTCTGGACCGTTTCGATTTTGGACGTGGCATGGAATCAGAAACCGTCCCAGACATACGCGCCGAAAGTACGCGTGGTGACGAAACCCAGACGCTCATACAGACGGATCGCCTGGGTATTGGAGGAGGTCACAGTCAGGCTTGCTTCCCGGCAGCCGCGCGCATGTAAGGCCTGGAGGGATCGCCGCATCATCTCATAGCCGATGCCGGCGCCCTGCAGGTTTGGCTCCACGCAGACTTGAGTAATGTGGCCACAGCGGCGGGAAACCAGGCTGGCCAGGCAGACGCCGCACAGCCGTCCATCCTGGCGGCGATAGGCCAGCAGCGAGGCCGGTGCGAAGAACTTCCCGCAACCGGGGTACTGTACGATGTTAGCGAGGAACCTTCGCGCGCCGGAGACGGAACGGTATTGGTCGTTAATGTCGCTATCGACATGACCTTGGTAGGCGGAGCCGATTACTTCGGCGGCTTCCTCCTGCCAGTGTTCGTTCCAGTGATCGATAACCGCTACCGCCGAAGCCTTTCCGGGTGGCAGTTCGCCGGTGGTTTTCAAGCCAGCCACCATGAAGTTCCGCTCGTAGGTGCGGCCGTAGCGCGCCAGCGGCAGTTCCCTTGCGATCGGCGGGCGCAGCATCATCAACTGTGATTCGATGCGGCGCAGGTGAGGGTTGCGCATCATCGCATTGACGGCCGCTCCCATCAGCACGTTTTCGTACTCCAGGCCGGCGTACTCTGCCAGCACGTAAATATCGCCGATCAGTCCCTTTTCGTCTTCCGAGACCCAGTAACAGTATCCCGCCGGGACGCCTCGAATCCGTAACGCAAAACCGCTCAGCGACCGCATGCGAACGAAGCGGCGCACCAGATCCGCCGAAGCCGTAAAGTCCCAGTGCAGTTGGCCGGTCCAGACCTCGGATTCCTGCTTAAGCAGCGGTTCAAGATCGTCGGGCGCGATCTGGCGAAGTTCCAGAATCTCCAACTGTGAGGCGTCCGACAGAGCCGACATAACCTGATTATAAAGACGAAATTATTTCAGAAAGTGGCGAATGCCGCGAATTGCCTGCTTGGTGCGGTGATCATTTTCAATCAGCGCGAACCGTACGAATCCTTCGCCCAGCGGTCCGAAACCGATGCCCGGCGAGACGGCGACCAGCGCTTTTTCGAGCAGCAACTTGGAGAACTCCAGTGATCCCAGCGCGCGGAACCGCTCCGGAATCGGCGCCCACACAAACATGGTTCCTTTGGGCGGTTCTACCGGCCAACCAGCCCGGTTGAGGCCGGTGATCAACACATCCCGCCGCTTCTGGTAGAGCGCGTTAATCTTCCGGGTGTCTTCTTCACACTCCCGCAAACCGATGATGGCTGCGATCTGAATTGGCTGAAAAATGCCGTAATCGAGGTAGCTCTTGATTCGCGCCAGCGCTGCAATCATCCGCTGGTTTCCCAGGCAGAAACCGACGCGCCAGCCGGCCATGTTGTAGCTCTTCGACATGGAGAAAATCTCTACCGCAACTTCGCTCGCGCCCTCTACCTGGAGGATGCTGGGCGGAACATAGCCGTCAAAGCCCAGGTCGGCATAGGCGAAATCGTGAACGATCATGGTGCCGTGGCGGGACGCCAGCCGCACGATCTCTTTAAAGAAATCGAGGTCCACGCAAGCGGTGGTGGGATTTTGCGGGAAGCTCAGCAGCAACATCTTGGGTTTTGGCGAGGCCGAGCGGTAGATGTCTTCCAGCGTGTTCAGGAAGGATGCCGGATCGGGCATCGGCACCAGGCACGGAGTCCCCTCGGCCATCACCACTCCGTACTGATGGATCGGGTAACAGGGGTTGGGCGATGCCACGATATCGCCCGGGCCGATCACCGCAAACAGCAGGTGGGCCAGCGCGTCCTTGGCGCCGATGGTGACGATCGCCTCTTTTTCCGGATCAAGGCTGACGCCGTAGTTTGCCTTGTAACGTTTGACGATCTCTTCCCGCAACCGGGGAATGCCCCGCGACATGGAGTAGCGATGATTGCGTGGATTTCTGGCGGCCTCGACCAGTTTACTCACAATGGTGCGCGGGGTTGCTCCGTCCGGATTGCCCATTCCGAGGTCCACTACGTCCTGCTGATCGGCGCGCAGGCGTGCTTTCATCTCGTTAACAACGGCAAATACGTAGGGTGGCAGCTTCTGGATGCGGTAAAATTCTTCAGTTCCAACTGGCATTTGTCTCTATTGTAGTCGAGCGATCCTGGAGGCTTACCGGCGTCTCACGCCGAGTTTGTCCGCCAACTCCAGCAGCAGGCGGTCTACGTTCTTGCGATTTTCCGATTCGGGTCCTTTGAAATCCCTCCAGGCGCGCCGCACCCGATCGACTTCCTCGCGCGGCAAACCGAGCCGTTCGCCGTGGTCCAGGGCCCACATCAGGAAGACGGCGCGGGGCCGGGCCAGGCGGTCGTCGTTGGGTTCGTAGGGTATTGCGTCGGCGAACTGGGCCAGCGTCTCCCGCATCCAGTCCAGGTAACGAACCTCAGCCACCTTTCGCATGGCCGGCCACTCGGATTCCGGCGGTGTGGCGCGTTCCCAGGCGGGGCGCATCATGAAAAAATCGCGCGCGCCGGGCAGCGCGTACCAGTAGGCGGTGCTCGAATAGTCGTTGGTTAAATCGTTCTGTTCCTGGCCGTGCTCCACGGTCACCTGGATGCGTTTGGTGAACGGGACCGAGTCCGTCAGGTTAAAGGAGAAGATGGCATTGCCGCCGAAGCCTTGAAGAGGCTCCTCGCCGCCGCCCATGAGAACGCCGGAAACCGGGATAATGTTGCGCTCTTTCGTGCCCTTGTCCGCCCCCACGGCGCTGATGTAGCGGTGGAATCCCCAGGCGTCGTTGAAATACTCCTCCGTGCCGGTGCCGTGGATGGCGGGCGGCCACGGTTCGTCATCCACGAAGATCATCGGATCGCCCTCGCCCCACCACAGCGTGTGACGGTTGAAAACATTCAGGTTCATCCCCAGAAAGCGGCCCGCGCCATGCACGTCGAGCGCGTGGTAGTTGTATTCGCCTGAGTTGTTCTCGTAGTAAAGATCGGTGGCCACTACCTCCTCGCGCCGCCACTTGGCGTGAAACAGCCCGGTGCCGGGCGCGAGGCCGTCCGTCTTGCGGTAGACCATGCGAAGAGTGATGCGCACCGGGCGCTTCGCATCTTCGTTCACAAAGGTGATCCGCGCGCGCGAGCCGAAGGGCATGGAGAAGTAGCTGTACCAGCCGTCCTCGGTCAGCCCCATCGGCAGGGATCGGTACTGGTCCCGCCGGAAGCCGTTGCCGAAGAAGTCTCCGATGGGGCAATCGACCGAGTCTTTCGTCTCCCGGTCCCAGCGGATTTTTAACAACGTGGAGCGAAGCAGTTCAGGCGCATCGGGGTCCAGGCGAATGCGCAGGCGATCGATTACGCCAGCGCCCTCCAGCCGCGCTGCGTCCACCCGCGCTCCCGCGGGGATGGATAACTCTTTGGTGACGGTGATCTGGCTATCCCGAGCCGGTTTGGGATCCGTTCCCGGATGGCGCCAGGCTTCGAGCGCCTGTTCGTAGGCGGCGGTGTCGGCGGCAGAGAGCGGCAGTTTCAGCGATTCGACCGGCGTGCCTTCGGGGAAGGTCTGGTAGGTCACCTGGTAGTAGACGCCATAAGGAAATTCGGACCCGGGGACCGCCGTGGTCTGAATACGGAGTGACTTGCGGTACGGAATCGGGAAGAACGTGTAATTGGCGCCACCCATGGGGCCTGTCACCGGGCGAACGAAGGGCGCCGTGCGGCCCGCGAAAAACTCCTCGCACTTCATGTCGACCAGCGGTCGGGTGTCATCGTCGATAAAGATGCGCAGCCAGCCTCCGGGGCGGGCGGTGTAGATGCGGCGCACCACCCCGGGCCCCTTCAGTTCGGCGAAAGAATAGACGCCGCTCTTGCGCCACTTGCCTACAAAAGCATCGTTGTTGCCCCCGGTGCGATCCCAACTGGAGGCCATTTTTACCGGCGCCGCTGCCACCTGGGAAAGTCCTTCCAGGTCAATCAGGTCATGCGCGAAGCGCGCGAACGTGTGGGATTCGGCGGTCACCGGCAACGCCCCCGCCAGCAGCAGTATAATTTCAGGCTTGAAACATCTCATTTGTCTACTCTCATTCGTGCTGTGCGCCTCGGCGCAGATTAATGTCCGCGAGAAGCCATACCGTGCCCGCGGGGATGGGAAAACGGACGACACCGCCGCCTTTCAAAAAGCGTTGGACGCGGCAGCGGCCGCCGGCGGAGGCATCGTATTTGCACCCGCGGGGCGTTATCTCATCCGCACTCATCTCACCATACCAGCCAACACGACGCTCTCCGGTGTTGGCCGCGCTCCCCAGGCCTACGACCCCAAGGAGCCGCGTACCACGCTTCTGGCCGTGGAGGGCGCCGGCAACGCCGACGGCACGCCCTTCATCACCATGATGGGGCCAAATGCGACGCTCGAAGGGATCACGGTCTTTTATCCGGAGCAGAAAATCGACTACCAGCCGGTGGCCTATCCCTGGACCGTCCGTAACGCGGAAAAAGCCGACAACATTTCGCTAGTGAACGTGTTGCTGGTGAATCCCTACCGCGGGGTGGATCTGGGCGGTGAAACCCCGGCCGCGCGCCACTATATCCGCGGGCTCTACGGACAACCGCTCTCGGTCGGCCTGCTGGTGGATCAGTGTTATGACATCGGCAGAATCAAGGAGGTCCACTTCTGGCCGTTCTGGACCGGCGACCAGAAGATTGTGCAATATACCACCACCAACGGTACCGGCTTTATCTTCAAACGGACCGACTGGGAGGTGGTGGAGGACATCTTCGTCTGGGGCTACCGGACCGGGGTTCAGCTCACCGCCTCCAAGCACGGCGCGATGAACGGACAGATGTCCAACATCAACCTGGACAACGTGGACATCGGCGTGGATGTGGACGAGACGCAGCCCTATGCCGTCCACTTTTCCAACCTGAACATTGCCAACGCCGGGGCAGGCCTCCGCCACATCGCGGTGTGGGGCCACGGCGATAAGCCGGCTGAAGTGACCATCCGCGGCGCCAGTTTCTGGGGTGAATTGAACCAGGCCGTGAAGTGGGAAAATCCGGGCACGCTCTCGATCGGCGATTCGCGCATTGTCGAGTGGAACATCCGCAAGAAGCAGCCGGCCATGATTTTCAACCGGGGGAAAGTGATTCTGCACGACAGCTTCTTCTCGTTCCGCAAGAAGCAGGTGGGTATAGCGGTGCAGGTGAATCCCGATGTCAGCCAGGTGCTGATGCACCACAATCTGATGAGCGGTCATACGGTGGAAAACCGGGCCGGAGCCGCCCTGCTCGAGGAGGGCAACCGCTGACGGTCTAACCCAGGCGCAGGATCAGGAAGACGGCCAGCGTGAAGGCCAGGTTGGCGCCAACGAGGATCAGGCCCGAGCGCCGCTGCTGGCGGCGGAGCCACCACATCCAGACGCCGGTACCGGCCAGGGTCACGGTGGCCATCGAAGCCAGCGCTACCAGCACACCCCACATCGTCAGCGGCAGGTAATCATGGTGAGCCATGCCGGCGGCGTGATGGAGGCGGTTTAGCACTCCAATGAACGGCGAGGCTAGAGTTTGCAGATGAGTGGCGCCGGTGAGATGGTCATAGCGGATTTCGTGGACTGTTCCGGGCCGCACAATACGAAACTCGTAGCCTTGAGCAGTGGAACGGAGTTGCTGTAATTCCCCGGAGATGTTCCGGGCGGCCATCAGGTTGTAAGCGAGGCGGCGGCCATCGTTCGAACCGGCCGGCAGGGTGAATCGGGATTCGCTGACCGCCGGCTTCAGTCGAAACCACCCGGGGTGAGCCATCTGGACGGCGCTCGTGGCATACATCAGAAGCATCGGCAGCGCGAAGGCGCCGGCCAGTAAGTGGATGGTTCGCAGGGTTCGGTACATCTGGCTACCTCAAGGTTCCCCACAGGATGGCGAAGGCAAGGGATCCCGCGGCCAACGCGCTCCAGGCCCACGGGTGGCGCCGGCTGGTGGCCAGCCATAGCCAGGCGCCGGAGAGGCAGAAACCGGCGAGGCTCCACAGCGCGACTTCATTCCACAGCGCCCAGAGGCGGACGGGCATTGGGGCGCCGTCGTCGGCCAACGTCGCGGCGTGGATGTCTTCCATGAAGAGCCAAAGGTTGTTACGGATCTCCTCGATACGCAGCCTCTGCTCGTCTTCGAGAACCGTTACCCGATAGATCCCATTGATGTTGTAGAAATCGAGCAGCAGGTGGTGATCGGTGGTATGACGGAGGAACCAGTCCGGCATGGGCCGGGTGAACGGCAGGCGAAGTTGCTGGTAAATCAGGCCGGCCACCTGCCGGTCTGTGGCATTTGCGGGCGGGGTGAAGGAGACATGACGGACGCTGCGCGGCCGGTTGGGACGAGCACGGGAGGCGTACACGCCGGCGGTCAGCCCGGCGATGCCGTAAATGGCCAGTTGAGACAGGACCAACAATCCGGCCCAGATGTGGATCTTGCGAACGAGTCCCGTCATGGAAGGATGATACAGATTATCGTACTGCGCACGACGCCCGCGAGGCCGCAACCGCGTTTTTGGTCGGCGTTTTAAGTCTCATTGACCCGATGAAAAGAAATATGTTACGGTAAGCGATTTGGAGTCTTTTAGCGTCCTCCTCGCAGGGCGTTCCCAATAGCATACCGATGGAAGCCACTCTGCAAGCACTCGGGAATATTTTGTTAAAAGCCGTGCCGACACTGGTGTTGGTGCTGCTGCTGCACTTTTATCTGAAGAAGATCTTTTTCACTCCTTTGGAGAAGCTATTGCGGCGGCGTTACGAGGCCACCGAGGGAGCCCGGCGGCGGGCCATGGAGAGCATCGAGGAAGCCGATGCCAAGGCCGCCGAATACGAAGCGGCGCTGAGGGGAGCCCGGGCGGAGATCTACAGCGATCAGGAGGCGGCCCGGAAGCAGTGGCGTGAGGGGCAGGAACTGGCAGTGAAGGAGGCGCGGACGCGGGCAGCGGCCGAGGTGGACAAAGCCAAGGCTGGGCTGGCGGCTGAGGCCGGTCAGGCGCGCACATGGCTGGAAGGCGAGAGCCAGCGGCTGGCCGAGCGGATTGCCGGGACGATTCTGCGCCCCCGAAGGAGCGAAGTTTGAAGCGGATTCTGCCGTTGTTCTGCCTCACCGTCGTGCTCTGGCAGTTACCGGTATTGGCGGAAGAGGCGTCTGGCCATTCCGGGACGGACAAATCCATGGTCGGCCCGCACGAGACGTTGTGGAAGACCCTGAACTTCGCCATTCTGGCGGGGTTTCTGGGGTACCTGATCGGCAAACAGGCGCCGGGGCTATTTGCCTCTCGTAACGCACAGATTCGCAAGGGCTTGGACGAAGCGGCGAAAAAGACTGCCGAAGCTGAAGCGCGGACGGCCCAGATTTCCCGGAGACTGGCGGCTTTGGAGAGTGAGATTGGGCGTATGCGCCAGGAGGCATCGGCGGAGTTGGAAGCCGATCAGCAGAAAGTCCGCCAGGAAACCGAACGGCTGCTCGAAAAAGTGAACGAACATGCGCGGCAGGACATTGACGCCGCAGGCAAGGCGGCGCGCCAGGAACTGAAGGCTTATGCAGGTGGCCTGGCGGTGCGGCTGGCGGAAACGCAGATTCGCGCACAGATGAATGCGGATGCCGAAGACGCGCTGGTAAGCGCATTTGCCGATGGTCTGGGCGGCAAGCGGACGGCAGAGGCTCAGTAATGCAACTGGCAACCGCTTCCCACTATGCAAAGGCGCTTGGCGAGTTGGTGACGGGTGCGGACTCCCCGGTTGAGGCACGCGAGGCGGTGGCTCAGGTGTGGAGCTTCGAGCAGATGGTAGCCACCTCGCACGACCTCCGGGGTGTACTGCTCAGTCCGGCGGTGTCGGGCAAACGCAAACATGCGATCATCGCGAAACTGGCGGCAAAGGCGGGCATTGCGTCGCTGATCCGTAATTTTCTCTACGTCGTGCTGGATCACCGGCGGATCGGGATTCTGCGTGACATCGCAATTGCTGTTGAGGCGAAAGTCGACGAGCTGTCGGGCGTGGTGCGCGCCGATGTCGTTTCGGCGTCGCCGCTCAGCGAGGCACAACGCCAGCGAGTGGAGCGGGAACTGGCGAGCCTTTCGGGCAAGCACGTCCGGATGGAATACGAGGTGGACGCCGCGCTGATCGGAGGCGTGAGGGCCACGGTAGGTTCCACTGTCTACGACGGATCGGTGCGAGGCAGGCTGGACGAGTTGTGCCGCCGGCTGTCGACCGAATAGGGCTCCCCGAGATTGTAGCGGCGAACGAAACCGGGAAGGAATCTTATGGCTGGTATTGGAGCGGATGAAATTGCGCAGGTGCTGCGCGAGGAAATCGAAAACTACGATCAGGCGGTAAACGTCGCCGAGACCGGGTCGGTGATCTCGGTCGGCGATGGAATCGCCCGCATCCACGGACTCGAAAAGGTGATGGCGGGCGAACTGATCGAGTTTCCGCACGACGTGGCAGGCATCGCGATGAACCTGGAAGAGGACCAGGTGGGCGCGGTTCTGCTGGGCGATTTCACGGAACTGAAGGAAGGCGACCAGGTGCGGCGGACCGGCCGGATCATGAGCGTGCCGGTAGGCAAAGCTCTGATCGGGCGCGTGGTCAACGCGCTCGGCCAACCGATTGACGGCAAGGGACCCATCGATGCCGCCGAATTTAATCCGATCGAGCGGCTGGCGCCGGGCGTGGTGGACCGCAGCCCGGTAAAGGAGCCGGTGCAAACGGGCTTGAAGGCCATCGATTCGATGATTCCCATCGGGCGCGGGCAGCGTGAGCTGATCATCGGAGACCGGCAGACGGGCAAGACGGCGATTGCGCTGGACACGATCATCAACCAGAAGGGCGGGGACATGGTCTGCGTCTACGTGGCGATCGGGCAGAAACGGTCCACGGTGGCGCAAGTGGTGAAGACGCTGGAAGATTTCGGCGCCATGGAGTACACCATCGTGGTGGCGGCTACGGCGTCCGACCCGGCGCCGATGCAGTATCTGGCGCCCTATTCGGGCTGCGCCATGGGGGAGTACTTCCGCGATCGCGGCGGCGCGGTCCTGTGCGTATACGACGATCTGTCCAAGCACGCCGCGGCATATCGCGAGATCTCGCTGCTGCTGCGGCGGCCGCCGGGACGCGAGGCATTTCCCGGGGACGTGTTCTACCTGCACAGCCGCCTGCTTGAGCGGGCGGCCAAGCTATCCAAGGAAAAAGGCGGCGGCTCGCTGACCGCGCTGCCGTTCATCGAGACGCAGGCAGGCGACGTGTCGGCCTACATCCCGACCAACGTGATTTCGATCACCGACGGCCAGATCTTTCTGGAAGCCGATCTGTTCAACTCCGATATCCGCCCGGCGGTGAACGTGGGTATTTCGGTCAGCCGCGTGGGCGGCAACGCACAGGTGAAAGCGATGCGGCAGGTGGCCGGCAGCCTGCGCCTGGATCTGGCGCAGTACCGGGCGCTGGCGGCCTTTGCGCAGTTCGGTTCCGACCTGGACAAAGCCTCCCAGCAACAGTTGAACCGCGGCCAGAGACTGACCGAGTTGCTAAAGCAGGGCCAGTTCCAGCCGCTGCCGGTGGAAAAGCAGATTCTCGTCATTTTTGCCGGAACCAACGGTTACGTGGACGATCTTCCGGTGGAACAATGCCGCCTGTTTGAACAGGAACTCTACCGCTTCCTCGATCATTCCCAGATGGCGCTGCTCAAGGATCTGCGCGAGAAGAAGGCCATCGACGATCAGTTGAAGGGCCGCATTCAAGCGATGCTGAAGGAATTTAAGGACCGCTTCGTGGCCGAGCACTCCGCTTCAAAAAGCGGCCGCGCCTGAGGCCTTCCAATGCCCAGCCTAATCGACATACGCCGGCGAATCCGGTCGGTGAAGAACACGCAGCAGATAACCAAGGCCATGAAGATGGTCTCGGCGGCGAAACTGCGGCGCGCCCAGGACCGTGTGATTGCGGCGCGGCCCTATGCGGCAATGCTCGAGCGGATGCTGGCGAACGTCGCTCGTACGGCGGGCGGCGCCGAGGAGACGCTGCCTCCGCTTTTGAAGCGGCGGCCGGAGAAGAAGATTCTGCTGATGGTGGTGACGGCGGACCGCGGATTGGCCGGGGCGTTCAACGCGAATGTGATCAAACTGGCGCAGCGGTTCATTGAGGAGCACGCCGCCGGCGAGGTGACCCTGGAACTGATGGGCCGGCGCGGGCGCGACTATTTCAAACGAAACTATTCGAACATTGCCGGCGAGCATACGACGCTGTTTCTGCGCACGGTGGAACACCAGGCGGCACTTGGAATCGCGCGGACCGTCATCGACGGCTTCTGCGCGGAACGCTACGACGCGGTGTACGTCGTGGCAAACTACTTCCGCAGCGTGGTGGCGAGCGATCTGGTGGCGCGCCGGATTCTGCCGATCGACCTGCCCCAGGCCGGCGCCGAAAGCGAGTATATCTTCGAGCAGCCCGCCGGGCAATTGCTGGATGCGCTGCTGCCCAGGTACGTCGAATTGCAGGTTTACCGGACGATGCTGGAGTCCTCGGCGGCCGAACATGCGGCGCGCATGACGGCAATGGATGCCGCCAGCACCAACGCCGCGGACATGATCGACAAACTGACGCTGAACATGAACCGGGTGCGCCAGGCCAGCATCACGCGCGAGATTATCGAGATTGTGAGCGGCGCCGCCGCGCTCGAATAGAGCCGGATGGCCCAAGGAGCGGATGAGTTTATGGCAACGCCTGCCAGTATGGTTGAAGGAAGAGTGATCCAGATCGCCGGACCGGCGGTGGATATCCAGTTCCCTGAGGGACAGATCCCGGTTATTTATACGGCGATCCGCATCACCAGCGAGGGCTACGACGTTCCCGAGCCGATCAACGTGATCACCGAGGTGGCGCAGCACATCGGCGAAGGCCGCGTGCGGAGCATCGCGCTGCAGCCGACCGAAGGAATGGTGCGCGGCATGAAGGCTGTGAGCCTGGGCGGCCCGGTATCGGTTCCGGTGGGTAAGGAGACCCTGGGCCGGGTGCTGAACGTGATCGGCGAACCGGTAGACCAGAAGGGGCCGGTGGCCACCGCCCAGCGATGGCCAATTCACCGGCCGGCGCCGTCGTTTGAAGAGCAATCGACCGAACTGCAGATGTTTGAGACCGGCATTAAGGTCATCGACCTGTTGGAACCGTACCTTCAAGGCGGCAAGATCGGCCTGTTCGGCGGCGCGGGCGTCGGCAAGACGGTCGTCATCATGGAGTTGATCAACAACCTCGCCCAGCACCACGGCGGTGTGTCGGTATTTGCCGGCGTCGGCGAGCGTACGCGCGAGGGCAACGACCTGTGGCTGGAATTTCAGGAGACGGGTGTCATCGACCCAAACGACTTCCACAAGTCCAAGGCCGCGCTGATCTATGGGCAGATGACGGAGCCGCCCGGAGCGCGCCTGCGTGTAGGGCTGACCGGACTGACCGTGGCCGAGTACTTCCGCGACCAGGAGGGCCAGGACGTATTATTGTTCATCGACAATATCTTCCGCTTCACCCAGGCCGGCTCGGAAGTGTCGGCGCTGCTGGGCCGCATGCCTTCGGCCGTGGGCTACCAGCCGAACCTGGCCACCGAAATGGGTGAATTGCAGGAACGAATCACTTCCACCCGGAACGGCTCCATTACCTCGGTGCAGGCGATCTACGTGCCGGCCGACGACTACACCGACCCGGCCCCGGCGACGGCGTTCGCCCACCTGGACGCGACAACGAACCTCTCGCGCGACATCGCCGCGCTAGGCATCTACCCGGCCGTGGATCCACTCGCCTCCACCTCCCGCATTCTCGATCCCCGTATCATCGGCGAAGACCACTACAACGTGGCGCAGCAGGTAAAACAGATCCTGCAACGCTATAAGGACCTGCAGGATATCATCGCCATCCTGGGCATCGACGAATTGCCGGAAGAAGACAAGCAGATTGTGGCCCGGGCGCGCAAGATCCAACGCTTCCTCTCCCAGCCGTTCCACGTGGCCGAGCAGTTTACCGGCTTCAAAGGAAAGTACGTCAAGCTGGCCGACACCATCCGCAGCTTCAAGGAAGTGGTGGAGGGCAAGCACGACGACATCCCCGAACAGGCGTTCTACATGCAGGGCGCGATCGAGGACGTCCTCGAACGAGCCGAGCAGTTGGAGAAGGGCTGAACCCATGGCGGCGACGTTCCAACTGGAAGTGGCGACTCCCGAGCGCCTGGTGCTGCGCCAGCCGGTAAGCGAAGCGCAGATCCCGGCCGCCAACGGTTACCTGGGCGTGCTGCCGGAACACTCCCCGCTGCTCGGCGAACTGGGCATCGGCGAGTTGAGCTATACCACCGATGGAACCACCAAGGCGATGTCGGTGGCCGGAGGCTTCGTGGAAGTGCTTCCGGGCCATGTGCGGGTGCTCGCCGACCGGGCTGAAAACGCCGACGAGATCGACGTGGAACGCGCCGAAAAGGCCTTGGCGCGAGCCGAAGGCCGCCTGTACCAGACCGCCGTGCCGGTGGATTTCGCACGGGCGCTCAATGCCATGCGCCGCGCCCAGGCCCGCCTTGCGGCGGCCCGGCGGAGCGCCGAATAAGCATCCGGCGGGCCGCCCGGGTTGAAAACGGTTCTAAACCAGCGCTGGCAATCCTCACTCCGGAATCTGCCGAGATGCCGGTGATGTGTGCGTCATGGCGATTACCGGCCGGCGGCGGATCGGCATCGAGTTAGTGGCGGGCACGAAAGCGCAAATTTTCTAGTAACTGTCGAGTATGTTGAGATAAGTCGCAATATCTTTGCAGCGAATGCAGGACCGTGTGTTGCGTAACAACTCGCTGTGGCCGGCTCCCGCAAACAATCAAAAATCAAAATTTTGCTTGACGCCGTATTGCAAGCGCAATAGAATGTTCCCAGTCGCAACTATGGGAATGGGGTTCCCCCTAAGGAGGGTCAGGAAACTTATGGCGCGAAGTGTATTGCTTCTACTTATATTAGGGCTGACTGTGGCGCTGTTTGCCCAGGTGCTGCCGGTTGGAACTGTCGACGGAACGATCAAGGATCCAACCGGTGCGCTGCTGGTCAACGCCAAGGTCACGCTCAAGAATGTGGATACGGGAGTAAGTCGGGATACGCTTTCAAATGAAGCCGGCTACTTCTTCTTCCCGCTGGTGCAACCCGGCAATTACGAGGTCTCGGTGGAAAAGTCGGGATTCAAGCAGAGCGCGCAACGGGTGAGCGTTCGCACTGGCATCCGGACGACAGCCGATTTCAGCATGGAGTTGGGCCAGGTGACCGAATCGGTGGAAGTCTCGGCCCAGGCAGCGCTGCTCGAGACATCTACATCGGCGGTAAGCCGCAACGTGCAGCAGCGTGTGATTTCGGATATGCCACTGCTGGCCAGAAATGTTCTGATGCTGGCCAACCTGGCTCCGGGAATCACCAACAACTCGTCGACCGGTAGTTCCAATGGTCTGATCGACATCGATAACGTGTCCTACACCTCGGCATCAGGCAGCAACAACCGCGCCAACGAATTCCTGATGGATGGGATTCCGAACAACGTGTCGGATCGCGTCGCCTACATTCCGTCGGTGGATGACGTGCAGGAGTTCACCATCCAGACCAACGCGCTGGATGCGGAGTACGGCCACGGTGGCGGGATGTTTGTGAACATGACCACGAAAGGCGGCACCAACGAACTGCATGGCAGCCTGTGGGACTTTTTCCGCAACGACAAGCTGAATGCGAACCAATTTTTCGCCAACAAAGCAGGACGCAAGGCCGATGGATCGCCGGTGTCGCCCCGTCCGGTGATGCGCTGGAACCAGTACGGGCTCACCGCCGGCGGACCGGTGATCAAGGACAAGCTGTTCTGGTTTTTCAACTTTGAAGGAATCCGCCAGCGTACCCCAACTACCTACCGGTTCACCGTGCCGACTGCGCTGCAAAGGACCGGTGACTTCTCCCAGTCCTTCGATTCCGCCGGCCGGCTGATGCAGATTGCCGATCCGTGGACCACGGCTGCCGACGGCACGCGCACCCTGTTCCCCGGCAACAAAGTTCCGGCCAACCGCATCGACCCGATCGCGGCCAAAGTGATCCCCCGCTATCCAACGGCGAATCTGGCGGGCGATCCCAACAGCGGTGTGAACAACTACTTCACCCAGGTTCCGGCGCCGTATGACGGCGAGAATTATTCGGTCCGGATCGATCCCAACATCAAGAATCACCGGCTGTTTGTTCGCTGGTCTCACAACCAGGGCTTTCCGGGTGTCCCCACGCCGTGGGATATCGGCGGAGGAGTAGGACAACTGGAAGGCAATAACCGGGCACAGACTTCGGTGGG
Source organism: Bryobacterales bacterium (assembly GCA_020854055.1). Taxonomy (GTDB): domain Bacteria; phylum Acidobacteriota; class Terriglobia; order Bryobacterales; family Bryobacteraceae; genus JADZGD01. Next base: position 1,889 of record JADZGD010000154.1, on the reverse strand, counting down.
CTTGAGTGATGCGCTGACCCTCAGCCCGACCATGGTAATCACCGGGCAGATCGGTTACACGCGCTGGACGCAGGAGGGAACGCACCCGAGCTTCGACCAGACCACGCTCGGGTTTCCAAGTTCGCTGGTCAACCTGATGCAGCAGAGGATTTTTCCGAACATCGGAAACTCCGACATGTACTATATCGGTGCTTCCGAAGGGCAGTGGTACGAGCACACCAACACGTTGTCCTACAACATCGGCGCGACCAAGATCGCCGGCTCGCACGCGATCAAGTTCGGCTTCCAAAGCCAGGTGAAGCAGAATAATTCCGTAGGGGCGAACCGGCCGGGCGGACAATACTCCTTCAACCGCGGCTTCACGCAGCCGAACGCGTTCGTCAGTGGTAGCAACCAAGGCAACGGAATTGCCAGTTTTCTGCTGGGAACGCCAGACGGAAGCGGCAATACCGGCGTGAACTACCTCAGCCTGCGGGCGGCGACCGCTCCGCAAGCGCCCTTCTATGGCTGGTATTTTCAGGATGATTACAAAGTCACGCCGAAGCTGACGCTCAATCTCGGGCTGCGCTACGACTTGATCCTGGGCATCACGGAGCGCTATAACCGCAACACCTTTGGTTTCGATCCGAGACCGGCAAGCCCAATCTCCGTGGCGGCTAAGGCGGCGTATGCGTTGAATCCGATTCCGGAGTTGGCGGCGTCGAGTTTTAACGTGAACGGTGGGCTGTTCTTCGCTACGCCGGAGAAGCGGCGCAACTCGGTATCGGACAAGAGCAACATCCAGCCGCGGCTCGGATTGGCCTACCGCGTCCTGCCTAGGACCGTGATACGGACCGGGTTCGGGATGTTCTTCTCCGGATGGTGGCAGCCGTTTGTTAACACTACCGGTTTCGCGTCACAGACCGAGATGCTCACCAGCCTGGACGGAGGGCTTACTCCGGCAAATACGCTCTCCAATCCATATCCGAGCGGCCTCGTGCAGCCGACCGGATCGAGCCAGGGCTTGGCGACCTTAATAGGCAGCGGCCTGAGCGTTTACGACTACTGGCCGCGGAACCTGCGTAACTTCCGCTGGAGCTTCGGCGTCCAGCATGAGATCACCCCGGGGTTCCAGGTGGAAGTAAACTATGTGGGCCAGCATGCGGACCACCTGGTGTTGGCGACTTCGGGCGGCGATTCCAACCGCGTTATCAGCGGCGGCACCGGCAACGGAACCGGCGGAACCTTCAACCAGAAGTATTACTCGTTGGGCAGCCGGCTGAACGCAAAAGCTCCCAATCCGTTCTTCGGACTGATTCCGGCTTCCGCCGGCGCGCTGGGCGCGAGCACGATCACCGTGGGCAATCTGTTGCAGCCATACCCGCAGTTCCAGACCATTACGATCCTCCGGGATATGGGTACGGCGCTCTATAATTCCCAGGGCGGCACCAGCGACTACAATTCGCTCCAGGTGAGCGCCATCAAACGGATGAGCTACGGGCTCGACGTGCAGGCGGCCTATACCTTCTCCAAGCAGTTGGAGCAGTTGCACTATGTCGAGCCGAGCGACCCGACACCGACCAGGATGACCGGCGCATTCGACAACCCGCAGCGTCTTTCGGCGGGGATCATGTACGAACTGCCGTTCGGCGAGGGGAAATCGTGGAGAACCGACATCGCGGCGGTCGACAAGATCATCGGCGGATGGCAGTGGAGCACGATGTACATCTACCAGACCGGCGCGGCGGTGAACCTGCCGGCGGCCATCGCCACCGGTACAAGTCCGTCGCTGAGCGGCCGCTCGATCGATCATTGGTTCAACGGCGCTGCTCTTAAAGTGATGCCGGCCTTTACGGCGCGGAGTAATCCCTACTACTGGGGTAATCTCCGGGTTCCGGCCATCAACAACT
>JADZGD010000153.1 GCA_020854055.1 Bryobacterales bacterium | reverse complement strand
GGCCAGCGGTAGTCCTGAAAGCGTGGCAGCAAAGCCGGCGGCAGCACCAGATCGGGCCGCCCCTGCTTGTCCCTTACCTTCAGAAAGAAGTGCTCCACCAACTCCGGAATATCTTCAGTCCGGTCGCGCAACGGAGGCAGTTCCAATGGAATGACGGCAAGCCGGTAATACAGGTCCTCGCGGAATGTGTTGTCCTCGATCATGGCGCGCAGGTTCCGGTGCGTGGCGGCCACAAATCGCACATCCACCTTCACCGGGGAGGTAGCGCCCACCTTCTCCAACTCCCCCTGCTGGAGGAGTCGTAGCAGCTTCACCTGAAGTTCGCCCGGCATCTCGCCGATCTCATCCAGGAACAGCGTGCCCCGGTCCGCCATCTCCACCTTCCCCACCTTGTGGCCCACCGCGCCAGTGAACGACCCCCTGACGTGCCCGAACAACTCCGATTCGAGCAGTTCGCGCGGGATGGCGCCGCAATTGATGGTCACAAAAGGTTTGGCGCGGCGCCGGCTGTTAAAGTGGATTGCCCGCGCCAGCAACTCTTTTCCCGTTCCGGTTTCGGCGTGGATGAGGATGGTCGATTCACTCTGGGCGGCGCGGGCGGCCGTGTCGAGCACCGACAGCAAGGCCTCCGAATGCCCGATGATGTTCTCAAACCCATACTTACGATCCAGCATCGAGCGCAAGCTGCGAACCTCTTCGATCAGGCGGAAGTGTTCCAGGGCGCGGCTGACGACAAGGCCGAGCTCCTCGTAATCGATCGGCTTGGTCAGGTAATCGTAAGCGCCTGCCCGCATCGCCTGCACGGCGCTTTGAATCGTGCCGAACGCGGTCATGATGATGACTGGCACATCGGGATATTCGGCCCGGATTTTGTGCAGCAGTTCGATGCCGGTCAGTCCCGGCATCCTTAGATCCGTCAGCACGAGCGCTGGAGGTTCGCGCTCAATGGCCGTCACGGCCTCGAATCCGTCCGCGACGCTGGAGACGGCATAGCCCATGTCCGTGAGTTGGGTCTGCAGCACCCAACGGAGATTCTGATCGTCGTCGACTACAAGAATGCGTACTGGATTCATGGTTCTGAATGTTTCACCGGCAAAATCACGGAAAATGTCATGCCGTCGTTATCATTTTTCTGCGCGTGCAGCGAGCCGCCCATCTGCCGCATAATCTGGTGGGCCACTGGAAGCCCGAGGCCTGTCCCGTGTTCCTTGGTCGTAAAGAACGGATCAAACAACCGGTCAACGTGAGCTGCCGCCACGCCATGGCCGTGATCGATCACCCGCACGGCAACCCGTTGGCCGTCGTTCACCGCCGCCAGTTCAACGGTGCCGCTCTCCGGGCTGGCTTCGATCGCGTTGATCATCAGGTTGAGCAGCACCTGTTCCAACTGCTCCGGATCGCACTCCACCAGGGGGAGTCCCGGCTCCAGACGTTTCTGAAGCTGGACTGCCTTGCCGCGGATGCCATGACCGGCCAGCGCGAGAACGTTGTCCAGCACCGGCTCTAATTCTACGGTTTGAAAACGCGGCGGGCGGGGGCGGGCAAAATTGAGAAAATTCGTCAACAAACCATTCAACCGCTGGCACTCGTTGATAATAATTGCGACGCACTTGGCCTGGCGTGGATCCAGGTCCTGATTGCGCTTTAGTATGTCGGCCGCGCCGGAGATGCTGGCCAGTGGATTGCGGATCTCGTGCGCCAACCCCGCCGAGAGCTGGCCCAGAGCCGACAACCGCTCGGCCCGCTTCATCCCCTCGAAGTTCGCCTGAACCTTCTCGTAAACTCCACTCAGTTGCCCGGCAAGGTTTTGATAGTACTGCTTCTGACGGCGGTCCCGTTGCCCGATCCAACCGGCTATCAAGCCCAGGCATAAGAGTGATATCGCCTCTACCGGGCCGGCCGGGGGGACCGTTGCCGCCGGACTGGTAAACAGCAGCGCCGCCGAAATGAGCGCCGCCACAAGACCACCGAGCCATCCGTCAACAAGCGCAGCGAGCGCAACCGGCACGCTGTAGAAAGGAGCGCCCGCCCCGTGGCTGATGCGATCGAACACACCAATGCCCAGGACGCCCAGGCCGCAGAACAAGCGCCCGCGCCATTTCCCCGCCGGCATTCCCATCACCAACTGTCCACTAAGCCGCGCAACCTCCCGCTGCTTCCTTCTTCACAGCGTACCGCGGACGCGCCGGCTCGAATCATCCTTGCTACTCCACGAAAATAATCAGCGCGCACAGAATGCCGAACAGAATCAAACCGACTACAAGTCCACCGCCCCACAGATACATCCGTTCTCTCGGTAGAGGCGAGTTTCCGTGCCGGACCTGGAGTTCATCCATCGTTTGAAAAAGCGGCGCTTCCACCGGTCCGGCCGCCGGCGGCGGATTCGCCAGGCTCTCCTGCCGGCTTTTTTCCTCAATGCGTTGTTCAGTCTGGTGTACCATTGGTCATCTCCTTAATTTGGCTGGCGCCGGATCCAATCATCGAGCCATGATCAGATGGGCGCCTTCACGCTCTGCGACTCTCTCCACGGCTTGAATCATTCGTGCATGAAGGTTCACCAGGGGCTCTCGCACGCTGACTGGAAGCCCTCCTCCGGTCAGCGCTTCCACACTGCGAACAAGCACCGTGGTATGGCGATCATTTCCAGATACAACGAGCGGCTGCGGTATCAGAAGGGGCGCGCCTTGGTGAAAGACAACGGCTTCCAACAGCAGCGATGGGGTATCCACATAGAGCACAACACAAGGCGCAAGGCCCGCACCGAGTTCCTGCCTGATGCGCGTTGTAATGTCCAGTTCCGCCGCCACGCGAAGGCCCTGAAGCGCCAGGGCTTTTCGTATTGTCCGAATCGCGGCCTGATGCGGCTCGGCCACGCTGAACGTCACCATGGGTGAGCTTTCGGCCATGTCATGTTCCGCCTCGCCAAACCCAGTGCAATCCAAGCGCCATCGCCACGGTGTCGGCGCCACACCGCGACCACGCCGGAAAGCCATTCCTCGATCAAAAATGGAGATGGATCGTGGCTTCTGTGAGCCAGCGCTGTGCGTTTTCAGGCATCTGGCGAAATCCTTTCAGCCGGATACCGCATCCTGCCGGCGCTACGCACTGGAAGGCCAATTGCATGCTGTTTTCTTCTCGAAGACGATTGGTCTGTCTCGAGAGGGAGGCCTGATATGAGAAACCACATTTACATCACCAGGGCCGATTTCGAGCGGCTTCGCCCGTTAATCGAGGGGCGCCGCGCCGGAGGAAGCTTCGATCTGGAATACCTCGACCTCCTTGAGCAGGAACTGGATCGGGCAGAGATCGTCGAGCCCGATGAGGTCCCTCACGACACGGTCACAATGAACTCCGAGGTTCGCCTGAAGGATCTTGACACGGGGCAGGAGAAGGTCTACTGTCTCGTTTTCCCGGAGCAGGTCCGAACAGAAAACGGCGTCTCCATATTGGCCCCAATCGGCACTGCCATCCTTGGTTACCGGGTCGGCGACGTCATCGAATGGCGTGTGCCGAAAGGCATCAGGCGTCTTCAGGTGATTGAAGTCATCTACCAACCGGAAGCTGCCGCCGCCGTCAGCGTCTAGCCAAAGTTCCACTGCCGGTGGAGTGGATTTCAAAATGCCCTTGGGATTCGACGTGAGATCACTTCGGTCAGTGGCTGCTTCCCGGATGGAAAGGCGCCTTTGGCGATGCATCGAGCGGTTGCCGCGTGATTGCCGTGCAGTCTGGTGGCTCAGTGAATTTCACTGCTTTAGCGATCCGGCGATCGCCAGGCGCCTGAATCTGCCCATCCCCGCCGTTCGCTCAAGACGGCGGCGCGCCCAACTGGCTCTGAGACGCATCCTCCGGCAGGAGTTTGGTGAGAGGCTCTGACTGCCGGATGACAGAAGCGCTCATGGCCAACCATGCCAATCGAGCGCCTGACGCTGGGAGCCGCCGTCCAGTCGATAGCCTGCGCCGCCGCCAGTAACGTGTCCGGGCGCGTTGGCGTTGCGGCCATGATCCAACCTTCGTTAGGTGCTGCGTGAAAGCCTGATTTTGTCGACGGCCGGCGTCGCGCTTACGACGGTACTTGTTGCTCCGTGCGCGCAATGGGTGCTCGGCATGACGGACTGGCGTGGCTGATGCCGGTTGCCATGTTTCTGCCCCCCCGGGTTGCAGGTCTTTCCATCACACCTGTTATTCGTGGCGTTACCCAGTCCGGCGATCGCATTGACGCTGCTGTTTGTCGCGCGGCCAGGCGGGGTTCAGGCTGCTGCCCGGCGGTTAACCCGGCGGAACCTGGAACGGCTCCAGGTCAAATCAGGCGATCTTCTTGTTAGCTACCGGCCACGAGATCACCGGTCTGCGGGCACCGGCCTCAAGCGACTGGCGAGGCTCTATCCGGGGACGAACGCGAGTTGTCCGTGCCCGGTGCGCTCTTCTGCCAATACGGTACCCGAGACGCTTCGCCGCTCGATTGACTGTGACCAGCAGATCATCACCCCGCTCGAGAATCAGGACAGGCAGACCCCCTTTCACATCCGCGGTGATCTGGCACAACTTATCCACGCCGCCTCGCGGGCCGTTCAGGTCAGCGAGGTATACCGCAATGTGGGTTACACAAGAAGTGTAGCGATCGACCGCGAACGCGATGCTGCGCTCCACCTGCTTCTGAAGTTCGGCGCTCAACGCCATGTCGCGTGGCCGCACGGAAATCTTCATTCGTCGCTCCTTGTTGGGGTTGGTGCTATCAGCCGGAATACAAGCAATCACCTTGCCACTCGGAATGCAGGAGTCAGTGCATCCCTTGGAAGGGGTTGCGGGCATACAATGTCCAGGTTGCTGGCTTATAACGCACAGCCGGCCGGTCTGCCACCGGAGAAAAGCAACGGTTGACTTGCCAGTGCCTGTTACGGAATCGCCAGGCGGTAACCCTCCGAAGGTTCAGTGAGAATGATTGTGGGATGGCCGGGGTCGGGCTCGAGCTTTTTCCGCAGTTGATTGACGAACACCCGCAGGTACTCGACCTCCGCCCCGTAATCGGGTCCCCAAACCGATTGCAGAATTCTGCGGTGCGAAACAATCTCCCCTGGACGCGAAGCGAGGCAGTAGAGCAGTCCAAACTCTTTGGCGGTCAGGTGGACCACGCAATCCTTGCGTCGCACTTGGTGCGTTTCAAAGTTGACCTCCGCCTCGCCCAACACCAGTACGGGAGAATGGACTGTCTCCGCGCGCCGCCGTGCCGCGCGGATACGGGCAGCCAGTTCTTCCACCCCGCACGGTTTGGTCACATACTGATCCGCGCCCGCTTCGAACGCCTGCGCGCGGACATCGGAAATCCGGATCACGGACAGTACGATCACCGGCACCGGTGAGCAGGCACGAATCTCCCGGCACATTTCGAGTCCCTTTCTTGCCGGTATCTTCAAGTCGAGCAGGATTACATCCGGCAATGCGTGGCGTAACTTGTAGAGCCCTTCGTCGTTGCTCCCGGCATCGTCCACCTCAAAACCATGCACCACCAGCAAGCCTCGAAGTTCGCGCCGCGTACGCGCATCGTGGTCGATCACCAGAACTTTTGGCGTTTTCATCATGACTCCGGCTGTGTTTATCCTCTAAGACAAGCCGCTAATCCCGCCGGGAGGCCGGCCAGGTCTCATCCGGCCGCTACTTACACAGCCCCTTGAAATCACCTTCTCCATACGGACGAATCACGGTTGGTTCATTAACGCGCATTTGATGAATCCACCCGTATTTGGCGAATCGGGTGCTAAAATAACAATAGGGTTGTTTGCGGCGCCTCTCGTAAATGCGCCACCATGCGGCATAGGGCGCCTGCGCGCCCGGAAGGTACGTTTCCGAAGAGGTTCCTTCCGCCGCCGGGTTCTCGCAACCTGCCCCGCGATCGGCCCGTTACGAACCATAACATTAGCCAATAGGAGTGTGGGTAATTCATGTCCGTGAGGAATGGAAATGGTGAAATCGTTCTGTTCGTCAGTCCGTGTCCCGGTGATCACCTCATCTTGCAACAGATTTTCGCCTCCTCGAACTGGCAACTTGAGGCCGCTGTCACTGCCGTCGACGCCCTTGCTATCGTCGATGGCAATCCGGGTGGCACTGCCGCTGTCATCTGCGATCACCAGCTTCCGCCTCACGACTGGCGCTGGCTTCTTTTCCAACTTGGCCGCCTGCCTGCACCTCCCAACCTGATCG
>JADZGD010000152.1 GCA_020854055.1 Bryobacterales bacterium | reverse complement strand
GCTCCACCAGCATCCACGATTACGAAATCGCCATCGCCGGATCCACCAGCGAAGACGTGGAGGCGGTGCTTCCCGACGGCCGCTTCGGCTCGGCCGAAGAGACCGGCCGCCAGATGAACCAGGCCATCGCCGCGGCTGCCCGCGACGGCATCGGCATCGGCGAGGCGCTGGGCCGCCAGCTTCAACACTCGGCCCGGGCTGAGTTTGCGCCGCTCAGCCTGCTCCACCAGGCCTGGCAACTGGACATTCCGGTGACCGTCCATGTCGCGGTGGGCACCGATACCCCGCACACCCACCCGGCCACCGACCCGGCTGCGATCGGCGCCGCGACGTATTACGATTTCCGGTTGTTCTGCTCTCTGGCCACGGCATTGAACCAGGGAGGCGTCTATATCAACATGGGCTCCGCCGTTGTGCTTCCGGAGGTCTTTTTGAAAGCCCTGTCGGCGGCGCGCAACCTGGGTCACCCGGTAGAAGATTTCATCACCGTGAATTTCGACTTTCTTCAACACTACCGCCCGCGCGTCAACGTGGTGGAAAGGCCTCATGCCCAGGCGGGCGGCAAAGGTTACGCCATCACCGGGCACCATGAGATCCTGCTGCCGCTCGTAGCCGCCCTTCTCATCGAGCAATCGCAATGAGCAATCCGGCTACTCCCGCCGCGCCCGAAGCTTCCCGCGGCGCCGAGGCCTTCTGGTCGTGGCTGGATATTGTGACCTTTGCGCTGCTGGCCGTCCCCAGCCTGCTGGTGGCAGCGCTGCTGGTGCATGTGGTCTTTCTGCTGCTCCCCCTGCGTCATGATATCCGGACTCCGGAACTGCTCGCGGCACAATTTCTGGGCTACGCGTTCTGGTTCCTCTCGCTCTATTTTCTGTTGAAGCTGAAGTACCGCCGCCCGTTCTGGCTATCGCTCGGCTGGCGCCCGCCGAGCGTATCCCCGCTGGTCTATCTGCTGGCCGGTCCGCTGCTGGCGATCGGCGTGGGCGTTCTCGGCGTCCTTCTGCAAACCCCCGACATCAATTCTCCGCTGAAGGAACTGCTCTCGGACCGGACCTCGTTAATCCTGGTCGGCATCTTTGCCGCCACGCTCGGTCCTCTCTGCGAGGAACTGGCTTTCCGCGGCTTCCTGCTGCCACTGCTGATCCGGAGTTTCGGAGTGGCGCCGGGAATCCTGCTCTCCGCCCTGCCATTCGGCCTGCTGCATGGGCCTGAGTATGCCTGGTCGTGGCGGCACATCCTGCTGGTCACCGTGGCCGGCGCAGCCTTTGGTTGGGTGCGCTACCGCAGCCGCTCCACCGCCGCCGCCGTCTACCTGCACGCGGGCTACAACATCACCTTTTTCATCGGGTTCCTTTCGCAGGGCAGGCAGTTTTTCAACTGAGCGGCCGGCAAGTGCGAAAATCGTCAATTACAGCCATGGTTGAGACTATTCAGTGGACGCCGGACGGCGTCGTCATGATCGATCAGACCCGCCTGCCGCGGGAGGAGGTCTATGTCACCTGCACGGATTATGAGCAGGTTGCCCACGCGATAAAAGCGATGATCATTCGCGGCGCGCCCGCCATCGGCGTCGCGGCCGCAATGGGAGTCGCGCTGGGCGTGGAGAAGGCGGGGCCGGACGGGCTCGATGCCAGCTTCGACCAGATTTGCAAAACCCTGGCCGCCACCCGCCCCACGGCTGTCAACCTGTTCTGGGCGATCGACCGGATGCGCCGGGTCTATGAAGAGATGAAAGGCTCACCCATTGGCGAGATTCGCGCGCGGCTGACCAGCGAAGCCCGCCGGATCTATCTGGAGGACATCGCCATCAACCAGGCCATCGGACGGCACGGCGCCGGGTTGGTGCCCGATGGCAAGACCGTGCTCACGCATTGCAACGCCGGAGCGCTGGCAACGGCCGGATATGGAACCGCGCTGGGCGTGATCCGCGCCGCCGTCAGCGCCGGAAAGAAGATTGACGTCTTTGCCGATGAAACCCGCCCTTTTCTTCAGGGAGCGCGCCTCACCGCCTGGGAGCTGCAGCAGGACGGCATCCCCACCACGCTCATCACCGACAACATGGCCGGGCATTTTCTGCGCAGCGGACGCATCGGCTGTGTGGTGGTCGGCGCCGACCGCATCGCCGCCAACGGAGACGTCGCCAACAAGATCGGCACTTATTCGGTCGCCGTGCTGGCCAAGGAGAATGACGTGCCTTTCTACGTGGCCGCACCCATCTCGACGCTCGATCTGACGCTTGCCACCGGCGACGCCATCCCCATCGAGCAGCGTTCGGCCAGCGAAGTCACCGAAGTCTACGGAGTACGCCTGGCGCCCGAAGGAATCGCGGTTCAAAACCCGGCCTTCGATGTGACCCCCAATCGCTACGTCACCGGCATCATCACCGAGCGTGGAGTCGCCCGCGCGCCCTACACCGAATCGCTGAAAGCACTGGCCGCGGATCGCGGCTCAAATGTGCGGTAGCGAGATCTTCCACTCCCTGATGCTGATGGCGATCAGTGCCAGGGAGAGTCCGATCATGATAGCTACGCTCAACCAGGCAATCGCGTTGTAACCCTTCGAATTGATCCACTCCTTCATCAGCGCCGACCGGTTG
>JADZGD010000151.1 GCA_020854055.1 Bryobacterales bacterium | reverse complement strand
CTGGGATAACCTCAGCGGCTACCACGGGTTTCTGGCGCCGGACCTGTCACCCTTTCCCGCTTCCGGCGAACTGGTGAAGGACACCCAACTGGTGCGTGACGGGTTGGGTACGTTGCTGATGCAGTTGCGGATGGAAGACGATGGCATCGCGGTGCTGTACTCGATGCCGTCAACCTACATCTCGCATTTTGACGGCAATCCGACGTTTGGAGATTACAAACGTGATCACGATGTCTGGCGGACGATGCTGCATGGCGCCGGCCTGCAGTTCCGCTACGTGACGGACCGCATGCTGCGGCGGGGAGAGTTCGACCTATCGCATTACAAAGTGCTTTTGCTGCCCCTGGCCTATGCCGTTGGCCCCGGCGAGGCAGGCCGGATCCGGGAGTTTGTTCGCAACGGTGGAACCGTAATCGCCGATTTGCGGCCTGGATTATATGACGACCACTTAAAACGGCTGGATCCGGGGGCTTTGGACGACGTGTTCGGGATCCGGCGCAGCGGCCATCGTGACGCCGTGGGCATCGACCGGATGAGCGCGGGCGGGGAGTTGGGCGGTGTCAAAGCGCGGATCGAGTGGGGCAACTGGCACGGGCGCGATGTGTACCCGCGGGCCAAAGTGGATACGTCGGTAGAGGTGACCACCGGCAAGCCGCTTGGACAGGCGTTCCGGATTCATTACTGGACCGGATTGAATACGCCGGTGGCGGTGGTGAATGATTTTGGCAAGGGCCGGGCGATTCTATTGAACTGGTCGGTCTTCGAAGTCCCATCAGGAGACTTCATAGAGAGCCTGCTGCGGATGTCGGGCGTGACTCCGGCCATCCGGATTGCGCGGGAAGATGGCGGGCCGGTTAGCGGGATCAAGATAACGCGCTGGACCAACGGACAATCCGCCCTGGCCGCATTGCTCGGCGACTACAACGGACCGGTGAAGGTGGCACTGCCGGCGCCCCGGCGGATCCACGATCTGAGGCAACACAAATATCTTGGCAAGACGGCCACATTCACGACGGCACTACGGGCTGACCGCGCTACGTTCCTTGCGCTTGAAGCGGCGCCGGCGGAGGAGGCAGCGCCGGAGGTCCGGTTCCCCATGGGTGCAGCGCGGCGGGGAGAAGTTGTCCGCGCAACCGTGAACCTCGCCGGCACGCCGGCCGTGCATCCGGTACGCCTTCGGGTTTTTACGCCTAACGGCCGGCCTGCCGGCTGGTTCGACAGGACCGCCCTGGTGGGCCGGCAGCCGGCCGAATGGATCCTGCCCTTGGCCTATAACGATCCGGTGGGAGATTGGACTGTTCGCGCGGTGGACCTGCTGACAGACCGGTCGGTGACCGCCCGGTTGAGGGTCCGCTAAGAGAAATTGTTTCCAGTCGAAACTGGATTTGATGATGGATGCGTCTAAACTGGTAAAGATGCGAACCGGACCAGGAGCGCTCGAAGTCTGTCTGCTCATGGCGGCCGTGTGTCCGGGTTCGTTTTCGCAGACGCAGACAGCCCAACCCCCAGCCGCCCAACCTAAGCCGGAAACGGCGATGGAGAAGGCGGTGGATGAGTTCAAAATCCTCACCCGGAACATGGGATTGCGAGCCGACAGTCCACGCTCGGCACGAAAGCAGGCCAGCGTGCTTACTCAGTTTCACGGGCGTCTTTACGAGAACTGGAGAAACGACATTCTGGACGCCGTTCCGCACGAAATCGTCCAGCGTGGCGACCAGAAGAGCCTGCTGCGGCGCAACCAGTTCGGGTTCAACGTCAGCGGGCCGCTGGTGATTCCGAAGCTGTACAACGGCGGGCGCCGGACATTTTTCTCGCTCTCTTACGAGGCTGTGCGGGAACGAATATCGCGCTCATTTCTGAACACCATCCCGACCGACGGCGAGCGGACGGGCGACTTTTCGCGCACTGTGAGCCCGTCCGGCGACGCGCTGCCGATTTATGACCCGGCGACCACCCGCCTCAATCCCAACTTCGATCCTGCGCAGCCGGTTTCGGTGAGTAACCTGCAATATATCCGGGATCCGTTTCCGGGTAACCGGATCGGCGCTACCCAGATCGATCCCGTGGCGGCCAAGGCGGTCCCGTTCTATCCAGGTCCGAATGCCGCCGTGGGGCCATTCGATCAGAACAACTACTTCATCGTTTCCCCCGAGGCAAATACGGCCAATGGGTTCATCGCGAAGCTGGACCATTCCATAACAGACAGCCACCGCCTTACGGCATCTCTAAATTCGTCCAACGGCTTGAACGATGCCGCCAATTACTTCAACACCATTGCCGAACCCGGCGCGCCGAACGTGAACTTCACCAGCCGCTCCCTGGGCCTGGATTATATCTACACCATATCGGCGAATACGTTGAACACCTTTTCGGTTGGCGCCTCCAGCAGCGTCCGTAGCACGAGCCCTTCCCAGCAAGGCGACTTTGCCGCTCAGTTGGGGTTAACGGGCATTTCCGGACCCAGTTTTCCGGTTTTCAGCTTTTCCCCGTACCTGCATATGGGGAGCGGAAGCCCAATTAGCAAGACGGCGAACAACACGTACTCCTGGTCCGATACGTTTTCCACCCGCCGCGGCAAACATGCCATTCGCCTAATCGGTCAGTACGTTCGCTACCAGATCAACGTCTACGCGCCGGGTTCGATCTCCGGATCGTTTTCTTTTGATAGCGGGATGACCAGCCTGCCGGGTATCAACGACACCGGGCACGGGTTCGCGTCGTTTCTGCTGGGAATGCCGATCTACGCACAGGAGACGCTGACGCTGTCACCGTCCTACTATCGAAACCAATACGGGCTGGCCGCCATTCGTGAACAGTATGAGGTTCGTAGCGATCTCACGTTGAGCGTTGGGCTGGACCTGATGATCACCACACCCCGCGTGGAGAAATACAACCGTCAATCGACGGTGGACCTGTCCACCATCAACCCGGAAAACGGCCTGCCGGGGGCCATGATCGTGGCTGGAGAGAATGGTGTCGGCCGGGCGTTCCAGCCGGTGTACTGTAAATTGCAGCCGAGCGCCAGTTTCAAGTGGAACCCCTTGGGCGATGTCAATTGGGTGGTACGCGGCGCGTTCAGCAGAAGCTATTCCGGCTATCCCATTTACG
>JADZGD010000150.1 GCA_020854055.1 Bryobacterales bacterium | reverse complement strand
CTGGTTCACCACGTTGGCGATCGCCGTGGTCGCGGTGGTCAGCGCCTGAACGATCTGCTGCAGGGTAGCGAGCACCGGCGTGATGGTCGCGTCCACCTGTTTGGCAACTGCGGCAGCAACGGCCTGGGCATCGACGCCGACGCCGGCGGCGCTCACGTCGGTGGCGCGGTTGGCGGGAACGGCGCCCGCAGTCAGGTTCATGCCGGCGCCACTGGCCACCGGATTCCAGAACGAGTCGTGCGCCAGGTTGTTCAGCTCGATGCTCCGCTTTCCGACCATGTTCGCCGTCTCGACGGCGTTCTGAAGGGCCTGCGACGCGATCTGGTTCAGGCGCGTCTGTTCGGTCAGCGCCTGCCGTGCGGCCTGGATGTCCAGGTCCTGGTAGACGTCGTAGGTGCGCTTGATGTTGGCGTACGTCACCCGCTGGTTCTCGTTGTGGGTGGCGCTGCCGGTGGCGTTGACGGTTTTGAAAGACTCGTCCGTTCCAGTCTCAAACTCGCGTTCGGCCTGGTTCGGGCTAGCTACTTCGGGCATGCTGATTGTCTCCTTTGCGGTTGAATGAATGAAACTACTGATCAGGAAGCCTTGCGGCTCCCGTAGAACGGAGCCGGACCGTGATGCTGAATCCGGCGTGAATCGCGAAGCCTGGGATTGTCGACCTGATCCTGGGAAACGCCGCGTGCAGCCGCCACTTCCTGGATCTGTTGACCAGTGGCAAGCAGAACCGGAACTTCGCCGCACAGGTTCGAGATCCGGCCGAGGATCACGTCGCAATAGGACGGACTGATCTCGTATCCCACGCCGATCCGGCCGAGCACTTGAGCGGCGGCGATCGATGTTCCACTCCCCAGGAACGGGTCGACGACCACATCGCCAGCGTCGGTGAAAGCTCTGACAAAGAACTCAATCAGACCGCGCGGGAAAGGTGCCGAGTGTGATCCCTGGTTCGATTCGGTCCGGGCTTCAATGACGTTGCTTGGCCGCGCAACACCGCGGAAGCGGCCTTCGTCGTCCGATGCGCCGGCCCGTCCCGCCGCACTTCCGCGCGCTCCCGTGCCCAGTAATCCGCTGCCAGAAGTCGATTTCGGGTTGTTGGGCGAATAGTCGAAGCAATCATCTGACACGTGGCCAACCGCCTTCGGTCGGAACTTGATCTCGGGTTGCCGGCAGAAGTGGAAGATCGGCTCCCAGGCGTTCTTGAAACGATTACCCCAACCACCAGGTACACCGTTGTCGGTCTTCCGCCAGCAGAACTCGTCGACGAATCGCCAGCCCCACTGCCGCCTATGCGCAAGCACGAGATCCATCACGTACAGATTCCGCTCGCCTTCGTCAGCGTGTGCCTTGATGTTCAGGAGGTAGGAGCCATCGGGCGCCAGAATCGCCTGTATGTTAGCGGCAACATCACGAAACCAGTCGCAGTACTCGTCCGGAGGCACTGGTTTGAAGCCGCTCGTGGGATCGTACTCGCGCTGCGTGGCGTAGGGCGGTGAGGTGATCACCAGGTTCGCGCGGTTCCCATCGAGCAGCTTCTCGATCACACCGAACTCGCGGCAGTCGCCGCAAATCAACCGATGCTTTCCGATCGACCACACGTCGCCAGACTGAGTAATCGGCTCACTCGGCGGTTCCGGTATCGGTTCTTCGTCTTCCGGCGCGGGATGATCGGCATCGTTGGCGAGCAGCGCCTCCAACTCCTCGTCGGAGAAACCTACCACCCGGAGATCGAGGCCTTCATGTTCCAGATCGGCGAGTTCCGCGGCCAGGATCTCCTCATCCCACCCGGCATTTTCGGAAAGCTTATTGTCCGCGATGATGTACGCACGCCTCTGCGTGTCGGTGAGGTGGTCCAGTACCACAACCGGAACTTCCGGCAGACCCAACTTGCGCGCGGCCAGCAAACGACCATGGCCAGCGACAATCCCGGCGTTGCTATCTACCAGGATCGGCGCGTTGAAGCCGAACTCCGCAATGCTCGCGGCGATCTGCGCCACCTGTCCGTCCGAATGGGTCCGCGCGTTCCGCGCGTACGGCACCAAGCGGCCGACGGGCCAGATTTCAATGCGCCGCGCCAGCGCTGGTGTAATGGAAACGGGTTCTTGGATCACTGAGTTCACGCCGGACTTCTTCGCCTGGGCCGTCGTTGGCCACCCTGTCGCGCACATTTGGCGCACGTTGCGCCCGGGCGCGGCGGGTTGGCCTGTGCCGCCACCGTGGCGGGCGGCGCCACGGGGCGCTCCAGGGTGACCACCGACCACCTGTTTTTTCGGCTGAAGCTAGCGAAATTGTGCAATCGTTCTACCCGCCGCCGCCGAGGCGCTGGAAGTACCTATGGGCTTCACAATAGGCCGCCGCTCGACGGGACGAGCGAACGCGCCGCGAACCCAGGCCACGAATCGACCGCCGATTCTGCGCCGTGGACGTTTCATGCGACCAGACAATCCGCCAGGACCTGGACGAAGACGTCGCGCGTCGTGAAGTCAACACCGTCCTCGTCCTTGCGATCCAGGCGCCGAAGCTTCCAGCATCGGCCATGGTCCAGGTTTTCGATGAAGCTGTACTTAGTGCCGGTGGGCGCGTGCGTCTCCACCGGATTGCTGCCGTCCTCCCGACGTAGCCAGATCGCCTTCAGATGGCCCTTGCGCCCATAAGACGGCTTGACGAAACCGCCGGCGATAAGACGCTTTGCGGCCGCGAGCGAACGAAAGCCAAGTGATGTTCCGTCGGGAGCGTAGTAAGGAATTTGGTCGGCGTGCTTCATCAGGCACACTTCGGGTACGGCAAGGAAGGGAAGGCGTTTTACGAGAGTCCCGTCGCTCGGTGGTGGGAGTGCGGTATTTGCGAGAGGCCCGCGTGCCTCTGGAAGAACGCTGTGGGAAGCGTTCTACTCAATCTCTAGCATGGCGTGGTAGGAGCGTCAAGAAAAAAACAAATCGCTCCCATGCTGTTTCAAGGCAATGGGAGCGATGGGACTCATGGGTGCGTTGCGAACTCGTTTGTCGTCGTCTCGCGAAACGGATCTATCACTCAGAACGCGACCCACCGATACCATGCCTACCAGTTGATCGTGGCGGGCGACGGGAGCCATGGGGGCGATGGCCGATTTGCATGTATAGGGAAAAATCAATGTCGTCTCCGTCTCGCGATACGGAGTACAGATCAACACGAGTCCCATGGATACCACGGCTACCGTGGCGAATGAGTTTGGATTTGGACCCAGTTTGGACCCAGTTGATGAGGCCGTTTGGGGTCGACGGCCTGTAAGTGTATGAGTGCTTTGGTCGGGCCGCCGGGATTTGAACCCGGGACCTCTTGCACCCCAAGCAAGCGCGCTAGCCAGGCTGCGCCACGGCCCGATGACAACTCATTCTAGCATAGGGGCTTGGACCGCGAGGCTCGTGCATCGACCACCCACAATAAGGCGCGGTTGCGATCAGGCTTGTTTGGTCGTCGCGGCTCTCATCCCAGGCGTTTCCCCGGAATCTGATATGCGGATGGTCCAAGCTTTGACTTCCCAGCAGTTTGCCAGGATTCAGAAGTGGGTAAGCATGAAATCCGTGTTGGAGGGGGTTTTTTGCCGGAAAATCCACACCGCTAAGGAGCTGCCCCCACCGTGCACGATCGAAAAATTCGGCCCCGGCTCGAAGCCCGGTTGGCGAAGTCCTCCCCAGAACTGTGTGCGGGCTTGTCGAAGCGACTCGGCCGGTTCGTGCCCCGGATGCTGTTCGGCATCCAGTCAAGTCAGGATGTTAAGCGGAGTAACATTGAGCGTCTCTGCACTGAGAGCCTCCGCTAGTTTCTGCCCGGTTGGCTCTTAGTGGTCTCTTACCGATCATAATGTGGTGTCGGGCTTTGACGCCTGCGCTAAACCTTGCTGCCTGGCGATCCCACTGCTCAACAACGCCAAAGCGACGGCGCCCATGGAGAGGCCGAAGTCTCGCAGCGCGTTATCATAAAAGCCCGCCGCCGCAAAAAGGTTAATAATAATCGCCCAAAGCCAGATCGCCACGACCCACCCGCCGATGCGTGGAGCGAACACCACAAGCAGTCCCGCGATGATTTCCGCCACGCCGGCAATCATCATGAACGTATGCGCAGGCAACGGTAAGATGCGTGTCACGATTGGAGCCAGGTACATATCCCAATCCGCCAGTTTGTCGGTGAATTGATCAATACCGGCCACGATTGGAACGATAGCAAACCCGATTCGCAGCACGCGATGGGCGTGGATGGCTGCTTTGCTGAGCGGTTCGAAGCTGGGTGCGGTTGTCATAAGTGCCTTAGTGTTAGTAACAGTACCTCATCGAAGCGATGCCAGCTACCGAAAGCGCGCACCAGTTCCTTTATATGCCGTTAGCAGATTAATGACAATGAACGAACCGTCATGCGACGTAGAACAAGAGTTCTGCGGACCGCATCCCTCGATTGTACGGACCCACCAGAACTCAACACGGGCGTCCTGCTCCGCAGCACGATCCAGGCACCGCGTGGATGCGTCATCAGTTCGTCCAACGAGTTCTTGATTTCCAACGCTCGTGGTAGAGCGCCGCCAGTCGCTTGGCCGGAGCTTGGAGCGGATCGAGGATCGTCGTGATCAGGCGGTAGAGCGGCTCGGAGCCCGGCACGTTGTGCAGCCTAGTCGATCGCGCGGACAACGATTCCGTTGTGCTGGCGCCGGCGGCCGGAGGTCGAGGCGTCAATGCGACTGAGATTCGAGGCGTCCGGCAGTCACCGGTCCACATCCAGGCGCACGTTCTGGCGGACTCGACCCAGCAGATCGGCTCCCGATTGGGCGCCCTTCCGCCAGCATCCGCGCCGCCCGCGGCACGTGGGCGCCGTTCTCCAGCACCGCCACAAAGCCGTACGGGCCGTTCCGAGGGCCTCCTGCCCAAAGCAGAATAGTGTGGAAATGTTGTTACCTGAACAGCATTGCGGTTAGTTGGAAATCTGCGCCAAAAGACCGGCGCGGCGCCTCTCCCGTTCCGGCGAGGGATTGGGTATACGCAACCTCCACCACCGGGCGTATTGTACCCGCTCGGCTTGGAAGCCAAAAAAGAATCCACTGAACCCGCACTTTCATGTTGAACACCGCAACGAGTCTTGACAGTGCCGATCCCCAGCCGCTAGAGTAAATTCAGTGCGCCCGTAGCTCAGTTGGATAGAGCGTCTGGCTACGAACCAGAAGGTCGGGTGTTCGAATCACTCCGGGCGCACCATCACTTCCCCAGATACCGCATCAGCCAGCCGGTGACTTCTTTCATGTGTTGGCGCGCGTCTTCTCCTTTCAGCACAAAATGGCTGGCGTCTGGAAATATTACCAGGCGGCTTGGCACCTGACGGCGTTGAAGTAGTTTGTACATCTCAAACGCCTGGTTGATTGGAACGCGGAAATCATGCTCACCGTGAGTGATCAGCATCGGAGTCGCGAAGTTGGCGGCGTAGGTAGCCGGACTCTGATCCACCCAGGAACCTTTTTGTTCCCACACCGGCCCTCCGTTGCGCCGCTCCCAATAGTAAGCGCCGTCGGTAGCCCCCCAGAACGATGTGTTGTCGGTTAACCCGGCATGGTTTACCAGGCACTTGAACCGTTTCGTGTTGCCTTCAAACCAGGCCATCAGATAGCCCCCATAACTAGCGCCGATGGCGGCCTGGCGCGTGGCGTCGATGCAGGGAAAGGCCTTGATCGCCGCGTCAGCCGCCTCCTCAATCTCTTTCGCCGGTGTGCGCAGAATATCCTTGTGAATGGCGGCGGCGAAATCCTCTCCATAACCCGTCGAGCCCGTGTAGTTGGTGAGCAGGAGGATGTATCCGGGGCTTGCCAGCAGGTGATAATTCCAACGCACAAAAAACTGGTCTTTCGTCATATTGTGCGGGCCGCCGTGCGGAAACAGAACCAGTGGATACTTTTTGGCAGGATCAAAACCTGGAGGGTAGACAATCAGGCTCTGGATTCGTTTGCCGTTACTCGCAGTGAACCAGAACTCACGCATTGGCTGCCAGTCGATTCGGGCAATGCGGTCCTCGTTGAAACGAGTCAGCGCGTGCCGGGTTCGCTTGTTGACGTCGATGGCAAAAACGTCCTCGGGGTGAGTCATGGAACCCCAGAGGACGACAAGACCGGAGGCGGCTTGCGGGGCGGCAAGACCGGAAAACCCACCTTCGGTCTCCTCTTCGAATTTCTCGGGCGTGCCTCCGTCGGCAGGCAGAATGAAGATCTTATCGTGACCAGCCTCCTCAACGGTGACGTAAAGGTGGCGGCTGTCCCAGGAACAGGCGATGCTGGAAACCGAACGGTCCCAACCGGGAGTGAGAAACTTCGGCTCCGCCGGATTCGGCCAGGCCAGCGTCACCAGGCGGGTGAGGCTGTAGAGGGCCTTCGCCTCATCCACGCTGTGGGACGCATAGAGCACCTTCCCATCGGGCCTGAAGATGGCGCGCGAGTAGCTATCCGGGCCATGGGTAACGGCAACAGGCTCACCACCAGCCGCCGGGACGCGAAAAATCTGAGTGCTGGTGGCGGCGTAGGCGCCGCGGTTGCGATCGGTGGTTGCGGTGAACAGCACCCAGGCTCCGTCCGGACTCCAGACCGCCTCGAGATTCTCACCAGCCAGACCCGAGGCGCCACCGAAGCCGGGCGACTGGGCCAGTTTGGCGCCGGCGAGCAGATCACGAGCTTTGGCGCCCTCGTCCAAAGGCTGGATGAAGACGTGTGGTTGGCGGTCGTCCAACCAGTGGTCCCAGTAGCGGAATGGGAAGCCTTCAAAGGCGTGGGTATTATACTTGCGGGCTTTACGCTCTTCGGCCGCTTTCCGGTTCTCCTCATCATTGCGCGCGCCGGGATAGACGTTGCTCTGGAATAGGATGGCCTTACCATCGGGCCGCCATCGGGGGTCGGAGGCGCCGGTGGACAACCCGGTAACGCGCTGCGCCTCGCCGCCGTCGAGCGGGAGCACATAGATTTGCGGAGCGGTGTCACCCTCCCGCTCGGCGCTGAAAGCAATGCGGTTCGAATCGGGAGAAAACGCCGCGCCGGTTTCGGCGCTCCTGGTACTGGTGAGCCGCCGGGCGGGTGCGCTACCGTCAACGGGAACGATCCACAGATCGCTGACCGTTTTGGCGGAGTCGTAAGATGGCTCGGTCACCAGCGTGACCGCCCACTTGCCGTTGGGACTGACGACGGGCGCGCCAACGCGCTTCATCAACCAGACATCCTCATGGGTAATCGGATGCCTTTGCGCACCGAGAGAGAGCGCGCAGGCGGCCAGTACGAAAAACAGACGCATAGGTCTCTATCTTAACGAACCGGCCGCGGCCCGAAATCCAAGCTATGGAACAATGGGGAGTGCGATGAACTGGATTGATATTTCGACTCCGATCGAGAACGGCATGACACATTGGCCAGGTGATCCGGAAGTGCGTGTGGAACCGGTCTCGTCCATCGCAAACGGAGATGAGTACAACGTGACCGCACTGGCAATGTGCGCCCACA
Organism: Bryobacterales bacterium; assembly: GCA_020854055.1. Classification (GTDB taxonomy): domain Bacteria; phylum Acidobacteriota; class Terriglobia; order Bryobacterales; family Bryobacteraceae; genus JADZGD01. The sequence continues at coordinate 45,274 of JADZGD010000150.1, read as the reverse complement.
CCGGCACTCACGTGGATGCCCCTCTCCATGTGTTCGAGGATGCCGGATCAGTGGACCAGATTCCTCTCGACGGCCTGATGGGACCGGCGGTGGTACTTGACGGGACCGAACTGACCGGCGCGGAGGGCGCCAAGAGCCTGCTGTTCAAATGCGGCGAGCTCACGCTGGAGACGGCCGAAGAGATCGTCAAACACAATCCCAAGATGGTTGGCATCGCCTCGATGAGCATAGGCTCGGTCGAAGTGCACCGGACGTTGCTGGCGGCCGGCATCTGGATTGTGGAAGGACTGGACCTGACGGGAATTACCTCGGGAAGGTACTACTTTCTCTGTCTGCCGCTGAAGCTGGCCGGGGCCGAAGGGGCCCCGGCACGCGCGCTGTTGCGCGAGATGACTCCGTCCGAGCAGGTTCAGTTGACCGGCGCCAATTCGTAATAGTGCGGCCGGGGAGTGGCGGCGGCTCGCTGCCGGCCTACCAGTTCGGCTTCAAGCAGATCGAGCGACGCCAATGCCGGCGAAACCGACGTCAAGGCCAACTCTTCGAGTGGCACATCCACCCGGCGCCAGCGGGCATCGTGAATGTTGTTGTGCTGCAGTGTCAGTCGATGCACCTGGAACGCCTGCCGCAACATGGGTGTCGGGAGAACCGCCAGGTTGATGCCATTGGCCAGTTGGTCATTGGTAAACGTGCCGGCCGGTTCCTGATCAATGGTCAGCGCATACCGGCCGGCGGCCAGCCCGCTAACGCGCAAAGTTTCCTGGTTCAGCTTCTGGACGAAGTCCGAGGAGCCAACGGCCAGCGCCATCACTTTATCCTTCATATCAACCGGCATCGGGAGCGCGCGATCGAATTGTGTCCACTTCCAGATGATGCCGGGCGTGAGATTGCTGACCTCGGTGTTGACGGCACGTTCCACGATCCGGTGCTCGGTGTCGATATCGACGGCGGTGACGATCGCCGGGGCTCCCCATGCCTTTAACAGCTCGCCGGCCATGAGCAGATGGCCGCCGGGTCCAGGGTGCACCCGGTCGGGCAGAATTCGCTTGGCAAGTTGCGCGTCGGCGGCCTTGGCCCGTTGGAGCGCGGCGACGATGGGAGCGTTGAGGTCGGCTAGTGTCAGATTCTCTTTGCCTGCCAGCTCCTTCAGGTAGTCGCCGAAGCGGACCAGTACCGCGTTGTAGCCTCCTTCAAAGCCAGGCGCCTGGGTGACATCGTCATACGGCGAAGGGCGGATGGCGGTGATGCGGATGCCGGGCAACTCCGACCGTAAGCTATGGATGATGTGTTCGTAACCGGTGGCGTACTCGCGAAAGATGCCTTCTTCAAAAGGACGGTAACGGCCGTCGTTCATGCCAAGCATGATGGTGATTACGGAGGGATGATAGGCGTAGACGTCCCGCTTCAAGCGAACGTCGATGGGGCCTCCGGCTCCACCCGAGACTCTGTCTCCACCCCAGCCCGAATGAACAAAACGGACGGGCATTGCCGGAAATCGAGTAACGACAAACGTCTCGGCAAAAGTCGTATAGAGGCGCTGGTCGGTGATACTGTCGCCGTAGAAGACGACGGTATCCCCCGCTTTGAGATAAAACGGCGTTTGCGCCGCGGCACAGCCAGCCAGCAGGACCAACGTGGCGGCGTAGCGGATAAATCGAGGATTGACTCGAAGACGCATAGACTTAGATGTTACCTCCGATCCGGTATCATGGGTAGGAATGACCCCGCGGGATACAAGCGAAGCCCCGCCGGTGGTGCTTGACAGGCTCCGCAAGTTGGAGTCGGCGCTGTCGGCTGCGATTCGCGGAAAGAGCGAAGGAGTCCGGCTGTCGCTGGTGGCGCTGCTGGCGCGCGGCCACTTGCTCATCGAGGATGTTCCCGGGGTTGGCAAGACGACGCTGGCGCAAGCGCTGGCGCGAGGGGTGGAGTGCCGGTTTCACCGGCTTCAGTTCACCTCAGACATGCTGCCGAGTGATGTGCTGGGAGTAACGATTTACAACGCCCACTCGCAGCAATTCGAATTCAAACCGGGTCCCATTTTCACCAACTTTTTACTGGCTGACGAGATCAACCGGACCACTCCAAAAACGCAATCGGCGCTGTTGGAGGCGATGAACGAGAACCAGGTAACCATCGACGGCATCTCTCACCCGCTTCCGGCGCCATTCATGGTGATCGCCACACAAAATCCGGTGGAGCACCACGGAACTTATCCGCTGCCCGAGTCACAACTGGACCGCTTCCTGATGCGGTTGCGGATCGGCTACCCGGACGCCGCCAGCGAACGCCAGATCATCCGCAACGGAACCAGTCCGGCGCGGCCGCCGGCGGAAGCGGTACTGCCGGCCGAAGAGGTGCTGGCGCTACAGTCACGCGCGGAGGCGGTGAACGTTGATGATGCCGTGGTGGACTATATGCTGTCCATTGTCGAGCGTACCCGAGAGCACGAATCGCTTTCGTTGGGCGTAAGTCCCCGAGGGTCCCAGGCGCTCTATCGCGCAACGCAGGCGCTGGCGTTGCTCGAAGGGCGCGATTTCGCGATACCGGATGATGTCAAGCGGTTGGCCGGACCAGTGTTTGCGCACCGCGTGGTGATCAACAACCGGATCGGGCTGGCGCAACGAACCTCGGACCTGACGGACCGTATCCTGCACGAGATCCTTGCATCGATCGAGGTGCCGTTATAGGGTCAACTGGCCGCGCCGGGTGACATACAAGATTTGAAAATATGAAGACTGCGATAGTGGGCCTGCCAATGGTGGGCAAGACTTCCCTGTTCACGATCCTGACCGGAGTCCACGAACCGGCGCGCGTGGGCGCGATGGAAGCGCGCATGGGCGTCGCCAAGGTTCCCGACGCTCGACTGGACGCGCTGGCGGAACTATTTAATCCTCCCAAGATCACTCACGCTACCGTGGACTACCTGGACTTTCCGGCGATCTCCAAGGAATCGCTGCGCGATCCGAGCTACCTGGCGGGCCTTCGCGTCGTGGACGCGCTGGCGCACGTGGTGCGGCTGTTTGAATCCGACACGGTGCCGCACGAGAAGGGCTCGGTGGATCCGGTGAGAGACATCGAAGACCTGGACCTCGAGTTGGTGTTGAGCGACCTGGTGGTGGTCGAGAAGCGCCTGGAGCGGTTGGAGAAAGACCGCAAGAAGGTGAAGAATCCGGAACTGGACCGGGAAGCGGAACTGCTGCACAAGTGCAAAACGCTGTTGGAAGATTCCAAGCCGCTGCGCAACATGGAGCTGAGCGCGGAGGATGAGAAGCGCATACGCGGGTTCCAGTTCCTTTCCCAGAAACCGATGCTGTTTGTGCTGAACCTGGGCGAGAACGAGGCCGGACGGTTGCGCGAGGTGGAGGAATCCTACCGCGCGGGACCGCTGGCAGCAAGGGCGCAGACCGCCGTGACCGCAGTGTGTGGAAAGATCGAAGCCGAGCTGGCGGAACTGCCGGCCGAGGACGCAGCCGAATACCTGGCCAGTTACGGCCTCAGCGAATCGGGATTGTCCCGAATCATCAACGCAACCTACTCCCTGCTGGGGCTGATGTCGTTCCTCACGGCGGGCGAAACCGAGGTGCGAGCCTGGACGGTTCCCCAAAACAGCCCGGCGCAGAAGGCAGCCGGAGCAATCCACACCGACTTTGAGAAGAAGTTCATCCGGGCCGAGGTGGTGAACTGGAAGTCGCTGGTGGAACTGGACGGTTACCAGGGCGTGAAGGAGAAGGGGTTGCTGCGGCTGGAAGGCAAAGAGTACATCGTCAAGGACGGCGACGTGCTGGTGATCCGTCATTCCTGATGTGAGACGAGCATGCTGAACTATCGCGAGACGGTCGAGGCGGGGCACCAGGCAATCGAGATCGAGAATGAACACATGCGGGTCCGGATGCTGCCCGAGCGGGGGGCGGAGATCCGTTCATTCGTGTACAAACCCAGGGAAATGAATGTGCTGTGGTCGGCTCCCTGGAGCATTCGCCGAAGGACAAACCCGGCGGCATTGGCCGAGGCCGGCAGCGAAACGGCCTGGATGGACGCCTACGGGGGAGGCTGGCAGTGCATTTTCCCGAGCGGAGGAGACGCGTGTGTCTATCGCGGCGCATCCATCGGCTTTCACGGCGAGGCGGCGGTGGCCGCCTGGGATTATACGGTGCGGCGGGCCGACCGCAAGGTGGTGGAGATCGAGTTCGAAGTTGGCCTGGCCCGGATGCCCTTCCGGGTGAGGCGCACGGTGCGGACCGAGGAGGGGCTTTCCGGCCTTCAGATCAGCGAGCGTATTACAAACGAGTGCCACGAGCCGCTTCCGTATATGTGGGGCCAGCACCCGGCGTTCGCCAGCGACTTTCTGGCCGGCGATTGCCGCTTGCGCGTTCCGGCGCGCAAGTTCATTGCGCATGGGACGCCGCTCAGCCCGAACTCGCGCCTGGAGCCGGGTGCCACTACCACCTGGCCTTCGGCCGCCGGAGCTGGCGGGAAAACGCTTGATTTGAGTGTGATTCCGGCGCCGGGACACCGCAGCGCGGATTTTGGATATATCTGCGGCTTGGACGAAGGCTGGTACACGCTCGAAAGCGGCACACACGGATTCGGCTTCGGCCTGGCTTGGCCCAAGCAGGTGTATCCGCTACTGTGGCTCTGGCAGGAGTTCGGGGGCAGCCTGGGATACCCGTGGTGGGGCCGCTGCCACGTGATGGCGGTGGAACCGTTCACCACCATGCCCGGCGACGGACTTGTGAAGGGCATCGAAGCAGGCACGGCTGCCTGGCTCGGTCCGGGCGAATCGGCGGCGGTGGAGATCGCCGCGGTCTTCTACGAAGGCGCCGTCAAGGGCATTGCTGTGGACGGCACGTTGAAACGCTAATGGATCGGGTCAATTCGGATGTTGCCCGGCGCGTGCGGGTGGCGAACCGGCTTCGGCTGCAATCAGCCGGGTTTCGTTCACCGGGTGCTGCGCCGCATGCGATTCGTAATCTTCAAACCCGGCAACCGTGAGTGAGTAGCGCCCGCCGTCTCCACCCACGATGAAGCCTTTGCCTCTGAGATACCAGAGCGCGGCCTGGAGATGCTCCCGCGGACACCCCAGCAGGTCTTCGAACTCCAGTACGGTCATTCCCGCCTGATCGGGATTGTGCAGCACCTTGGCATAGAGCAGGCCCAGAATTCCCTGCCGCTTGCGCTTCTCCGATTCCGGCCCGCTCGAAGTCCAACTCTGGTCGAAGATCTTCCACCGGAGCTTGCGGTTCTGCGCGCAAGTGGCGTCATAGCCGGCGCGCTGTTCCGGGTCGCTGAGAACGCGATAGGCATTCGACAGCCGTACAAAAGCCTCGGCGTTGCCGGTGACCACGTTGTCGGGATGAAGGCGCTGGGCCAGGATGCGGTAGACGCGGCCTACCGTTTCGAAACTGGCATTGGGGCTCAACTCCAGTAGTTCGTAATAGTCGAGTGCTTCGCAGGGGGCGGCCGTCTCGTCCTGCTGGGACGACCCTTGCTGCTCTTCACGGATAAACTCCAGGCCGGCGCGGAAAGCGCCATTGGGGCGCTCACAGCAGTACCGCACCTGGGCGCGGGACTCACTGTGGCCGCTGGCTCCGCCGGAGGTGGTTCGAACGGTCAGCTTCGTCCCCGGAGCGATCGGGGTCGCCAGTGCGACGCCGGCTCCTTCTTCCGACAGGTCGAGGACATCGGCGGTCAACCACCGGGAGTGTCCCGCGCGGTCTTTCAACTCCAGCCGCAGAACCCCGGTGCCGGTAGCCTTGCGAAGATCATTCCTGCGCCTTGATCCGGTATTGGTTGACACGAATTCCCTTCCGCTTCTTTTCCCTGGGGCCACTATATGCCGCGCGGCACAAGGAAACCATAGACCACGCGTACCCTTACCGTTCAGGCGAGTCCGGGTATCCGGGTGCTATGCTACGCTGCCTTTACATATGGGAAACCTTAATTTTCGGGAACGGAGAAACGCTTTTCGAAGGCTTCATGAGAGTGGCTGCTTCGTCATTCCCAACCCCTGGGACGCGGGTACGGCGCGGCTTCTGGAGCGCCTGGGATTTCAGGCCCTGGCCTCCACCAGTTCCGGTTTTGCATTTTCACTTGGTTTGCCCGATTCCGAAGGGGCTGTGCCGGTTGCGGCGGTGCTGGCGCATCTGCAAGATCTGGTGGCGGCGACCAACCTGCCGGTGAATGCGGACTTTGAATCCGGTTATGCCGCTGAACTGGAACCGCTGGCGGAGAACGTCAGGCTATGCGTTGAGGCCGGCGTGGCCGGATTGTCGATTGAGGACTCGACTGGCGACCGCACACATCCGCTCTACGATCTGCCGCGAGCGATCGAGCGGGTACGGACGGCGCGGAAAGCGATTGACGGCACTCAAACGGGTGTCCTGCTGGTGGCGCGGGCGGAGTGCTTCCTTACCCAGCACGCCGATGCCCTTCGCGAGGCCGTAAAGCGGTTGGAGGCCTATGCGACCGAAGGCGCCGATGTGCTCTACGCGCCCGGATTACGAACCATCGACGAGATCCGGACGGTAGTGAACGCGGTAGCCCCGAAGCCGGTCAATGTACTGATGAGCTCCGATTCCGGGTTGCGCGTGGGCGACCTGGCCGAAGCGGGCGTGCGGCGGATCAGCGTTGGCTCCGGGTTGGCTCGCGCGGCCTGGGCCGGATTTCTAAAGACGGCCAGGGAGATCGCCGAGCACGGCACCTTCTCCGGCTTCGCCGGCATCACATCGTTCGGAGAACTGAACGGTTTCTTCCACGAACGCCTGAACAATCAACGCGCCGGGGGGTAACGCGCCTCCACCGTAACGGCGGACCCGGCGCCCGGCAGGCGAACGATTTCGCGCGCGGCGTCGAAATCGGACCACGGCTTGCCGTCCACGGTGACCGACGTGATACGCGCGCGCGCCGGGTGGCGAAGATGCAGCACAATGGCGGACGGACGGACGCGCGAGGGAGGCTGGACGGTAGCGCGAACGACACCGCTCCCGGCCAGTGACCGGATGCTGTAACTGACATCGCCGAAGTGGGTAGAAGCCCGGAAGACCGAAACCGCTTTGCCGTCTTCCAGCCAACCGCGCGCGGTGGCCCGCGCCAGGTGCAGGTCCGCGCCCTGTTCCATCACAAGGGAGTCGCGCAGAAAGCGGACCACGGCCAGCGGAGTCCACAAGTGTTGGCGGTCGCCGGCAATCTTCTTGGTTCCTGGTTCCTGGCCGCGCTCCTCGCACCAGGTCAGCAGCGGCGTGGCGTGGTTGAGAGCAGAATAAAGATAAGCCATCGCCGGATCGGCTTCGTCACGCACCAGGTGGGCTTCGGCGAGGTTTTCCAGCGTTATCGCCACCCATACGCCATCACGCATCCATCCGGTGTTGATGGGCTGGCCGCCGGGGCTGAGTGATTGCTCCATTTTTCGAATGGTGCCGGTAATGAGCGGATCATCGGCGGCCAACAGGCCGGTTGGAAACAGTGCGTAGAGCGCACCCCAGCGGCTGCCCGAGGTCTTATTCGGCGTGCCCGGTATCCAGCGAAAACCGTCTTCCTCAATTGCGCCCTTGGCCAGCGACGTTCGAAGGTCGGACGCGGCGGTCCGATAAATCCGGTCCAGTTCCGCCCGGTCGGCGTCACGGCCGAGAATCCCGGCTGCCTCCGCCGCCAACTTGTCGGCGTAGACGGCAAGGATGTTGTGGGTGTAAAAGACGCCGAAATAATCCGTGCCGTTCATTAAACCTCCATCTCCCATGCCACGGGGCATCAGGCCGTAGGTAGGAGGGCGCGAACCTTCCGGATCCGGCACGCGGGTAGTGCGGCGGCGCGACTCCTGCCAGCGGGAACTGGCGGCGAGGTGGGGATAGACGGATTCGAGAAACTGCCGGTCGCCGGTAAGACGGTAATGTTCCATGGCCGCCCAGGCTTTGAAGCCGGCGACACCCCAGCAGTGGTGATCCCAGCCGGTGGGATCGTTCCAGTTGCCATCTGCACCTTGAAGATCAATGTGGACGCGGAGGCCGTCGGCGGCTTCCGGGTGGAGGCCGAGTTGGTCAACTGCGATGGCGGCCGCGACGGGTTCAAACGAGTTGGTGGAGCGATACAGTTCCGTGCCTGGAGTCACGCCGGCGTAGCCCTGGGCCAGAGGCTCGCGCATGATGAACAGGTCGGCCAGGCAGGCGTAGAGCGCATTGCGAACGGCGGCATCGGGAATGTCGAAGCGGGCGGCGCCGGCGATCAGTTCGCGCCACTCCTTCTCGGCGGCGGCAAACCGCAAGGACCAATCCTGCTTGCGCAGAGCCGGAAGTTCCCCCTGATACGCTTTATATGGACGGACAAACCAGCCGCTAGCGGTCTCACCCGGGGCCAGATTCCATTCGAGCGCGGTGGAGAGACGTCCGGGTGTGACGGGCCCTCCCGCGGCCAACAGAAGGATGCGGTCTGCCCGCTCCTGCTGGCCGGCGACCAGCGTATCGGGATCGACGCCCGGCTCTGCCCAGGAGGGATTGTGCGCCACCCAGCCGCGGTGCACTTCAGCGGGAATAGCGATACGGTGTGGCCGCGTGTCGCGATTGGCGGCGGTCACGCGGATGAGAGCGGCACCGCTAGCGCCGATCGCCTCCAGGCGGAGGATCGCCGCCGGATCTTCGTACAGATTCTCGAGCATGGGCAGATATCCGCCACCCCGGCTCCAGCGGCTGGACGTGAAGGGTTTACCGTCGAGGGCGGGCTGAATTCGGATGCGCCAGCCAGTCCGCGGCTCCTTCCAGATTCCCAGCGGCGTGGAGCGAAGATCGTCGTAAGTCCAGGAGAGCGTGAGGCTGCCGGGCTCCAGATCGAGCAGCGTCTTTTCCGAAGCGCCCGGCCGGGCGACAGTAATGCGGTGCGGTGGAGCAAAGGCGTAGCCGAAATCCACCTTCCCGGCGGCCGGCGTAGCGGCGTAGAGAACGACAAGCGCAAGACAGGATCGTATGGCGGGCATCGCACTCTATTTTGTAATACATTACGGAGGTGAACCGTAGACGCCTGCTCGCGGTACTTCCGCCGGCGTGTTTCGCGTTGGGCGATCTCCCTGCGAACGCGTCCTGGGATGCTGGCCTGATCGCGCATTGGAAGCTGCTGCGCGATGCCCGGGATTCATCCGGCAACGGCCATCATGGCAAAGCGCAGGGCGTGCGATTCACGGGCGCCGAAGCCAGGTTCGACGGTCGCGGAGCGCACATCGAGGTGGCGCATGGAAAGCTGCTCGATCCCGGCGCGAAAGATTTCACGATTTCCGCTTGGATTCGAGATGATGATGTGACGGGCGATCTTTCCGGCGGCATCGTCACGAAGTACGATCCGCAACTGCGGCGGGGCTTCGGCCTGAGCCTGCTCTCCAACAGCGGCGTCACCAGCGATCAGGCAAACCACCGGAATTTGCAGTTCGGTATCGACGCCGGACGTTCCGTGCCCGAATGGGCCGACTGCGGCCGGCCGGGCGCCGCTATTTTCATTTGGCATCTGCTCGTTCATGACGGCGCGCTGTACGCCGCCACCTGCGAGGCAGGTGAGACGGAAGCGGGACATGTCTACCGCTATGAATCGGGTCAAGAGTGGGTCGATTGCGGCAGCCCGGACCGAAGCAATTCCGTTGAATCGCTGATTGTGTACGAGGGCAGGATTTACGCCGGAACCTCCCGATATAACCTGGGCGGGTCACAGCTTCCAGTCTCACCGAACCAGACCGCGGGAGGAAAGATTTACCGCTATGAAGGGGGCCGACGATGGATCGATTGCGGAAGACCTTCCGAATCCGTTGCAATCGGCGGGATGGCGGTCTTTCGGGGTAAATTGTACGTCTCGGCGATGTACCATCCGGCGGGGGTCTACCGGTACGAGGGCGGTCAGCGTTGGGCGTTCTGCGGAAATGCGAACGGCAACAGAGTCAACAACCTGATTGTGTTCGACGGCGAGCTATACGGAACCGGGTGGGACACCGGCCAGGTTTATCGGTATTCCAGCGGCACAAACTGGGAAACGGCGGGAAAGTTCGAGGGCGTGCAGCAGACCTACGGATTCGCGGTATATGACGCCAAGCTGTTCGTATCAACGTGGCCGAGGTCAGAAGTATTCCGGAGAGAACGGGACAATCGTTGGGTGCCGGTGGGGCGGTTGGGCAACGAAAAAGAATCGATGGGAATGGCGGTGTACAACGGAAAACTCTATAGCGGTACGCTGCCGCTTGCGCAGGTCTACCGTTATGACGGCGGCCAGGAATGGACAAATACCGGGCAACTGGATGCCACGCCGGATGTCACGTACCGGCGCGCGTGGTCCATGGCGGTATTTCAGGGAAAGCTTTTTTGCGGGACCCTTCCTTCCGGACACGTATATGCGATGGAAGAAGGAAAGTGCGCCACCATCGACCGCGCTTTGAGGCCGGGGTGGAGACACGTCATGGCCGTTCGCAAAGCCGACCGTTTGAAGCTCTGGATTGACGGCGAAGCGGCGGCAGCGTCGGGCTCCATTGCGGGAACGGATTACGACATTTCGAATGACCGGCCGCTGCTGATCGGCCTGGGAGTCCAGGATAGTTTTCGAGGCGCGCTGCGCGACTTACGGATCTACAACCGGGCCGTTGAGAGCGCTTCGTAGCCGCTACCTATCCACGGCCCGGGATTTTGTAATACATTGCAGACGTGAATCGCCGTCAATTCTTGCTGGCTCCGGCCGCTGCCTCTTTTGAACTGGAAAGACCGGAGATCCCCGATGATCTGGTAGCGGAAGCCTACGACAAAGCAGCCCGGCAAAACGTGCTGGCTGCTGTAAACGACAAGGTGTTTTACGGCTACTTCTCCGTTTGCGCCGACGGGCGCGGCTTCGGTTATGGCTACACCTACCCCTCGCTCGACGGGCATCAGTTAAGCGATGCGCTGTTGTGGCTTGGCCGGACCGGCATCGTGAAAGCCAACTGGGAATATGTGCGGAAGTTCCAGAAGCCCAACGGGCTGTTGCCGATCGCTATTCTGCCGGGAAAGAAGGAAGTGATGGGCACTCCGGTGGAGGCCAATGGCGGGTTCTACACCCACTGGGCAGAAGGAAATCCCTTGCGGGCGCTGGGAAGCACCACATATCTGCACAACGCCGATGTTCTGTTCCGGCGGACCGGCGACCGCCAGTGGCTCGGGGAACAGATCGGCTCGGTGAACCTGGCGCTCGAATACCTGGCTGGGCTGACGACGCCCGAAGGACGCGTGGGTGGCGCCGGTTATTACATCGAGCGCCCGCCCCGGATCGAGTGGGACGGAGTGACGCAGTGTTATGCGCTGAATGCGTTTGCGCGGGCGGCGGCGCTGAACCGCGTAGCGGGTGAGACAGCCGCCGCTGCCCGCTGGAGCAGGCTGTCGAGCCTTATCACTGCCAACTTCCGCCGCGAGTTCTGGACGGGGGGCCGCACCGTCGAATATATCAATCCGCAACATGGCCGCATTTCGAACCACGGGCTGACGGACGTAGACTGGGCGGCGCTGGCTACCGGGGCGCTGCGGCCGGGTCAGAGACAGGCGCTCTGGCCGCGCGTTAGGCGGGAGAAAAAGTACTATTTCGGTGGTATGCCGACCGCAATCGCCACCGAGCCGGAGAGGTACCAGGCATGGGAATTCAACAAGGATCACCACGACCTGGCGGCGATGGGGCGCGTTTGGTACCTGGAGAGTTGGGCCAGGGCAAACTTCCGCGATGGCGACGGAATCATGGAAAGCCTGCGCCGTGTGGCGACGGCGGGCAAACGCAACGGGTGGTACTGGAGGGAACGGTATCCGCCGGGCGCAGAGGGAACCTTCGCCGGCAGCGGACCGAACACTTACTGCGAATATCCGGCAAACCTGATCCGCATTGTGAACCGGTTTGTGATGGGGGTGGAGTTCGGCCTCGACGGTGTCCTGACGATCGCGCCCGTGGCGCCCGAAACCTTTTTTCGTGAAGGCTTCGGGCAGACGGTCCAGTGGCGCAATGCGCGGCTGGCTTTCCGCATACACTCCAAAGGCATCAGTGGAACGTATAGCGGACCGCGCGCGCAACGGATTCGCGCGCGCATTGGCGAAAAATGGGTAACCAGGGAGTTGGCCGGGGGGAGTACTGTTAGTTTCGAGATCCGCGGATGAGGTCTTAGAAAGTAAATTGACAAGAATAGTAACACGGTAATAGAATATCCGATTATTCATCGATCAACGTTTTAAGGAGAAACCGCGGCGCCCGGCCGTGGGCGGAGGCCGCCGCCGAAGAAATTATGCTCAAATTCTCAAGCGCTCTTAGAATCTGTTCCCTGGCCGCTGTTACTGCGTGCGCGATCGCATCATGGGCGCAAACCGCGCAACCAGTGCCCGGCAGCCTGCCTCCGGAAGTTCTGGAGCAGATGGCTGCCGTGCGTAGTGAAAAGAATGACAAAGCGCGTTTGGATCTGGTGCGTGCGCTGGCCCAGAAGAATTACCCGGCAGCCCTTCCTTTCCTGATCGATCTGATGGAGCACGACGCTTCGCCCATCGTTCGTCAGGGCTTGATTGACCGGCTTGTGCGCATCGATAGTCCGGACGTTACGGCGGCGCTCCGGCACATGGCGGCGCAGGACCCTGACGCCGAAACCTCGGTGCATGCCCTCAGCCGGCTCTACCAGGCACAGAACGCGCCGCTGCGCCGGCTGCTAACCCAACGGCTGCAGACGGCTAAATCGAACGGCGACGATGCTGGCTATCATACGCTAGCGCTTGAGGACGACCGGTGGACCGCGCTGGAACGCGGCAATATGCTCCCCGCTTTCCTTCAGACCGCTCCACCCGCGTTTGAGGTAAAGACCGCCGGCCCGAAAATACGCGTGGTCGCGTTCGGAGATTTCGGTGACGGATCGACAGGGCAGGCCAGCGTGGCGCGTGCGATCGCGCGGCTGCACAGCAGGAAACCGCTCAGTTTCGGAATCACATTGGGAGACAACTTTTACGGACACGGCGTCACCAGCCTTGCGGATCCACTCTGGCGGAAGCGCTGGGAAGACCTCTATACGCCCATCGGGATTCCGTTCTACGCATCGCTTGGAAATCACGACTGGAGTTATCCGGACAGCCCCGCGGCAGAGATTCTCTATACGGCAAAGAGCAAAAGCTGGCGCATGCCGGCGAGTTACTATACATACACCGCCGGTCCCGCGCAGTTTTTCGCCCTCGATACCACCGCCTTAGGAGCGGCGCAGCTTGAATGGCTCCAGCGGGAGATTTCAAAGAGCCGAGCGCGCTGGAAGATCGTCTACGGCCACCATCCGATCTACTCCGCGGGCCGCTATCATGACAGCCCGCGCATGAACGAGAAGGTGTTCAGCATCATTCGGAACCGGGCCACAATCTACTTCGCCGGCCACGACCACGACATGCAGGCGCTCACACCCGTGGGCGGCGTGCACTTCTTCGTAGTCGGCGGCGGGGGAGCCTCGCTGCGTCCGGTTCAAGCCTCGCCTCATTCGATTCTGGCGAAGTCGTTTCACGGATTTGTCATCCTCGAGGCGGATGACACACGCTGGAGCGTCACGTTTTACGACACTGGCCTGAACGTCGCCTACCGGACGGGCGGCCCGGAACCCGCCGAATAAACTGCGGACGTAGCTCGCGGTCAAGCCGGGAGACTGCGGGAGATAAGTAAACTGCATCGCTTGGGCTTTGTGGCCGGACATGGGCAATACGCGTTGCCCTTGCATGCATTCCGATCCGGTGATCCCCGATTGTCCGCCCGGCGAAACCGTTCGGGTCCGCGGAAAGCTCTGGCTCGGATAGCTACGCGGAGCATCTTCACGCGCGAAAGTTGATGAGGTTAATTGAGGTTAATTCTTGACCGAAGTCTGAACTCGGGATAACATAACTGAGCCTATGTTCAACACTCAACCCGCACCAATTGCCACGGCAACCGCTTCGCCTTCCGTGCGAACTCTTTTGCGTTTCTTCCTGGCACTGCTGACAGCCGCCACGGCCTGGGGGCAGCGTTCCGACGGCGGCGACCTGGCCGCATGCGCCGGTTGCGGCCTGCTGGGAATCATTCCAGTCATCATCATCCTCGCGCTGATCGCGCTGAATATCTACCTGTTGGTGTGGGTGGCGCGCGATGCAAAGGCCCGCGGTCTGGACAACTCTGTCTTGTGGATGATTCTGGTGTTGATCACCGGCGTGGTAGGACTGATCATCTATCTGCTTTCGAGGCCAAAAGGTGAACTGATCGCCTGCGCGAGTTGTGGGAACAAACGGTTGCAGGTTTCGGCCAAGTGTCCTCACTGCGGCAACGCCTGAGGCGGCCTGAAATCTATCTGATGGCCCTGGCGCTGCTGGGCGCCGCCATCGTCACCGATTCGCTACGGCCACCCGCCCGGCAATTCATGGCGCAGGCCTACGTGGCGGCGGCGCGGCGCTATCAGCACATTGTCAGTCCCATGCTCACCAGTACCGTCCGCTGCCGCTACCGGCCAACGTGTTCACAGTATTCTATCGAGGCGGTACAGCGATTCGGAATCGGCCGGGGCTTGCTGCTGACATGGCGGCGCATCCACTCGTGCCAACGTACGGTTCCGTTTGGGACGGTGAACGAGGTGCCCGCTTTGTGATCGCGCCTCGCCTTCGCCACGGCAGCAGTAATCGCCGTTACAATTAGATTTGGATCACGCAAAAGATCGACTCATCGCGGGAGGGCGCGTCTCCCGGCGGACCTTACTGGGAACCAGTCTTATGCTGCCGGCGACGCTGGCCGGCGGGCGGCACGACGAACCGGGAGAACTGGTTGAACGGACTGTGGCGGCGGCCGAGCGCTCCATGGCGAAGCAGTTCACCGACCCGGCCAGTCCGGATTTCGGCGGCTTTCCGCAACCGGACGGCCTGGTTACCGCGGAGACCACTGGCGGAACGATCCTCACGTTTGTCGCCGCCTACCTGCACCCTGAATCCAAACTGCGCGGGAGCGCGGTTCTGGCCGAACGCATCCGGATGGCGGCGGGGCACCTGAACAACCTACAGCACGCCGATGGGTTCATCGACCTGTTGATTACCAACTTCGACTCGCCGCCGGATACGGCATTCCTGGTAAACATCGTGGCGATGGCCGCGCACCTGTTGCAGCGGGCCGGCCAGCGCGAGCTATTCACCGTGCTGGAACCGTTCCTGCGCAAAGCGGGCGCAGGATTGACGATAGGCGGCGTCCACACTCCGAACCACCGCTGGGTAGTCTGCTCCGCGCTGGCGCAGTTACATGAACTGTTCGGAGAAGCTGCGTATATACGGCGCATCGATCAATGGCTGGCCGAGGGAATCGACATCGACGCCGACGGGCAATATACCGAGCGCAGTCCGAGTATCTATAACGCCGTATGTAACCGCAGCCTGCTGACAATCGCACTCAAGCTGAAGCGGCCGGAATTACTGGAGCCGGTGCGCAAGAATCTGCAAACGATGTTGTACCTGTTGCACGCCAACCAGGACGTGGTGACCGAGATGTCAACCCGGCAGGACCGCAACCTGAAGGCGGACATGGGCTACCACTGGTTTCCGGTGCGGTACCTGGCGATTCACGACCGGAACGGGCAATTGGAAACGCTGGCGCGGCACTTGGATCCACGCTATGCCAGCCTGGCGACGCTGATGGAGTACCCGGAACTGCTCCAGCCGCGGCCGGAGCCGGCGCCATTGCCGGACAACTATGTGCGGCACTTTCCAGTGACGGGGATCGTACGCTACCGCCGCGGCAAGTCGAGCGCCACGTTGCTGGCAGACAACTATCTGGTCTTCGCCCTGCATCATGGCGACGCGGCAATCACGTCAGTCAGTTTCGCTTCGGCTTTCTTCGGCCGGGCGCAGTTTATCGGATCCAAGCTGGGCGGCAACGACGGCGGTTATCAGATGGAGCAATCACTCGCCTGGGGCTATTTTCAGCCGTTCACGCCCCCACGGCACATTCCGGCCGGCATGTGGTATGAGGCGGTGCGGGAACGGCAGCGTACCCAGGAGTGCCATCTGAAACAATCGGTGGACCTTGTACAAACCAACCAGGGTTTCCGGCTGCGGATCCGGGCGAGCGGCACGGACCGGGTGCCGGTGTCGATTCGGATCGGCCTGCCAAAAGGCACGAAAGTCGAGGGATGCGACTCCGCACCGCCCGATATCGAAGGCTCCACCTTGCGCGACGGTTATGCCACGGTGTCGGTGGGAAACGATAAGATCCGCTTCGGACCGGGACTCTACCGCCATTCGTTCATTCACATGCGCGGGCTGCTGACCGGCAACCTGACCGATACTCCGGTGTACCTGACGGGACTCACCCCGCTTGATCACACTATCGAGTTCCTGGCGGGCTGAGAGCAGCCGGTCAGGAGTTCAGCACCCGGTGAATACGGTCGATCGCTTCATCCACTTCGGCCGTACTCTTGTAGCCGATGGTGACCGAATCCACACCCACGTTTTTCAGAGCGTAGCGCATGGCCGCGTCGCGATCTTCCGGCCGGGTGAAGCGGCCTTCACCGATCAGTTTCATACCAATCACCCCGGTGCCGCGGGCACGAATGTTCCGGATGTGAGCGGAGACCTCTTTCACATCTCCAAGCTCGTCAACGTCACGCGTGCTCATCGTGTCCATGCGCATGCCCGTGTGGTTGATGCGCAACAGCGCGACGTCGAGCCAGTTGTTCGAATCGAAGGTCCGCAGTGGTTGCAGGCCGTGGCACGATGCGCCGTGAGCATGAATGATTTTCCTGTCCTTGGCCTCGGAGAGCCCGTCTTCGAGGCGCTTGTAATCCTGTACCCAGTTGGGTGTGCGGATACAGTGCAGCAGCAGGATATCGAAGTATTCCGAGTTCATCTCCGTCCGGAACCGGTCGATGGTGGCCTTCGGGTCGGCGGAGTTATCCAACCGGCACTTGGTCATCAGCCGGTAGGAGTCCCTGGGGATCCCCTTGAGCGCGGCGCCCAGCATCTGGGGCATGCCGGTATAGGCATCGGCGGTCTCAAAGAAGCGGATGCCGCGATCGTAGGCGTGGCGCACCAGACGGGTGAACGCTTCCTGCCCCATTTCACGCTGGATGCGGCCTCCGTTGGTACCGGTGCCAAGCGCCAGGCGGGTGACCTTGACACCCGAATTGCCGAGCGTCACCCAATCGGTTGCCGAACGCGTATCGCCATAGGCCTGGCGGCTTCCCACGGCGCCCAGGGCGGTGGTGGCGAACGCAGACTTGAGAAAATGACGGCGAGTCGAGTGGTGCATCAATCCCTCCTGTAGCCGCTACCTTAGCACAATCGCGGCCGGTTTCCATGCTCCGGCCGTCCGGATTCACGCGAAATCAGCGGGTAGTGAGTTTGGTCACCAGCAGCGTGGTTACCCGTTCCAGGTCGAGGTCCGTCATCACACGCACGGCGGTGGCGTCCGGAGCAAGGCGGCGGTCGAGCGGAATGACCGCGCCATAACGCTCGCCAAAGGTGGTCTCCACGTCGAGATACTCCCGCTTTTCGCCAGTTACGAACCCGGGATCGACAAGGTAGGCCGCGGCGAGTTCATCCCAAAGGTAGCCCGTGGCGTTGCAATCGCGCAGAAAGCCGGGATAACGTTCACCGTAGTCTCGGCGGAACAGGGCGGTGACCGGCGTATCGGCGGCTACAATCCGGTCGAACAGGGCGCGGGTGAGCGGCGCTTTGTTGGTGATATCGAGAGCGAACATGACTTTCTCCCGAATCGTGGAGCGTAGAACCACCGCGGCGGCCTCCGGGTCGAACCAGAAGTTAAATTCGGCGGATTGGGTGGTGTTGCCGGGAACATGAACGTTACCTCCCATGAAGACCAGGCGGCCGATCCTGCCCTCCAGGTCGGGCCGGAGGCGGAGAGCGATCGCCAAATTGGTCATCGGGCCAAGCGCCAGGATTGTCAACTTACCCTGATGGCCATCCGCCGCATGAATCAGCGCCTGTATGGCGGCGGACGCATCGCCCCAGGCGATCGTGGGACGGTCAAACGCTCCGCGGTAGCCGTTGTCACCCCAGCGCTGACCGGCCACCCGGACCATGGCGCCGTTACGAATCAACGGCAGCGCGGCCCCCGGGTAGACCGGAATGGCGTCCAATCCGGCGGCCTCGATGGCTCGCCGGGCGAATGCCGCCGCTTCGCCGGCCCAGACGTTGCCGGAGACCGAGGTCACAGCGATCAAACGCAGTTGGCGGGGGCTGCGGGCGACGATTACCAGCGCGGAACCGTCGTCGCCAAATTCACCGCAATCGGTGTCCACCAATACCGGTGCGGCAGGGTTCGTAGAGGTCGCGGCAGTCATCGGCAAAGGCTCCAGTCACCCGGGCAGATTAGCGAAGCAGCGCCGAAATGGCACGGAAATGCTCCTGATGAGAGTCGCGCAGCCACTCAAACAGGATCGACTCGGCGCTAGCGACGATGATGCCGGCGTGGCTCATGCGAGTCATCGCGTTGCGATGGTTGTTACCGTCGCGCGAGCAGCAGGCGTCTTCTACTACGAACACTTCCGGACGTAGCGTGAGCAGTTCCATTGCCGATTGCAGCACGCAGACGTGGGCCTCCATACCCGCCAGGATCACCTGGGAGCGGCCGGCGTCATCCAGCGCCTGGAGGAATCCATCGGCCCCGGCACAGGAGAAGCAGGTCTTCTCCACGCGCCGGACCGAGGCCGGCAGCATCTCAAGCAAGGGCGGTACGGTAAAGCCGAGACCCTGTGGATATTGTTCGACCAGCAGAACCGGAATGCCGAGCAGTTTCGCGCCCTGGAGCAACAGGCGGATGTTGGCAATCACGCCGGCGATGGATGCAGCATCCATTACGGCGGCCAGACGGTCCTGGGTATCGACCACCACCAGCACGGAGTCCGTGGCGCGGGCGAGCGTGGATTTCGTCATTAGTCCTGCGATCATGCTACCGCAGCAGAGCGCCTTCGAGAACCCGGATCAGCGGCGGGTCCGCGCGGCGAATCTTCTCGTTGACCGCTAACAAGCCTCGGTTCAATGACCGGAATCGGCAGTACTGAGTGAGCGTTGCGCAGAGCCCAACAACGCTCAACAATTGGAGAATGAGCAAAACCGAAATCAGGCATCCTGACAAGCAAGTCTCCACCGGAGCGTATTCGGCCGGTGTGGCGATAGATGGCTGGCTTTATATCAGCGGTCAAGGGCCGCTGGATTTGAAAACGGGCAAGATCCTGTCCGGCTCGATCGAAGACGAGACGCGATTGACCATGGAACATATCGGCAAAATCCTGAACGCCGCCGGCTGTACGTTCGCGGACGTGGTGAAGTGCACTTGCCACCTGGCCGACATCAACGAGTTTCCGCGCTTTAATCAGGTGTACGCCAGCTTCTTCGCGGGAGTGATGCCCGCCCGGACCACGGTGCAGTCCGGATTGCTGGGTATCAAGGTGGAGATCGACGCAATCGCACGAATTCCCTTCCCCGGAGCTTCCCGATGAAAGCGGCCAGTAAGGCGATCCGGCCGGCGCCGGCGGCGCGCACCCCGGTAGGCGTGGTGGGGCTGGGCCTGATGGGGCGCAGCATCACCACCTGTCTGTTGGCGGCCGGCCATCCGGTAATCGCGGTGACACGAAGCGTTGCCCGGCGCGGCGGTATCAGGCGGCAGATTGGTGCAATGTTGCGCGAGATGCGCTCCGAGGGACTGCTGCGGCGCGACCCAAATGCCGTTCTGAAGCGACTAACCGTCACCAGCAGCTACGAGGACCTGGCGCCGGCGGTGCTGGTGTGCGAGTCGATTGTGGAGGACTTCGAGACCAAACGCGAGGTGATCGCGAAGTTAGAAGAGACGCTTCCCAAAAGTACGATCATCGGAACGAACACCTCGGCGATTCCGGTAACCCTGCTGCAGAAAGACACCCGGAACCCGGAGCGTATCCTGGGTATTCACTGGGCCGAACCGGCGCACATCACCCGCTTTTTGGAAATCATCTGCGGCGAACGGAGTAAGCTGGCTAACGCCGAACGGGTGGCGGCGCTGGCCGCGCGGTGGGGCAAGGAGCCGACGCTGGTGCGCAAGGACATCCGCGGCTTCATCACCAACCGGATTATGTACGCTATGTTGCGCGAAGCTTTCTTCCTGGTGGAAAACGGCTACGCGACACCGGCGGACGTAGATCGTTCGGTGCGTAACGACCTGGGCTGGTGGATCACCCTGGCCGGACCGTTTCGCTTTATGGACCTGACCGGAATTCCCGCTTACCGGGCCGTGATGGAGGACCTGTTGCCGGAACTGGATCGATCGGTCACGGTACCCGAACTGATGCGGCGCGTAGTGGACTCGGGCGCACAAGGCGTCGCCAATGCGAAGGGCTTCTATGAATACACGCCCGCCGGAGCCAAGCGATGGGAGAAGCGCTTTGTTCAGTTCACCTATGATATCCGCCGCCTGGCGCGGAAGTATCCGGAAAGCTCCCGCTAGATGGCACGCCGTTTCCGCCAGGTTTGGAGCGCTATGAGAAAGCAGGTGTCCGGTTGGGACCGTTAAGCGAGCCCGCGCTCCTGCAGTTCCGCTTTCGTAAACGGCTTCTTGGGGTTTTGATTACGATGCGATCTTGCATCATGCCCTTCAATCTTGCAAACCGGACAATACTTTGCCGGCGCGGACACGGAGCGCCGGCCTCTTCGCTTCGGGGCGCTATCGGTCAGCCGATAGTTGCACCCGAAGCTGTTCAGCTCCTCAATTCTGCCGTTTATCTCGGCGACCAGTTCTTCCACCGCCTTTACCCTGATCGCTTCGGCTGCCTCGATCGCTTTACGATACTTGTCTGCTGCAGTCTCATTAGCCATACGCGAAGTGTATCATGGAGCAAACCGGGTTATGAGCAGAAAATATGGCTATACGACCGGTAATCCTAATTGATAAGAAGCAGCGGGAACATTCGCCGGGCGGCCGGTCCTGGGTGCCGCCTGAATCTTTTGCGGTTTAATAGTTGAAGTGCAAAATCACTTTGCGCCCGTCGACATATCCATCAAGCTGGCAATCGCCATCGGCATCGGCATGCTGGTTGGACTGGAGCGTGAATGGTCTCAAAAAGATCTGGGGACGAGAACATTCACCATTATTGCCATCGCCGGCACGCTAAGCATTCTTGCCACCCCGCCGATAGCATACATCACTTTTGTCGGGGTCCTGTTGATCGTACTGTTAACTGCCGTACGCAATGTACGCGAAGGCAAACCGGTTGAGACCACCACGTCGGCTGCCGCCATTTTGACATTCGTTCTCGGCATCCTCGTCGGTCAGGGGCAACACTACACCCCGGTAGCGGCAGCCATTCTGATGACGCTGCTGCTGTCGCTCAAACCGGCTCTGACCCATTTCGCGGGCGGGCTACTGGTGACTGAAGTTAGATCAGCCGTGTTGTTGGGACTGCTGGCGTTCGTAATCTATCCGGTGCTACCCAATCGCACCGTCGATCCGTGGAACCTGATTAATCCACGCGAAGCATGGCTCACCATTGTGGTCATTGCGGCGTTGGGGTTTGTCAACTATGTACTGCTCAAAATCTACTCTTCGCGCGGCCTGTACTACTCGGCGATTCTTGGCGGCCTGGTGAACAGTACCGCGGCGATCGCCGAATTAGCCAGTTCTATCAGGAATCAGGCCGGAGACATTAGCAAGCTGGCGATAAGTATTGATCTATTGACCGTGGCCGCAATGTTCGTTCGCAATTTTTTGATCCTGGTCATTCTTGCGCCGCCGGCTTCGCTGAGCGCCGCGGCTCCGATGTTTGTAATGACACTAACTATGGCGATCTGCATTTGGACCCAGAAGAAAACCGAACAAGGCGGTGTTGGGGCGATTCACCTTTCCTCGCCGTTGTCGCTTCGCAAGGTTTTTCAATTCGGACTGATTTTCATAACCATCCAAATCATCGGCAGCCTGGGGCAGCGCTACCTGGGTCATTTCGGCTTTCTGATTGTCGTCCTGCTTGGCGGGCTGGTTTCCACCGCCAGCACGGTCGGCGTAGCCGCCACGCTGGCGATGCGCCATAGCATCGATATGCAGACAGCGGGTTTCGCGACCGTACTCGCTTCCATGATGAAGGCCTTCACAAACCCTCCGCTGTTGCACCATGAACTCAGGCTCTGGCCCGTTACACGGAAAATCATCATGCTCTCCTCTATCGTCGTCGGTTCGGGCATTCTCACCATGTTCGTAATGCTGGCTTTCGGCTGACGGCCGCTACCGTTCGCCGGCCGGTTCCGCCACGGTGTCCGGCCAATCGCCGGAAGGCCCAGGGCGGAATTGGCCCCGCGCGAAATTTGACAGCACCGGCCCGATTCGGTAAGCTGATATGTTTGTAAGTCTCGCACGGAGAAAGTCTGTCTAATGAAAACGGAAGTTCCGTCCAAGACGGCGATCGAGCGCAAATGGCACGTGGTGGATGCCCAGGACGTGGTCCTGGGGCGCCTGGCGTCCCAAGTGGCGATGATCCTGATGGGTAAGCATAAGCCGAGTTATACGCCGTTTCTGGATACTGGCGATCACGTGATCGTCATCAACGCCTCCAGGGTCCGCTTGACCGGGCGTAAAGAAGAGCAGAAGATCTACCGCCAACACTCCGGCTATCCGGGCGGTTTGCGGGAAGTATCGGCCCGGAAGATGAGAGCCACCCGGCCCATCAAGCTGATCGAAGACGCCGTGGCCGGCATGCTGCCAAAAAACAAACTGGGCAAGCAGATGTACCGCAAACTCAATGTTTATGCTGGAGACCAGCATCCCCACCAGGCGCAGAAGCCGGTTGCATTGGCGGCAAACGTATAATGGAGACGAGAGGAATTTAGTGGCAGCGAATTTAGTGCAATACCTGGGAACGGGCCGCCGGAAGACCTCGGTCGCCCGGGTTTTTCTTCGTCCGGGCAAAGGCCAGATCACCGTCAACAAGCGGCCATTTGATCAATACTTTGTAACTGAATCATCAAGGGCGGCCGTGCGGCAACCACTACTGGCGACCGAAACCGCCGACAAGTTTGATGTCCTGATCCTGTGCGACGGCGGCGGTGTCAGCGGACAGGCCGGCGCCACCCGCCTGGGCATCGCCCGAGCGCTGATCGAGTTCAACGCGGAGCTTCGCGGCCGCTTGAAACAACTCGGCTTTCTCACCCGTGATCCCCGCGCGCACGAGCGTAAGAAGTACGGTCAGAAGGGCGCTCGCCGCCGGTTCCAGTTTTCAAAGCGCTAGTTACTATGAGGTATTGCGTGGTCTTTCGAGGCGCCGGAGTAACGCTCCGGCGCTTCTTCATGTCCACGCGATTTCCTTCCCTATCGGTCCAACCTGTCTCCCGGCCTGCAAATCTCGTTTGGACGTAGGCCGTTCAGGAGAGCGAACCCTATTTAAGGAGGAAGTTTGCCGTCTATTTCGATGAAGGAACTGCTCGAAGCGGGCGTTCATTTCGGGCACCAGACCAAGCGCTGGAATCCGAAGATGAAAGAGTACATCTTCGGCGAACGTAATGGAATCTACATCATCGACCTGCAAAAGACCTTGAAGCTATTCAAGGATGCGATGCGGTTTGTCGGTGAGATGGCGGCACAGGGCAAAAGCGTCCTGTTCGTCGGAACCAAGAGGCAGGCCCAGGAGGCGATTGCGGAAGAGGCCTCCCGCTGCACGCAGTACTATGTGAACCAGCGCTGGCTGGGCGGGCTGCTTACCAACTTTTCTACCGTTCAGCGTTCCATCAAACGGCTGAAGGAACTGGACACCATGGCGACCGAGACCGCCTACGCCGGCCGCGCCAAGAAGGAGATCGGACGCCTGGAGCGGGAGCGCCGGCATCTGCAACAGAACCTGGCTGGCATCAAGGATATGCCTGGTCTGCCAGACCTGCTTTTCGTGGTCGATTCGAATAAGGAAACGATCGCCGTGAAGGAGGCGCGCAAGCTGGGGATCCCGGTGGTTGCAGTGGTGGACACCAACTGCGATCCGGACGAAGTGGATTACGTGATTCCTGGCAACGATGACGCGCTGCGCGCCATCCGCCTGTTCACCAACAAGATCGCCGATGCGGTTGTGGAAGGCCGGGCCCTGGCAACCGAACACGATTTCGCCGCCGAACCGATTGTCAGCGACGAGACGCCGATTGAAGAGATTCCCGAATACACGCAGTACATCGATCCGCGCTACTCCGAACAGATTATGTCGGAAACGCTGTCCGACGAGGATCTCCCATCCGTATCGCTGCCCCGCAAGGGACCGGCATCAGAAGCGGCTGAACCGGCTTCACCGGAAACGGCCACCGAGCAGCATTGAGTTTTCTATTGGGAAATACCCGCGCCGGTGAATCGCAACCGGCCGCGACGGGGCGGACTGCCTTGCCGGCGCGGGGTTGCTGTGCGTTCAATTCTTTCCAATTTTCAGGCAGGTATCAGTTATGGCCGAAATTACCGCGCAATTAGTAAAACAGCTCCGCGAACGTACCGGTGCGGGCATGATGGAGTGCAAGAGCGCCCTGGTGGAAGCCAACGGCAATCTGGAAGAGGCGGCGATCGTACTCCGCAAGAAGGGTATCGCCTCGGCGGCGAAGAAGGCGTCACGCGCCACCAAGCAGGGTGTGATCGGCACATACATCCACCCCGGTTCACAACTCGGAGTGTTGGTAGAAGTCAACTGCGAATCCGATTTCGTGGCTCGCACCGAAGGATTCCAGGAACTGGTGAAGGATATCGCCATGCAGGTTGCGGCAGCCGACCCCAAGTTCATCCGGCGTGAAGACGTGACGCCGGAGCTCATCGAGAAGGAGAAGGAAATCCAGAAAGCACGCGCCATTGCCGAGGGCAAGCCGGAGGCTGTGGCCGACCGGATCGTAGAGGGCCGCATGAATAAGTTCTACGAAGAGGTCTGCCTGCTGGAACAGCCCTTCATCAAAGAAAACACGGTTACGGTGGGGCAGTTGATCGCCAGCCGGATCGCGACGATCAAAGAGAATATCACGGTGGCCCGCTTCATCCGTTTCAAGGTAGGTGAAACGTTCGGCCCGGCGGGTGAGGAAGGCCAACCGGCCAAGGCATAACCGGTGCCGCGCTACCAACGCATACTTCTCAAACTGAGCGGCGAGGTGCTGGCCGGCGGCGGTTCGTTCGGCATTGATCCAGCCCGTGTAGAGTCGCTGGCCGTTGAGATCGCCGAGACTGCCCGCTGTGGCGTGCAGTTGGGGCTTGTCGTGGGTGGCGGTAACTTCTTCCGTGGCGTTGCCGCTGCCGCTCAAAACATGGACCGCGTAACCGCGGATCACATGGGCATGCTGGCGACGGTGATCAACGCCCTGGCCCTGCAGGACGCGCTGGAGAAGCAGGGTATTCCAACCCGGGTTCAGACCGCCATTCAGATGCACCAGGTGGCCGAGCCCTACATTCGCCGGCGCGCGATCCGGCACTTGGAGAAGGGCCGCATCGTTATCTTCGCCGCCGGAACCTCCAATCCGTACTTCTCCACCGACACGGCCGCCACGCTTCGCGCTTTGGAGATCAAAGCCGAAGTGATCGCCAAGGCGACCAGGGTGGATGGAGTTTACGACAAGGATCCGCTGCAAAATCCCGACGCGGTTCTGTACGAACAGATCGGCTACCAGGAGGTACTGGCCAAGGCGTTGCGCGTGATGGATGCCTCGGCGGTAGCCATGTGCCGTGACAACCAGATGCCCATCCTGGTGTTCAACCTGAACCGGCGCGGCAACATCCTGCGGGTAGTGATGGGCGAACGGGTGGGCACAACCATCAGCGCATAGCCGCGGGTGTTCTTCGCGGATCAATCGCCGTAGTTGCGGTACGACTCGTCAAGCAATTCCACGACATGAACAACCCGCTGGCGGCTGCCATAGAGCCGGGCTCCGGCACGAAGTTGCAGCAGACAACCGGGATTAGCGGTGGCGATGATTCCGGCCCCGGTCTCCTCCACCGAGTGCATCTTTTTTTGCAGAATGGAAATGGCCATCTCCGTGTGCACCACGTTGTAAATCCCCGCGCTTCCGCAGCAAATCTCCGATAACGGCAACTCCCGGAAAACCAGGCCGGGAATGCGCTGTAGCAACTGGCGGGGCGGAATTCTCACCTTCTGCCCGTGGAGCAGGTGGCAGGAGTCCTGATAGGTAACTGTCTCCGCAACCGGTCCCAGGCGCGGATCAAGCTCGATGGATGCCAGAAACTCGGTGATGTCCTTCATCAGGCCCTTGAAGCGGATCGCCTTCCCCCGGTACGCCGGATCGTCCTCCAGCAGTTCGTCATACTCCTTGAGAGTGGAGCCACAGCCCGCGGCGTTGGTGACGATGGCATCGAACTCGCCGGCGGCGAACACCGCGTCGATGTTTTTTCGCGCTAACTGCCGCGCTCCCTCTCTCATTCCGGAATGAACATGGAGCGCACCGCAGCAGGTCTGCCGGGGAGGCAGCACCACTTCACAGCCGTTCTTTCGCAGCACACGCACGGTAGCATCATTCAAGCGGGCAAAGGCGACGTTGGCGATACAGCCTGCCAGAAAGGCGACCCGGTACCTGCGCTGGCCGTCAGCGGAAAAGCTCCTGCCGATCCGGCTGAAGAAGAACGGAGCCTCGGCGGACGGCGCGAGGGCGTCCAGTTGAGCGAGCCGCCCGGACAGTTTCAGCAGTCCGGAGCCGCGCACCAGGCGCTGCAAACCGGATGCCTGGTAAAGCCAGAGCAGGGCGCCGGCCACGGCGATCAGGTTTCGGGAAGGCAGCAGGTAGTCGAATACGAAGCCGCGAATGATACGGGATGGGAGACGCCTCTGCCGCGTGCTCTCGATCTGCGCGCGGGCCGCCTCCACCAGGCGCCCGTATTGCACGCCGGATGGGCACGCCGTCTCGCATCCGCGGCAGGCAAGACAGCAGTCGATGTGCTCCACGTACGAATCACCAATGGGCATGGCCCCCGTGGCCACCTGCGTCATCTGGTAGATGCGCCCGCGCGGCGAATCCATCTCCACGCCAAGTTCGCGGTAGGTGGGACAGGCGTTCAGGCACAGGCCGCAATGAACGCAACGGTCCAGGTCGGAAAGCCGAGGGCCGGGCGGATGGGGTTTCTTAGATTCGGCCATAGAGTCTCCCGCGATTGAGGAGACGGTGGGGATCGAACATCTCCTTCACTCTCTCCATGATGACAAAGTCGCTTCCCGGGGTGGGCCACAATACCCGGTCCGCTTTGTCCTCCAACGCGGCAAACTCGATCACACGGCGCCCATCGCCATTTAGCAACCGGGCCGCCTGGGAGAAAGACTCCGTGTACAGATAACAGAGGCCGTTGCCGGCGCGGACCACGGCTGCAACGGTGGGGTCCTGTTCCAAAACCTGCCGGATTCCCTGCAAGGTGGTGGAGACGCGTACCACGGCACCGCCGGGGTGGGCTTTAAGAAACGCCGGAGTAAATTCGCGAATGGCCTCCCACCACTCGGTGGCCGCCCGGCCGTAGACCGGCTCAAAGTTGTCCAACTCCCGCGCATAGCGGGCTACCGTTTCGGCGGTGCCGCCGGCCTCCACGGCCAGAATCCAGCCCTTGCGCCCAAGGCACAGGGCCGCGGCCGGACTCAGCATGTCGATGGCCGCGGGCTGAAGAACACCCTTGAGAATCGCGTCGCGCCGCGTGAGAACCCCGGCCAAATCGAGATTTTCAAATAGGAACGTGCGGGTGGTTTCCGGCGCCGGCTGAGTCTTGAAGTTGACAACGGCGATTGCCGCCAGCGTGCCGAACGAGCCAACCATTATTTTGGCCATATCGAGGCCGGCGACATTTTTTACCACCATGCCACCGGAACCAGCCACCTCGCCGTCCACGGTGACGAACTTCATGCCGATAATGCAATCCCGCACGGCACCGTAAAGCCTGCGCCGCGGGCCGGAACAATTGGCAGCGACAACACCTCCGGCAGTCGACTGGGCGGCGTAGGGAGGATCGAGCGGAATCATCTGGCGATGTTCGGCCAACAGGCGGGTCAAGTCGGCGTACGGCAGACCTGCTTCCACCGAGATCGTCAAGTCGCGCGGGTCATACTCGAGGACGCGATTGAGCGCCGCGGTGGAGATTGTTACATCCGCGGCGGCGATCGGGCCGCCCATCGCCTGCTTACTGAAAGCGCCCCCAATCGCAATGGATTTTCCGGATGCGCCGGCATCGCGTAGCGTTGAGGCGAGATCGGCGATGCTGGCGGGCCGCAGCGTCTGCATGAACCCTCATGATACAGGACCGGGCCCCGGACTACATTCTATAGAGCATCCAGTAGATGACGACACCGGTAACATTGACGTAGAGCCACACCGGGAGCGTCCAACGCGCGATCCGCCGGTGGCGCTTGTATCGCGCCCGCAGGCCCAGTGCCAGCGTGATCACGGCCAGTGGCCCCACTACCGCCGCCAGTACGGTGTGCGTGGCAAGGATGGTGAGATAGAACGCGCGGAGCGGTCCCGTGCCCGGATACCGAACCGTTCCAACCTGCGAGTGGTAGAGCAGGTAGCCGGCCACAAACAACACCGAGGCTGCGAACGCCGCCATCATCACGCGCCGGTGCTGCTCGATCCGCTTGCGGCGGATGAGCGTGTAACCCCACACCAGCAGGACTGCCGATAGCGAGTTCAGTATGGCGTTCAGCGTGGGTAGATCACGCATCGTGATCATGACGGCATCCCGCGTAGCGTGCTCACGGCATCGAGAAGTTGGGCCATCGAGTCCGGATCGCCACTGTGAAAGTAACCGCGCACATGCCCGCTCCGGTCTACCAGCGCAAATCGGGTGCTGTGCTCCAGTGTTGCATCGACACTGCCCAGTTTGAAGGCGTGACGGTTCAGTTGTTCGAGCACCTCACGCCGGCCGGTAAGAAAGAACCAGCGGGAAGGCTCGGCATGGAAACGGGCGGAATAGGCGGCCAGAACCCCGGGCGAGTCCCGTTCCGGATCAACGGTGAACGACACCAGGCGGACATCGTCCCAACGCCGGACACTCTCCTGAATACGGCGCATGCGGGCCGACATCAGCGGACAGGGTCCGGTGCAGTGGGTATAGATAAAGTCCGCGATCCAGATCTTTCCCGTCAGCAATTGGCGGCTGGAAAAATTCTGACCCGATTCGCTGATCAGCAGGAAATCGGGAACCGCGCCATAGTCAGGCAGCGTGGGCCGGCGCGCGCAGGAGGAGACAAGCAACAGCAGGATAGCCGGCAACGCCGCCCAGCCGGCCCGGAACCTCACGCCGTGCTCCCCTCGCGCCGCCGGGTGGCAACGGCTGTGGAGGCGGCCAGCAGAACCAGCGCGCAGAGTCCGGTAACCAGCAAACTCGTGGTAAAGCCGGGTGTGCCGTCATTCAGCGCTCCAGCCACCATCAGCCGGCGAAGAACCGCCAGCGCATAGGTCATCGGATTCGCAAGCATCACCCACTGCATCCAGGAACTGGCCCTGGCAACAGGAAACAGAGCGCCCGAGACCATCCACAACGGAAACAGCACCAGGTTCATGATGGCGTGAAATCCCTGGGAGGACTCCATCTGCCAGGCGATCAGAAAACCGAGCGCGGTGAAGGTAAACGAAACCAGAAACAGCGCGCCTGCCAGTATCAGCAATTGGGACACGCCGGGGCGCAGCCCGGCCAGCGGCAGGAAGATCAGGAAAATGAGGCCCTGCACCCAGGCGAGCGTGCTCGACCCGAGCACCTTTCCGATTACCATGGCGCTGCGCGGCGCAGGCGAAACCAGCACCGAGAGCAGAAATCCTTCCCGCCGGTCTTCGATCAGCGACATGGTGGAAAAGACGGCAGAGAACATGACGGTCAGGGTCAGCGCGCCGGGGAAGAAGAAGGCCAGGTCGCCGAATCCGGCTCCGATCACTAGCCAAAAGATGAGCGGAGACCCAACGAAACCGAGCACGCGAGCCTTCTCGCGCCAGAAGCGGATCAGTTCGCGGCGCCACAGGGTGAGAACCGGCAGAATGAACGAATCAGCCCCCAATGGTCGCTCCCGTTTCATCAAGAAAGACGTCTTCGAGCGTGGGCCGGTGGACGGCTGCTGACTCGACAGATCCCGGGAGCGCCTCTACTACCTCGGTGACAAAGCGGTAACCGTTGGCGATCTCGATGCGCAGATTGCCATCAAGGATCTTCGGGGAGATGTGGAAACGTCCGGCAATCGCCGTCCGCAGCGCCTCCGGATCGTGAGAGCGGAAGATCACTACATCGCCTCCAACGCGCGTCTTCAACTCACTGGGGCTGCCTTCGGCGACGCAGCGGCCCTGGTGCAGTAGAACGAGACGGTCGCAGCGGTCTGCCTCGTCCAGAATGTGTGTCGTCAAAAGCACGGTTACCCCATGGCGCTCCCGCAGTTCCTGAACGTAGTGCGCCAGTTCCCGGCGCGCCGCCGGATCGAGGCCGGTGGAAGGCTCGTCCATCAGCAGCACGCGCGGCCGGTGGAGAATCGCCTTCGCAATCTCCACCCGGCGCTGGTAGCCGCCCGAGAGCGACTGTACCAGATCGCCGCGGCGGTCCGTAAGATTGAGCCGTTCCATCGCTTCGCCCATGCGGGCAGCCAACAGAGAACCCGAGAGGCCGTAAAAATGGCCCTGCGCCCGGAGGTTCTCGGCCACCGTCAGTTTACGGTCGAGACTCTGCGACTGAAAGACCACTCCGATAGCGCGGCGTACCGCAGCCGGTTCGCGCCGCGTGTCGTGGCCATCGATGACGACCCGGCCCGACGAGGGATTCATCACGGTGGAGAGAATCCGGAAGAGCGTGGATTTTCCACCACCATTAGGCCCAAGCAGGCCAAAGATCTGCCCTTCGGCGACCTGGAAGCTGACGTCCTCAAGCGCCCGGCGATCGTCGTAGGAATAGGAGACCTGTTCGACGGTAACAGTCACAGGCTGGGACCATCGAGCAGCATGAGTCCGTAAAGCAGCGGCAGGTAGAGCACCGAAGCCAGCAGCACCCCTTTGGCGCGCAGGGCAGTCCGCTCGCGGGCCACGCGAATCCCGCAGTACAGGAAGCCCAACCCCAACAGGAGCGCGCCCCACAAGTACAGATGGCCCGACATCGCGAGGAAGGCCGGCGCCACACTGACGGGAATCAGAGCCAGCGAGTAGAGCAGAATCTGCCGGGCCGTGGACTCTCCGTCAGGCTCCACCACCGGAAGCATGCGTATGCCCGCGCGGCGGTAGTCTTCGCGGTACATCCAGCCAATGGAGTAAAAGTGGGGGAACTGCCAGAAGAACAAAATGCCGAACAGGACCCAGGCCTCCAGCGTGAGCGCTCCACACGCCGCGGCAAAACCGATGAGCGGCGGCATGGCGCCGGGAATTGCTCCGACCGTGGTTGAGTGCTTCGACCGTTGCTTGAGCGGCGTATACGCGAGCAAATAGGACAACAGAGTAAACAGCGCCAGCAGCGCGCTTAGAAGATTTGCCCCGGCCCAGAGTTCCACAAAGCCGGCGAGGGAAATGGCAGCGCCGAACCAGAACGCCTGTGCGGGAGTAACCCTCCCGGTGGGCAGCGGACGCCGCCGCGTGCGGTTCATCTTGGCGTCGGCTTCCCGCTCATACCACTGATTGAGTGTGAACGTGCCGGAGGCGATCAGCCCGGTGCCGATCACGGCGTGAACCA
Organism: Bryobacterales bacterium; assembly: GCA_020854055.1. Taxonomy (GTDB): domain Bacteria; phylum Acidobacteriota; class Terriglobia; order Bryobacterales; family Bryobacteraceae; genus JADZGD01. Next base: position 13,681 of record JADZGD010000150.1, on the reverse strand, counting down.
GAACGGCCAGGCTCCATGCGCCGCGGACGCCGAAATAGAAACCGACCGCGGTACTCATCAGGATAAGCCATGTGACACGGGGCTTGGTGAGCTCGATGTAGTCTCTCATTCTGTGGCCGGGACGAGCGGACACTCCGAAACTGGCTGCCACCGGAATCTCAGACATGCTCTGAAGCCCGGCGAAGACAACCGGCGCTTGCCGCGTCCGTCTTACGAACATTCCTCAGGATCTGTATAGCCAGCACCACGCTGGCCGCCATGGTCATAGCGCCTACGGCAACGTGCGCAACCGTGAACGCAACCACGGAAACAGACCGCTGCCCGCTCTCCATAGCTGAGATGCGGCTCATGTAGGTCGCGATTCCAAGAAACACCTGGCAAAATACAAGCACCAACAGGGACTTGGCCGCCAGACTCAACGGCCGGCTGTTTCGATACTGCATCAGCACAACGATCGCTACCATCATCGAAAAGCCCATCACGGCCACCGCGCCGAGAATATGGGGGATGATTCCAATCAACCGGTGGCGGTAACCGGCTCCGAGGGCGACCTGGCACAACGTCACCAGCGGGAGCGCGATCGCCAGCGTGTGCATGCTCGGCCGGCCGGTGTCGGCAAGCGCCTCGGGACCCTCCTTCCACGATCGTGAGGTGAAAACCGCCATCGCAACGGTTGTAGCGAAGAAGAGTTCCGCCAGGCAGGCATGGCTGATGCTGACCGGCTTGGGAAGCATGAACAGCACCGTCATGCCACCCAAAATCCCCTGCGCCACAACAGCGGCAAGAGCGGCGACGCCCAGCCGGCGCATCCATCGGCGTGGTTCGCTGATGGCGAGCCAGACAGCCAGGACGATGGTCATCATGCCGACGGCGGTAGCAACCATCCGGTGGCCGTGTTCGTAGAAGATACCGCCGCGCATCGGCGGCATCAACTTGCCATAGGAAAGCGGCCAATCGGGAACCGACAAACCGGCGTCATTGCTGGTGACCGAAGCTCCGGCGACAACCAGGAACAGCGTACACACCGCCAGCGCGACGCAATACTGGTGAAGCCGGTTACCCGTAGAATCCATTCGTCAGAACCCAGGCGGCAAGCCTCCGCGCTTGCCAATTCCCTTTATTCTAACCGCAAACGGAACCGGGTTGTGAATGGTGGCAGAGACTTTTCATTCTCGCCGGCATGAGCGCCGGACAGCTTCTTGCTATCAACGGGAACGGGCAGGTGGAGATCCGCCTGCCCCTCTGAGCATAGGTTGGGAACGCAGCCGCAACCGCTGGACGCGGTGCTTAATAAGCCCGCTGCGCTGTCTGGTTGTGAAGGCCCGCCGCGCCATCGGTACGCGACCGGGCTTGGTCGATTACGAGAGGCCGGCCCATGAAGCGCTGGCCGTTGCAGGCCTGAATGACGCGCTCCACTTCCTGCGCCGGTTCCAGTTCCACGAAACCGAACCCTCGCAGCTCTCCCGAAAATCGGTCGCGAATGAGGTCCACACTCTCGACAGCGACTCCGGACTGAGTAAACCACTCACGAAGCTGCTCTTCATTCGACTGAAACGGAATGTTACCCACAAACAGTCTTGCCAAAAGATCCTCCTAACTCTCGATTCAAACAGGCCAAAAAACGTCTGATTGAACCATCACTTCAACGCTAGCGCCTTGGAGACGCGGCCGGAAGTAAGACTTCGGGGTGTAACGGTTTGTAACAACTGGCATCGTTGCCCCATGGCGAATTCCGGGCAGCGTTGCACAGCCTCCGCGGATTAAGCGGCCGATGAGGCTATTTGGTTCGATCCATCGCGAAATAAGGACGGCTGGTTTTCCAGCGGCCTTCGGTGAAATCAGGGAAACGAACCAGAGTGCTGCCCTGCGCGATCGATTCGTCCGAAAGTGGAATCACCACGCTCATGGTCAATCCATCTTCCAGTGTCAGCGGGAGCGGTGTCCGGTCGCGGACGGCTTCGTAAAATTTGTGCATCAGCAACTGATCGGTGCCGCCGTGTCCGGCGGCGATCGGATCGGCTCCCGGCTGGGCGGAAGCCTCGGGCCGCCACCAGGCGTGGTCGTATTTCGCCTGATAGGGCGGAAAGGGCTCCCACTGGTGCTCCTTCGGGCTGCGACGCCAGAGGTAGATGCCATTATGCTCTTCGCTGTACAAACCCTCGGTACCTTGAATCATCCAACGGTCATCATAAGGCCGCGGCAATTGCATGTCGTTGTTGAGGACAATCGTATTGCCATTTTTCGTCTTGATCAGCGAACTGATGATATCGCCCTGGCGATAATGCCGCCGGGCGGCGGCGCTATCCCGGCCCATCGTCTCGGCGAAGTAATGCTTGATGCCGAGAGACCGGCTGGCCATGGAGACGATGGTGTCAAGCGCATCTCCACAATTGATGTCCATCCAACTCAGCACCGGTCCCAGGCTATGAGTCGGATACTGGTCGCAGTTGCGGTCGATCAGATACTCGCCACACCACCGCGGATTGCCGCTTTGATCGAAATACCAGTAGAGGCAATCGTGTCCATGCGCGCAGTGGCAGTGAACGATCTCACCGAGCAGGCCCAGGCGGATCATGTTCAGCACCGCCAGGTTGTCACGGCGGAAGGACCAGTTTTCCAGCATCATGCAGGGTGTGCCGGTAGATTGCGAGGCCCGCAGCATCTGCCAGCATTCCTCCACCGTCTGCGCGGCCGGCACCTCCACGCCCACCCACTTGCCGGCCTTCATCGCGTCGATCGACATGGGGGCATGAAATTTCCAGGGCGTGGCGATGATCACCGCGTTCAGATCATCGCGGGCTATCAACCCGCGGTAGGCATCCTCGGCGCCGGTGTAGAGTTCGGCCTTGGGCCGGCCGGCCGATTGCAGCCGGTCCTGCGCTTTAGCCAGAGCCTGCCGGTCGATGTCGCATAATGCCGGCACGTCAACCCAGGGGATCTGCAAAGCCCCTCCCAGATGAGAAGTACCCCGGTTCCCGGTCCCGATGATGCCGATTCGAATTCGGTCCCGTTTGCTTTCCGCGCGGCCGGACAGTGCCGCCGCCGAACCCATTACAAAGTCACGCCGGTTCATGTATTCCTCACTCTCCTGCCTCAACATTCATCCGTGCCTCCAGGCCGCGGATCTCATCCAGACCAATCAGATGGTTGAACTCTTCAAATGTGAGCATCGGGTTCTCGGCGCCCGCCGTGATGCCCGTTCGAGCCAGTTCGCCAAGCAGGCTCCGGGCAGCGCGCGCGATGGCGTAAGTTAACGCCGTGGGATGGGCCACGATCGCAAAGCCGATCTCCTGCAGGCGGCGCGCGCTCAACATTGGAGTTCGGCCACCGGGAACCATGTTGGCCATGTTGGGAGCGGGAACTTCGCGCACGATCCGCCGCATCTCATCCTCGGTTTGTGGCGCTTCAACAAACGAAAGATCAGCGCCGGCTTCGAGATAAGTATGCATTCTTTCAATGGCGCGGTTCACACCCTCAACCGCCAGGGCGTCGGTGCGCGCCATGATCATCAGGTCGGGGTCAACCCGCGCGTCTACTGCCGCCTTGATTCTGGTAACCATCTCGTTGACCGGAACAACGGCCTTCCCCGCCATGTGGCCGCAGCGCTTGGGGGCAGGCTGGTCCTCAAAAAAGACTGCCGCCACGCCGGCACGCTCGAAGCAACGCATGGTGCGCATCACGTTGGTCGTGTTGCCGTGGCCTGTATCTCCGTCGGCAAACACCGGAACGTTGACCGCATCCACGATGCGCCGCGCGCAATCCACCATCTCAGTCAAAGTCAGCAGCCCGACATCGGGCGCGCCGAGGTAGGAAGCGCTCGATGCGTAGCCGCTCAGAAACACCGCCTTGAAACCTTCCGCCTCGGCGATTCTGGCGCACAGCGGGTCGGGCACGCCCGGTATCACCAGAATCTCCGGATCCAGGATGTAGCGCTTGAGCAGGGATGTCTTCTTCACGGATTCTTCCTGAAGCGTTAGTGTACGACGATTGGCCCGTGCGGGTATGTTACACTTCCTGCGATCGCAATGCGGTCCCCAGCCATTCTCGTGATCTTGTCACTGGTGGCCCTACTGGTTTCGCCCCGGCTGCCGGATTCGATTCGGGCCGCCGGTTCCGGCGAAACCTGCCAGATGACGTGCTGCCGGCGGTCGAAGATCTGCTGTTGCCGGCGGTCTCGTGGCCCAGGGCAACAGCACCGCTCCGGTTGGATGGTTGCCACCGGTTGCGCCGGCAATTGCCGGCATGTGGTTCGCACGGACACCAGTGCCCCTGCACTGCCGGAACCCGGCGCTAGATACAACCATCCACCCCGGCAGACCGTCCTGGCGGGCGGTTCCTTTGAACCCGGCTGGCATTCGGGTTTCTCTTTTCCCCTCAGCGCCCGTCCTCCGCCCCTCGGCTGAAACCCTGCTTGCAGTGTTGGTGTGATGCCACGCCAGCATCATCGTCTGATGAATGGAAGCTGTGTTTGCCGAGGTGGATTCTTGAGTTGTCTTCATCTGTTCGTGGTTCCTCTGTTGCTGTCGACAGCATTGCGGGCGACGCCGGTGTCCGGCGCCGGTTCGGTACCGGTCAGTGACGCTCTCAGCCGGAAAGTGCAAAGCCGCTTCATCGCACCCTGCTGCTGGCAGGAGAGTGTCGCCGTACACCAATCGCCCATCGCCGATGAAATGCGGCGCGAGATCACCGAAAAGCTTCGACAGGGCAGGAGCGAAGACGAAATTATCGCGTTCTATGCCGCCCGCTACGGCGAGCGCATCCTGTGGGCGCCGCGCGGCCGCCGTTACTTCTGGCTCGTGCTTATGCCGCTGGTGGCGCTCGCGGCCGGGTCGCTGCTCGTGACTTATTACCTGGTGAAATATCGCGGCCGGCCACAGGTTCCCATACCCGCGGGTAAACTGCCGCCCGATATCCATGATGATTTTGACTTCTGACGGCGTAGATCGCCCTCAGCCCGGCGGCATTCCATCGGCCAACCGGCGCCGGGTGAACCGCCGGGCCGGCCTAATCACGGGAGGTCCGGAACGGAAGCGCCAGAAGCCACAACAGAACCCATGCCAGCGCATCGGCCATGACGATATAGACGGGCCATGGGCCCAGATACGTTAGCAAGGAGATCTGCGCCGGCTTGGTCCGTAGGTACATATAATTGGTTCCGAATACTCCGTCGAAGGCACCCACCACCACGGCGATTACCTGCATCGCCAGAAATGTCCTCCACGCCGCTCCCGGCCTCGGCCGCAGTTGCTTGCTCCATATCAGAAACAACACCGCCACAATCGAGATGCCGTGCGCCGAAAAGAAATAGACACTACTGTAAGAGCTGAGCGGAGCCCACAGGTCAGGTGTCAGAATCGCCATGCCGCCCCCGGCGAGCGCGCCGAAATAGGCAAACTCGAAGCACGCCGGCCATAACGCCAGCGCCGCCAGGGCGGAACAAACCAGGACGAAATCGGACAGTTGCAGCGGCAGCCCGTCAGGAAATTTCCAGCCCTGCGCCACAAAGCCGTAGGCGTACCATGCCGCTCCATCGGCCAGCAGGAATATGCCGAGCCCGGCGCGGATCGCGGAGGCTGCCACCCGGTTGCGTTTCCCAATCGCGGCCAGCAGAGCCGCTAGAGCGGGAATCGCCCCGATGATAGACAAGTGTACGGGTCCGAACAAGCGAAAATGCATGAGATCTCAACGCCGCGGACGCAATCTGCCGTACCTCATTATTACTCTTGCCCAGCCCTCTCACGCCCGGTGTATCGCAGGGTTCGCCACCAGCCCCGGCGGCCCGGACCATAGGCGATGGATCCTGCCAATCGCAGCCGGTTTGCGTCTGGGCCGTGGCTTCATGATCTTCACCCAGTTCCAGGCCGGCCGCAAGAAGGCCTGCGAACCCGCCGCGGAGTTTGTCAAGATTTTTCAGTTGACATCGAGTTGCAAATTGATTCAAATATCAAATATAAGACTGTTGCGACCCGGTCGCAACTAATCGCAAGATGAAACCTGATCGCTTGAAACGTTATTCGTTGCTTCAGGAACTGTCAAGCCGCGGCGTTCGCATGACGGGGCAGCGCAAGGTTCTTGTCGAACTGATACAGGAATCCGAAGACCACCTGGATGCGGCCACCCTGCTGGAGCGCGCGCGCCAGCGGGACCCTGGGATCAATCGGGCAACGGTGTATCGCACGATTGAACTTTTGAAAAGGTTGCGGCTGATTGACGAACTGGACCTGATGCGCCTGAACGGCGAAAAGCACTTCTACGAAGCCAGAACAAACGTCGATCACGTTCATCTGGCATGTTTCGAGTGTGGAAAGGTGGAAGAGTTTTCGAGCCCGTTGTTTGAACGTCTCAAACAGGAGATTACGCGCGTAAACGGCTTTACCATCCGGGTTACCCGCCTGGAAGTAGGCGGGCGTTGCCGCTCCTGCTGCGCCCAGGTACGGACTCCCATTGAGTGCGGAGAAGAGACCTGTTGTAAGAGTTTAAAGAATTTGAACTGCTGAACAATATCAAGGCGCCGCGCGGCTGACTTTTGGCGAAGCGTACCGCGCGGCACCTGGAGGCCGATGCACATGCGCCGGCGACCCTCCTACATCTTAGGTGGGCCTGCCGCCGCTTTCAAGCGAGAGGAAACAGAGAGGAATCATATGGCAGACAATGGCTCACCGATCCGAGCTCTAATATCGACCGCTTTCGCGTTAACAGTGTTGCTATTTGGCGCCCTGGCGCCGCTGGCCAACGGCCAGATTGCGAATCCCTCGGAGGACACCGGGGTGGTGCGCGGAAAGGTGCTTGACCCGACGGGTGCTCCGATCGCCGGCGCGCGGATCCTCGCCATCCCCGACGGACCGCATCCCCGTTCATCGGCCATCAGCGGACAGAATGGGGAGTTTTCGCTTCCGCTCGACGCCGGCAAGTACACGATCGACGTCACCGCCGATGGATTCAAGAAGGAGTCGAAGTCCGTACGCCTGCTCGCCGGGCCGGCGCAAACATACGAATTCGTATTACAACTCGCGCCGAAAAATTACACCGTCACGGTGACCGAATCGGCGGCTCCGGACTACGTGGAGCCGTCCATCAGCAGTGCCACGAAGACTTTGACCCCGCTGCGAGACGTGCCTCAGTCGGTCAGCGTCGTGACCCGTCAGTTGATGCAGGATCAACTCATGATGAGCATAGCCGACGTCGTCAACTATGTGCCCGGCGTCACCTCACATCAAGGCGAGAACAATCGCGACCAGGTCGTGATTCGCGGAAACAGTTCCTCTGCCGATTTCTTTCTCGACGGCATTCGCGACGACGTGCAGTATTACCGTGATCTCTACAACGCGGACCGCATTGAGGTCCTGAAGGGACCCAACGCAATGATCTTCGGCCGCGGAGGTGGAGGCGGGGTGGTCAACCGGGTCACCAAGGAAGCCGGGTTCGTGCCGTTGCGCGAGATCACCGTGGATGGCGGCTCATTCGCCGATAGGCGGTTCACCACCGACTTCGACCAGCCGGTTGGTAACCGCCTGGCTTTCCGGCTGAACGGAGTTTACGAGGCTTCCAACAGCTTTCGGGACTTCGTCAACCTGGAGCGCTATGGTGTCAACCCGACCATGTCGATCGTCGCCGGTCGCCAAACCCAAATCACGCTGGGCTATGAACACTTCCAGGACTACCGCATGGCCGACCGCGGAATTACTTCGTTTCAGGGCCGGCCGGCCGATGTTCCAATCTCGACTTTCTACGGCGACCCCAACGATAGCCACGTTCGAGCGCTGGTGAACATCGGTTCAGTCACCGTGGAGCATCAGGTGGGCGGCTTCGATCTTCACAACCGCACGCTGTTCGGCAACTACGACCGCGGTTACCAGAATTTCGTTCCGGGCGTCGTGAACGCCGCTAAGACACTGACCGATCTCCGCGCGTACAATAACGCGACCAACCGGTTCAACATTTTCAACCAGACGTACGCCACCTATACGGCATCCACCGGGAGGTTTCGTCATACTCTGCTGGCGGGCTTCGATGCCGGACGCCAGGTGACCGACAACTTCCGCAACACGGGCTACTTCAACAACACGGCGACGGTGATCCAGGTTCCCTACCTCGATCCGGTCATCAGCACGCCAACCATCTTCCGGCAGAGTGCGACCGACGCCAACAATCACATCGCCGCTACCGTGAGCGCCGGCTATGTCCAGGATCAGATCGACCTGTCCCGGCATGTCCAGGTGGTCGCCGGGTTGCGTTTCGATCACTTTGACCTGCAGTACCTCAACAACCGCACTACGGAGCGGCTTCGCCGTATTGACAACCTGCTTTCTCCACGCGCTGGACTCGTCTTCAAGCCGGCTGGGGAAATCTCCATCTACACCAGCTACAGCGTTTCCTACCTGCCCAGTTCCGGCGACCAGTTTGCATCGCTAACTACGATTACCCAGCAGGTGAAGCCGGAGAAGTTCACCAACTACGAAGCCGGAGTGAAGTGGGATGCCACCCGCCGTCTCTTCGTGACAACCTCCGTCTACCGGTTGAACCGCACCAACACGCGGTCCATCGACCCGAATGATCCCACCCGAATTCTGCAAACCGGCAGCCAGCGGACCAATGGTTTCGAAGTGGGCGTCAATGGAATGGTCACACCGGCGTGGACCGTCGCCGGCGGATACGCCTACCAGGATGCGTTTGTCACCAGCGCCACCGCATCGGCCCGCGCCGGCGCGCAGGTAGCGCAGGTTCCACACAACAGTTTCTCGCTCTGGAATAACTACAGGGTCCACCCCCGGGTTGGCTTCGGACTCGGTGTCCTGAACCGCTCCGACATGTTCGCCGGAATCGATAACACGGTCAACCTGCCGGGATACGCGCGCGCGGATGGAGCGATTTTCCTGTCGTTGACGGAAAAGATGCGCTTTCAGGCGAACGTTGAAAACCTGTTCAACCAGCGGTATTTTCTCAACGCCGACAGCAATACCAATATCTCGCCGGGCGCACCGCGTTCCATCCGGCTCGCGTTAGTCGCCAGGTTCTAGGATTTTGCGGCGATCCCGGCGCCCGCCTCCGCTTCGCTCATTGCGATACCGAGCGCGGTGGCTACACCTTCTCCATACGCCGGGTCGGCTTTGGAGCAGTTGCCGATGTGCCGCAATTTGATTTCCCGTGGCGCATCGCCCATCGCGCGAGCCGTATTTTCAAACAGCGCCTTCCGTTGTCCGGGCCGCATCAGGCGGAAAAGTTTGCCGGGCTGCGAGTAATAGTCGTCATCCTCGCGGTGGCTCCAATGAGCTGCGGCGCCCTCCAGACTGAGCGGCGGCTCGGCGAACTCTTCCTGTTGCCGCCATTCGCCATAGCTGTTGGGCTCGTAGCCGAGCGTGCCGCCGCTGTTGCCGTCAACGCGCATTGCGCCGTCGCGGTGATAGCTGTGGACCGGGCAGCGCGGGGCATTGACTGGAATGCTCATGTGGTTGATGCCAAGCCGGTAACGCTGGGCGTCACCGTAGGAGAACAGCCGCCCCTGGAGCATCTTGTCCGGAGAGAAGCCGATTCCGGGAACGATATTCGCCGGGTTAAACGCTGCCTGCTCCACTTCGGCAAAGTAATTCTCCGGGTTCCGGTTGAGTTCCATCACGCCCACCTCGATGAGCGGATAGTCGGCATGGAACCACACCTTGGTCAGGTCAAATGGGTTGTAGGGACAGGTGGCCGCGTCTTTCTCCGGCATGACCTGGACCTTCATCTTCCAGCGGGGGAACTCACCGCGTTCGATCGCCTCGTAGAGGTCGCGGCCATGGCTTTCGCGATCCTTGCCAACCAGCGCTTCGGCTTCTTCGTCAGTCAGGTTCCTGATTCCCTGCTGCGTCTCCAGATGGAACTTCACCCAGAAGCGCTCGTTAGCCGCGTTGATGAAGCTGAACGTATGGCTTCCGAATCCATGCATGTGGCGGTAGGAGTACGGAATGCCACGCTCGCTCATGGTAATGGTGACCTGGTGCAGCGCTTCTGGTAGCGATGTCCAGAAGTCCCAGTTGTTACGGGCGCTACGCAACCCGGTTCGAGGGTCGCGCTTTACGGCGTGGTTCAAGTCGGGAAATTTCATCGGGTCGCGCAGGAAGAAGACTGGCGTGTTATTGCCCACCAGGTCCCAGTTGCCCTGCCCGGTATAAAACTTGACGGCGAAGCCGCGAATGTCACGCTCGGCATCGGCGGCGCCACGCTCGCCGGCAACCGTGGAAAATCGTGCGAATAAATCCGTCTTGTTGCCAACGGCGGAGAAAATCTCCGCCTTGGTGTACTTTGTAATGTCGTGAGTTACGGTGAACGTCCCGAAGGCTCCGGAGCCCTTGGCGTGCATGCGGCGCTCCGGAATCACTTCCCGGTCGAAGTGCGCCAGTTTCTCCAGGTACCAAACGTCCTGAAGAAGGGCCGGGCCGCGGCGTCCGGCGGTCATGATGTTCTGGTTGTCGGTCACCGGAGCACCGGCGGCCGTAGTCAACTTCTTGTTATCCATATGACTGCTCCTGTATCTACGCTTTTGTCCTGCCTGCTGTCTTGCGCCGTTTCAGCCGTGGCTTGGCTGGAGCGGAGCATCGCGAACACAAACCTCGAAACTGTATCGAATAGTCCTCAATCTGAAAGCCGGTTTTCAGGCCCGGAAGTCTGATGGTGTCCAGTGAAGCATCATCCAAATCCTCCATGCGGCCGCATTGCAGGCACAATAGATGATGATGGCGGCTGGTCCGGCTCTCGTAGCGGGCCGCCGAATCGGGATGGCCGACTTTACGGATCACTCCCAGGTGGGCAAATGTCTCCAGAATCCGGTAGACCGTGGTACGCGAGATCTCCGGCATGGCCTGGCGCACGTCGGACCAGAGATCGTCCACCGTGGGATGGGTAGGCCGCAAGGATAGCGCCTGCAATACGATCCGGCGTTGCGCGGTCAGCGGCAGGGAGTGCTGGCGGCAGATTCTCTCGATATCGGCTTCCGGCATCGCGCCACTTCTCTTACTCATTTATGCAATGTTATTGCATCCGCAATGATTTGTCAACGCTCTCTAAAAGCTTTCAAAGGCCGGCCGGCCACGGAATCCAAGTTATGATGAGAGGTTATGATCCCCCTGCGTTTAGTCTCCGCTCTGCTGTTACTTCTGGCTGCCGTTCCGAGCCCGGCTTCCGACTGGGATCGGGGCTTTCTAAATCCTCCCGTGGGGACCAAGCCCGCCGTCTACTGGTATTGGATCAGCGGCAACATCTCGCGCGAGGGGATCACGCGCGACCTGGAGTCGATGGCGCGCGCCGGCATCGGCGAGGCATTCATCGGCAACGTGGACGTGAATCAGGACTCACGCGGCCAGGTAAAGGTGCTGACCCCGGAGTGGTGGGCAATGATCCAGCACGCCATCCGCGAGGGCGGGCGCGTAGGAGTCAGGGTGGGCATGTTCAACTGCCCGGGCTGGAGCCAATCCGGCGGACCGTGGGTGAAACCGGACCAGGCGATGCGATTTGTGACCTTCTCCCAGACGCGGCTGAAGGGGCCGCAGGCTTTCCGCGGCAAACTGCCGGCGCCGGCCGAACACTTCCAGGATATCGTCACATTGGCGTTTCCGGCTCCGCAATCGGATAGCGACGGCATCTGGCGTCATGCTCCGGCGGTTGCCGCGACTCCCGCCGCGCCCGCCGTCCAACGGATGTTCGACGGCAGAATGGACACCGAATGCCCGCTTGCCGGCAGCAAGTGGCAGGTGGATCTCTCCGTCGATAAACCATTCACCGCCCGCAGCCTGACTCTCTACCCTTCACATCACCCATTCCGCACGGAAGTGGAGTTGCAAGCCGAAGCCACGCCCGGCACTTTTGCCACAATCAAGAGGTTCGGCTTCGACCGCAGCAACCCTAATACGAATGTTGGGCCGATGCCATACGGCCCCGTCGCGGTGGCTTTTCCCGCTATTACGGCTCGCCGGTTCCGCCTTCTATTTTCCGGCACCGTGAAGCCGGGCTCCGGCTTTGCCGAGATTGATCTGAGCGGCGCCGCGCGCCTGGAGCGGTACGTAGAAAAGCAACTGGGCAAAATGTGGCAGACACCTACCCAGCGATGGGACGCCTACCTGTGGCCGCCGCAAGCCGAGGATCGCGAGAAAGGGCTGGCTATCGACCGGAGCGCGGTACGGGATCTTACTTCGCGGATGAAGCCCGATGGCACCCTCGAATGGGATGCGCCGGCCGGTGAATGGATTGTGCTGCGGCTGGGCATGACGCCTACCGGAGTCACCAACGCGCCGGCCGCGCCCGAAGCCACCGGCCTCGAAATCGACAAGATGAATCGCAGCCTTGCCCGCTATCATTTCGACCAGCATGTAGGCAAGTTGCTGGCGCGCCTGACGCCCCAAGAGCGGAGCGGGATGGGGCATGTGATTGCCGACAGCTACGAAACGGGAGCGCAAAACTGGACCAATGGCATGGCGGCCGATTTTGAGACGCGCTACGGCTACAATCCCCTGCCCTGGCTGCCCGTGCTGACAGGACGCATTGTCAATAGCGCCGATGCCTCCGACCGTTTTCTCTGGGATTTGCGGCGCATGGTGGCCGACCGCATATCGTACGACTATGTCGGTGGGCTGCGGCAGACTGCGGCCGAGCACGGATTGCGGCTCTGGCTGGAAAATTACGGCCATTGGGGCTACCCTGGCGAGTTTCTCCAGTACGGCGGCCAATCGGACGACATCGGCGGGGAGTTCTGGGCGGGCCAAGGGCTGGGCAGCACCGAACTGCGCGCGGCCGCTTCAGCCGCGCACATCTACGGTAAACCAATCGTCTCGGCGGAGGCGTTTACGGGTGGCCCGGCATGGCAATCCACGCCCTGGATTCTGCGGCCGCGCGGCGATTGGGCGACCGCGCAGGGCATCAACCATTTCGTGCTGCACGTTTACATTCACCAGCCCTTCGAGAACCGCGAGCCGGGCATCTCGGCCTGGTTCGGAACCGAGTTCAACCGCCTGAACACATGGTTCGGGCAGGCGCAGGACTGGATCCGATACCTGCGGCGAACGCACTTCCTGCTCCAGCAGGGGCGCAATGTGGCCGATATCGCCTACTTCATCGGAGAAGACGCACCGAAGATGACCGGGCCCGAAAACCCGGAGATTCCCGAGGGCTACTCATTTGATTACATCAATGCCGAGGTGATCGAGAAGCGCCTCTCGGTAAAAAACGGCCGCTTCGTTTTGCCGGACGGCACCAGCTACGGCCTGCTGCTGCTGCCTGAGTTGGAGACCATGCGTCCGCAACTGCTGGCTAAACTCCTGGAACTGGCGCGTGCCGGTGGAGCAATTGCAGGCCCGGCGCCCAAACGTTCACCAAGCCTGGAAAACTATCCGGCCTGCGACGCCGAGGTGAAGAAACTGGCTGCCGAGGTCTGGAATGGCAAGAACCGGGTCTTTTCCTCCGATGATCTGCGTGGAGTGCTCCGGCAACTGAAGATAGAAGAGGACCTTACCGGAATCAGGCGTGCCGGCTTTCCCTGGACGCACCGCTCGGCGTCCGAAGGGGATATCTACTTTTTGTCGCACCAGAGCGACGATCCGGCAACGGTCACCGTCGGCTTCCGGGTGAGCGGGCGGCAGCCCGAACTCTGGGACGCGGTAACCGGCGAACACCGCGATCTGCCGCGCTTCATCCAGCGCAAAGGACGCACCGATGT
>JADZGD010000149.1 GCA_020854055.1 Bryobacterales bacterium | reverse complement strand
GAATTCATGGTCTTCTACGCGCCCACCGTGAATTCCTACAAACGTTTCCAATCCGGTTCCTGGGCCCCGACCAGACTTGCCTGGAGCTACGACAACCGCACCGCCAGTTTCCGCGTTCTCGGCCGCGGCCCCGCGCTGCGCATCGAGTGCCGCATTCCCGGAGCCGACTGCAACCCCTATCTCGCCTTCACCGCGGCGCTGGCTTCCGGGCTGGATGGCATCGCCCGCAAGATCGAGCCGCCGCCCATCTTTGAGGGTGATGTCTATGCGGCCCAGGCGCTGCCCGCCGTGCCTCGATCGCTAGGTGAAGCCATCCGCCTGTTTGCCTCGAGCGAATTCGTCGGCCAGTCGCTTGGCCCAGCCGTTGCCCGCCACTACACGCATTTCTATGAGGTGGAGCAGGACGCCTACAACCACGCTGTCACCGATTGGGAGAGGAAGCGCTACTTCGAACAGATCTGAGCCGCGCCGCCGGCCGCGGTTTCTTCATCAGCCACGCTTCCGACATCAGCGTGCCCCAGCCACCCGAGTTGCGCCACTGCTCGCGTTCCACCCGCGAACCTCGCGCCACATCCGCCGCGCGCTCGAAACGAATCTCCAACTCGCCATTGCGAATCGCCCCCCTGGGGATGTCGAAGGTAAAGTAGTCGCTCATCTTCAGCGGCACCGCCAGATCCTTCGCCAGCACCAGGCCACCCGCGTAAATCGTCTCGGTCTTCTGGTTCATCCGCATCGCGTAACGCTCCTGGTAAGCCGGGCGAACCAGCGTGAAACGAATGCGGTACTCCGCGTTCCCATCCAACCCGCGATAGCGCAGCGTCACCCCCTGGTCTTCATCCTGGGTGTAGTGCATCATCCGCTGGCTGGGCAGGTTGCCCTCCCACAGCATGTCCGGAACAATGGGCTGTCCGAAGTCATACGGATATCCGGCGGTGATATGCGGGGCGCGGTCGAGCGTACCGCCCGCATCGTAAAACCCGCCCTCGCCCGCATCGGTGTAGTTGGTGATCATGTGCAGCAGTTCGGCCCGCCGTTCGCCTTTCGCCGCCAGCGCCCGCTCAAGCTGGCGTTTGTACCACCCGAGCCCCACAAAATCATGCTGAAGGTTGAAGATGCCCTCGCTGCGCACTCCATTCAGCCGGTTACTCTCCTCACCCAACCGCGCTGCCTCCGCCTCCAGCCGCTTCATCTCCGGCGATGGCCGCAACTCGCCGAACCAGGTGAGCGCGCCCCGGATCGCCGTATCGGTTGGCGATGCCGCTGCCACCTTCTCTATCCGTTCGCGCAAAGCCGCCTGCTGCCGGACGCTCAGTTGAATGTGTTTATCGAGCGCGGCTTTCTGCATGTACTCGCGCCACAGCCAGTCGTTCTTCATGCGCCATGCCGGCATCTTCGCCCCGGCGTCACGCACCAGCCGGTAGTAGCGGTCGAACCCCTCTTTCTTCTCCGTAGGCACGCCCGGCTTCGCGGCCAGGTTTTCTTCCAGTTGCAGGATCGCCCGCGCCATTTCGGGAGCGGCCTCACGCCCGAACCATGTCCGCGCATACTCGGCCATCACATCGTCCAGCGAAGTCAGCGGAGCCCACATCAGCCGCTGCCACATCCATTGGTTGAAGTGATCCTGTGTGCCGCTGGAATGAGTCACGTCCCCGATGCCATAACGCATGGTCTGCCCGAACACCCAGTGGTAGTAGCGCGGCCAGGCGAAGAACGTCAGCCGGTCATACACCATCGTCAGCGCGGGATCGGGCCGCCGCCGGTAAAGAAAATCGTTCCAGTGCGGCGGACGGTCGCCATTGCGGTCGGCGCGCGGATAGGCCTGAATGTAGCCATTCTGCGAATACCGCCAGTGTGTCAACTCATTGAAGAAGACGATGTCCACGTCGCCCGGCAACTGGTGCAGGATCTCTTTGAGATACCGGTCGTAGGGTCCAAAGCCCGGATAGCGGAACAGGTCCATGCGGTGCGTCTGGCGGTGGCCCGGTTGCCAGCTCATCGCATCCGAGCCCGGCCCGTAGGCGAACGCCCGCAGCCACGAAACCGGCTGCCGCCGCAGGTAATCGAAGATCGCCGTATCGTCGTCGTTGTCGAACTTCTGGTTGGTGGCGAAAAACTGCGTCGCCGGATGATACCGGAGAATGATTTTCGCCATGTCCGCGCAGAGCCGGATATAGGTTAACCCATAGGGCTTGCACCGGTCGCACTCGCAGCCGCCCCCATCACCGCCGACGAAACGTACGTAATCCACCGGGTGCGCGTTGCGAAACGTCTCTTCGCACCTGGCCAGCAGCGCCTCGCGCGCCGCCGGAACGCTGGGGCACAGGTAACCGCCGCGCCCGATCGATTCAGTCGCCTGCCACTCCTTCGGACCGCTTCCGGTGTTTGGGCCGTAGTGCACCAAAGTCTTCAAGCCGAACGACTTCAACAACCGGTACGTCTCATCGTCCGCCTTGGCCCCTGCGCCGACCTCCATGGTGTTCAAACCTGCCAGCGCAAAATCGAGAATCGCCCGGCGGCGGTCCTCAAACGTCCATCGCCGAACCTTGCCGCGCGTCAACGCGACCGAACTCTGCCCGAACTGCGTCCCGCGAACCTCAAACGCCGGCGCCGTCCGCACCCGCAACTGTTCCGGGAGATCGAATGACCCCTCCGCCATCGTCATCCGCCGCAGAATCTCGCCCGCCGCATAGAGCACACCGCGCGGATCGATCCCCGCGGCCACCAGCACCGTCCGCTCGCCACGCCGGGCGGATTGAAGAACGAATCCCTCGGCCCCCGGTTCCAGCCACGTGAGCTTGGGAATGTTCAAGTCGTCCAACGCGCGCGCCAAAGCCCGATGATGCTCGGGCATACCCAACAGGATGAGTAGTTCGCCCGGGGCGGCCTTAACCGCTGAACCCTCGCTCTCAACCCTCACCGCAATTCCCGCCGGCCTGGAAATACGCTCGGCCAGCAACTGCGCCACATTGCGCTCTACCTCCCCGGCCCGGGCGCCGGTCTCGATCACGACGTCATGGAAGTTTGCCGCCCCCACCGGCAGCACCGTCAGGAAGGAAAGAGCAATTGAGAAAACAGAGGGCCGAAAGCGCATCAAGCCAGTATATCGATCCAGCCGCCACCCACAGGGTTGCGAGGACGCGGCCGCCAGGGAGCTCAATCAGGCAACGCCAGCAAGACCAGAGCCGAAACGCCGGTTGCGATCCCCAGGTACCCAACTGGATGCAGCTTTTCCCCAAACAGCAGTACACCCACCATCACCACCATCAGCAACCCGCCTCCAACCGCCACCGGAAAAACCACAAACCCCGGCAGCCCGCCCTCCAGCGCCAGCGCCATGCCCATCTGGCCGGCCACGCTGCACACCGCCATTCCGGATCCCACCATCACTTCGCGCCCGAACGGCCGCCCCATTTGGCGAAAGTATGCGGCCACCGCCAGCACGGTACCCGCCAGGTACCACATCGCCAGGTACTCCATCGCGGTCACCTTGCCCAGCCCGCCCGCGGCCAGCACCCGCAGCCCGTAGGCGCCCAGCCCGTTGGTGAGAAATGCGATCGCCATATATCGCGTGTACATCGGTCATGCCTCCACTTTCTGCCGCTCGACGGCAACCCGCGCGTCCCGCTCCTCGCGCCGCCGGTCCAGCCACAAAATAACCAGCGCCGCCACCGCCAGGAGCAGACCGCAAGCCCGCCGCACCGACACCAGTTCCTTATACATGACAATCGACAGCACCGTCGGCAGCGCCGTGGAAAGATTAATGACCAGCCAGCTTGTGGAGATCCGGCCATGGCGTATGCCGTGTTGAAAATTCAAAGTCGCCAGCGAAGCGAGCAGCCCGCACAACAACGCCATGCCGATCGCCGCCGGAGAGACCCTGGCCGCCATCGCGCTGCCCGACGTCACCGCCACCGCGCCACCCATCGCCACTGCCGCGCCTAGAAACACGAACAGGTTCACTGCCTGCGCCCGGCATTGCCGGAAGTCCGCCACCTTATGCAGAATCCCCAACGTGCCGAATGCCACCGTAGCCAGTATTAGAAATGCGTATGGCATCGTTCACCCTCGCAACCGGAAGATCTCGCGCAGCCGGCCGGCAATAATCTTTTCCTCGCCCTCGCCCAGGCATTCCGGCATGAACCGGATCATGCCCCGGTCCGCGCCCTGCTCGAAGACAAAGATACGCGGATCGCCGGTTTGCAGCGCGTTCACTACCTCTACCGCCGATTGCCCGGCCGCCAACCGGTTCACTCGCAGTACGGCATGCGGAACCGTCCTGCCGCCCGGTTGCGGAAATTGTACTTCGGCCGTGACTCCGGCCGCCCCGCTCACCGCGGCGGTAATCGTCTCCATCGCCGCCATCCACCGGCGCCGTTCGGCCTCGAAGTCGCGCTTGCCATACAGATCGAGCGCCGCCACCAATCCGGCAATCTCCTCCTTGCCCGCCTTGAAGCCGCGCCCGATTCCGTGATGCGGTGGGCCGGCCAGTGTTCCATCGGCCAGCAGTTGCTTCAGCGGCCAGGTGGAAGCAAACACGTCCATGTCCTGGTGCTGCAACGCCGCGGAAAGAATCAGGCGCCTCGGCCCGGCCAGAATGCCGGAGGCCTGCGGCCCGCCAATGTGCTTCCCGCCGCTGAATGCCACCAGGTCGCCTCCCGCCGCCACGAGCGCGCGCAGATTCTCCGGCGGCGGCAGCTCAGCCGCGGCATCCACAATCACCGGAATACCACGCTGGTGGGCGATTGCCGCATACTCGGCCAGCGGCATCACCGTGCCCTCGCCGCCCGCGTGGTAGAAAACGGCGACGGTATTCGGGCCGATGGCGCTCTCCACCTCATAGGGATGCGTGAAGTAGCTGAAGCCTACCTCCACCAGCCGGGCGCCGGCCGCGCGCAGAGCATGGTCATAGTCGTTGCGATGGCTGCGATGAACCACAATCTCGCTTGCCATGCCCGCGGTATCCGGCAAACGATTCATCTTCTCCACGTCCGAACCGGCGATGCAGGCCGCCGCCGCCAGCGTCAGCGCCGCCGAAGCGCCGCTGGTGACGATGCCCGTCTCGGCTCCCGTCGCTTCCGCAATCGCGCGCCCGGCGGCATCCTGCAACTCGTCCATCCGCACAGAGCGGCAAGCCGCCTCGCGCATCGCCTCCAGAACCGCCGGGGAAAGCGGGCCTCCTCCCAGTTTCGTGCTGTAACTTCGGGCATTAATTACCGGGCGCACGCCCATCAACTCGTAGATCGCCATCTCGAATCCTCATCCGCGCCGGCAACCATCCCATTCCACTGCCGGCCGCCATCCCACTCCACTGAATGATACGATGACTCCCGAGTAGCACCAGGAGAAATCGAACAATGACTTCACTCACCCGCCGCCAGTGGATCGCCGCCACCGGCTTCGCCGCCATCGCCTCGGCCCGTCCGCTGGGCCTTCCCATCGGCCTGCAGGCTTACACCCTGCGCAACGAACTGCCGGGCCATGTGCCCGAACTGCTCGAAAAAGTCGCCGCCATGGGCTATAGCGAACTGGAGATCGGCGACCCCTTCTACAACCTCGAAGCGCGCGACCTGCTTCCCATTGTGAGGAGGCTGAAACTCACTACTCCCTCCGGCCACTTCGGCTCGCCTGAAGACAAAGAAGCCTGGGCGCGCCAGATGGACCACGCCAATCTGCTTGGCGTCCGCTACATGATCACCAGTTTTCCACGCGAATGGCGAGCCACCCTGGATGGCTGGAAGCGGGCGGGCGACCTGCTCAACCACACCGGCGAACTCTGCCGCCGCCACGGCATGATGGCCGCTTATCACAATCACAACTTCGAGTACGCCGTCGTGGAAGGCAAGGTGGCATACGATCATCTGCTCGAATCCACCGACCCCAGCTTAGTCGCCATGGAGATGGATTGCTTTTGGACCACTTTCGCCGGCAAGGACCCGGTGGACTACTTCAACCGCTTTCCCGGCCGTTTCCACTTGCTTCACGTCAAAGACCTGAAGAAAGGCTACAAGCCCATGGTCAGCGGCAAGATCGAGGGCAACCCGTTTGCCGAAGTGGGACAGGGAATCATCAACTGGAAGCGCATCTTCGGCGCCGCCCGCAAGGCCGGCGTCAAGCACTACTTCGTCGAGCAGGATCGCTGCGACCGGCCGCCCATTGAGAGCATAAAAATCAGCGTCGACTATCTGAAAACGCTGGCCGTCTGAGCGGCGATTCGGTGGAGCAAAGCCATGCCCGGCCGAACCGGCCCTGAACTGTACCGCAAAGCCAAAACCCGAATTCCGGGTGGAACCCAGTTGCTCTCCAAGCGTCCCGAACTGTTCCTTCCGGAAGAGTGGCCCGCTTACTTCTCGCGAGCCCGCGGCGCGGAAGTCTGGGACCTGGATGGACGCAAACTGCTCGACATGTCCTACTGCGGCATCGGCGCTACCATCCTTGGCTACGCCGATCCCGACGTCAACCAGGCCGTGCACGCCGCCGTCGATGCCGGCTCCATGACAACGCTCAACTGTCCCGAAGAAGTGGAACTCGCCGATCTGCTGTGCGAACTTCACCCCTGGGCCGAAATGGTCCGGTATGCCCGCGGCGGCGGAGAGGCCATGGCCATCGCCGTTCGCATCGCCCGCGCCTGCACGGGCCGCGACAAGGTGATCCTGTGTGGCTACCACGGCTGGACCGATTGGTACGTCGCCGCCAACCTTGCCTCCACCGAAGCGCTCGATGGCCACTTGCTTCCCGGAATTCCGCCCGCGGGGGTGCCGCGGTCTCTCGCCGGAACCACGCTCACCTTCCACTACAACCAGCCCGGTGAACTCGAGGCCACCCTCGACGCCAACTCTCGCCAGGTAGCGGCCATCGTCATGGAGCCCATGCGCTCCCGCCCGCCTGAACCCGGCTTCCTGCAGAGGGTACGCCGCCTCGCCGATGCCGCCGGAGCCGTGCTCATCTTCGATGAAATCACCGCCGCCCTGCGTGTCAACAGCGGAGGGATCCACCTCACCCTGGGCGTCAATCCCGACATTGCCGTCTTCGCCAAGGCCATCTCGAACGGTTACCCGATGGCCGCCATCATCGGCACCGCTCCCGTGATGCAGGCGGCCCAGGATACGTTCATCAGCAGTACCTATTGGACGGAACGTATCGGCCCCGCCGCCGCGCTGGCTACGCTCGCCAAGCACCGGAGGGTGGATGCTGGCCGCCGCCTTGTGGCTATCGGAGAGCGAATCCAGCAAGGGTGGCGCACCGCGGCAGCATCAGCCGGTCTGCCGCTCACTGTCGATGGCCTCCCGCCGCTATCCCACTTCACCCCGGATGTTCCCGGCGCTCAAGCGGTCCGCACACTGTTCACACAAAAGATGCTCGATCGCGGATTTCTGGCAACGAACTCTTTCTATGCCATGTACGCCCACCAACCCGTGCAAGTGGATCTCTATCTGGAGGCCTGCGCCGAAGTTTTCCGTGAATTGCGCCAAGCCATCGAGCACGAAACGGTGCGAAGCGAACTCCGCGGTCCGGTAGCACTCTCCGGCTTCGCCCGGCTTACCTGACCCCGGCTAGCCACCCAAACTCATCCAGCGGATAAATCGGACGCGGAACATTCCGGTAATCCAGCCGCCGCAGGTTCGGAGAACTGGCGCCGGGGGTATCCACAATCAGGATCTTCGCCGCAAATGGCCCGTACTCGGATCGGAAACCGGTAGCCGATTTCGCCACCACCATCTTCTGGTCGCGCGGCTCCACTCCCTGGCTGCGGTAGACCTCCGGACAAATACCCGCCACCGCCTTCTCACTCACCACCACCTGTACCGGCCCCGCCGAGACCACCGCCGTGCGCCCCATTTCCACCCGCATACCCCGGTTGTACCCGCCCGTGAGCACGAACCGCCCGTCGGAAATGGACCGCACCACGGCCTCCACCGGCACCGGCTTGCGCCTCACCTGGTCATACATTCCGCCAACAATCGTGCGGATCACCGTCCCTGGCCGCGCCTCCCAGGCCATTGCCGCCACCCGCTCATCGTGAACCCAAAGCGCCGCCGGCACGCCCGGCGCATACTCGTGGAACGCCGCCAACAGATCCGCGCTGTCACCGGGCGAACCGGCCGTGGGGCTGTCCGCCGGTTCGGCCAGCACCACGGGTTGTCCCGATGCCGCCAATGCCTGGGCCACCGCCGCCTGCGGTGTCATCAACTCGACGTCGAAAGCCGCCCGCTGGTCCCAGAACAACTGCGCCATCCGCCGCGAGCATTCGGCCGCCGCTTCCCGCGCCCCATCGGACACCACCAAGGCCGCCGCGCCCGCTTCGGCCACATCCAGCCAAGGCTGCATGCCGAACACGGAGTAGGCGAGCAACCGCCGGTCTGCCGCCAGCGCCTCTTTACCCAGCGCGAATACACGGGCAAACGGCCCTGCTGTCGTCATCATGTTCTCGGCCGGAACAATCAACGGAATCTTGGTAACTGCCATCACCGGCCGGATCTCCCCGGCCAGCGTTCGCAGCAGCAGTTCCGCGCCCGCCCGCCCGGTCTCGTACATATCCACGTGCGGGTAGGTATGATAGCCCACCAAAGCGGTGACTGAATCCACCATCCGAGCCGTCAGATTGGCATGCAGGTCGAGCGTGAGCACGATCGGAATTCCGCCCACCAGCGAACGGATCTCGCCCACAATCGCTCCCTCGCAATCGTCTGCCGCCACTGCCGCCATCGCGCCATGCAATGCGATCAGCACTGCGTCCAGCGCGCCGGCCCGGGTGATTTCGGCCCGTACCATCCGCAGCAACTTGTCGAACTCGGGGCGTTCGATCGGACCCTGGGTCATCGCCCATCCGGCGAACAACGGAACCGCCTGGTGCTCCGTCTCCCCGATCGCGTCGATAAACGCGCCGATCTCCGTCCGCGTGCCGGCCCACCGCTCCACCACCGCCTGACCGGTAACAACCGCGAAATCCTCCAGCCGCGAAGCCACCGGAGAAAAGCTGTTTGTCTCCTGAAGCAGGTAAGCCAATCCAATGCGCATGACTGCCGTATGTTACCAGAGCCCGTGTTACACGCAAGCCTCCATCCTGCCTGTCTCAACCGCGCCGGCGGATCCATCCGGCAACTGTGGCTCGCCGAACGGAGCCGGATACGCCAGGTCCCGCAACCGCCGCCCCATCGAGCCCGCGCCAGTGCATAGAATCTTGATGTGCACGTCCGCGCTCGCCATACCGCGGGAGCAACTCACCCATGCTGACGCGAAGATCGCTGCTCCACTCCGCCGCCGCCGGTCTCGCCCCGACGGCCATCCAGCGCCAACTGTACCGCCGCGCCCCGGCCGGCGGCGCCGCCGTCATGGAGTACGCCTACTACACCGGTCCCCGCGGCGGCGCCATGCTCTCTATCGAAACCCACTGGAGCCGTTCGGATACCGTCGATTCGGCCTGGTATCGCTTTTCCGAAGACTACGGCCGCACCTGGAGCGATCCTCAGCCCCGCCGCGTCAGCAAACGCCTGCCCACGGGCGTCTGGCGCATGGCCCCGCGCGGCGTCTTCCCCGATCCCACCACCGGCCATACGCTCGAGTTCTGGCAAGAGGCGCAACTGCCAACCGATGATCCGCTCGAAGGTCTCCGGCGCTGGTCTCTGTGGTACGCCATCTCCACCGGCGGAGGCCGCACCCGCAAACTCACCCGCCAGATTATCCAGCACGGCGAAGGCTTTACCGGCCGGCACCCCTTCCCCGGCATTCACATCGGAAGCAACTGCCTGATGCTCGGAGACGTAGCCAGCACCCCGCTGTTTCTCAGCGACGGAAGCCTGCTTCTGCCTGCCATCTTCCCGCCGCTAGCCGCCGGCGGCACACTTTACAACCCGGCCAGCGCCTACACCTACACCAACGCCGCCATCCTCCGCGGCTACTGGCACAACGGCGAACTCCGCTGGACCCTCGGCGCCACCATCGCCGCGGACCCTGCCCAAAGTACCCGCGGAATGGATGAGCCTACCCTGGCTCTGCTCGACAACGGCGCCATCCTTTGTATCCTTCGCGGCTCCAACGACCGCCGCCCCTCGCTGCCCGGCCGCAAGTGGATCTCCATCTCCGCCGACCACGGCCGGACTTTTTCAAAACCCACCCCCTGGACCTGGTCCGGCGGCGAAAACTTCTTCTCCCCCAGCGCCTGCTCGCAACTGGTGGCCCATTCGAGCGGGCGCCTGTTCTGGCTCGGCAACATCACCCGCGACAACCCTCGCGGCAACCGCCCCCGCTATCCCCTCGTCATCGCCGAGGTCGATCGCCACTACGGGCTCCCGCTGCGCAAAACAGTACGCACCGTCGACGACCTCCACCTTGGAGAAGACCCCATCCTCTCGCTATCGAACTTCTACGCCCGCGAAGACCGCCAGACCGGCGCGATCCATCTCCACATGACCCGCCTGTTCGCCTCCGCAAGCAAGCCCTGGGCCGGAGACGCCTATCTCTACCGCATTCCCATCGACTGAGAAGCACCGGCCTTCCACAGCTTCTCGATCTCCTCCAGGCTCCGCCCTTTGGTCTCCGGAGTGAGCTTCCAGACAATCCAAAACGTCAGCACGCACATCGACGAGTACAGCCAGAACGCCCCGGCCGGCGTAACCGCCTTGGCCAGCGACAAAAACGTCATCGTCAGCGCGAAGCAGGCCGTCCACAAGCTCACCGTGGCAATCGACATCGCCCGCCCCCGCACCCGGTTGGGAAACATCTCCGCCAGCAGCACCCACACGCACGGCCCCATCCCCACCGCGAACGAAGCCACGCAGAATAGCATGCTCGCCAGGATCATCCACACCGGAGGCGGTGAGAACAGGAACGCCGCGCCCAAGCTCAACTGGGACACCGCCATTCCCGCCGCGCTGATCATCAGCAGCGGCCGCCGCCCGTGTTGGTCCACAAACTTCAGCGCCACCAGCGTCATCACCAGGTTCACCACGCCGATCAGCACGTTCGCCCCCAGCGCCGTCGAATCCGATTGCCCGGTGACGTGTTCCTTGAAGATCATCGAACCGTAGAACAACACCGTGTTCATGCCGGTAATCTGTTGCAGCACCGCCAGCGCCACCGCCAGCAGCAACGCCCGCCGGTATCCCGGCTGCATCAACTCACGCAAGGAACCCGATTCGTCGGCAATCGCCTCCTCAATCGCCCGTAACTCCGCCTTCGCGCGCTCGCTCCCGTTCACCCGCGCCAAAACATGAAAAGCTTTCTCCGTTTTCCCCGCCTCGGTCAGCCACCGCGGACTTTCCGGCACAAAGAACAGCGCGATGAAGAACGCAACCGACGGCACCGCCGCTGCTGCAAACATCAGCCGCCACCCGCCCGGTCCCTGAAACGAGAGCAGGTAATTGATCAGGTACGCCAGCAGAATCCCGGTTACAATCGCCATCTGGTTCAACGCCACCAGCCGGCCGCGAATCTCCGCCGGCGCCACCTCGGCAATGTACATCGGAGCCAGCAGCGACGCCGCGCCAATCGCCAGCCCGCCGATAAACCGCGCCACCGCGAACTCGCCCAGCGTATGCGGCAGCGCCGCCCCAACCGCCGAAAGCGCAAACAGAATCGCGCACCAGATCAACGTCCGCCGCCGCCCGAAGCGGTCGCTGAGCCACCCGGCAATGCTGGCGCCCACAATGCAACCCGCCAGCAGGCTGCTGGCCGCCGCCTCGGTCTCCACTTCCGTCAGCCGGAACTCCTGGCGCAAATAGATAATCGCGCCATTGATCACGGCAATATCGAATCCAAACAGCAGTCCGCTAATGGCGGCCACCATCGAGACCAGGTACACGTAGCTGCGGCTCACGGCTTCACTCATAGCTCATTCGATAATATGCTTTCACCGGACCCGCCGCCCGATATGACATCCTGAAGATGTATGCCCGTCCGCGCCCTCCGTGTTCAGAATCTCCGTAAGTCCTATCGCGACGTGGCCGCGGTCAGTGGTCTCGATCTCGAAGTCCGGACCGGGGAGTGCTTCGGCCTGCTCGGCCCCAACGGCGCCGGCAAAACCACCACCATCGAAATCTGCGAAGGTCTCACCACGCCCGATTCCGGCACCGTGGAAGTACTCGGCCTCAACTGGAAGACCAGCGCCAACCAGTTGCGCCAGCGCCTCGGTATTCAGCTCCAGGAAACGCAACTCTCCGAGAAGCTCACCGTTCTTGAAACCATCCGCCTGTTCCGCAGCTTCTTCCATCGCGGCCCCGATCCGGCGGCCTGCATCGGCCTGGTGCAACTCGAGGAGAAGCGCAACTCCCGTGTCGGCCAGCTTTCCGGGGGCCAGAAACAGCGCCTCGCCCTGGCCTGCGCTCTGGCCGGCGATCCCGACCTGATCTTCCTCGATGAGCCCACCACCGGCCTCGATCCCCAAGCCCGCCGGCAGCTCTGGGATCTGATCGAGCAGTTCAAGCATTCCGGCCGCACCATCCTGCTCACCACCCACTACATGGACGAAGCCGAACGCCTCTGCGATCGGGTCGCCATCATGGACCGCGGCCGTTCCATCGCCCTCGGCACGCCCCGCGAACTGGTGGTCTCCATCGGCATCGAACACGTGGTTGAATTTGCCTCCGGCGGCGCCCGCCCGCTCGATACCGGTCCGCTGCTCCGGCTCGATTGCATTCGCCAGCTGGAGCACCACAACGGCTTCATCCGCCTCCAGGTGGCCGAACTGCACCGCGCCGTGCCCGCGCTACTCGCCGAACTCGACCGCCAGCAGATGCCGCTCACCGGACTGCGCACCCATTCGGCCACGCTCGAAGACGTCTTCGTCGCTCTCACGGGACGGCATCTGCGCGATGAGTAACGAAGCCGCCAGAACACTCGCCAACACCCCGCAAGCGGGCTTCGCCGCCCACCCGCTGGCGCAGTTGACCATCGTCCGCTTCAAGGAATTCATCCGCGAGCCGGAAGCCATCTTCTGGGTCTTCGTCTTCCCCATCCTGCTCGCCGCCGGCCTCGGCATCGCCTTCCGCAACCGCCCCGCCGACGTGTTGAGGGTCGCCGCGTCAACCCCCGCACTCGCCCAGGCGTTAAGCGGCAACAAACTACTGGACGTCCGCACCCTTCCGCCTGCCGCCGCCGAAAGCGCCCTGCGTGAAGGCCGCGTCGCCCTGCTTGCACAGCCCGCGCCCGAAGGCGGCGTCATCCTGCGATACGACGACAACAACCCCGAAGGCCGCACCGCCCGCCTGCTCGCCGGCGACTCGATTCAGAAGGCCGCCGGCCGCGGGGATCCGGTTCCCCTCACCGACCGCCTGGTGCACGAAGCCGGCTCGCGCTACATCGACTTCCTCATCCCCGGCCTGCTCGGCATGAATCTGATGGGCAGCGCCATCTGGGGCATGGGTTTCGCCATCGTCGACGCCCGCCGCAAGAAGCTGATGAAGCGCCTGGTGGCCACGCCCATGCCGCGCCATCACTATCTGCTCTCGTTTGTCCTCTCGCGCCTGCTCTTGCTGGTGGTCGAAGTCGGCGTGCTGCTCGGCTTTGGAGCCGGCGCCTTCGGAGTCCCCGTTCGCGGCTCCCTTTCCGTACTCGTCCTGCTCTGCGTGCTCGGCTCGCTATCGTTCGGCGCCATCGGTCTGCTGATCGCCTCTCGCGTTCAGACCATCGAAGCCGTCTCCGGCATCATGAACGTCGTCATGATGCCCATGTGGATCCTCTCGGGGGTCTTCTTCTCCTCGCAGCGCTTCCCGGACCTGGTGCAGCCGCTCATCCGCCTGCTGCCGCTCACCGCCGTGATCGACGCCCTTCGCGCCCACATGCTGCGCGGAGCCACGCTCGCCGAAATCGCCCCCCAGATGGCCATCCTCACCGGCTGGATGGTGCTCTGCTTTATCGCCGCCCTGAAGCTGTTCCGCTGGCGCTGAATGCCGAAGCGAAACCGCGCGCCGGCAAGCGGCGACCATCCCGTCAGCCACTCTGCCGCGGAGCGCCCGTCACCAGCCGGTGAATCGCATTCACCAGCTTGCGATAAGGCAACTTCTCCATGTTCTCAAACCGAATCCACTCGCCATCGCGCCAGCTCGAGTAGAACCACCGGACCAGCAGCGCCAGGTGGTCTTCCCGCTCGCGTTGCCCGCACTCCCGCCACTCCCTGCCGGCCAGTTGCTCCCGCAGCCGCGCATCGAGCGAAACCGGCTTGCCCATCGCCGCCGGAATCGCAAAGCGCATAGGATTCTGCCAGCACCCGGCCATCAGAAACCACAGTTCCACCGCTTCGCGCTCAACCGAAGCCGTCAGCGCCACGCCGTTCATCCGGCCGATGTCCTCCGCCAGTTCGTCCCGCAATCGCAGCACCTGGTTTAGCTTCTCCAGCCGCTTGTGCTCCCGCGCCGCGTCTTCGAACATCATCTCCCGGCTGAGCCGATCCCGCGCCGCTTCCATCGTCGCCAGCATGGAGCGCCCGCCGGTCCGCAGAAACGCCTCCACCCGCCGTGCCTCGCTGGCATACTCTTCCGCTCCCACCACCATCTGGCAAGGCCGCAGACACATCCCCATCTCCCCATACACGCAACCCGGATGCGCAGGAGATGGCGCCAGCGTCTCCGTGCAGCGCCGTAGCTGAAACAGGTCGAGCGCCTGGCTTTCGAACGCTTCGGCATTGGCCCGGGTGCGGAATGGGCCGTAGTAGAGTCCCCGCGGCCCGCCGATGCGCGCCGTAACTTGCGTGCGCGGGAACGGGTCGCCCAGAATCAGCTTCACGTAGGAAGGCATCCGCAACCGGATCAGCTTCCGGTACTCCCCACCCAGGCACCGCCGTGCGCACTCGTAGTAGACCAGCGATGCCTCCAGCTTCGAGCCCACCAGCCGGTACTCCACCCGCTCCACCACCCCGCGCAGATTCAGCCGTGGCGAGGGCTGCTTCGGCTCCCCCAGCAGTCGCACAAGCCGGCGCCGCAGCATCGTGGTACGAATCAGGTAAGGCTTCCCGGCCGCCGGCCACAGCAGCGCAACCGCCGGAGTGTTTGCCACATCGCCAATCCGCCGGTCCAGTTCCGCGCCAGTCGAAAGAGAGAGCGTCTCCATCATCCCGCCGGCCCTTGGACGCCTGCCGCTCTCCCTCCAAACATGACTAGAATTGTAGCGTGGCGGCACAGGAAGCGCCCCGGCATGAACTATTACCAACAACACCGCGAACAATTTCTGGAAGGCCTGAAGACATTTCTCCGCATCCCCAGCATCAGCACCTCGCCCGAACACACCGGCGACGTGCGCCGCGCCGCCGAATTTGTAGCCGGCGAACTCCGCGCAGCCGGCCTGGACAACGTTGAATTGCTGGAGCGCCCCGGCCGCAACCCGCTCGTCTACGCCGACTGGCTCAAGGCCGCGGGCAAGCCTACCCTGCTCTTTTACGGTCACTACGACGTCCAGCCGCCAGACCCGCTCGACGAGTGGACCTCGCCGCCGTTTGAACCGGAAGTGCGAAACGGCAACATCTACGCCCGCGGCTCAAGCGATGACAAAGGCCAGACCTATATCCTGATCAAAGCCGTAGAAGGCTATCTCGCCACCCACGGCAAACTCCCCGTCAACGTCCGCTTCCTGATTGAGGGCGAGGAGGAGGTGGGCGGCGAACACATCGAGGAGTACGTCTCTCAGCGTCCCGCCCGCCTCAAATCCGATTGCGCCATCGTCTGCGACACCGAGATGTTCGCTCCCGATCTGCCCACCATCTGCGTCGGACTCCGCGGCATCGTCTACGGAGAAATTCACGTCCAAAGCTCCGATCACGACCTTCACTCCGGCGTCTATGGCGGCGCCGCGCCCAACGCCATCCAGGCAGCCGCCGAGATTATCTGCGCGCTCAAGGACCGCCAGGGCCGCATCCACATCCCCGGCTTCACGGATTCCGTCCAGCTCCCCAGCGAAGAAGAAAAGACCGCCTGGGCCCGGCTGCCATTCAACGAAGAGGAGTACCGCGTCAAGGAAGTGGGCTCCACGGAACTCACCGGCGAGCCAGGCTACTCGGTCTTCGATCGCACCTGGGCCCGTCCCACCTTCGAGGTCCATGGCATCCGCGGAGGCTTCACCGGCGACGGCGCCAAGACCGTGATTCCTGCCCGCGCGGTGATCAAGGTCAGTACACGCCTGGTGCCCAACCAGAAACCGGCGGAAGTGATCGAGCAGCTCAAAGCCGCCGTCAAGGCCGCTACGCCGAAAGGCTGCACGGCCGAATTCCGGACGGTTCACGGCGCCGAAGCGTCGCTCACCGATCCCAAGAATCCCTTCGTTCAGGCCGCCGCCCGCTCACTGGCGCAGTCTTTCGGCAGCGAAACCGTCTATATCCGCTCCGGCGGCTCCATCCCGGTCGTCGGCCTGTTCGACCGTTACCTGGGAATTCCCAGTGTGCTCATGGGCTTCGGACTGCCCGACGACAATCTCCACGCGCCCAACGAGAAGTTCCACTTGCCGAACTTCTACCGCGGCATCGAAGCCGTGGCCGGATATCTGGAGGCGCTCGGAAACACCTGAGCGCCGCCTCTCAAGCCGGGCGTGCCTGCTTCGACACGCGCCGCGCCCAGAGGGTGATCAACACACCCATCGCCACAAAGATCGCTTCCATCATCTCCAGGCGGCCCCAGTGCCAGGGGATGTAGGACTTCACCACGGAAACACCCACGCTCGCCCAGGTCATCAGCGCGAACATCGGCCATACCCTGGGCTTTCGCCAAACCAGAATCGCCGTCACCAAAGTCAACAGCACCACGAAGGTCCAGGTACCCGCCGGCGGCAGTTGAGGGCGGTTCCTCAGAAAGTCATAAGCGAAAGCGCAGCATGTCACCGTGATGGCCGAATGCCACCCCAGTTCCTCCCGAAAGAGCACCAGCCCCATCATCACCGCGCCCGCGATCGTGTATCCAAAGCGGCTGGTGAACATTGCCGACGAAATCATCAGGCACATGATGGCGAACAGTGCGTAAATCAAGTGGCACCACCACAGCTTCTGAGCCGGCCGCGCCGCCGGAGGCGGGGCCAGTTCCGCCCGCCACCGCCAGCCCGCATATCCGAAGGCCGCTCCCAGGCAGGCGCCGAAGGTCAACTCCATCACCTTCCACCAGCCCAGTTGCAGCGGCAGGTTCCAACTGTGTCCCACCACTTGCAGCGCCGCGCCCAAAGGAAATCCCACCGCGCCACCCAGCGCCCCCCAGGCCGCCAGCGATGCCGGAACCCGCGCCCCTTTGCGCAAATGCAACCAGCCCAGAAATGCGATTCCGCCCACCCACAGTCCGGCCCAAAGCTCCGCCCGGGGCTTGTTCACCGGATCGGAAAAGTAGATCAGCTTAGGGTCGTTCACCAGCCGCCATCCGATCCAGGTGCCCACCACCATCGCCAGCAGGGCGAATAGCAGGTCCAGCCGCCGGTAGCGCTCCCGCAGAAACGCCGCCCCTATCGCCGCGCCGCCCAGCAAACCCCACGCGCCACCCTTAATCGCAAACCCGAGCATCGCCCGGCCAAGCGTCTCCAGGTTGAAGCTCAACCCCACCGTCTGCCCGTAAGTCTCCTGGCCGCCGAACCCCACGCCGATTGCCGCAAACGCGGCCACCGTTCCGGCATCGGTTTCCCGCCGCAGCAACAAGCACAAAGCCAACCCCACCAGCGCCCCGGGGATCATCGCCCCCAGGGGACCACCCCCGATGTAACCCCGCAACCCCCACCCAAGCGACATCGTCACTGCCGGAAATGCCAGCCAGAACCACCGTGGCCATTCGCGCCCATCGGTCATCTCGAGACTCCTCCTGATCTTCCGGATGTAGTCTCAAAGTGTCTCACACGCCTGATGGGCAGGGAAGGGGTAAGAGTGATTAAGGGGGTTGGATCCGGCTAAAACCGGCACCGCCCGATGCAGCGCTTGCTATCGCAGGTTTTGCAGATCTTCTTGGGAGACTTCGCGGCTTTCGCAACCGTCCGCGTTTTGCCCGGCTGGGTGATTGTGCGTACCGTGACCGCCATTGGACCCTCGCGTTCACGAACACTACACTCCGGCTGCCAAACTTACCATAACTGAAAAGATTGGATTTGCACGATGGCCGCGCCGCCGGTAGTGGAATTTCCCCCACCCCGTGGTTCTGGGCACGCAAGGGTTGCCTGAAAATCCCGCACGCCAGCCGGCCGCGCCTTAGCTTCGGCGCTTGGCCTTCTTGCGCAGTTGGATGATGAGCTTCTGCACCCGCTGCTCGATTTCGTCGCGAACCTGCCGGAACACCGCTTCATTGGCGCCGATCGGGTCTCGTACCACCCAGTCCTCCACCTTTTCTGCTGTTCCGCGAAACGGCAGCCCGCTCATGTTGACGATCAGATCGAACTTTTCCAAATCGAGCAGCTTAATATCCTTGGGGAAGTGGCCGGCGGTCGACACACCCTTTTCGCGCATCACCTGATGCGTGAGCGGGGAAATGATCATGGCCGGCGCCAGGCCCGCGCTGGCCGCCTTGAGCACGTCACCGCCGTAGACCCGGGCGAATCCCTCCGCCATCTGGCTCCGGCATGAATTTCCCACGCACAGAAACAGCACCTGCTTCATCGGTTTCCATTCCCCACTTTATCGAGGAATAGCTTGTGGAGGCTGGCATCCGTGGTCAGTTCGGGATGAAAAGTGGCCACCAGGTGCCGCCCCTGCTCCACCAGAACCGGATGATCGCGATGCGTCGCCAGCACCCGCACGCCCGGCCCCACATGGAGAATCACAGGGGCACGAATAAACACCGCCTCGATATCCCCATCGAGCGGAGCCGCGGCGTGCAATCGGGTCACGTGGCTGTCCAGTTGCCTGCCGTATGCGTTGCGCTCTACCTCAATGTCCACCAGTCCCAGCGATTCCTGCTCCGGATTCACAACCTTTGCCGCCACCAGAATGGCCCCGGCGCAGGTGCCAAAAATCGGCTTGTGCCGGCCGAATCGCCGCAATGGCTCGGTCAGACCCTCCGCGTCCAACAATTTGAGCATGGTAGTGCTCTCGCCGCCGGGGATCACCAATCCATTCACGCTCTCCAATTGCTCCGCCGTGCGAACCAGCACGACCTCGGCCCCGGCTCTCTGAAGCGCCTTCTGATGCGCCTCGAAATCGCCCTGCAGGGCGAGCACACCGACTTTTTTCATTCCAATTTCCAGTTCGAAACCCGGATACCGGGCAAAACGGGGATTCGCGTGAATTTCGCCGCCGTTACGAAACGCAGTACCCGTACCCGCCTTGCCCCATTCACAACCCGCCTACCAACCGCGAGTCTGCAACAACTCTGATTCGGCCAGTTTTGAAACATCCAGGCCCGGCATGGCCAACCCCAGTTCCTCGCTCGCCTCCAGCAGTTTCGCCGGATCATTGAAGTAGGTTGCCGCCTTGACAATTGCCTTGGCCCGAGCCTCCGGATCCGAAGACTTGAAAATTCCCGATCCCACAAATACCGCCTCAGCTCCCAACTGCATCACCAGCGCCGCATCGGCCGGCGTGGCGATGCCGCCCGCGGAGAAGTTAGGCACCGGCAACTTCCCATGCTCGGCCACATATTCAACCAACTCATACGGGGCCTGGTGCTTCTTGGCCTCCGCCATCAGCTCTTCCCTGCCCAGCACGGTGAGCTGCTTCATCTCCTTCTGAATCGTCCGCATGTGCCGCACCGCCTCGACAATGTTTCCCGAGCCGGCCTCGCCCTTGGTGCGGATCATCGCGGCCCCTTCGCCAATCCGGCGCAGCGCCTCGCCCAGGTTCCTGGCGCCGCAGACAAACGGCACCTTGAAAGCCCGCTTGTCGATGTGATGCTCTTCATCGGCCGGCGTCAGCACTTCACTCTCGTCGATGTAGTCTACCTTCAGCGATTCCAGAATCCGCGCCTCCATAAAGTGCCCGATGCGCGCCTTGGCCATCACCGGAATACTCACCGTTTGCATGATCTCGCGGATCTTGCTGATCGGCGCCATCCGCGCCACGCCGCCTTCCTTGCGAATATCGGCCGGCACCCGTTCCAGCGCCATTACCGCCGCCGCGCCTGCCTTTTCCGCAATCGCTGCCTGTTCGGCGTTGGTGACGTCCATGATCACGCCGCCCTTCAGCATCTCCGCCAGTCCTACCTTGATCCGGAATGTCTCGTCCAAATGCATTGCTGCCTCCAAAGAAATCGAACCTCAAACCATTGCCGGCGCGGTCTCCAGCTCGCGCATCCGCCGCGCCCGCCCGGCCTCCTCGCCGAAAATCCGTCCCAGCTTCCGGAGTCCTTCCCGAATCATCTCCGGTCTCAACCCGGCAAAACTGAGCCGTAAACTCCCCGCCTCTTCCCTACCTACCGCGAAATACTTTCCGGGCAGATAGCTGACTCCCTCCCTGAGCGCCTTCGCCAGCACTTCGGAAGCGTCCAGTGGCTCGCGCAGCCGCACCCACAGGTTCATGCCGCCCTCGGGCCTGGTGAATCGCGTGCCCGCGGGCAAGAACCGTTCGCAACCTTCCAGCGCCGCCCGCAGCCTCTCGGCCCCGGCGGCCACCATCCGTTGCCGGTGTGCCTCCAGCCGCCCCGATTCCAGAAATCGTAACAGTACGGCCTGGGACAACTGTCCGGTGTGCAGGTCCGCCCGCTGCTTGGCCTCGGCCAGGCGCTGGATCACCGGCTTGGGAGCCAGAATCCAACCCACCCGCAGCCCCGGGAAAGCGATCTTGGAAAAGCTTCGCAGCAGGATCGTATTACCGGAACCGTCCAACTGCTTCAGCGTCGGCAGACTCTGCCCTTCGTACCGCAGGCCGCCGTAAATGTCGTTCTCCACGATCGGGATGCCGGCGTGGCGGGTAATCCGGATTACCTCTTCGCGCGCCTCCACCGGCAGCGTCGTTCCCGTCGGGTTCTGAAAATTCGGCGTTACTACCAGCAGTTTCGGCCGTCCGCGGTTCACTGCCGCTTCCAACGCCGCCGGCCGCAACCCATCGCCGGCCACCTCGACCCCCGCTGCCGTCGCGCCGGCGGCCAGAAACACGTTCTTCAGGCCCGGATACACCGGGTCTTCCATCGCCACGGTCTCGCCCGTCCGTACCAGCACCCGCCCGATCAGATCCAACGCCTGCTGGCAGCCACTGGTAATCAGTATGTCATCCTCCTGGCGGGCGGTCCCTTCCTGGCGCGCCATCTCCAGCAGCCGCCGCCGCAAGGGCGCATAGCCAGCCGGAGAACCCAGTTGCAGCACGGCCGCAATCGAGTCATCCCCCACCACCTCGGCGCAGGATGCCCGAAACTCCTCCAGTGGAAACAACTCCTCTGACGGCCGTGAGTTGGTAAAACTGATCCCCGCCGAAGCCGCCGGCGGGGAGGGCGGCGCCGGAAACGCCGGAGCCAGCAACTCATCCCAGTTGAGCAGCCCCGATTCGGCCGGGCGCGGCGCCACAAAGCTCCCCCGGCCAACGTGGCCCCGAATTAGCCCTTCGGCCTCCAACAGTTCATAGGCTGCCGAGATGGTTGTGCGATTCAATCCAAGCAAGGCAGCCAATTGTCGAGTAGGAGGCAGGCGTTCACCAGAACGAAGTTGTTTAGTTTCAATTATATAGCGTATATTTTGATAAAGTTGGCGATAGATTGGAACGTCAGATTGCTCATCCAATTGCGGGATTTGGATCATGCCAACTCTAGCTTGAAACTACCACAATGGCCTGGCTGGTACAACCGCCTCCCACTTCGCCCGCCATCCGGAGTATAACGGTAACACCATGCTCACACGCCGTAGCGCCCTCCAGGCATTTGCCGGTGGTATTTCCGCCGCTCCCAACATTCTCCGCGGCGCCCGCCGCCCCATCGGCGACAAGCCCAACCTGCTCTTCCTGTGGACCGACGAGCAGCGTGCCGACACCCTCGCCGCTTACGGCAACTACCGCTTTCACATGCCCACGCTCAATCGCCTGGCATCCCAAAGCGTGGTCTTTCAAAATGCGTACTGCTGCCAACCCGTTTGCACCCCCAGCCGCGGCAGCATTATGACCGGCCTTTATCCCCACCAGCATGGATCGGTCGCCAACAACATCCCCCTTCGCCGCGATTGTCTTGCCCAGCCCGAGCTGCTCAACGACTCGGCCTACGCCACCGCTTATATGGGCAAGTGGCACCTGGGCGACGAGATCTTCGCCCAACATGGCTTCGAGCAGTGGGTCAGCATCGAGGACGGCTACTACAAGCACTACAGTCCCGGGCACGACTCCAAGGCCCGCTCCGATTATTACTATTTCCTCGATCGGCTCGGCTACAAGCCCGATACGAAATCCGGCCTCTTCAGCCGCAACTTTGCCGTCCGCCGCCCGATCGAGCACACAAAGCCCACCTTTCTCGCCCAGAATGCCAGCCGCTTCATCCTCGAGCACCGCTCCCAGCCCTGGTTTCTCCATGTCAACTTTCTCGAACCTCACATGCCCTTCTACGGGCCGCTGAACGACCTCCACACCGAGGCCGAAGCCCCCATCCCGGCCAACTACCCCGGTGATCAGATAGACCATGAACCCGGCTTCTACCGCCGCATCCGCCAGGGCTATCTCGATCACGGCTTTGGCGGCCAGGACCTGCATACCCGCCCGGGCTGGCAGCGGTTGAACCGGAACTACGCCGGCCTGTGCACCCAGGTCGATGGAGCCGTCGGCCAGATTCTGTGGGCGCTCGAATCGAGCGGTCAGGCCGACAACACCGTCATCGTCTTCACCAGTGACCACGGCGAGATGATGGGCGCCCACTCTCTGATCGGAAAGATGGTCTTCTACGAGGAGGCCGCGCGGATCCCCCTGCTCATCCGCGCGCCGATGTTTCAGAGCCGGTCCATCGCCATCTCCCGCCCGGTCAGCCAGATCGATCTCGTTCCCACCATTCTCCAGTTGCTGGGCAAAAAGGCGCCCGAAAACCTGCCCGGGCAGAGTCTGCTGCCCGTTGCCGCGGGCGAAGCCCCGCGTCAGGATCATGTCTTCCTCGAGTGGGCCCCCAACCCGGACGGCCCTTCCGGCCGCGCCGTCATCTCGCCCGAGGGCGAGAAACTGGCGATCTACCGCGACGACAACAATCTGTTCTTCGACCGCCGCCGGGATCCCCTCGAACTGAACAACCTCTATTACCAGGGAGGGGATCAGGCCCGCATCACCGCGCTCCGCAAGCAACTCGACCGGTGGCAGAAGGGCATCGCCGATACGCTCGAACTCGGCTCCTGACCGTCTCTCTGCTAAAATCAACGGTTCGTGCGATGACTAACCGCCGCTTGATAGCGACGCTCCTGCTCCTGGCCCTGATCACTGGCGCTGTGTTCGCCGCCGGGAAGAAGAAAAAGAAAAAAGAGGAAGAGGAACCGCCTACCCAGGTTCTGGAACTGCCTAAAGAACCTCCCGTTGCCGTAACGGGCGACATCGAGCGGCTCGCCTTCCATGTAACTCCTCTTTCCGCCAAGGGACTGCTCACCCAGCAGATGCGCGATAGCCTTAAGAGCC
This sequence comes from Bryobacterales bacterium, assembly GCA_020854055.1. Classification (GTDB taxonomy): domain Bacteria; phylum Acidobacteriota; class Terriglobia; order Bryobacterales; family Bryobacteraceae; genus JADZGD01. The sequence goes on along the minus strand of JADZGD010000149.1, from coordinate 64,983 downwards.
TGCTGCGTGACTCCCATACCCCTCTCAAGATTCGAGCCTTTGTCGCCGGCAGCGGCGACCTGCGCCGCGTGCCCGATATTGTCAGCGAGGTCCTCACCGACAAGCACGTGCCCCTGCCGGTGGTGACTGTGGTTCAGGCCGGCGCGCTTACGCTGACTGGAGCGCAGGTGGTGCTCGAAACCACCTCCGGCGCCCGCAAGCCGGTGAACACCGCGGGCCTGGCCTTCCTCGCCCCCCAACAGGAAATGGCCGATCAGCCGCTCATGCCGGTAGCTCCGCTGGTGGCCCGCTGTGTCGCGCGGTTGAAGGAAGCGGCCGCCGCCGCCGGAAGTTCGCCCGAAGCCGTGCTTCGAGTGACCTGCCTCGCTACCTCGCTCGACGATGCCGCCGCGTCCCGCGCCGCCATTTCTACCGCGTTTCCGCGTGCCGTGGTGAACTATGTGCAATTTGTACGCGCCCCGGCGCAGACCATCGCTACCTGTGAGGGCGTCGCCCGCCTGCTGTCTCCACCCGCTCGCCCGGCCGTACTGGTCCACCGCCCCGGCGCCCAGACCGCCGACGCCATCGCCGTTGCGCCCGGACGGATCGCCATCAGCGGTGTACAATTGGGATTCGGTACCCGTCCGTCCGATATCCAGTTGGCGTTCGACCGGCTGGATCATTCTCTCGAAACCGTCCGCGCATCCCGCGCCGGGATTTTTTTCGTTAACTTCTATACCGCCTCCCGCTCCATCGCCGCCAGCCTCGATCAGCAGCGCCGGCATTTTTTTGACAAAACGAACCCGGCGATTTATAACTCCTTTCTTTTTGAAGGTTTAGGATCCATGGACGCCTCCTTTGGGGTGGAAGCCGACGCCCTCGTACGCTGAATCGGCCTCGCGATCCGGTACCGCCGGTTTGCTACAATTGCGTCCGAAAAGCCATGCCTAAAACTCTCGTTACCTTCGGTGAGATCATGTTGCGGCTCGCGCCTCCGGGCTTCGAGCGGTTTCTCCAGACTCCCCAGTTTGTCGCCACCTTCGGCGGTGGTGAGGCTAACGTCGCCGTGGCCGTTGCCGGTTTCGGCGCTCCGGCCCGCTTTGTCACCGTGCTGCCCGCCAACCCCATCGCGGATGCCTGTGCCGGTGAGTTGCGGCGGCTGAACGTCGATACCTCCGCCATTCTTCGCGCCAAGGGCCGCATGGGCGTCTATTACCTGGAGCCCGGCGCCAACCAGCGGCCTTCCAAGGTCATCTACGACCGAGAAAACTCCTCGATCGCGCTCTCGGCGCCCGGCGCCATCGATTGGGAACAGGCTCTGGCCGGAGCGGGCTGGTTCCACATCACCGGTATCACTCCGGCGATCAGTTCCGGCGCCGCTGCGCTGGCGCTCGAAGCCGTCCAGGCCGCCCGCGCTCGCGGGTTGACCGTATCCTGCGATCTCAATTACCGCAAGAACCTCTGGAAGTGGGGCAAGACCGCCCTGGAGGTGATGACCGCGTTGTTCCGCCACGTGGACGTCGGTATCGCCAACGAGGAGGACATCCAGATGACCCTTGGCCTCAAGGTGGACATTGATATCGAATCCGGCAAACTCGATCGCGACGAGTACCGCCGCCTCACCGATGCGGTGCTCAATCAGTATCCGCAACTAAAGAAGATCGGCGTCACCCTGCGCGAATCCTTCAGCGCCTCGCACAACGGCTGGGCCGCCTGTCTGAACAACCGCGACCAGTTCCTGGTCAGCCGCCGCTACGATGTAACCCACATCGTCGATCGCGTGGGTGTCGGCGACTGCTTCGCCGGCGGCCTGATCTACGGTCTGATGAACCTCTCCTCCGATCTCGAGGCGCTGGAGTTTGCCGCCGCTGCGTCGTGCCTCAAGCACTCCCTCTACGGCGACTTCAATCGCTTCAGCGCCGAAGAGGTCCAGGGGCTCATCAAGGGTGGCGGCTCGGGCCGCGTACAGCGCTGAGCCCGGCGAGTTCCGCCGGGGGTGCTGGCGTATAATCGGAACAGGATTCGAAACCGTATGTTGGGTCGCATTGTTTTAACCAGCCTGTTCTCCCTGGCGGCTTTCGCCCAGCCTCCAAACGAGACGCAGCACCCGGATGCCACCCATCCGCAGGCCCGGATCAACGTCCAGGTGAATGAGGTCATCGTTCCGGTAACCGTCACCGACGAGAAAGGCCGCTTCGTCTCGAATCTCGACCAGAAGGATTTCGAGATTTTCGACGAGGGACGGCCGCAACACATCAAGTTTTTCACCCGGGAGCGGAATCAGCCGGTGGTGATCGGGTTCCTGCTCGATCTGAGCAACACCGCCCGCCTGCAATGGAAGACCTTCCAGGAAGCCGCCGAGGACCTGGTGACCCACCTGCTGCCGGGCGACTCGAAATACAGCGGCTACCTGATTACATACGCCACCGAGGCCGAACTGGCGGCCAACACCACCTCCGACTCGGAGAAGTTGCTGGAGAAGATCCGCAAGACCAAGCCCGGCGGTGGAGCCGCGCTCTACGACGCCATCTATACCGCCTGCACCCGCCGTGAACTGGTGAAGGGCGAGCCGATCGAGCCGCGCCGCGTCATTGTCATCGTCGGCGACGGCCACGACAACGCCAGCAAGCATACCCTCGATGAGGTTCTCGAGCTGGCCCAGCGCAACCTGGTGACCATCTACGGCGTCAGTACCGTCTCGTTCGGCTTTACCGCCGAGGGGGAACGCAACCTCACCCGGCTGTGCAATGAGACCGGAGGGCGTGTGGAGTACCCCTTGCAGGGCGTGTACAAGGACGTCTCCGGCTATCTCTCGACACCTTCCGACGAGGGCAACTATGCCATTAAGGTGGGTACGGGAGGTTACACGGCGGCCATCGCCAACGGCATCTACACCTCGATTGCCAATGTCGCCGGAGAGGTTACCACCCAGTACATCCTGCGTTACGTCCCCGATGCCACCGACACGGGACGCCAGTTCCGTAAGATTCAAGTGCGCGTCAACCTGGCCAACGTGCAGGTGCGGGCGCGCACCGGCTATTACCCCTTCGCCCCTTAGCCGGAGGACGCGTATAATCAAGAGTTCAGCCGCCCTCGCCGATAAGAGATAGCGGATAGAGCCTAACGATGGCCAGCGCTCACCCGGGCACCGTCGAAATCCGCCGCGCCGAATGCGTCTACGTCCAGATTGCGCTTCCCGGTGAACCGGTTCGCAATGCCGGAGTGCTGCTGCTGGATCCAGAGACCGACCGCCTGTACCTGCGCTTTCGCCGTGACTGGGCACATATCGCCCCCGAAGAAGATGCCGAAGTGTTGGAGGCGCTGGGAGCCGATCTCGAGGCCAAGGCCGCCGAAATGGGCGGCGGACGTCTTCTCGAATGGCTGGAATCGGAGGCCTCCAACGCCCTTCGCGTCACCCCCCGCGAAGGGATGCCGGTAGGGAGTTTTGAAGCCCGGCTTGATCGTCTCTACGCGCGCCACGTTGCGCCCACCGTGCTGCCCTTTGAAACCCACCTGCCGCGCTACTCGTTCCGTGCCGCCGCCGGACGCTTCGGCGAGGAGATGGAAGTAGAGCCCGAAGAGTGGGAAGAAGCGCCGCCCGGCCTGCGTCTCACCGCCGATCTGTTCGTCGGCCACGTGGTTGGCCATTCCATGGAGCCGCGCATCCCATCGGGCAGCCTGTGCGTCTTCCGGGCCAATGTCACCGGTTCGCGCAACAACCGCTTGCTATTGGTGGAAAACTACGGCCTGCCGGAACACGGCGGTCGCTACACCATCAAGCGCTATCGCAGCACCAAGGTACAGGACGAGCAGGGCTGGCAGCATCAGAAGATCGTGCTGGAGCCCCTCAACCCGGACTACGAGGCCTGGGAACTCGATGAGGGCGCTTTCCGCGTGATCGCCGAGTTCGTGCGCGTTCTCCGAATGGAACAAGAGGATTTGCCGTAGTCTCGACCGGCGTCCGCCCATGCCTCAAGTCACATTCCTGCCGGCCGGCGTCACCGTGGAGTACGTACCGGGCGCGCTGCCCCATAGCGGCCACGGCCGTCCGGGGTCGTTGCTCGATGTGGCGATAGGCTTCGGTATCCCCCTCGACCATGCTTGCGGCGGCCACTGCGCCTGCACGGCCTGCCACGTCATTGTCAGCCGGGGCGACGACCAGCTCTCCCCCATGGAAGAGGAGGAGGCGGATCGGCTGGATCTCGCCGCCGGGCTGACGCTGCATTCCCGGCTGGCTTGCCAGAGCGTCGTGCTGGGTGACGTGGTGGTGACGATTCCGGATTGGAATCGCAACTACGCCGGCGAGTCCGGCGCGCTCACCGCAGAAGGCCGGGGATCGAAGGCATAACGCCCGCGCCGCCGCTCTCCCTGGTCAGAAACTCCACGGCCTTCTCGAAGCCGGCCTCATCGGCCTGGATCCGTATCAGCACGCTCGATTGTTCCTGGTCCACCCGGATGCCGTCGAAGAATCGCAGCAACTCCGGTTGATGATCCGGTACATTCAGGCGCCCCAGCCCCACCAGGGTTTTGGCGATCCGCGCCAGATTGCCCGCGTCACCCGGTGTAGCACACTCCACTCTGCCTTCTACCGACAGTCCGTCCCGCAGCGATACCCCGCCGTAGTAGGACCGTACCGAATCCAAGTAGACCGCCAGTTGGGGAGTCTGTTCCTGCCCGGAAACACGGGCCGCCGCCGCGGCTGGTCCGGCAGTGGATGCGATCCAGATCTGACTGCCACCCGGAACCTTGCCGATCGCGGCGAGCAGGGCCTGTGAGGGGCCTTCGGTCCGCCCGCGGCGGTCGATCATCTGGCGCAGCGCCGGCGCGTGCCCGGCGGCCAGGGTACTGGAATTCAGAATGGTGATGGCGGCCTTTTCCGAGCCGATCAGCGTGTGGCCTTTGTAGTCGAATCGCCGGGCATCCGGTTGTGGCATCGGGGACTGAAAGCCGGGTTGATGGCCGAAGTTTCCCCGTACCAGCAGCAGCGAGTGCTCGTCCCTGATCGCGCCCACAACCTCGCGGACGTTCCGGTGCGGGTCAAGGCCGGTACGGGCCTGAAATGTCCCCACCCAGCTTCCCTCCAGGCGCGGCCCGTATTTTCTGTAGACGGGCGCGCTCCGCACCTGGTCCACCTTCACGCCCAGAAGGGTGACGGTGTCGGCGGGCACCATTGCCAGCAATTCCGGATCCACCTTCAAGGCAGTTTCCCGCCGGGCGCCGCAACCGGCGGCCAGTAGAAACAGCAGGCTGATCACACAGGCCGGATACCGCATCAGTAATCCCGCCTCGCAAAGACAACCATTCCCAGTCCCAGCATCAGGATGGCAAACAACGCCGAACTCCACACGGCAAACCAGTTCCAGGCCGGATTTCCCTGCACGACGTCCAATGTCATATGTCCCAAATCGTATATCTTCGGCAGACAGTTATAGAATGCCGTCCACAGCCATCTCGTCCACCCGGAGGAGAGCAGCCGGTCCATCAGGCGGGTCTGGGCCAGCAACGGGCTCAGAATCATCAACCCGGCCGTAACCATGATGGCCAGTGCCGCGCTCTCAAACAGGACCCCGATCAGCAGCACCACCGAAAGCAGAACGGCGAAGACGAACGTGGTGCTGGCAATGGTCCACAGAAAGCCGGTTATCCAGATGCCCGTCTTTGCTCCTAAGATCAGCCATACGCCCAGCACCAGGTAGGCCGCGTTCAGACCGATCAACAGCACGTTGCCGGCATAGCGTCCGAGCAGAATCTTCCAACGCGCCACTGGCTTGGAGATCAGCAGTTCGATCCGGCCCGGTTCGAGAACACTGGGCACCAGGCCGGCCGAAGCGAAAGCGGACAGGAACATGCCCCACGTATAGAGGAACGTGGCGATGCCCGCCTGGAACTGCCGCACCAGCCGTGCCGCATCCACCTGCCGGCCGCTGGTCTGCCCGAACAGGCTGAGCGTGGCGAGCGCCCCTTGAGCCACGTCGATCTTCATCAGGAAAAGGAAAAACAGGATGATCAGCGTGGAGAGGCCGAATAGTCCCCAGAAGATCTTGCGGGCCAGCGCTTCACGGAACGTATCGGCGATCAGCGCCAACAAAGTGATGCGCTCCTGTCTATCCATGGATCGTTCTCACAAAGACGTCCTCGAGCGTGCTGGCCGCCGGTTCGAGCGATTGAATCTCGCAGGTGGCCGCGCGGAGCAGGTCGATCGCCCGGTTGACCGCCGCCCGGTCCGCAAACTGGAACCCCACCACGCCGTCGCTCGACCAGACGGCGGTTGCCGACTCGTTCAGCTGGGCGCGAACCGGGTCCGGTACCCGGACGGCCGTCAGTTTGAATCCCTTTCCCACCGTCAGATCCTTCACCGCGCCGCTGAGCGCGAGCCTCCCCCTCTCGAGAATCGCCACCTCGCGGCAGAATAGTTCAACCTCCGCCAACTGGTGGGAGTTGATGAAAATCGTCACTCCCCGCCGCTCCAGTTCGGTGAGAATTTCGCGGATCTGGCGCCGGCCCACGGGGTCGACGCCGTCCGTGGGTTCGTCGAGAATGAGCAGCGAGGGCTGGTGCATCAGCGCCTGCGCCAGTCCCAGGCGCTGCAGCATCCCTTTGGAGTACTTCCCGATGCGGACGCTTCCCCAGTTGTCGAGTCCGGTCAGAGCGAGCAATTCGGGGATCCGGCGCCGTCTGGCGGAACTCTCCATGCCCGAGAGCGCGCCATAGAAATCGAGCATCCCGGAGCCCGTCAGATAAGTTGGGAAGCGATGATTTTCCGGCAAATAGCCAACCGGCCGGCGTGCCGAGGCGTCGTTTGCATCGCGCCCGAACAGACAGACCGAACCAGAGGTGGGACGGACGGCCGAGAGCAGCATCTTCACAAAGGTTGTCTTGCCAGCGCCATTGGGGCCCAGCAGGCCAAAGGTGATTCCCGCCGCAACCTGCAGGCTGATCCCATCGACGGCCCGGACGCGCCGCCGCGAAATGCGGCTCGAGTAGACTTTGGTCAGAAGGCGGGCGTCGATCGCCAGATCGGAGGCGGCTTGGGTAGCTGACGGCAAAACGCTATTGTTCAAGGCTTTGTTCCTCTAGTTTAGCAACCGGCCCCGGCAGGTAACGTGTTTTCACAAAGGCACGTCGTTGTCTTGAGAGAGGTCCGGTTATGGAGATTTTGGGTGACCGGAAGTTCGTGGAGATTCCGGGCGACCGCCAGCACGTACTTCCTCCGTTGATGGTGCGGACCCGGCCCGGCGCGCGCAGCTTCGAAAACGTGGTGGCGATGGCCGAGAGCATCGTCGATAGCGAGAACGTGATCGCCGGCCTGCCGCTCGAAGACTACGCCAGCCTGGAGCGCCGCCGGATGGACCTGGCCATCAACCTGGTGGAACAGTATGCTGGGCTACTCGAACACTGGCGTTGGGGTGACGCGATCGTGGAGTGGATTCGCCAGTGCGAGATCACCTTCGACACCCGGCTGGAACTGCGTAACCTGCTGCGCGCCGACGTCTGGCCGCATGCCGGCCGGGCCAGTTTCATTGGCCTGCTGGCCGACAAGGCCGTGCCGCACGACGGGGTGGACCTGGATCGCGCCGTGGGTTTCCGGTTGACATTCCGCCAGCCGCCGCCGATCGGTTGTTTTTCCGACCAGTTTCTTTTCTACCTCAAATCGCCGCTGGCGGCTACGGCCTACCATACCTGGACCGCCCTGACACCGGGGCCCATCGCCTCGCTTCCGCCGGAGCGGTTCCGCTTCGATGTCGTCGATCTGAGCTTGTAGCCGCCACCGCCGCGCGCCGAGAATGTTGCAGCGGACCCGTCTGCTACAATCATGCTGCTATGAAAATCGGTGTCCTCGGACTTGGATTCATGGGCAGTACTCACATTAAAGCGTTGCGGCAGGTGCCCGACGCGGAACTGGTGGCCGTGGCGAGCGACGATCCGGTGCGCCTCAGCGGAGACTTGAGCGGCGTGCAGGGCAATATCGGCGGACCGGGCGAAAAATACGACTTCTCGGCAATGAATCGCTACCTGCGGTGGGAAGATGCAGTGCTGGACCCGGTGGCGGAGGTGCTGGACATCTGCCTGCCGACCGATCTGCACGCGCCCGCGGCCATTGCCGCTCTGCGGGCGGGCAAACACGTGCTGATCGAAAAGCCTCTGGCGCTCAACGGAAAAGATGCCGACCAGGTGCTGGCTGTGGCTCGGGAGACAGGCAAGCTGGTGATGACCGCCCAGGTCTTGCGGTTCTTTCCGGCCTATGTACCGCTGGCCACTTTGATCCGCGGAAAGCATCTGGGGGCGGTGCGCAGCGCGATCCTGCGGCGCCGCTGCGCCGCGCCCGCCTGGTCCGGTTGGAGCGCCGATTCGAGCCGGAGCGGGGGTGGAGTATTCGACCTGCTGATCCACGACGTGGACATGTGCCTTTACTTGTTCGGCAAGCCGGTGGCCGTCAGCGCCTGGGGTTACGAAAATCTAGCCGCCGGCGTGGATTTCATTACCGCTCAACTGCACTATCGCAACATCGCATCGGTGACCGTCACCGGCGGCTGGCATCATCCGAAGGCCTATCCGTTCTCGATGGAATACACCGTCGTCGCCGATGGCGGCACGGTGGAATTCAGCTCGGCCGGAAGACCACCGGCGCTCTATGACGCGCAAGGAGAAGTGAAGATGCTGGAGATGCCGGAAACCGACGGCTACCAGGCGGAAGTCGCCTACTTTTTGGATTGCGTGCGCAGCGGCTCGAAACCCGAGCGATGTTCGCCCGAGGATTCGGCGGCGGCGGTGAAGTTGACTCAACTGATGGTAGAGGCCAGAACCAGGAACGGAGAAAGAATCGAATGCAACCTCTAGCGGATTTGGAAATCGGCGTAATGTTCTGGGCGGGACGCGACCCGCTGGCGACAGTTCGTGAAATAAAGAGTTTCGGCGTGCGTTCGGGTCAACTGGGAATCGCCGGCGATACGCCCCTGGCCGGCGCCGCCGCGGCCTGGCGGAGCGCGCTGCAGAGCGAAGAGTTCACGCTGGTGACGGCCTTCTGTGCCTACATCGGCGAAGACTACGCCGATATTCCCACCGTGCAGCGCACGGTCGGTTTCATCCCCCCGGCGACGCGGGAGGAGCGCGAGCAAAGGACCTACGAGGTGAGCGGCTTTGCCGCTGAACTGGGCGTGCCCGGCGTGGCGTGTCACATCGGCTTTGTCCCAGAAGACAAGAATGCAGCCGATTACGTAGCGGTGCGCGCCATGGTGCGCCGTGTGTGCGACTACTGTGCCCGGCACAACCAGACGTTCGCTCTTGAAACGGGACAGGAACCGGCGGGCGTGCTCCTGAACTTCCTGCGCGACGTGGAGCGGCCGAATCTGAAGATCAACTTCGATCCGGCGAACATGATTCTTTATGGGACGGGAGACCCCATCGAGGCAGTAGGGATGCTGGCCGGCGAATTGGTCAGCGTACATTGCAAGGATGGTGATTGGCCGCCGATGGGTGTTCCCGGGGCGCTGGGCGCCGAGCGGCCGCTAGGCGCGGGATCGGTGGGGATGGCGAATTTCATCGCCACGCTGAAGGAGATCGGTTACCGCGGGACGTTGAATATCGAGCGGGAAGGACAGTCGCCCGAGCAATGGAGGCAGGACGTGCGGATGGCCGTTGATCTGTTGAAGCGGCTGCGGTGATCGCAGGCGGTTCGGATTTGCGCATGCCCCGTGCCGGCGTTGAAGACGCGGGGCATGGCAGTTCCGATCATGATCATCGCACCGCGACTGCGCCGCAGGGCCAGCATTCCGGTTCGGGGTCATGCCCTCCTGCTACCACAACCAGCGGCAGCGCCAGCATAAGAATGATCAACGCTTTCTTCAACATTTCCAATCTCTCCTGAAAATTTTTCTAGTCACGGGTTTGTTCAACCCATGGCCTAGCGTAAAGGCCGGCCGGCGAAAATGGAGATTGCAGGGAAAACTTTTCGATTTTCAGAACAAATGTCGAACCAGCCCGCTGTATGCGATACGCTGTATGCGATAAAATCCGGATGAAATTGCCGGCCGGGCAGCCCGGGCAGGCTGCGTTCGAGTCCGCTTGTAGCTCCGTCTGAAACTTGATAATCTCGTTGTCGCACGAGACTCTCGACGTGTTATGAAGAGATCAGCCAAGCCCAAAGGAGTGCTCAACCGCGGCGCCGCGGCTGACCTGTGGCGCAACACACTGAGCCAGATTCCGACCCGTTTCGGCAGGCTGGTCTATCTGGCTTCGCTGCGGGACTCCAACACGGGCTCCTATCTGCACCACGGCCTGGCGCAGGTGTTTGGACGGGCCGAGTCCAGTTCGGTTCTACGGTGCAGTCACGACGACGCGTTTGCGGAGTGGCTGAGCCAGGATCTCGAAAGGCAGAAGACCGATCTGGACACCTACCTGCTGGAACTCGGGGAAGACCGGCGTTCGGTGGTGGAGGCATGGCTTAGCCTGTCGCCGTATCGCAATCTGATTCCGGTGGGCGCGTCCGAACCCGAGCGGATGCTTTATATCTCCGATTTTGAAGCGTTACTGGAACTGCTCCGGCTGGAATATGGCGTCCGGCGGCCGGATATAGAGTAGGTCTTCAAGACCGGCCACGGCGGCGGCGCCCCTGATCGAGTCTCATGGCGACACCCGTAATCTGCCCGATGATGTCAACCTCGGAAGGATACGAGAAGATCGTAACGTCGGAGTAAGAGGCGGGATGGGCGTGAACGATCAGCATGTCCTCACTCAGTGTGCACCAGCCGGCCAGGTATCCGTTGCGGTGCTCCAGGAAATAGATAGGACGCTCGAACTCGTTGGTCCATCCCGAAGTGACGAGTTTCCGCTTGGTGTCGTCGATTAACACCAGCGAGCCGGGCTGAATCAGGGGGTACATTGTCCAGTCCTCGGTTCCAATGAATCCGTAGCGGTGATTCTTGAGGTCCATGCCATCGAGCAGCGCCAGAGGCAATTTCCCCCACCGTTGAATCTGACGGCTGAGAAAGGCCGTCTTGCGCAGGTCGACGCCGGGATCGAGAGAGATCGGAAAGCGGATCTCGGCGCCCTCGGGCGGAGAAAGATCAATCAGGTGCGTGGCGCTTACCTGGACGGCCATTGCATCGGCGGCGAGTTTGCCGGCATCGACGCCGTACCAGTCGATCACTTCCAGCAGATCCAGGCGGTAGATAGCGCACAGCGTGTAAAGCCGAAAAATACTGGGGACGGTTCCTTTGTTTTCGATATCGGCGAGCCGGCTGAGAGCGATGACGTACTCGTCGTTTCCACGCCGGTCGGCGATGATCTGGCTGGCCTCCTCCACGTCGCGATAGCGCAGGTTCAAACGTTCCCGCACGCGTTTCAGCCTCTGGCCGGCGTCCTCCATGCTATGATTTTCTCCTGGCGGATCGGCACGGCAGGCCGCGGCAAGTTCCGGTGGCAGACCAATCGAAATCAGGAAATTGAATTATATCGGTGAGAAAATTGAAGAGCAAGGGCTGTCTGCCCGAATCTGTTCTGAAAACGGAACAGAAATCTTTCCAAAGGGAGAACAGGTGCGCGTCGTTGTAGGAATTACGGGAGCAAGTGGTTCGATCTACGGTATCCGGCTGCTCACAAAGCTCCGGCAAACCGGCGGAGCGGAGACGCATCTGATTCTTTCGCGGGCAGCAGAAAGAACTGTCTTTCTCGAGACCGGCATGAAAGCGCAGCAGGTCCGTCAATTGGCTCATTTCAGTTATCCCGTGGAAGATGTCGGCTGCCGTTTGGCCAGTGGCTCGTTTCTGACCGATGCGATGGTGATCGCGCCCTGCTCGATCCACTCGATGTCGGCCATTGCCTGCGGGATCAGTTCCAACCTGATGATTCGAGCGGCGGACGTGATCCTCAAAGAACATCGAAAGATGATTCTAATGGTGCGCGAGACGCCGCTGCACCTGGGCCACTTGCGCACGATGGTGGCTCTGGCGGAGATGGGTGCGATCGTCTGCCCTCCGGTACCGGGATTTTACCATCACCCGCGGACAGTTGATGAACTGGTGGATCAGAGCGTGGACCGGGTGCTTGACCTGCTCGGCTTGCCGCCGGAGCAGGCCAAGCGTTGGGATCCCTCCGCACAGGAGTGAATTAATGGCTCGAAAAAGAGAAATCTTCGCATTTCAGGGTGAACGGGGCGCCTTCAGTGAGGTCGCCGCCGGGCAGTTTGCGGGTGGGACGGTCGACGTGCTGCCTTGCACCCGCTTTGAAGAGTTATTTGAGAACCTGCGCGCAGGCAGCGTGGACGGCGCGGTGGTGCCGATCGAAAACACGCTCCATGGGTCGGTACATGAAAACTACGACCACCTGTTGAACTTCGACCTGCCGATTGCCGGCGAGACGAGTGTGCGGATCGTACACAATCTGATCGTACCGGGCGGGGTGAAGTTCCGCGACCTGCACCGTGTGTTTTCCCACCCGGTAGCGCTCAATCAATGCCTGCGTTTTTTCGAGCAGAATCCGCAGGTGGCCAGGGAGACATTCTACGATACAGCGGGCAGTGTGAAGATGCTGGTGGAGGAGAAGCTGACCGATGCCGGCGCCATCGCTTCAGCGCGCGCAGCCGAGATCTATGGCGCCCATATCGTGAAGCGTTCCATTGAAGACGACCGGCAGAACTACACCCGTTTCTTTTTGCTGCGGCGTCCGGAATGGTTCAAACGCCACAGCCTGGAGGCAGGCCGGAAAGGTTGGAAAACATCACTGGTTTTTTCCACACGAAACGTGCCGGGCGCGCTGTTCCGCAGCCTGAGCGCGCTCGCCCTGCGCGACCTGAACCTGACCAAAATCGAGTCCCGCCCCCTGCGCGGCAAGCCCTGGGAGTACCTGTTCTACGTGGACCTGTTGGGTAATGCGGAGGAGGAGCGCGTGAGGAACGCGTTGCGACATTTGGGTGAACAGGCGGACCTGCTGCGGGTGTTGGGCAGTTACCCTCGCGGCAGTTGAGGCAGCCGCCGCGACATTATGGTGGAGAGCGATGCGGATAGCAACGCGGAGAGCGTTTATTAGCGGGGCCGCAATGACGGCCGGAGGAGTAAATTTACTTCGGGCCGAACCACAGGACCGCGCATTTGCCGCATCGGCGGAGAACAAGGATCTGCGAAAGAGCCAACTGTTTCTGGATGACACGTGGATTGAGGAATCCTACCACCTGGAGCGGGTGTGGGAACGCGCGGACATTTTTCCCGAGCCGGTACTGCGACCGGAGATGCCCTGGGAAGGACATCAACTGGTGATGTTCGGCTCCGTGTTTCGTGATGCCTCCGGTTGGCGGATGTACTACATGACCTATAATCGCCCGGCTCCGTCGCTTTGCTGCCTGGCTTATTCGAGCGATGGGCTGCACTGGGAGCGGCCAAAGCTGGGTTTGTTTGCGTTCAACGGAAGCAAGGCGAACAACATCGTGTTTGCCCCGCGTCCCGGACAGAGTCATGACGGGCCGACGGTGTGCCATGACTCGGCCGACCCCAAGGCCCCGTACAAAATGATGTACTACAGCTACGGCGAGGGCGTGGCGGCCGGGGAATACGTTGGTTTCAGCCGTGACGGTATCGTGTGGGAGCATCATCTGGAACCGGTGATGGTTTCGGGCGACCGGACGAACGTGATGGGAAGCCGCGACCATCGGGGCAAGTTTGTGGCTTACCTGCGGCACCGCGACATGATGCGGCTGCACCGCGCCCGGACGGTGTGGCGGGTGGAGAGCAGCGACTTTTTGCATTGGAGCGAGCCCGAGGTAATTCTCCGCGCGGATCTTCTGGATGACCCAAACACGGAGCTCTACGGGATGTCGGGGTTTCCCTACTCAGATATGTACCTCGGCCTGCTGGAGCGCTGGTACGACAACCCGGACGTGATCGAACTGCAACTGACGTGGAGTCACGACGGCCGGGACTGGCACCGGCCCGGGAAGCGTTCCGCTTTTGTGGGGCCGTCGCTGCCCTGGAACCGAAGATGGAATTCAGCGGCGAACACGGCGCCGGTAAACCGCGGCAGCCAACTGTGGTTCTACTTCGGCGGGCGAAGCGAGGCACATGGATCGGATATGCCGCCCAGTTATGGAGCTATCGGCCTAGCGTCGCATGGAATCGACCGTTTCGCGGCAATTCAAGCAGACTTTAAGGAAGGTCTGCTGGTGACGCGCCCAATGAGATGGCCGGGTGGAGACCTGGCATTGAACTGCACGAACACCCGCTACCGGCGGGCTCATCCGTCGAGCGGAGGGGGATCGATCAGCGTGGAGCTTCGCGACGAAGCCAACCACCCGATCGCCGGATTCAGCGGCACGGACCGCGCAGATGTAAGCTGGGTCTCGACCGGTGACCGACTCCGTCCGGTGCGGTTCGGACAGCAGCGTTCGATGAACGATCTGGCCGGCAGGAGGGTGCGGTTGGCGATTGCGCTATCGGACGCGCGGGTTTACGCCTTCCGCTCGCTGGGGTGAGATCCTCGCGCATGATGCGCGGAGTGTCACGGCACTCAGATCCGGATGAAGATCTTCCTGCGGTACATCCAATAGAGAATCAGCCAGAAGATGAGCATCATTGCGCCGCCGCGCAACGTGGCTTCGAAGGCAGGGCCGAAAACGAGGAAGGGCGCACGACCCAGATGCCGCGTCAGCGCATCGAGGAAGTAACGCTCCATGGTTCCCGCCATGACGTAGATGGCGATAGAGTTCATGCCGACCACCACCAGGGGGAAACTCCAACGCTTCCAGCCCTTCCATTCGATCAGCGAATGGAAGCCGGCGATGAGCAGCAAGACTAATCCGCCGCTGTAGAGCGTCCAGGACGGCGTCCAGATGCGCTTCACCACGGGGCAGATACCCGCCCACTGGCAGAGCGCACCGGCGAGTGTCAACACGGCGCCGGCAACCACCAGACCTTTCAGTTTTTGGCCGGACGTGCGGGCGCTCTTCAGCCATTGGCCGGCGAAGAGGCCGAGCATCATGGTGGCCAGCGTTGGAATGAAGCTAAGGGTGGAGTAGCCGCCGCCATTAAAGCGGAATGGCGACTCGCGCGGGAACAGATTCAGAAACCAGGTATCGAAGGCCCAGGCGAGATTTGAGTTCTTGTTCCAGTGTGAAAGGAAACCGGTATGGTTACTGGTGAAGGTGGAGGGCACGCCTACTGCCGCGTAATCGAAGCCGGGGCCGGGCGCCGGATAGAGCGCGAACGCTCCCCAATATCCGATCAGCAGCAGCAGGAAGACGACAACCTGCGTGCGCAACCGGACAAAGCCCAACAGAAAGAGAAAAACGTAACCGAGTCCGATCTGGCTGAGGGTGTCTTCAAAGGTGAAGTAAGTGATGGCGCGGTGCTGGGAACGCAGAAAGACACCGAGAAAGATGAGGATCAAAGCGCGCCAGACGGCATGCGCGAGCATCTTGGCTAAACGGTCGCCACGGGTCCTGCGGCTGGCGATGGAGAAGGGCAGCGAAGCCCCTACGAGCAGAGAGAAACCCGGTTGGATCAGGTCGTGGAGCGAGCCCCACTGCCACTCGACGTGGCTGGAATGGAAGGCCAGGAAACTCCAGAAAGCATTACCGGGAAATGCCTGGGCGAGGGAGGGAATCCGCAGCGCCTCGGCCAGCATCAGTACCATTACGGTACCGCGGAACGCGTCCAGAGAGACGACGCGGATCTTAGCGGGGAGTGGAGATTCCACTTGCGCGGCAAGCGCAATGGGTTCGGCCTTGCTGCTCATCCGGGCTCAATTATCCTCCCATGTTCGCCTTCGGTGCAACCGGGAAACAGCGACCCTGCCAAGCCTCAGAAAGCCAATCCCGGCGGGACTCTACTGGAGTAATACGCGCGCTCGACCCGGCCTGGCGCCAGATGCGATCGAAGCGCAACGATAGCGGGATAACGCCTTCACATAAAATCTGCAATTGCATCCTTCTTGTTTTCCGTGTGTTAGCCCCTTCCGGCGATTTTATTCGGATGCTTGCCTGTTAGTTTTTAGACAGAAAGAGCGAATTACACACGCTCTTCGAAACGGATGGTCTGAGTGTGAGTACACGCAACAGTAAACGGCGTTCGAACACCGAGTCTCTGATTGAACGACTCATCTCGCGCGCTGAAGCGAAATTGGAAGATGACAAAACGAGAGTGTCAATTTCGGACTATATCCGCTTAGTGCAGTTCAGGCTCGAGCTACAGAACGAAGAGATCCCGCAGAAAGTCGAGGTGCAATGGGTAGAACCGGACGAGGGGGACGAACGATCAGAGACGGAGTCTGCTCCCAAAACATAGCGTATCATCCGCTGCCCTCACAGTTCCGGTTCCACGCAAGCACAGCACGTTTCAAGGGGTTCTCAGGCCCGATCGGGTCCGGAAAGAGCCAGGCGCTGTGTCATGAAGTGATCCGCATGAGCTATCAGAATCCGGGGCGGATGGGGTTGCTGGGAGCACCAACCTATCCGATGCTTCGGGATGCGACCCAAGCCGCCTTGTTCCACATCCTCCGAAGCAACGACATTCCATTCGAGTCACTAAAGAGTGAAGGCGTCGTTGAACTGACGGATACCGGATCGAGGATCGTGCTGCGATCGGTGGACGAATTCGAACGGCTCCGCGGGACCAACCTAGCCTGGTTCGGCATCGATGAACTCACCTATGCGCGCGAGGAGGCGTGGCTGAGGCTGGAGGGAAGGTTGCGCGATCCGAAGGCGCGCCGCCTGTGCGGATTCGCGGTGTGGACGCCAAAAGGATTTGACTGGGTATACAAGCGCTTCATCAGGAACAGAGTGAATGGCTACGATACGATTCTGGCGGCACCTTTTGAAAATCGCTACCTACTGAATGCGGTACCCGACTTCTACGAGCGCCTGAAGAACAGTTATGACGCCAAGCTCTATGAGCAGGAAGTTCGAGGTGAATATCTGAGCGCCGCCGGGAACCTGGTGTATGACGCCTTCGACCGGCAAGTAAATGTCCTGACCACGGACATCATCGGCAATCTTCCACTCTTATGGTCGCTGGACTTCAACGTCGATCCAATGAGCTCGGTGGTCGCGCAAATTCGCGATCAGACCGTATACGTAGTGGACGAGCAATCGTTACAACGCGTGGGAACACTGGACGCTTGTGAACGCTTCTACGAAACATACGGGGATCATCCGGGCGGAATCGAGATGTACGCCGACGCGACGGGCGCAAGAATGCAGACCAGCGGGACCTCGGACCACCAGATGATTCGAGAGTTCTTCACCCAGCGCTGCCGGGGAGCGTACCGCTTCCGCGTCGGGCGCTCGAACCCGCCGGTGCGGGACCGCGTGCGCCTGGTTAACCGGCTCCTGCGCGATGCAAATGGGACGTCGCGCCTGTTCGTAGCCGAACGCTGCCGGGGACTTATCCGGGATTTCGAAGAGGTCCGCTATCGGGGCGATTCGAGTGAGGTCGACAAAGCGAGCGATCCATCGCTGACTCACCTGGCAGACGCGGCCGGTTACCTGCTGTGGGCGGAGTTCGGTCCAAAACCGAGCGCCGGCGAACAAGCACAACGGCTGTTGTAGCAGAGCCACCAAACAAGGGGCCGATGAAGACAAGGAGTGGACATACGTGTTTGATATCGATCGTGAGCATCCAGAGTACGCCCGCAACACCGCAATGTGGAAGCGGTACAGGGACTTATACGTTGGCGGAGAGCAAATGAGGGCGGCCGCCGCCAGCTACCTGCTCCAACGCAACCGCGAGCCCCTGGCAATTTACTCTGAGCGGCTTAGCCACGTGTACTACGAGAACTATATCGGCTCAATCATCGATTGGTATGCGGCGACGCTATTCCGCCGTGAACCGATCCTGCACCTTGATGGCGCGGAGGAGAACAGCCGGAGCTTTTTCGCCACGTTCATGGACGACTGCGACCTGCGCGGAACCTCCTTCACCGACTTCTTCCGGTCGGCGCTGATCGATGCACTGGTCTGCGGACGCTCGTACGCACTGATTGACTTTCCCCGCGCAACAGAGCGAGCCGCCAACCGGGCAATTGAAGACCAACTCGGCATGTCGCGGGCCTACCTGGTCAGTTATGCGCCGGAACAGCTAATCAACTGGAGCCTGGATGAACACGGAGGCTTCGAGTGGGTCGTTCTTAAGAGTCAAAGAGCGTGCCAGCCGTCGATCACAGGAGATCCCGGCACCAAGCAAACACGATGGGTGTATTACGACAAGCAGCGGTTCCGCATTTACAGCCATACGGAGGAGCATGGCAAACAGGCTACGCCGGCCGTCGTGGACGAAGGATATCACGGGTTGGCGCGACAGCGCCGCGTACCGCTGGCTGAGCTTCGAGCGGGAGACGGCCTCTGGCTGATGAACCGGGCCGGCTCCTTGCAACTTGAGCATTTCAATAAGTCGAACGCCCTGTCGTGGGCTTTGACGATGGGCTTGTTTGCTACGCCGGTGGTCTACTCGGCACGCGATTTCAAACAGGTAATGGGAGAATCCTACTATATCCAACTGGGCCCGGAAGACCGGTTCGGATGGACCGAGCCCGAAGGCAAGGTCTATCAGATCGCCGCAGACAACCTCACGCGGCTGCAAAACGAAATCTACCGGGTGTGTTACGCGCTGAATCAGGCCGGAAACGGAGTGACGCTGTCACAGTCCGGATTAAGCAAGCAGCGTGACTTTGCCGTAACCCAAGAGGTGCTACGAGCCTACGGCGATGTGGTGAAGGATTCGATGAAGAGAGTGCTTCGGTGGATTGCCGAAGCACGTTCGGATAATCTCACGATCGATCTGTCGGGACTCGATGAATTTGACATCGGGGACTTCAGCGCCGAGATAGCAGATGCCACACAGCTGCTCGATCTTGGCATCTACTCACCCACATTGCGCAAGCAGATCTTCAAGAAGCTGGCGTTGAAGTATCTGTGTGATGTCCGGCAGGACCTCAAAGACCAGATCTCCGCGGAAATCGAGAGCGGGATCTCATAACACCATAAGACTTCAGGAAGGAGCATATGGACGAAGCAAGAACAGAGCCCGGCGCCGTCAATATCCGGGCCATCATCCAGGAGGCGATCAGCGAATTCATCCGTTCGGAACAAGCGCGGACGGAGCCCGCCTACAAAGCTGAACTCGTGGAGGAGCGCAGACGCCGGGAGGCGCTCGAGCAGCGGCTGAATGAGTTAGAAGATGAGAACCGCAGAAACAGACAACTGGCCGAAGAAGCGGACCGGAACTCACAGATTCGAAGCGAACTTCAGCGGCTGGGTGTCCAGAAGATCGATCTTGCCTTCAAGGCGGTGCGCGACGAGATCATCCGGACCGATGATGGCCGGCTGATGGCGCGAGCAGGCAAAGACGAGCTTGCGCTGCCGGATTTTCTACATCAGTTCGTTAATGAGAATCCGGAGTTACTACCGGCAAGAATCGCCGGAGGATCCGGCACTCAGGGGAACAGCCGAAGCACCACGGCGCCCGCAACGGTGGATCTGGACAAGATTCGCCCGGGAATGAGCGCCGAAGAAATGGATCGCGTGCGGCAAGAGATCGCGCGCGTGGCTTCACAGGCGCTTCGTGCCAGCTAGAGCCCGGCGCGAGCGCGGATTTGAGAACAGGAGCAAGAACACAACATGCCTGCAATTACTTCTTCCAATTTGGCGAATGCCATTGTAAAGCTGGTCGCGGCGGATGCGCTGCCAGCGCTGATGGGCAACCTTGTCATGGGTAACCTCGCCAATCGTGATTTTGAGCCAACGCTGGCCAACGCCGGTGACACCGTGAACGTGGCAATACCGCCGACGTTAGTGGCGAATAACATTGCCGAAGGCGGGACCGTCCAGACGCAGAATCCGAACGTTGGGAACGCTCAGATCGTGCTGAATACACACGCCGAGGCGACGTTCCAGATTCCCGATGTAACCAAGGTTATCGCGGTACCCGACCTTCTCAAACTGTACATGCAGCCGGCGGTAATCGCATTGGCTGAAAGAATCGAGCGTGACCTGCTCGGGTCGTACTCCCAGTTCACCGCAAACACCCCGGTTGGCACGGCCGGGCAGTCGTTGAGCGAGGCGACACTCGAAGCGGCGGAGACGGCTCTGTTCGAGGCGAGGGTTCCGGCGAGCATGCAGAAGTATTTGGTGGTTGACTCAGGGTCCTATTCGACCCTACGTCAAATTCCGCGCTTCAGCGAGTACTCCTCGGCCGGTGACGCCGGGTTGCGCACGCTGGTGGACGGCACAGTCGGCAAGTTGAAGGACTTCTTCGTCTTTCGCTCTCAATTCATTTCAAAAACCGGCTCGTCTCCCGTGAATGTACATAACCTGGCCTTCGCCAAGAGCGCCATCGGGCTGGTGATGCGCCGGCTGCCACAGCCACTACCCGGAACCGGCGCGATTGCCGAGTATGCCGAGTTTGGCAATTTCGGCATGCGCGTCGTCATGACTTACCAACCGAACACGCTGGCCCAGCAGTTCACGGTGGACGTGCTGTACGGTACCGGAATACTGCGCAATGCGTTCGGCGTCCAGGTGAATAGCTAATCATGGCTGCCCACTCCCCGTCCGGGCCCGGCCGTTCAACCGATGACAGGCCCGGACGGGGACGCGGCAGTCCGGGATCCGGCCGGGATTCAACTGCCACTCCAATGTCTTCGCAAAAGAGAGGAACACGATGGATCTGAAAGCGTTCTATCAGAAGATTGCCAATGCCAAAAACGCGATCGCGACACCCTATGTGATTGTCGTCAGTTCAGAGACACCCGATGGCGGGCGCGCGGGACTTTTTACCGAGGTTACCCGCGAGGCGGCGGCGAGAATGATTGTCGAAGGCCGGGCACGCCTGGCGAGTGAAGAGGAAGCGGCCCGGTTCTACGCCGAGCAGGCAGACGCGGCACGAAGGGCTCAGGAGCATGCTGCCAGCCAACGGGTTCAGTTTGCGTTGTTGTCAGAATCCGACCTGCAGGGCCTTCGTCTGCAGACGAAGAAGCTCAAGTCCTAGTTTGGAGGGAACATGCTTCTCACTGATCAGCCGCCTCTATGGCTCGCTGAGCTTACACACTATGAAAGCTCAATCCAGACAGTTGCATCGTCGCTCGGTATCGACCTGACGGCCAAATTCGCGTTAGCGCGACGTCACATTGGCACAAAACTAGAGATCTTTCTCAAACGCAATGGTAGCGACGGACTGGATGCGAGCAACGTGGTAGTGACGGCGGAACTTCGCCATTGGCTGGTGCTGCACACGCTTGCCGAGACCTATCGCGATGGTTACCACAGTAGCCTAAACGACCGTTACGAGGCAAAGTGGCGGCTCTATGCGAGCGAGAGCCTTAGCGCCGAGCGCGAGCTGTACGATGCAGGCGTAGGCGTAGTCCAAGAGCCCGTACCGCGCCCGCACCGTCCCGAAGCCGGGTTGCTTGCAGGAACTCAGCCCGGAGCGACCTACTATGTAACGACTGCCTGGGTGAACGCGAAGGGCGATGAGTCGGCGGCTAGCGAGTTCGCCGTCATCGATGCACCCGACGGGCACACCCTAACCGTGGCGCCGGGTGTTCCGCCGGCCTCAACCGCTGGATGGACGGTGTATGTCGGGACTTCAGATAGTAATGGGGCGCTGCAAACGCCAACTCCTCTTCCTATAGACACAACCTGGACACTGCCCCCGACAGGCATTCGCAACGGCCCCGGCGCCGGCGATGGCCAACAGCCAGATCAGTACATCACCGTCGACCGCAGAATCTGGAAAGGCTGACAGTATGGCTCGAGCTGGAAGTGCAAGTACAAGACGAGTTGCCGAACTGCTGCGTTCGCCGCAAGGTCTGGCACAAAGCATCGCCGCGCTTTCGATGGTTGACGGGGTGGTGATGCCCACTCTCGACGCCGGGCAGATCGTCGAGGCGAATGCGGGTACCGACGCGCTGGAACAATTGACGGGCTTTCGCTATCCGGCGGTCAATGTCTACTGCGAAAAGATCTCCAATACCCAACGAGAGAAATTCCGCTCGTTCTCCGGCACGGTGAAGGTTGCGGTAGACGTCCGCGTGACAAGTGACACGCTGCCGGGATTGACCGACCAACTCCACTTTTACGTCGAAGCGCTGACGCGCCTGCTCGACGTCAGCCGTGGCAGTTGGGGGTTAGGTCTCTCTTACGCGGGGGAGTATGACGTTACCTACGGTCCCGCAAAAGCCGGCGGCAAGAACTATGTCCAAAGCGCAAAAGTGAGTATGCCGATCGATGTGAGTGCTTAGGGTTGATATGCCAGGATACATTCTCTCCAATAATAATCGATATTATGTCGCGGCCGAATCCAGTTACGGAATCGTGCCGGCCTTAACCGCTGACGCGCGCGTTTTTGGATCGAAGCTGAGCATCAGCGAATCCATCGACAGCCCATGCCCCCAACCCAAGTCGGGAACGCGAACCTTTGCCGGGCGGCCGAGCGGATTCAGGCGCCATACCAGCTTCGATTTTCGCACCTACCTCTACGGTTGGGATGATCAATCAAAAGAGCCGCCGTATGGCCCGCTATTTCGGGCAACGCTCGGCGGACCGGCGCTGCCATTTCCGGGCGCCGTGATCGCCGGCCTGCCAGATCCGTCAACCATTCACTTTGCGGCGCCGCACGGACTCAACGTCGGCCAGGCGCTGACAATTGGCGGAGAGATCCGGTTCGTTAGCGGGCTGATCGACGCAACGACCGTAGGAATCAACGCGCCGCTCACAAAGACCGCCGGGCCAGGGTTCCCACTGGGACCTACGGTGGCCTATACGCCGGGAAGCGCCGTCAGCAGCGTGAGTCTGTTCGATTATTGGAGTCCCTCGAGCGCAGTCCATCGTCTTTTGACCGGAGCGGCAGTGGACACGATGCAAATCAGCATCAACGGGTGCCACCACGAGTTTCACTTCAAGGGGCCTGGGCGGGAATTGATCGATAGCCTGACATTTCAGGGCGCTCAGGGCGGGCTGGCGAATTATCCGAACGAACCCCCAGTCGCGCTGAGCGCAGCGAGCGTAGTGCCGGGAAACCTCGGTCAGGCGTGGTTCGGGAGTTCCCCTTCGCAGTTCTTCACAGTAACGGCAGCGCAGATAACGCTCAACAATCACCTGGAATTGAGAGATCGCGAGTTTGGATCGCAAGGCCCGCGCGCAGTGATACCCGGCGAGCGCGAAGTAGTAGCCTCCTTTGATCTCTATCAAGAGGATGAGCAGGCGAGTCGAGCGCTTTACCAGGCGGCGCGACAAAGGTCGCCGATCAGTGTATTTTTGCAACTGGGTGAATCGCCAGGGCAACTGTTTGGCGTTTATCTGAAGAGTGCAGTGCCGGACGTACCGGCATTTGATGATCGAGAGACCCGCCTGCAGTGGCGCTTTACGAATTCCCGCGCACAGGGTTTGCACGACGACGAAGTGGTTGTCGCTTTCGGATAGGCTATGGACTTCGCCACCTCGCTCGAGTTCAACTCCGAAGTCTTCCCGGGAGTCCGCTATTCGATCCGACGCGTTACGTTTGCCGGCCGACTGGAGCTTACGCGACGCATTGCAGACCTGTTAGGAGCCCTTCAATTCCACGAAGCGGGCCGCTCGATGGAAAGCCGTGCGGCAGCCGCCGCTTTAGCCGGCGAAATCGACCGGTTGTATCTGGCCTGGGGCTTGCTTGCCATTTCGGGCCTCACTATTGACGGACTGGACTGCACACCAGACGCTGTGATCCTGTCAGGACCGGAGACGCTGTGCGCGGAGATCGTCTCAGCCATAAAGCGCGAATGCACACTCTCTGAGAGGGAACGAAAAAACTCATTGTCGCACTCCATTTCTACAGTGACGCCCAGGCCGGGTGGGGATGCGACGAATGCCGGACGAACGGATGGGAGAAATCGAGGAATTGCGGGCTCCTCGGCGCAGAACGCAGCGAGAGACCAGTGTGGGCGGTAAACGGCCTCGAGCTTACCACTTGCCCGCGCAGTTCTATATCGCCCGATAGCCGGCTGTGGCTGGAGGAGTACTTTGCCTGGCGGCTGCTGGGCACGGCCGATTACCGGGCTCTACCAGCGAAGACGGTCGAGGCGTTTGTGTTAATCGACAGAGCATTAGCGGAGGCAGGACGTGGCAGGGATCAACGAACAACTCGGTGAGCTTCTCAGCACCTTGTATCAGCCAACTAAAGAGGTAGCGGCCGAACTCACGGCCTTTGGGTCAACGCTTAGAGAAAGCCTTGGGCGTTCCACCGCAACGGTTAACACTGTTGCGAGCCGGCCTGAGCAGAGCGCGGGCGACAATGCGTACGATGCCGTCACTCCGGTCCTCAAGACGGTACTAGGTGGACTTCCGCTCGTTTCCGGCCTCCTTTCGCTATTCGGAGGCAGGGAGGAATCGGCCGCAGTAACGCCGCTGCCAAAGTTTGCGCTGCCACCCGCAATTCGGGCGAACACAGGTCTGTTCCAAGGGGGAGAACAGGTAGGAGCGATCGACTATGACGATCGCGGCATTCCTCGAATGCTACCGCCGAACTCCAACTCCGATTCAGCGGCGCCGATGGTGACGATCAACGTTCAGGCGATGGACAGCCGGTCATTTCTTGACCGCAGTGACGATATCGCCGATGCCGTAAAGAAGGCGTTACTGAACTCCCACCCATTGACCGACCTGGTCGGCTGAGGCGAAAGACAATGGACTTTCCGACACTCAAGACCGGGGCAATCGCTCAGTATCCGATGCTAAGAGGCAACCGCCACCGGAGCAACGTACTTCGTTTTGCCGATGGAAGTGAACAGCGGTTTGCCGACAGCGCGAGAGGGCTTCACCGGTGGACATTGCGTCTGGATCTGCTTGACGACAGTGAAGCCAAGAGCCTCGATGACTTCTTTGTTCTGATCGGAGGAAGATTCGGTACCTTTTCCTTTCGTGATCCGGCTGACGGCGCGGTTTATCCGAACTGCAGCCTGGAACAGGATACGCTGACGCTTTTGTGGCGCGGTGAGGCTCGAATCGTAACTTCAGTTACGATCCGGGAGAACGGTGACTAGGGTGACTTACTTTCCCCAACTGGCACAATTTCCCATCACCAAGCGGCGGAGTGTCCGGACGGTAGTCAATGAGTCCATGGATGGAACCCAGTTCAAGGCGCGCGGAGTCACTTCGAGCAGCCTACAGTGGCAGTTATCCCTGGCCGCTCTAAACACAACCGAGCGAGACCAGGTCCTCGCCCTTTGGAGTGAATGCCGCGGTGGCGCAATTCCCTTTGTGTTTATCGATCCGACTGCGAACCTGTTCCTGTGGAGTGACGATTTTGGAAAACAGGTGTGGATTAAGGGAGCGGGACTTGAAGCGAGTGGCACATCTCTGGTGAATAGCGGAGCAAGCACTGAGCGGATCACTCAGGTGCTGGCCGCGCCTGCCTGGTTTCGTTACTGCATGAGCTTTCGGATTCGAGGCTACTCCCCTATGCCACTCTCGGCATTACGGTTGAGTGATGGCGTGGAGTCCCGGACGCAGTTTGGCGTGGGGACAGATTGGGAGTCATTGGCATTCAGCAGCGCCGGTGAAGCCCCGGCGGAAGGCGTTGCATTTGGCGTGGAGATTCCTCCTGGCGCTGCCGTTGAAATCGTCGAGATGCAGGTAGAAGCACAGACTGGCAGTTCCACTTACAAACGAACGACCACAATCAATGGGATCCATCGGGCGGCGCGCTTTGACGCCGAGGAACTGGAAGTCTCGGAAGATGGCACCGACAGCAGTTCCATGACAGTCCACATCACGGCGAGAGAAGCGTGAAATGAAGAGCATCGCAGAACTCAAAGATCAGGAACAGACGGACTGCCCGTTGCTGTTGTTCGAGTGCGCACTAGCCAGCGGCCAGATCGAGCGCTGGTGCACACATACGGTCACCGCCGGGGGACAACAGTATGAGCCGCGCATACTCAGGCACAGTGATTTTGAACTTCGCTCGGGAACGGTGGACGGCATCGACGGAACCGGGCGAATATCGGTAGTTCTGGCCAATGCCGATGGGCGATTGTCCGAACTGGAGGCCGGAGGGGGCCTAAAAGGCGCCAGACTCACCGTTCGGTTCGTGTTCTTCGACCTTGAGGCCGGTGTGCCGACAAGCGAGACGAGCGTCGTATTCCTGGGAGTTGCCAATCCACCCGACGAAATTACCGAGGAAACCTTCCGCCTAACCTTTTCGAATCGCATGTCGCTACAACGGCTCTTGCTACCCGATGTGCGTATTCAGCGGCGGTGCCCCTGGATCTTTCCGACGACGGCCGAGCAGCGCGCCGAAGCAGCGGATGGGGGTCAGCACGGAAGCTATTCGCCGTTTTACCGGTGTGGATATTCCGCGGACATTCCCGGCGGATGCGGACGGTTGGATAGTGGCACGCCATTCACCACGTGTAACTATACGCGGGCAGACTGCGAAGCGCGAGGCATGTTTGGCGATCCGGCACGCCGCTTCGGCGGGATTGAGTATCTCCCCTCAGCGATTGACGTGCGTAGCTACGGCGCGAGGGAAAGCCACGCCTCAGCGCCAGTAGAAAATGCGGCTCGATATGAGGATTTCGTTCCACTAGTTTATGGAACGGCGTGGTGGGCTCCGGTGATTGTTTTTGCCAGAAGCGATGGAAATCTCACCCGGATGGAGGTGTTGCTGGGAGCCGGCAGAATGCAGGGTGTGCTCAAGCTACTGGTCAACGACATCGAGGTGCCGGAGGGCGTCGCCGGGCGAGATATGACGGCAACCGGTTGGTTTAACATGGCCACCCAGGGTGACCGGACCGGAGCATTTGATCCGAATTTTCCGGAGGGCGACCCCTACGGAAGCATGGCTGTATTGTCGATCGCAGTTCCCAGCCGGATTGCAGACGGCACGGCCGTTCCGCACATCCGGGTTCTCGCACAGGGCAAGCTGCTCGAGCGATTCGATACCGCCGGAACGAGTCTGGGCGAGACGTTTACCAATAATCCGGCCTGGATTATCCTGGATGTCTTAAGGCGCGCCGGTTGGACGACAGAAGAGATCGATATTGTTTCGTTTGCGTCAACCGCCGCGTACTGTGATGAACGGATTCTGGCAGTCGACAGCCTCGGGAACGAGACCACCACACCCAGGTACCAGTGCAACCTCGCGTTGACCAAGCGCAGAAGCGCCGGAGACGTGGTCCGTGGCATCCGAGCGGGCTCAGGACTGTACCTGTGCTTCGGCGGGAATGGATTACTCCGCCTTCGTGTTGAGTCCAGTCTGGCGGTGCAGCAGCCAACCAAGGCGCCTACAAGCAACAGCACGGAAGCACTGGCTAACGGGTGGCCGGCCTATCAGTTTGGTGACGGCACGCACGGCGACGGCGGGATCCTCTGCTCGCCAAGCGGCGCGCCGCTGATTCGCTTCTGGTCGCGCAGTTCCGCCGAAACCCCAAATCGTCTCAGTATCGAATTCCAGGATGAGCACAACGAATACCAGCAGGACAGCCTTTCTCTGCTGGATACGGATGATTATCTTGTGACCCGCCAAGAGGTCGACACTGGCGTGACGGCTTTGGGGATTCCGAATTTCAGCCAGGCACTCAGGCTTCTACGGCGGCAATTGAACCGTTCTGTACGGGGCAACCGCTACGTGACCTTTGAGACCAGCGTCAAGGGCATCGGCTTGATGCCTGGGGATCTGATCACGCTAACTTACGCCAGAGAGGCGCTGGACAGGCAGTTGTTCCGCGTTCTCAACCTGTCTCCGGGTACCAACTACCGGACAATGACGATCACCGCCCAACTGCACGATGATTCGTGGTATGAGGACAACACTGCCGCCACGTCGAGATCCTGGCGCCAACCCAGTTCGACCACTGGCCTCCCCAAGCCACTCACTAACGCGATTCAATTGCGCGAAGTTAGCACCATTGACGCAAATGGGGCGGTGCGACTTACCCTCAGCGTCGAATTTCTTGCGCCGACGACCGCCTCCTCATCCATGGCGGGAATTCCCCTTATCGCGCTTTCGCCAACAATCGACACCGAGGGTGGGATGGTGGCAAGTGGCGCGGCGCTTTATTACGCAGTTACCGGCGTTACGGCCGAAGGAGCGGAATCCGCTCTCTCCTTCACCGTAGTAGCACATACACCCATGTCCAGCGAGAATAACAGGATTATTCTCACGGGGCTCAGTTTTCCCCGCGACGCAAGCACCTTCAACGTGTACCGCGGTGTAAACCCATGGATTATGGCCCGCGTGGCCGAACACGTTCCATTGAGTCTTACTTTTGAAGACTCAGGCCTTCCAGCCGGTACCGCACCGCCCCCCGATAACAACTACGATCACACCAATATTTACTGGCGAACACGCACTCGCCCCGAGAGCGCGGTAACCAGCGCCACCACCAGAAGTATCACCTGCAGTCAGTTGAGCTCGACCACTGACGCCCTTCGCGGGATGATCCTCCGGATCTCCGCCGGCCCTGGGGCGGGCCAAGAACGGCAGATCATATCAAACACCGAACAGACGATAGAACTCAGCCAGCCCTGGACCGTCTTACCGACGGTGGAGAGCAGGTTCACTGTCTCGGAATCCGGCTGGAGGTACGGAGCCTCGAGTTCAGGACCTTTCGCCGCTTTCGATATCCCGAATGAGCCTGGGCGGATCCTGGAAGTCTCTCTTCGGACGGCGAATCTTGGGGATCGAGAGTCCGCATACGAACTCTCTCCACTCATTGAGTGGACGATCGGCGGCTCCGGCGATGAAGATCGCGACGTCGCTGGCGCACCACAGTTTGACCTCACGCCGATTGGGCGCCGGTTGGTTGAACTAAGCAATGTTCACTTCGATACGCTGGCAAATACCCGGTCCATTCAGGCTGGCACACTAGGACTGCATTTTCGAGACGACTTGGATGCGAATACCCCTGCGCGGCTCTCGGCCGCAGTGAACGCGGACGATGGCATTCTCACGGTCTCCGCGCCACGGCCGGTACTGGTCAACGACCTGCTACAGATCGACGGAGAAATTGTGAGGATCGATGAGATCGACGCGCTCAGCGGGCTGTATCATGTTTCCCGGGGCTTATATGGCACTGAAAGCGCGGCACACGACGAAGCTGCGACACTTATTCAGCTTAAGCGCAAAATAGTCACCGTTGGTTTTCCCAAGGGCTTTTTCGGATCTCTATCAGCTAGCAGTTACAGTACTTCGATCGACCTTTCGTCAGCCACGTTGGTGGCAGCAACGTTTTACGTCACGAACAACCAGGGAAACAGTCCAACGAGTTGGAAAACCTTCCTCACCCAGGCCGGAGGAGGGCTAAGAACCTACGGAGGGGGGCAATTGTGCCTGCAGGTAGCCGGCCCGTTGGCCATTGAGAACAACGCGACACCACCGCTTATTATTCAGGAGGCTACCAGCGTGCGCGATGTCTTTGCGTCCGTGACGGCGCCATCCAGCACTGGCGACATCGTGGTCCAAATCGTCCTGAATGATGCCCTGTACTGCACAGTCACGATTCCCGCCGGCGCTACGACCTCCGCTTCGCTGCCTGGGGAACAGTTGGCGCCACTGCCAACGAAGGGCACTCTTGGATTGAATATCACGAGCGTGCCGCAGTCTTCCGGAGCTAGTCCGGGGCGTGATTTGACCGTGACGATTCGAGTGTGAGGGCGGAATGGCTGAGCATCTCGAAAAATTGCGCCCGGATCAGGATCTGCAGTGTTACTTTGAACGGCCGTCTGCGATTGCCGCAATGAGCGGTGCAAGTAGCTCGGGTTTTGTGGTGTCAGGTAGTTGGCGGCAGCAATTTGACTGGGCGGTAGTTGAGTGGAACCGCGATAATGTCTTTGAACACCCTTGGTTCCGGAATCTGCCGGATGGCGATTTGAGTGGCCTGACTCTGAGCTATGACGAGCGAAGGGTCAATTGTGTTCCCATCGACTCCGACGTGTACCCGGCAGAACCGTGGCCCTATCTGCGAGTCTGGACTGATGCGAGCGGCGCAGACCCGTACCTGGTCCTACTGCGGGACTATGCGACGCCATGCGAAGGTAGTTACCAAGATGCCTGGTGCGAATTTGAATTGAGCGGAACGATCACTCAAGGCGATTATGCCGGACTCGCTTTCTGCGGGGAGCACTATACACACCAGAACTACTACGACGATACGATAGATAGCGTCATCGAGCAGATTGGAAGGAGCATCAATAGCTCCTCACGTTATCTGAGCGCCACGTGGGAAGGCGCGAAGATTCGGCTAGAGTCAAAAGAGAGTAGCGCCGGCTCAAACGGAAATCGAATCGGCGTATACAGCTATGTGGCCGGAGCAGCCTCTGAACAGTGGAGTCACCCGATACAAACTCTGCAGGGCGGCAGTTCGCCGGCACGGTGGCATATCGAGCTGCCGTTCAGCGAGTTTCCGTTCCCGATGGATAGGGTTCGCAAAATGCGGTGGACGTATGCGGCAGACCTGCAACCAGCCGAGTTTGAGCGTACCGAGTTCGAAGTCGAGGTATCAAACTGGACGGTTTCCGGCAGCAATCGCCGCTACAAATTAGCCGGACCTGAATCAAGGCGTCTTGAGAATGACTCAGCGGAAGTGAGC
Organism: Bryobacterales bacterium; assembly: GCA_020854055.1. Lineage (GTDB taxonomy): Bacteria > Acidobacteriota > Terriglobia > Bryobacterales > Bryobacteraceae > JADZGD01. The sequence continues at coordinate 34,464 of JADZGD010000149.1, read as the reverse complement.
TTGAGTTCCGGCTGGCAAATCGCCCATGGCAATTTTTCCGGCGGCTCGCTCGCATTTACGTCCATCCCTGGCGAGTCAGCGGAGATTCGATTTGCCACCGCTACGTCTTCGATTGGTTTTCTTGGCACGCGCCGCGCGGAGAGTGGCGGGCCACTTCTGGTCACGGTCGATGGGGTGGAGACGCGGATTGATCTTGGATTGGCCGGCGAAGACACCTTGGTTCGCATTCCGCTTGGCCCGCTTTCCGTTGGCACTCATGTCGTGACATTGCGCCATGATGGCGCCAGCACGGAGACCGTGTTCTTCGACTATTTTGAAGCCGCCGTGCCAAGCGAAGAGCTGACAGAGTGCGCGAAGCTGGCGCGCTGCACTTTAGCGACGGACTGGGATACCGACCACGCTATCGCCTTGCCCGCAGAGAGGACGGCTGGAATGCTCCGGTCTCTCGGATTCACCGGCCGCGCTAATCACTATGTCGGGGCGCTGTGGTTTTATGAGATTGCTCCGAACGGCTTTCGATACGCGGTGAAGAGAATCAGTTTCAGCGGAAATCCCGAGCCAAATTCGACCGTTGTGCTGCAGTTGGCTGGCGGCCGGATTGAGCACCTGGTACACCCTGGCGATACCGCGGAGACAATCGCCACGGCATTGTCGTTGCGGTTGAACCAGGGCTACACTTCGGTCTGGGCGAGCGCCTCCCAAGCGGCGCTCTCGATTCAAGCGAGAATGATGGGCGCCGCGGGCAATCAGGTGGATGTGAGTGTGGGCGGAGGCGGGCCTGCATTCTCCGGCACGCCAGAGACGGTTCAAGCCGGAGTGGATGGCGTATGGAGGACGGACCTAACCGCACAGCCTCGAATGAACCGGGCGGCGCGAGATTGGACCCGGGCGTACCTGCGTGCACTGGATAACCTAGGCATTGGGGCCACATGCGCATTTAGCATGGAGTTACAACACGGCGACCCCAGCGCGGAAGCCGGCATTGCCCAGCGGTATCCAAGCGGAAACCCGGTACAGTTACAGACGCCAGCGATCCAGACAAACTTTTCGCCAACGAGTATCGCTTTCTGGCGGCAAGTCTACCTGGATTGCGCCACGTTGATGGTGGAGGCCGGCGTGCGTCCTTACCTACAGTTTGGCGAGGTGCAATGGTGGTACTTTCCAGATGATGGCTCCGGCATGCCATTTTGTGACGCCTACACGGACCAGGTATTCTCCACCGAGTTTGGCCGGACCGCGAGAAGGATACCGAATGAGCGCGTAGACCCGGCAGAGTATCAGGACGAAACCGGTGTTTACCGGCGGCTGGCCGGCGAGTTCACCGTCCAACTAATGCAATTTGTGAAGCAGCGCTATCCCGATTGCCGCTTCGAGGTTCTCTATCCGACGGATGTCAATTCGACGGCCTTCAACCGAGCGGTGAATTTCGCCGGCGAGTTCTGGACTGCCGCAAGCCTGGATTGCCTGAAGACCGAGAGTTTCACATTTACGCTTCAGCGTGATCTAAACCTGGCGCGCTCGTCGATTCTGTTTGGCAGCGAGGTTGGATTTCCATGGACACAGCGCAGTCATCTAGTGGGGATTTCCGACCCATCGACTCCGTGGAGCAAGGAAGTCGCCACCGCGCTAGAGAGCGGCGTGGAATCCGCCGTGTTGTTCGCCTTAGATCAGTACTGCCTCATTGGTTCTGACTTGAGCCAGTCCAAAGGACGTTCCCGCAGCGGCTACTTTGAACTGTAGCCGGCCGGCTCGATCGGAATCTCGAAGTACAACAACTCCCGGCCGGATTGCGCTTCACGAATTCCAGTAAGGTAGATGGTCGATTGCGGCCGCAGTACGCCCTGAAAATAGATGAACCCATTGGCGGAGTCGCCGGCGGGCAACATTTTTGCCGAAAACGCCCGGCCGACGATCTCCCACACGTCGAGAGGGTTCTTTCGCTTGCCGGACGGGATCGGATACGGGAGTTTACGTTCCTTGGGCCGCTTCCCCCCACCGATGTAGCGAATGTCGTCCGCGGGAGTGGCCTCAATCTTCTGCCGGTCCGGTCCAATCAGTTCCACGATCAGGTTGTCAAACCGCAGCGCCTTATCAGAGTCGTTCCGGATGACCAGCAGCACTGGCAACACTCCGTGTTTTTGAGGCTCCGCCTTGCCGAACGCCTGCCTGGCCAGATTCGCGGTGTCATAAGGCACCGCCGCAATGGTCACCTTTTCGCTGGTTTGATGGTTAGGATAAGAGTTAGCCGGACCGGGCTTGAAGACATCGGCGCCGGTGTTGTCGGCGGCGAGCCCGGCTTGCAGCAGCGCCAGGCCCGACAGAAAAACCAGGCAATTGGAACGTAACGTCATCTACTTTCTCTACCGGGCGATCCAGGTGATCGCCGCCCCCTTCGTCTTATTGTATTTCGCTGCTCGCGGTTTGCGGGACCGCCGCTACATCCATCACTTCACCGAACGGCTGGGAATACTACCAGCCGCAGTTCATCAGACGATCCCGGGGGGTATCTGGGTACACGCCGTATCGGTGGGAGAGGTCCTTTCCGCCATCCCCCTGCTGATACAACTTCGGAACGTGTTACCAGGCATAAAGCTGCATGTTTCCTGTTCCACCGTAGCCGGCCGTGCGATGGCCAACCTGAAGTTGGCTGCCCTGGCCGATTCAATCTTTTATGCGCCGCTGGATTATTGCTGTGCTGTGCGCCGGACGCTGCGCGCTCTCCACCCATCCGTGGTAGTGATCATAGAGACCGAGATCTGGCCTAATCTCTACCGTGAGAGCCGCCGTGCAGGAGCGCGCCTGCTGGTGGTGAACGGCCGCATCTCGGATCGGGCCATGCCTCGTTACCGGCGCTTCAGATGGTTCTTTCGACCGGTTCTCGCGCTGCCGGACAAGGTTTTCGCACAAACGGAGATCTCATCTGCCCGCTACCGCGAACTGGGAGCAGAGCAAGTGGAAGTAGCTGGCAACCTGAAGTATGACTTCACTCCACAGCACTCAATTCCACCGGTCGTAGCCCAATTTGTCGAGCGAAATCGGCCCTCGGCCATCTGGATAGCCGCCAGCACCATGCCCCCGGCTGAGGCGGACGATCCGGACGAAGACGATATCGTGATTCGAGCATTCGCTGAACTTAGAGAGCGCTTCGCAAACCTGCTGCTGATCCTGGTTCCGCGGCGTCCGGAGCGGTTCGATGTGGCAGCTTCGAAGCTCGAAGCCGCGGGAATCGCCCATGCCCGGCGTTCCTGCCTGACAGGAATGGAACGGGCGGCGGTATTGCTGCTTGACAGCATGGGCGAACTCTCCGGATTGTTCACAATCGCGGACGTGGTTTACATGGGTGGCACATTCCCAAAGCGGGGCGGGCACAACATTCTTGAGCCGGCGTTCTTTTCGAAGGCGGTGATCTGCGGACCGCACATGGAGAACTTCCCGGAAATCGCAGCGGAGTTTCTGGCCGGTGGAGCGATGGTGGAGGTCCGGGAGCCTGCGGCGCTGGCCAAGACGGTAGCCAGCCTGCTCAACGATCCTGCAACCGCGCGGGAGATTGGCGAACGCGCCCGCAAGCTGGCCGAGGCAAGACGTGGAACGGCAGTACGAATCGCCGAGGCGGTGGCCGGGTTGGAGCAGGACTCGATTCCGGCGGCCCCCGGATATCCGCTACTGACGCCACTCACGTGGGTATGGCGAGTTGGCGCGCGATTGCGGCCTGCTCCGCGGCGCCTGGATACACGGGTGGTGAGCATCGGCAATCTCACCTTGGGGGGAGCGGGAAAGACCCCGTTCGTGCTCTGGCTTGCGCGGAACGTGTCTGGCTCTGCGATTGTTACGCGCGGCTACCGCCGGCAGACGGGCACCGCTGCCAGCCTGTTTGCACCCGGCGACACGGCGCCGGTTTCACTCACCGGCGACGAACCGCAGATCTTTCTCCGCGACAAGGATGTGCCGTTGGGCATCGGAGCAGACCGCTACCTGGTGGGCCGGCGGATGGAACAGCGTTTCGGCCCGAAGCTTCTGCTGCTGGATGACGCGCTGCAGCATACCCAACTTGCACGCGATCTGGACATTGTAATGATCGACGCGCTCGATCCTTTCGGCGGATGCCGCATCGTTCCAGCCGGCCGATTGCGCGAACCCCTCACGGCGCTGGCGCGGGCCGGCGCATTCGTAATTACGCGTGCCGCCCGCCGGCCGAGGCAGGCCATTGAGCGCACGCTGCGCATGCATAATCCCCATGCCCCAATCTTTTACTGTCGTGTCAAGGCGGAATCCTGGGTGGATGCGCGCACGGAGCAGGAGTTGCCGTTGGACACAGCGCTATCCGGCGCCGAGGCATTCTGCGGGCTGGCTAATCCAGCTTCATTCTGGCAAACGCTGGAGACGATTGGCTGCCGCCCACGCGCTTGTCATGCCTTCGGCGATCACCATCGTTACACCACCAAGGAGTTATCGCTTCTGACAGGGGCGACGCTGCTCACCACAGAGAAGGACGCGATGAACCTGCCGGAGGTGCTTCCGCCGGCACGAATCCTCTGGCTGCGAATCGGAATTGAAATCGACCGGCCCGATGAACTGCTGGCACTGGTCAAAGGCCCGCGAGCGTGAACCGGCCCGCCTCGATATCGAGCAACATTTTCTTTGCAGCCAATCCGCCGGCGTATCCCTGAAGTTTTCCGTTGCTCGCAATGACACGGTGGCAGGGTACGATGATGGCAACCGGATTCGCTCCATTGGCAAGTCCCACGGCGCGACTGCCTTTCGGAATACCGGCCATCCCGGCCAGTTCGCGATAACTGCATGTCTCACCGTATGGAATGGTTTGCAACAAAGCCCAGACGCGCAGTTGAAACGGCGTGCCGCGCAGCGCCAGGGGGAGCGCGAATTGACGCAGGTCGCCCCGAAAGTAGCGCTCCAGTTGGCTCGCGGCCTGGCGGAAAATCTCCGCATCGGCCTGCTGCCGCAAGACTTCAGTACCGAAATGTTGGGCCAGTTCGGTCTCAGCCGCGCTACCAGCACGAACGAAATTCACCAGGCGCAGGCTTTCGTCAGAGGCGGCCAGGCGCAGCCGCCATCCGGGAGCCGGTTCGATCTCGGTCCAGATTACCATTCGACCGGCTTACCGATCTCGAGTGTCCACACATCGGTTGGCGAGTCCGGCCCGAGCATCCCGGCCAGCGCACTCGGAGTGCCCGTCAACGCTGGAAATGTGCCAAAGTGCATCGGTACTACCCGCGGTGACTTGAGGAGCTTGGCGGCCAGCGCCGCCTCGCGCGGACCCATTGTGAAGTGATCGCCGACCGGCAGAAACGAGAGATCCGGCCGGTAAAGTTCGTGGATCAGCGCCATATCGGAGAACACGTTGGTATCGCCGGCAAAGTAGAGGCTACGCCCGCCGGCGAAACGCAGAACATAACCGCAGGCCTCTCCTCCATAGACGATCCGATCGCCATCGAGGATGCCGCAACTGTGCAGCGCGTGGGTCATGGTAACTGCCACGGGGCCCACCTGCTGCGTGCCGCCTTTATTCATACCAGCGGTATTTTGCACGCCTTTCGATTCCAGCCATTTGCAGAGTTCGAAGATACCCACCACCGGCGCAGAGAATTTCTTTGCCAGCGGAATCACGTCGTGGATGTGATCAAAGTGCCCGTGGGAGGCCAGGATCGCATCGACTCGATCGAACGTGTGCCCCTTAGGAAATGACGGATTTCCATCCGTCCACGGGTCCATCAGGAAGACTTCGCCGCTCTCGAGACGGAACTGGAACGTGGCATGGCCTAACCAGGTAATTTCGAGCATGGTCTCCCTCCAATAGAAATTCTCCCACAGAGCCCATGGCGATTAGTGCACCGTGCCGGCGGCAATGGTGATACCGTCGCCATACGCCACCAACCCCGGTATCGACACGGGCATCCGGCCCTGGATAGGGATCTCGCCAAACAGTGCTTTCACCGCGGCAACCTCAGAGGGCGGTACAGTGCTGAAGGTTGCCAGGTAGGCCGCTACGTTCGGAAAGTCGCGCAGCAGATACGGATTTCCCATAGCCACCAGGGTTACCGGCGGACGGCCTTTGGTCAATTCCCCCAACAGCCGAGGAAAGCCGCCGCCCAGCGCAACGGTTCCCTTGTAGGCAGCAGCGGAAGAAAACGCCGCTACTACCACCTGGCCGCACGCCGCGGTCTTATGAATCGTCTGGTCAATGATGGCGTCGGGCGCTCCGGCCTCAAGCGCGATCGTCAACGCCTCCGGCGCACGCTTGCGAACCTCGTCGAGCAGCACCACCCCATGGCGCGAATAGCGGCTCTCGGCCAGCACCACGAAACAGGTGTTGCCCGGCGATGCCAGCGGCACCGCCGCAGACTCGTTTTTCACCAGTGTTACGGCACGGTCGGCCACCGATTGTGCCTGAGCCTCAGCCTCCGGCGAATCGATGACATCGTTGATTGACTCCACATCCACAGTCCGCCGGCGCGCCAACCCCAGGCGGACTTTGGCGGCGAGAATCCGCATCGCACTCTCCTCAATTCTGTGGCGGGTGAGACGACCACTCCGGATGGCAGCGAGAATGGCACGCACGGCCTCCTCCGGGCTGGCGGGCATCAACAAGACATCAGCGCCCGCCTCGACAGCTCTAACCGATACCTCCCCAGGGCCGAACTGCTGCGCCAGCGCTTTCATGTCCATGGCATCGGTAACGATGATGCCCTTGAATGCCATGTCCTTGCGCAACAGGCCGGTGAGCACGGGCTTGGAAATGGTGGCCGGAACTCCGGAGGGGTCGAGCGCAGGCAGCGCGATATGCGCACTCATGATGGAATCCGTACCGGCGCTGATTGCCTCACGAAAGGGCACCAGTTCCAACCGATCCAGGCGCTCGCGTGTAACATCCAGGCGCGGCAGTCCGATGTGGCTGTCAATCGCCGTATCACCGTGTCCGGGAAAGTGCTTGGCGGAGGTCATCACACGAAATTTCGGATCGAGGTGGGCTCCCTCGATGAACGCCCGAACGTGACGGCTGACCATTTGAGGGTTCTCGCCATAGGAGCGGATGTTGATGATCGGATTGTCCGGGTTGTTGTTCACGTCGGCATCCGGCACCAGAATCCAGTGAACGCCCATCGCCCGGGCCTCTTCGGCGGTAAACGAGGCGAGCCAACGGGTGGCGCCGGGGTCGCCGGCGGCGGCATAAGCCATCGCGTGCGGGAACTTTACCGTGTTATCCACACGCATCGAAGCACCCCGCTCGAAGTCGCTAGCTACGAGCAGGGGCAGCTTCGACAACTTCTGCATACGATTGAGGAAGGCCGCCATGGCATACGGCTCAGCGGATTGCACGCTGCCGCGCACGACGCGATTCACGACGATGAACCCACCCACTCCCAGGCTCCGAACCCAGTTCCGATAGTTGCGGAACTGCTTTGATCGTATTGACGGGTTATCGCCATAACATGGCACCACAATGAGTTGAGCCACCTTCTCCGGAAGCGTCATCTTTTGGAGCCACTGCGCGGCGAGGCTGCGTTCGGGCACCGGCCGCGCCGCAAGCCCCATGAGAGGCAGCAGGATCATGGTGACCAGCACGGTCAGTAGCAACTGGAATTTCTGGTGGTGTCTCAATTGGGTTGGGAAGGTCCGCAAAACGATTGGGATATCAAACGCAGCCCGCCGCTGTCCTGCCTTGCCGCGAAAAACCGTACCGCCGTTCAACCCCGGCGCCGGACCCTACGGGCAGGGTTGCTGCCATCAGACTGCGAAGCAGGCGGCTTTCTCGCCGCCTTGCGTTTCGCCAAGCGGGCTACGGCGCGAACAAGGTGCGAAACCTCATTCGCGCCCTTTTGAATCACAATATCGGCGCCTGTGGAGCGCGAGTCCAATCCCAGCGCATCGGCGTAACCGGAGATCATGATCACGGGAACGGTTGCGCAATGCGACCGAATCTGCCCGATCAGTTCAATGCCGTTCATCTTCGGCAGTTTGTAACCCGTGATCACCAGGTCAAAAGCCTGCTCGCGGAACTTTTCCAGCGCCTCAGCCGGTGACGCGGTGGCGGTGATGCGGTAGCCGGCCTCCTCCAGCACGGACTGGCGGGCGCTGAGTCCGAGGCGGTTATGATCAACCAACAGGATTTCGTAGATGGCGAGTTTGGCCGGTGTCGCAGCGTTCATCAGACTTGGCGAAGGTAACAAACACCCGGCGACCCTGTCAACGATTTTGTAACGGCTTCATAATGAGCAACATTTCGCTCTTGACTTTCGCTTCGCCGATTCGACGTACTAATTTCGAGAACCATACCCGGTTATAGTAATACCGACCCCGCGTACTATTACCCTGCCGCCGCAATGAGGCCGAGCCAATGGGCCAGAATGCTGGTTATTCAACTTCACGCGGCGCCGTGTACCCGGACTTGGCGATGATCTGATACTTGATCACCTTCTTTTTCTCGTTAACGATACGGAGGGGTTGGCCGGTCGCCGGATCCACCAGTTCCACCTTGATCTTGCGGAATTTGCCGTCGTGCGACTGGTTGGTAGGCTGATAGGTAAGCGAGTACTGATTGCGCAGCGACTGCTGGATTGAGCGAAAGATGCTCGGGAACTCACCGTAGAAGCGTGGGAAGAAGGATTGCCCGCCAGTTTCTCTGGCAAAAGTCCGCATCTGATTGTCCGCCTGCAGGAAGTCCAGCCGCTGAAGAGGCCCCATGTAGCCTCGGGCATCGTACCAATCGCGCAGGGTCTGCATCAGTCCGATGGCGTAGATCGGCACCCCCGCCTCCTGAAGCGTCTTGCGGGTCTGGTCGAAGGTCAGTTTGCTGAATGTGTCGATGCCCGATGCGATTAACACGATGGCCCGGCGCCCTTCGATGTCCGCCATCCGCTTGGCGGTATCGGTGACCGCGTCATAGAGATTCGACTCCGAATAAGCGGCGATGCGCAACCGCTGCATCGCTTCATAGGCCTGGCGCTTATCGGTGGAGAAATCCGACAGAATCTCCGGGCGCATATCGTAGGCCACCACTGCCACGTAGTCATCGGGTTTCAGCGTCTCCAGGAACCCATAGGAAGCCGACAGGGTCTGATACCAGGCCTCACTCCAATACTGCTGGAAGAGGTTGCTGAACTCGATTACCATACACACGGTCATGGGTGCTTCGGTGGTGGAGTAACTGGCAACCTGTTGCGGGACATTATCTTCAAGGATGCGAAAATTGCCCCTTGGAATTCCAGGAATGAAGTGACCCTTGTTGTCGAGCACCGCTACGTCCACACTCACCGTGGCCACGTCGCTCTTGAAACTGGCCGAACCGGGGCCGGGTTCGTTTTTGTCCTTTTTATACTTGGACGGGATCTTCTCCTGATCTTGAGCAGGTGTCCCGGCGCCAGGGGAACCTGGCTTGCTACGCGGCCTGGCGACCGTCTCGGACCCTTCCTTCACCGGCCCTTCCTGGCCATATAGCATCCAGGCCGGCACCGCCACGGCGGCGGCCAGCAGCAAAAGAAGCTTCCAATATCTCATTACTTACACTCCAGGCAAACTATAGCAGACGTGACAGTTGACGTGGCGGTGGAGGCTGTCGTTTCGCCTCCGGACCAGGCCACGTCCCCGGCCTATTGAACCCAACGGTCGCGTTCCGAGTCGCGCTTCCGCAAATAGACCTGAAACTTGCGCTTCGCCCGCTCCTGCTTCCAGTTGCGAAACCAGTTACGGATTGATCCGGCGGGGTCCACACTGCCCCGGCTCCAGCCCCGGCGAGGGCGATAGGTCTTCAGGTAGATGTAGCCGACCAGCATGCCTCCAAGGTGGGCCACATGGCTGACGCTGCCACCGGGCGCAGCCAGCGAGCTGAGAAACGTGATCGCTCCGATGATCGCAACGAAGTATTTCGCTTTGATCGGAAACAAAAAGCTCATTAGCACCATGGAGTTCGGAAACAGCATCCCAAAGGCCAGCAACAGGCCGTAGATGGCGCCCGATGCACCGATCGTCCAGGATTCAAGGGTGCCAAAGAGCGCATTGGCTACAACCACGCAAACCCCGGCGCCGACGCCGCAAGTGAAGTAGAAGCGCAGGAAGCGGCGGGTTCCCCAGGTACGTTCCAGATCCGCTCCGAACATCCACAATGCCAGCATGTTGAACAGAATGTGCCCGAAGGAGTTCACCGAGTGCAGGAACATGTAGGTGAACAGTTGGTAAACACCCCAGCCCTGAAGCACGGCAGCGGGCATCAGGCCGAGGTAGAAAAACAGACCGTCAGCCCGGAACAAGGCCGCGAAAAAATTCAGCAGGAAGATGCCGATATTGACGATTAACAGCCACTTTACGCCGGCGGGAAAGAAACTCGATGCCGAGGGCCACCGGTAGCTTGTGCGGTAAGACATGGAAGACGCAGGCCTGCCTTAAGCCCAGAATAGCAATGAATTCAGCCGTCGTGTCCAGCCGGTCACCGGGTGGGAGTCCTCAGGCAAAGACTTCGGCCTGGGCGGGGACTACCACGATGCCACCCGCGGTCAACGTGTAGCCGTTCCTGCGGTCTTCATCCGGATCGTATCCAATGCTGACCGACTCCGGGATGGACACTCCGGAATCGATGATCGCCTGGCGAATTCGCGTGTAGCGCCCGATCTCACAATTGGGCATCAGGATCGAGCTCTCGATCTCACAGTAGCTGTTTACCCGAACGCCCGGCGACAGCACGCTGCGCACAATCCTGCCACCCGAGATAATGCAACCCGACGAGACGATCGAGTCCATGGCGACACCCATTCTGCGTCCCTCCTGCGCGAACACGAACTTCGCCGGGGGTTGCTGTACCAGGCGGGTTCGAATCGGCCAGCGTTTGTCGTAGAGATTGAATTCCGGCACGACCGAGACCAGGTCCATATTGGCCTCGTAGTAGGCGTCCAGCGTACCGACATCGCGCCAGTAGCGGGCCGTTTTGTCGTTGAGATCACGAAAATCGTAGGCGATCACTCGCGCCCGGTTGAGCCAATTCGGCAGAACGTCCTTGCCGAAGTCATGCGCCGATTCGGGATCCGCCGCGTCCTCGATGAGCGCTTGGAGCAGTATGTCGGTGTTAAAGACGTAAACGCCCATCGATGCGCTGATCATGTCCGGGTTGAAGGCCGAGCGAACCGGGTGGCCGTGATCGGGCTTCTCCTCAAAGCCCACCACCCGGTAATCATCGGGCCGGATTTCGGCCACACCGAAACGAGGCGCCTCCTCGGTCGGCATCTGGATCGTGGCGATCGTTATATCCGCTTTCGAGCGCCGGTGCCAGCTCACCATCTCCAGGTAATTCATTTTGTAGATGTGGTCGCCCGAAAGGATGATGGTGAGATGAGGGCTTTCGCTGCGGATGCTCTCCATGTTCTGGTAGACGGCATCGGCAGTGCCGAGGTACCAGTCTTCATGAATCCGCTTCATGGGAGGGATCACCTCGATGAACTCGCCCAGTTCGCTTGAAAAAATGCTCCAGCCTGCCCGGATATGGCGGGTGAGTTCCAAGGCCTTGTATTGGGTGAGAATGAAAATTCGGCGGAGGTTCGAGTTGATACAGTTCGACAGCGTAAAGTCAATAATGCGGTACGCTCCACCGAACGGCACCGCCGGCTTTGCAGTGTTGCGCGTAAGCGGAAATAACCTCTCGCCGGCTCCGCCCGCCAGCAGGATCGCGAGTACGTTTTCCATGTCAGAGTGTTACGATCGCGAACTCATTCCTTTATAGCAGACGCTTCCCGAGGTTTCGTGTGACATACCATCCGAAGACGCGGCATGGCATCCGGTTTGACGCGAACCCGCGGCCCGTTCGACAATGGTTGCGTATGGCCCAACGGCCAGACGAGATTCCCGATGCGAGCAAGGGGGTGATGAGATTTGGCGGAAGTTACCGTCCAGGATGGTGAGACTCTGGAAAGCGCATTGCGCCGATTTAAGCGCAAGGTACAGCAGGAAGACATCATCAAGGAAATCAAGCGTCACTCTTTCTACCTGAAGCCCGGTGAAAAGCGCCGGACGAAGGAAGCCCTCGCCCGCAAGCGAAACCGCAAGAAGCGCCGCAGCGACGTGGAGTAGGCGTAAAGGCGTCAGAAATTACACGAGTGCTACAACGGGCCGGAGCGATTCCGGCCCGTTGTGTTTTAGTGATGCCGCTTGGCGAAGTCCGACTCTACTTGTTTGTACCCGGAGGGGACTTCCAGCCGGCTGACGTCGGCCGGCGCCGAAGAAAAGCCCGAGGTTTCGGTGGTGAGTTCCAATATCGAATCTGGTGGCGCGGCGCGCTGTGGCTGTTGCTGCGGTTGCTGTTGCGGTGCGGGCTGCTGTTGGGGTTGCTTCTTCTTGCGGCCAAAGCCACCGAGCCGTCCCAGACCCGGCAAACCGCCCGTAATAGTTGACGTGAGTACGTCGCTCGCCGATGGTGCTTCGTTCTGACCTTGTTGCTGTTGCGCGGCCTGCCCGGCGGCTGCATCCAGGTCCGGCACGGGCTGTCCGCCGCCGCCGACCCGCGTAACAGTCAGCACCGGAACGCCGTCCATCTTGGACATCTGCTTCGCGGCCTCGGCCATTCCCCGGCCGGCCTCCGGTTGCATCATGCTCACAAAACTCAGGCCGGGCGACCAGGCTAATTTCTCCGCCATCTTCGTTTGAAACGCCTTCACCTCCTGGTAGCCGGGGATGTCAGGCGCCATCCACATCTCGCTGAGGAAATCCATGGCGCCTTTTTGCCCTGACTTGGGATCTTCGGTTTCCATCCTGATGGTGAGTTGAAGTTCCTTGGCCTTGAGTCCGGCGATCTCCCGTGCGCGGCCCGTGTCTTTCACGTCGATGGAGAACTGCGCCTGTTGGCCCTCTTTATTCTTGCCCTTCATCCGCGCAGCCATCTCCTCCATCATTTGGCGCATTTCGGCGAACGTCATCACCGAGTAGGTCTTCTTCTCGTTATCGATGGAGGTGATTGTTTCCGTGTCCAGATCGATCAACTGCGTTCTGCGCGCGTCGATGTGAGCCATCCGGCTGCCTTTGACAATCACCGTCGAGCGGGTGGGTTCCCTCAAATCCTTCGAGAACGCTCCCGCCATCCGCATCACGCTCATCATCGCCCCGCCGCTGAATCGGGTAGTCTGTTCATAGCTGAAGTCAGCGAATGCGATCGACAGCGGCAGGATCCCCAGAATCAGCAAGTATGCAGGTCTCTTCATACTGGTTGCCCAGATCATAGCACAGTAGTTCCCGTTAGCCCGGGCCGAAGAATTCATCGGCATTCGCTACAATAACGCTCAGCATCGGCATCACCTCGAAAGGCGAACCCACTTCATGAACATCCGGCTCGATGGAAGAACCGCTCTAATTACCGGCGCCAGTCGCGGCCTGGGCCGAGCCATGGCTCTGGCGTTGGCCGAGGCCGGCGCCGGGTTGGCTCTGGCGGGGCGTGATGTGGCCAGACTGGAAGAAACCGCCACGGCAGCCCGCCTCCATGGTCACCCGGCAGAGACATTCGTTGCCGATGTGGCCGACGAGTGTTCCGTGCTCGCATTGGAGAAAAACGTTCTGGCGCGCTTCGAGCATGTGGATATCCTGATCAACAATGCAGGGATCAACAATCGCAAGGATGTGACCGACTTCACACTGGAAGAGTGGAACCAGGTGCTGGCCACCAACGTCACTGGCGTTTTTCTGATGTGCCGATCCTTCGTTCCCCAGATGAAAGGGCGCGGATACGGCCGCATCATCAACATGACGTCGATCATGTCGCATATTTCGATGCCGCGCCGGGCACTGTACTCCACCACGAAGGCGGGCCTGCTCGGTTTCACGCGGGCGCTGGCACTGGAACTGGCTTCGGAGCAGATTACGGTGGTGGGAATCAGTCCCGGCCCCTTCGCCACGGAGATGAACACGCCGTTGATCCAGAATCCAGAAGCCAATCAGTTCTTTATCTCGCAGATCCCGCTAGGACATTGGGGAAACGTACCCGACATCGGTTCGCTGGCAGTGTTCCTATGCTCGGAGCACGCGAGTTTCATCACCGGCACCGATATCCTGATCGACGGGGGATGGACCGCCCGATGATCCGCGCGGTAGCGCTCTCAACGCTGGTGCTGCTGCTTGCAGCCGGCTGCGACCGTGAGCGCAGACGGGTAATCGGCGTGGTGCCGAAATCAACGTCGAACATCTTCTGGGTAACGGTGGAAGCGGGCGCGCGCAGAGCCGGAAGCGACCTGGGCGCCGATATCGAATGGAATGGCGCTCAGTCGGAAAGCGATATTACGCGGCAAATACAGATTATCGACTCGATGATCGTCCGCCGGTTGGATGCCATTGCGGTGGCCGCCAGCGAGCGCAAAGCACTGGCCCAGGTGCTGGACCGCGCCGCCGCGGCCCGGATTCCGATCACGGTCTTCGATTCCGGCGTCGACTCGCAGAACTACCTCACCTTCGTCAGCACCAACAACTACGAGGCTGGCCGAATGGCCGCCGAACGGATGGCCAGCCTGCTCGGCGGCAAGGGAAAGATCGGCGTGCTGCTGCATGCGCCGGGAAGTTTCTCCACCATGGACCGCGAACGTGGCTTTGCGGACGCGCTGCGGGAGAAGCACCCGGGATTACGGATTGTGGCCAGCCAGTATGGCCTGGCGGACCGGGCCAAGGCGGTCGCATCGGCCGAGAACATCCTTACGGCCCACCCGGACCTGGACGGATTCTTCGCCTCTTCAGAGCCGAGCGCAAGCGGCGTCTCTCTCGCGCTGGCGGCGCGGGGACTGGGAGGGAAGGTCAAGTTTGTCGCCTTCGACTCCAGTGACACCATGATCGCCGACTTACGCCGCGGCCTGATCAGCGCAACCGTGGTTCAAGATCCATTCCGGATTGGCTACGAAGCGGTACGAACGCTATCGGAGAAACTGCGCGGCGGGACGCCGCCCAAAAGAATCGACCTTGACGCCCGGGTGATCAGCAAAGACGATCTGACCCGGCCCGACATTATCAAGCTGTTGGCCCTGAAACCATAATTATTCGAATGCAGGACGAAATCATCATCCCTTACCGTGCGCTCGGCGCCTTCGGCGAACGGCTATTGCTGGCTGCCGGAGCGCCGCGCGAGAAGGCGGCCCTGGTGGCCGAATCTCTGCTGGAATCGAACCTTCGCGGCATCGATTCGCACGGCTATCAACTGCTGCCCTACTACCTGGAACGGCTTCAACTGGGCACGCTCGATCCGCGTGCCGACGGCCATGTGGCCAGCGAGAGGGGACCGTGCATGGTCTACGACGGAGAGAACGGAATCGGCCAGTGGATCGCCGCACAATGTTCGGATCATGCGATTCGCCTTGCCCGGCAGCACGGGATGGCGATGGTAGTCTCGCGCGAATCCAATCACTTCGGCGCCGCGGCATTCTGGGGGCAGCGCATTTCGCGCCAGGGGTTGCTGGCGATTGTCACCTGTAACGCCTCGGCCAGTGTCTTCCCGTGGCAGGGGCGCCAGAAGCGGTTCGGCACTAATCCGATTTGCATGTCGGTCCCCGGCGCGCCCCAGGTGTGGCTGCTCGACATGGCGACGACGACGGTGGCCATGGGGCGGCTGTACAAGGCGGAGATCACCGGGGAGAACGAGATTCCAGCCGGTTGGGCGATGGACGAGGAGGGCCGGCCTACTACCAGCACGGCAGCGGCTTTTGCCGGTTCGCTGATGCCACTTGGCGGATATAAGGGCTACGGACTGGCGATGATGGCGGAAATCCTCTGCGCGGTGCTATCGGGAGGCGTCTTTGGGCCCGACATTGCCAACGTCAGGAAGAAAGAGCAGCCCAATCGCGTAAGCCAGTCCTTCCTGGCCATCGACGTCAGCCGGTTTGCGCCGCTCGACGAGTTTCAGCGCCGCATGGAGGCGTATGTATCGCTAATGAAGTCGGCCGCGCCTGCCGCCGGTTACGACAAGGTGCTGGTGGCGGGCGAGCCCGAATGGCATTGTGACGCCGAGCGGCGCGCGGGCGGCATACGGCTTTCCAAGCCTCTGTGGGAGCGGATGGCGGCGATGGCCGCCCGACACGCGGTACCGGTTCCCGAAATCAGCGAGGCCGGCTAAGGGCGCAGGCGATTCAACTGTTCCAGCACGGCGGCGGCGAGGTCATGTTCGGCGCGCGGCGTGTAGGGCGACACCGAAGGCTCATAGCCGCCGTAGGGCCATTCCTTTTCCGTCGGCATGTAGCCGAGCCAGCCGTTGGTATAGCCGAAGTACAGAGTGTTGGCGAACGGGGAACGCTCACGAATGCCCATCGCCACCTCGCAGAACAACTCGATCGGCGCGCTCCAGATCACGGTGTCGCGGCCGATGCGCAGCGCCCGGACCGGCAATTGGATCAGCGGGCGGCCGTTTCCGGTCTGTTTCAGATAGGCGCTTAGCTCGTCGGGCCAGCCGATACCGTCTTTGCGGGGCGTCTGGACGGTGATCGCGGACGGCTGAAGATCCGGATTATCGCCAACCGGCGACACGCTCGAGGCAGCCTCCACAATCCGGTTGCCAAGCAGGACTCGGAACTGGCTGAGATGGCCGGCACGGGCGTTTGGATAGACGCTGTAAATGGGAGCGACGTCGCCCGCGGCTCCGTTCACGAACAGTGTGGTAGCTCCCAATTTCTGTTCGGCATAAGCAGCCGCCAGCCCAGGCGCGTCCCCGCTGATGGCAAGATTCTGAGAGCCCATCACCGTCCCGTGAATCGGGTAATTCGCTACCAGGGCGACTGGCGCTCCATCGGCGCCGTCGAAACGCAGCACCGACACGCGGCGGTCCACCGGGCCATCGGGATTCATCCCAAGCGACGTCTGCCCGTCAAGATCGCGCGCCCGGCGATTGATGTTGGCAAACGAGACCGCTCGGCCGATACCGATCCGCACAGGCCGCAGCGCGGCGCGGGCCTCGGCTATTCCATTGAGCAACTTCTGTTCCACCTCTTCGGTGTAGGCGGTGTCCACATCGTGCTTGTAACGATCGCCCAGGAATACCGCTGGAAGACCGGCCGGCCCAAGCTCCGGCGCTGAATGGGTGTGCGTGAAACTCCACCAGAATTGCGCCGGTTCCAGGCCGAAGCGGCTCTTCACCTTCGCCGCCACGCGGTCGTACTCGGCCGGAGATGCCAGGCAGATATCGGATGTGGCCAGTACGAACTGCGTCTTGCCATCATCCATCATCAGAATGCGGTGGTAGATGCGGTCGAGCACGGAGGTTGACTGGCGCGCACCGTATCCGAGCAGCCACTTGGAACCGTTCGGGGTTACATCCACTTTTGCGGCGCCGGCGCGAAAATCGGCCCGGGCGAGAAGAGAGACCGCCAGCATCAGACAGCCAATGCGAAGTCGATTCACAGCAAGAGCCTCCATTGGTAAACGTTACACCATCGTCCAAGGCGTTGGATCGTTCGGTGGAATCGCTGTCAGATCGCGCAACCCTGGGCTCGAACGGTGGACATCCCTGCGTCGGCTTTGCCGGGAGGCGATCGGCCAGCTCGCTCCGAAGATCACACGCCGGCGCACTGCGACGCCCGAGCGCCCTGCTTCAAAGAGAACGCAAAGCGATCCAGAGTTTTTTTCCAGCACTCAAGCGAATACGGCCATTGAGTACGTCGTAGCCCGCAAGTTCAATGCGATCGAGCAGATTGCTGTAGATTCCGATCAGCGCGCGAAGCGATGCACGGCCGGACGAATCGACCAACTCGACCAGCGGCGCCGACTCCCGATAGTACTGCCTGGCGCGCTCGACCTCAAACCGCATCAAATCGACAAACTGCCGGTTCAAACGGAGCGCCGAGGGATCGACACCGAAACGATCGAGGTCCTCGCGGGGCAAATAAACACGTCCGAGCGAGAGGTCTTCCTTGACATCACGGAGGATATTGGTCAACTGAAACGCAATGCCGCATCGCTCGGCCAAGCGCCGAACCTCTTTTTCATTCCCGCTGTCGAAACCGAAGATGTGAACGATGCTGAGCCCCACCACCGAGGCTACCTGGTAGCAGTAGCGGTAGAGTTCATCAAACGTGGCCAAGGCGCGCGGCTCCAGATCGGAACTGACGCCGTCGATCATCTCGTAGAAATACGCGTGGGGAATCGAGAAGCGCCGGACCGTGTCATGGACGGCGGGCCAGGCCGGGTTGGGGCCAAAGCGGCCATCGAGCGCATCTTCCAGTTCGCCGCGCCAGCGCGCGATCTTCCGGCGCATGGCGGCAACGCCGCCGGCATCGGGTTCGTCGCTCAAATCGTCGCAATAGCGCATGAACGCATAGACAGCGCACATGGCCTGGCGCTTGGCCCGGGGCAACAGCAGGAACGAGTAATAGAAATTGCGCGCGCGCCGGCGGGCAACCTGGCGGCAGTAGGCGTAGGAGGCGGCGAGTGTGGAGTCCATTACGCCACCTTCGCCGGAGTTCGCAAACGAAATGCCGTGCGGGCCAGGCTGGACAGCAGCAATCCCAGGCGTTCCGTCTTCGAAATGGCGGGCCGCGCCGACAGCACGTTATAATCCCGCCGGGCGATCTTGTCGAGCACCTTCAATCCGCCCCGGCTGAACAGGTCCAGGTCGAGCGCCAGACGGCGATCCACCATGTTCACCAGCGGGAGGCCCTCCACGAAGAGCGAGCGGGCCGCCTGGCAAACCTCCACCATCACTTCGCGAAATTGCGGGTTGAAGCGGCGCGCCCGCAAGTCTTCTACGGTGCAATGATGGCGTTTCAGCACTTCCAGCGGAATGTAAATGCGGTCCTTCTCCAGATCAACCGTTACATCCTGCCAGAAATTGGCCAACTGAAGCGCCGTGCATGTGGCATCCGACAACTCAAACCGGCGTTGGTCGGAGTAGCCACACAACATCAGCACCAACCGGCCGACAGGATTCGCCGAGTAGCGGCAGTAGTCGTAGAGTTCAGTGTAGGTGGCGTAGGTGGAGACCGTTTGGTCCTGCTCGAATGCATGGATCAGATCCGCAAACAGGGACAGCGGCAGCGCGTGCCTGCTCACGGTTTCCGCCAGCGCCACAAACACCGGGTGAGCCGCCTCGCCCCGATCCATCGCCTGCAGCTCGCGGCGCCACCAGTCGAGCAGGCGAAGGCTCTCGTCCCGATCGCCGATCTCGTCGCCAAGGTCGTCGGCCCAGCGGCAGAATGAATACACGTTGTAGAAATCCTGGTGCAGATGCTTGGGCAACAGGAAACTCACCACGTGGAAATTTTCGTAGTGGCTGGTGGCCAGCCACCGTGTGTATTGGAGTGCCTCCGGGCGCGAGTAGACGCGCTCCATCTCCACTGGCGAACGCACGAAATCACGCGGCAGGAGGAATTCTCGGCTCAAGGCATCAGGCTCAACAGCTTCAGGGAATAATGGCGGTCTTCAGATGGCCGTTGTGGCTCATCAGGTGCCGCATCACCTCGAGCAGATTCGACAGCGGCTCTTCGCGGTTGACGAAATCGGCCGCCGTGACGTCTCCGCGGCAAATCGAATCGAGCGCCTTGCGCATGTGCAGCGGAGTGTGATGAAAACTCGCCTTACAGGTGATCTCCGAGTAGTGCAGCAGCTGGGTGTCCAGAGCTACCCTGCTCTCGCTGGGACAACCGCCGAAGAAATTCACGGTTCCTCCGCGGCGCACCATCCGTACCGCATCCTGCCAGGTTTCGGGCTTGCCGACGGCCTCAATCGCTACGTCGGCGCCGCGGTTTCCGGTAAGGTTACGGACTTCCTGTATCACATCGACGCCGTGACTCGCTTCCACCAGGTGTTCGGCGCCCATCAGAGCGGCGCGATCCAACTGGGTCTTCCGGCGTCCAACGGCAACCACACTCGCGCCGAAAACCTTGGCCAAACGAACGAACATCAGGCCGATGGGTCCCAGGCCGAGCACGGCGACGGTATCGCCCGGCCGCAGACCGGTTTCCTCCAGACCACGCATCACGCAGGCCAGAGGTTCGGCCAGCGCCGCATCCTGATAGGGAACATGATCGGGAAGATGGTAGAGGTTGCGTTCCACAATGCGCGACGGGATACGAATAAACTCGGCGTAGGCCCCGTTGTTGAACAGCAGATCCTCACACAGGTTTTCGGCGCCCCGCCGGCAGTAGAAACATTCACGGCACGGAGCGGAGTTAGCGGCAACCACGCGGTCGCCTTCTTTGAACGGTTCAACCTGAGCTCCCACCCGAACCACGTCCCCGGCCAACTCGTGACCGAACAAGGCGGGAGGCACAATCATTCGAGCGTGATAGCCGCGGCGGAACACCTTCACATCTGTCCCGCATGTCAAAGCCGCGCGAACCCGAACAAGAACGTCGCCCTCGCCAATTTCCGGAATAGCCACCGGCTCTACTTGAAGATGTTCTTTACCATAAAGAACAGCAGCCATCATCTGCGTATTCACTATGACCACCTCTGTGGCTGAACAACAATTTTCAATGATTGCCCATTGGGGCGTAACGCCAGGCGAATCCCCTGGCCGATCTCATCCAGAGGAACACGATGGGACACCAGTTTTTCCACCGGCACCTCTCTGCTAAAGACCAGGTTCGCGGACGCCTTCTGAAGATCCACCGACGCGCTGTAACAACCGAACAGTGTGCGCTCCTCCTTGCAGATGGCGGCTCCCGGGACTTCGACCGTTTCACGGTCTGAAGTCTGCGCAAACAAGAGAATGCGGCTGCCCGGGCGCGAACTGCGAATTCCCTGCTCTACGATCCCGGGCGCCGAAGCGGCGACGATAACCAGGTCGGCTCCGCGTCCGCCGCTGAGGGCAAACGATTTCGCCACAACGTCGTCCTCCAGCGGATTAAGCACCGCATCGGCTCCCACTTCAGCCGATAACTTGCGGCGGAACTCGATCGTGTCGGTGGCGAGCACGCGGCAACCGGCCCGGGCCACCAGCATGGTAAACATCAGCCCGATTGGCCCCTGCCCGAGGACGACCACCGTTTCCTCCGGTTGCGGATCAGCCTGAACAACGGCTTTATGTACGGTATGAAGTGGTTCGGTAAGCGCCGCCTGCTCGAAACTGACGCCGTTGGGAATCTTCTCTACGCCCCGTTGTACGATCCAGTTCATTACCCGGACGTATTGGGCAAAGCCGCCGCCGGCGGGTTCGAATCCCGCCGTTACCCCAACCCGTTTATATTGAGCACACTGCGCGTACAGCTTGCGCGCGCAATAGAAGCAGTTCGAACAGGGAATGTGATGAAAAACAACCACCCGGTCGCCGATCTCGAACCGGGTGACGCCGCTCCCCTTAGCCACCACCACACCGGCTGTTTCGTGACCGTAAATCCGAGGCGGCGTCAACAGGTCGTATTCGATTTTTTTCAGATCGGTGTGACAGATGCCGCAGGTCTCCACCCGAACCAGCAACTCTCCGGGGCCGATCTCGGGAACCGGCACGGACTCCACAACCACACTTCCGCCTCCGCGGTACACCGCGGCCCGCATGATTCCGGGAGGCGAAATTTCAGAATCGGCAATCTGCAAGAAAATCCCCCAACAAGCCGGCCGCTACCCGGCATCGCCGGTTCAGGCGAATCAGATCCGGTACGTACTTCACCGGGTTTCGCGCGGCCATCGCTGCAATCCTCACGCGGCTGAACCGGCCTTCCCTATCACGCAGCCGGTTGAAATCCAAGGAAAAACCCTCATCAGCCCGATCGGTCACCACTCGCACACAGTAAAACGGCACACCGTGCGCGGCAGACCACTCGCCGAGCCCTGCCGCTTCCATCTCGACGGCAGACTGGCGATTCGTCCGCAGGCACACCTTTGCCGAGGGTGTCCCGATTACACGGTCCAAAGACACTATCGTACCGGATACAAACCCGTTTCGGGCTACCGGCGGTGTGAGACACGGCCAACACCGGCCACCGTCCTCGATATTCGACGCGGAAACAATTGCATACAGAGGCAGTTCCGGATCGAGCGCGCCGCAATATCCCATGCTGACCACCACTGCCGGTTCCCCCTTCATCGACGCTGTCTCCACTGCCCTGCGAGCGAGTCGCGGCCCCGGTCCATCAGCTACCAGCACCCACTGCTGCCCATCCAACTCAACCAGATACGAAAATTGGACTAATAAGTCCAATTTTCGGACGTTCCGCGCCCGCGCCAGTAATCCGGCGAACTCACGGCCTTCCGACGCCACCATTATGACTCGCTTCATGCGCAGTATCCATTCGTCCGGAACCACTGGACGGCCCGCTCCAAAGCGCGATCCACCGGGCCGGGATGAAAACCCAACTCAGTCTCCGCCTTCCGGTGGGTGACAAACATCTTCTTCCGGGCCATGCGGACGGCATCGATGGGAGCACGAGGTTCCCGTCCGGTGATGGATGCCCAACCGGTGCTGAGCAGGCCGAATCCATAGGCAACCGCGTAGGGAATGCGGGCGGTTGGGGCCGGTCTGCCGGCAATCGCTGCCAGACGCCGCAGGATTTCGGCCAGGGTGAGATTCTCGCAGCCAAGAATGTAACGTTCCCCGGCTTTACCCCGCTCCAGCGCCAGAAGGTGACCGTCGGCGGTGTCGCGAACGTCCACCAGATTGAGTCCGGTATCAATGAAGGCCGGCATTTTCCCGGCCAGAAAATCGAGGATAATTTTGCCCGTCGGAGTCGGCTTGAAGTCATGATCCCCGATCGGCGCCGTAGGATTCACGATCACCACGGGAAGCCCGGAGGCGGCCGCTTCGATGGCTACCCTTTCGGCCAGGAACTTGGAGCGCTTGTAAGCGCCGGTCATCTGCTCCAGCGTCACCGGTTGTTTTTCATCGCCGGGCGCGCCAGCGGGAACGCCGATACACCCAACCGTGCTGGTGTACACCACTCGTTCGACACCTGCCTGCCGGGCGCATTCGAGCAGGTTGCGGGTTCCATCGACGTTGGACCGGTAAAGTTCGTCCGGGTTGCGAGCCCAGAGGCGGTAATCAGCCGCCACGTGGAAGACCACCTTGCAGCCGTTCACGGCCCGGCGCAGTGAATCGGGATCCCGCAGGTCTCCGGTGGCACGTTCGACTTCCAGTTCACGGATCGAACTGGTTGGCCGCACCAGCGCGCGAACCGGCCAGCCGTTTTCCAGAAGGCTCCGGGCGACGTGCCAGCCAAGAAACCCCGAAGCGCCGGTGACAAGTATTGGACGGCTCACCGGGTTTCCCTCCGGCGACACGGCGGAGTCGCGCTGCTGCCCGTCCGGTTACTCGGCATCGGCCAGCGGATCTTCGGAAGATTCCTTCGAGCGCATCTCAATATACTCAC
Source organism: Bryobacterales bacterium (assembly GCA_020854055.1). Classification (GTDB taxonomy): domain Bacteria; phylum Acidobacteriota; class Terriglobia; order Bryobacterales; family Bryobacteraceae; genus JADZGD01. The sequence continues at coordinate 11,212 of JADZGD010000149.1, read as the reverse complement.
TCAAGGCCAGCAACGGAAATGCGTTCCGGTACAGATGATAGGACAGATAAAAGACCCCCGGGAAACCGGTGCCGGTGGCCAGTTCTTCCTGCCAGACGCCGTCCGCCTGCTGGGTACGCACCAGGTATTCGAGGCCCGTTCGCACGCTGATCGAGTCGGGGTCGCCACTGGCGATCAGGCCCAGGATGGCCCAGGCGGTCTGCGAAGGGGTACTCGGAGCGGGCACATAGGCGCCCTGATCGTAGCTTTCGCAGGACTCGCCCCATCCGCCATCGGCGTTCTGAATTGAACGAAGCCATTCGCCGCCGCGCAGGACATGCACTTCGCGGTTATCCTCGCCGGCGGCGCGGAGGCCGCGCAGGGCTAGAAAGGCACCGTAGATGTAGTTGACACCCCATCGCCCGTGCCAGCTGCCATCGGGCTCCTGAGCATTCACCAGATATCGGACCCCACGTTCAACGGCCGGGTGCGCACGATCCATGCCGAAGGCGCAAAGGGCTTCGAGCACCCTGCCGGTGATGTCGGGACAGGTCGGGTCGAGCATGGCGTTGTGATCGGCGAAGGGAACCGACTTCAGCAGCGACCAGTCGTTATCGACATCGAACGCCGCCCAGCCTCCGTCCTTGGATTGCATGGCGAGCAGCCAGTTGATGGCTCGCCGGATGGCCGCTTCCCTGGCCTCGGGATTCGAGGCCGAAGCGTGGCGCAGCGCGAGTAGCACCATGGCGGTATCGTCGATATCCGGATAGTGCTCGTTGTTGAACTCGAAGTACCAGCCGCCGGGTTCGACGTTGGGACGCTTCACCGACCAGTCGCCCCTGCGCCGCACTTCCTTGGACAGCAGCCAGTCGGCGGAGCGAGTCAAGGCGGCGCGGCCGTTTGCGGCGGTGCTCAGCCCGAAGGCGGCGATAGCGGTATCCCAGACCGGCGAGAAGCAAGGCTGAAAGAAGAAGCGTTCACCGTCATCCACCATGAGCCGATTAAACTGATCGAGGGCCTCCTGGCGAACGGGGTCGCCGGGCGGGTAGCCGAGAACATCCAGAGCCATGATGGTGTACAGCATGGCCGGGTAAATGGCTCCCAAACCGTCGCTGTTGGCGGCGTGATCGAGAATCCACGCATCCGCCCGGCGGAGCGCGCGGCGGCGCACGAATCCGGGTTCGATGCACTGCCAGACTTTTAGCAGCCGGTCGATGATCAAAAAGGCAGTACGCCAGGAGAATAACGGCTCCGGACGGTGGAGGCCGAAAGGCACGTCCGGCAGCCTCAATTCATCCAGGTTGAAGCCCGCCGGAGCAGGACGGATACCAGCGCCGGCGCTGACAACCGAGAGCGGAATCACAATGGCGCGCGTCCAGGACGACATCTGGTAGATGAAGTTACCGGGCAGCAGCATGATCTCCGGCGGGATCGCCGGAACATGTTCCTTCGGATAAAGGCCGAACAGAACAAGGCCCACCTTGGTATAGCTGTTGGCGGCCTGCAACCCCCCCAGGTCGAGAATTTTCCGCCGGGCGCGCTCCATACAGGACGAGGCGGCATCGATGCCCGCCAGTTTGAGCGAAAAGTAGGCCCTGATGGTGGCATTTAGTTCCGAAGGGCCTTGCGGGTAGATATTGAAGCCGCCATCGGGTAATTGACGCGCCAGAATCGCCTGCGCTGCTTTTTCGATCGACGGCCGCGATGGCGGGTGCCATTCACCGTTCGCAGGGGGATACAGCCAAAGCTGAAGAAGAATATAGTCGGATTCGAGCGTCGAGTCCGCCGTGAGATCTCCACACCAGTATCCATCGGGGTGCTGAAGGGCAAGCAATGCATTCCGCGCTTTCCGAAGTGCTTCAGTGGCGGAAGCCAAAACGCCGTCCGAGATCCGCATGCCGGAGATCATACGCTGGAAGCAGTGGTTATCTGAAGCAGCTCTTTGGGCAGCGAGAAGCGCACGTCTTCGTCCTTTAGGGTCAACTCTTCCAGTTGGTCAAAACCCTTCAGGCGCAACGACTCGATCAGACGTTCCACTAACACCTCAGGCGCCGATGCGCCCGCGGTAACAGCCAGCGTCTCCACGTTTTCCAGCCATTCCGGGCGGACTTCACCCGCATCATCAACCAGATAGGCGGGCACGCCCTGCTTGGAGCACACCTCCACCAGCCGCCGCGAATTGGAACTGTTTTGGGAGCCCACCACCAGCAACAACTGGCACATCGGCGCTACGGCCTTCACCGCCACCTGGCGGTTTTCCGTGGCGTAACAGATATCCTGGGCGGGCGGACCTTCAATTGCGGGAAAACGTGCGCGCAGACGGGCGACAATGCCTTTGGTCTCATCCAGGCTGAGAGTAGTCTGGGTCAAGTAGACGACCTTGTCCGGGTGGGGAACTTGCAACCGGTCGACATCTTCTTCCGAGGAGACCAGAACCGTTGAATCCGGCGCTTCTCCCAGCGTACCGGCTACTTCATCGTGGTCCTTATGACCAATCAGTACGATGGTGTAGCCTTTCCGGGCGAATTTCACCGCTTCCAGGTGCACTTTGGTCACCAGCGGGCAAGTGGCATCAATCACATTCAAGTTGCGCCGGCGTGCTTCGCGGCGGACTGCCGGAGAGACACCATGGGCGCTGAAAATCACGCGGGCGCCTCCGGGCACCTCGGCCAGTTCTTCCACAAAGATCGCGCCGGCCTGGCGCAACTGTTCCACAACATGCCGGTTATGCACAATTTCTTTGCGCACATAGATCGGGGCGCCGTAGAGGTTCAAAGCGATCTTCACTACATCAATCGCTCTCACAACACCGGCGCAGAAGCCGCGAGGCGTCAGCAGGATCAGCTTCCTTCCGGATGGTCGCGCGGCCGAATCAGCATCTAAGCCCATAAAGTTACTTCATTATACCAACATGACGCGGGCATCCCACCAGACCTCGAATCGCCAGGCACAGGCTCATCATGTTGAAACGAAATGAATTAGATATCAAAGCCGCACCACGTCCAACCCGGCAGTTGTGGATCCTTGGCCGTTTTCAGGGTTTCGTGCCCCGGATTAAGGGTGCACACCCCAAGTGAGAGACAGCGCCGATAGGCCGAAAACCAGGACCAGTCCATATTGAGCAGGCGCAAAATTGCTGTATCCTCGCCCGCAAAGGCCGCATAAAGGGCACTGTTTCAATAAGGAGCAGAAATTTTACGGGCAGGAAGGCTATAAATAAATGTCTGGCGTGGCTTTCCGCTTACCTTAATCGGAAGAGTTGTGTGGGAATCTGAGAGAATATCGCAACGATGCACGCGAAGATCCGGCGCCGGGGGCAGGGTACAGAAAACTGGGGGCGCGGCTTTCGCCGCGCCCCATACAAGCTTTTAGTTTGTACACGGAGTGATACCGGTCATTGTTCCGGTATCCCCGCAGGACATTGATCAAGAACCACCGGGATTAAGAACCACCGGCGGCGGCGGCGCCTGCCATCACGCTGCTGACCTTGTTGAAGATCGTGCTGATGCTGGTGGCGACGTTGGGCATGATTGCACCGGCAGCGACGGCGACAAAGCCGGCCATCAGGGCGTATTCAATGAGGTCCTGGCCGCGGGTGTCTTTCCAGATCCGAAGTTTCCAGGCGATGTTTACGAGTTTCTTCATGTATTTTGTCTCCTCTCTCTCTGCTACACTCAACGTGTATAGCCAAGAGTAACCCGCGCCCGCCGCTCTGAGAATCAGCACAAGCGCCTAATGCATTTTTTGAAAAACCTCAGAGAAAGTTATCTGAAAGATAGCCACCGGGCTGGTCGAATTTATCCGATCGTCGTACTCAACCGGTGGGTGCCACCTAGTCCCGATCGGCAATCCACCTTATGACTGCACCACAGCGGATGGGGTGGCTATCATGAAATTGCGCGTCACCTATGCAAGAACTCCGTAACCTCTCAACCGCCATCCTGCTTTCGATTGCCCAGGAGTTGAGCGTACCGCTCAACAGCCTGGTGGCCACCATCGGACTATTGAATGAAGGCTCGACGGTTCCCTTCATCGCCCGCTATCGAAAGGAAGTGACCGGCAACCTGGACGAGGTCCAGATCCGCGGCATTCAGGAGAAGCTGGAGTATCATCGCGAACTGGAAGATCGCAAGGAGACGATCCTCAAATCCATTGAAGAGCAGGGGAAGCTGACGCCCGAGCTGCGTGCCGCGATCGAAGCCGTGTCCGCTCGTCATGAGTTGGAGGATCTTTATCTGCCCTACAAACCGAAGCGGCGCACCAAGGCCTCGATCGCTCGAGAGAAGGGCCTTGAACCGCTAGCGCAGCGGCTGTGGGATCAACAGCCCGGCGCGGTTCCGGTGGCTGAACTGGCGTTGACGTTCGTTGACGCCGAAAAGGGCGTGAACTCGGCGGAGGAGGCGCTGGAAGGGGCACGGCATATCATCGCCGAGTGGGTCAGCGAGAACGCCGGATTCCGCAAAGCCATCCGCCAGATGATGCTGGAAGAGGGTACCGTGGTGGCACGCGCCATCGACGGCGTGGAAGACCCTGAAGGCAAGTACAGGATGTATGCCGGCTTTCGCGAACCGGCCGCGAGGATCCCTTCGCATCGTATGCTGGCCATCCGCCGCGGCGCCAAGGAAGGCTTCCTGTTCTTCGAAATCGAACTCGATCCGCAACGCGCTATCAACTACCTGAAGTCACAGGTAATTCGTGGCGCCAGCGATGCCGCGCCCCACCTGGCCGAAGCCATCGAGGATTCCTACGAGCGCCTGTTGAACCCCTCCATGCAAACTGAAGTGAGGCTGGAGTTAAAGGATCGCTCAGACGAAGAGGCCATCCGGGTTTTCGGCGAAAACCTGGAAAACCTGCTGCTGCAGCCACCCGCCGGGATGCTCAGCGTGCTGGCGATCGATCCCGGTATTCGCACCGGCTGCAAACTGGCAGTGGTGGATGAAACGGGCAAGTTCCTGGAGCACGCGGTGATTTACCCGTTCGAGCCGAAAAACGATCTGGCCGGATCGGTGCGAACGCTCTCCACCCTGATCTCCAAACACAACGTGCGCGCCATCGCCATTGGCAACGGCACGGCGTCACGAGAGTCGAAGCAACTCGTTGAAGAGTTCCTGCGCCAGGCCAAACTGGCCGATGTGTTCAGCACGGTGGTGAATGAATCGGGCGCATCGGTGTACTCGGCATCCGATATCGCCCGCCAGGAGTTCCCGGATCTCGACCTGACGGTGCGCGGCGCAATATCCATTGCGCGCCGGTTGCAGGATCCGCTGGCTGAACTGGTGAAGATCGATCCCAAGTCGATCGGTGTCGGCCAGTACCAGCATGATGTGGACCAAAAGCGCCTGAAGCAGAGCCTGGAGAATACCGTCGAATCGTGCGTGAACCGCGTGGGCGTGGACCTGAACACCGCCTCCTGGGCGCTTCTGCGCTATGTAGCCGGAATTAATGAACGCACAGCGCTCCGGATTGTCGAGTTCCGCAACCAGAACGGGCGCTTCCACTCGCGCAAACAGTTGAACGATGTCTCCGGCTTCGGTCCGAAGACGTTTGAGCAGGCGGCGGGATTTCTGCGCATCCGCGGCGGAGACAATCCGCTCGATATGACCGCGGTACACCCGGAGTCCTATGCGGTGGTGGAGCGGATCGCCGCCTCGCTCGATGTGGCAATACCCGAGTTGATCAGCCGGCCGGAATTGATGGAAAAGATCGACGCCGCAGCATTCCAAAGCGAGTCGGTTGGCGTTTACACGCTGCGCGACATCGTGGAGGAGCTAAAGAAACCCGGCCGCGATCCGCGCGAAAAGTTCGTGGTGCCGCGCTTCCGCGAGGACGTCACCGCGATCAGCGACCTCCAACCGGGCATGGCGCTCGAAGGCACCGTGACCAACGTAACCCGGTTCGGAGCATTCGTGGACATCGGAGTCCACCAGGACGGGTTGGTCCACGTCAGTGAACTCTCACACCGTTACATAAAGGAGCCGAGCGAGGCGGTGAAGGTCGGCCAGATCGTCAAGGTACAGGTGCTTTCGGCCGACCCCAAGGCCAAGCGCATCGCCCTTTCGATGAAAGCATTGGAGCCGCTCGACACTCCCAAGGGAGTCCATCCCAACCGCAAACCGGCGCCGCAGCCAAAGCCCAAGCCATCGCTTGAAGACCAACTGTCGCGGCTCAATTCACGCTTCCGTACACGCTGAGCGCCGTCCGGCGGGCGCCACAAACCCGGTGGCATGGCTTACGATATTGCTGTGGACGGCCGCTCACGGTTTGGAAGCAAAACGTTCCTCCGCCGGAGCCGTCTAACTCCCTGGGGGGCCGCCGCCTGTGCGGGCGCCCCGGCAGAACAACATGCGACCGCTAATCTCCTCTCTACTGCTCCTCACCGGACTGGCCTTCGGGCAGACCGGATTCTCCATCGATGCCCTGGACCGCTCGGTGAACCCCTGCGACGATTTCTACCGCTTTTCGTGCGGCACCTGGCTGAAGAACAATCCCATCCCCCCGGACCAGAGTTCGTGGGGCCGCTTCAACGAACTGGCAGAGCGCAACCGGACAATCCTTCGCGAGATTCTGGAAAAGTACTCCTCTCCCACCGTGCACCGCGACGCAAACGAGCAGAAGATTGGCGACTACTACGCCTCCTGCATGGATGAGGGGCAGATCGATGCGAAGGGACTGGGCGTGCTTCAACCGGAACTGAAGCGGATCGCCGGATTGCGCGGCAAGTCCGGAATCGGAACCCTGCTCGCCTACCTGCACTCGATCGGCGTTAACGCCGGCTTTGCCTTTTCAGCCGGGCAGGACTTCAAAGACGCCAAGCAGATGATCGCCCAAGCCGACCAGGCTGGCATGGGCCTGCCGGACCGGGATTACTACTTGCGCACCGACGCCAAGTCCGAGACGTTGCGTAAGGAGTATACCGCTCATGTTGCGCGGGTGTTCGTGCTGGCGGGCGAGCCGGAAGCGAAAGCCCAGGCCGATGCCGCCGCTGTAATGCGGCTGGAGACGGCGCTGGCTAAAGGCGCGCTCGATCGGGTCTCCCGCCGCGATCCGGAGAAGATCTACCACAAAATGACCACCGGCCAACTGCGCGCTCTGGCTCCGGACTTTGACTGGACCGAGTACCTGGCCGGCACGCACGCCCCGGCGATTCAGTCGCTAAACGTTTCCGAACCCGAATTCCTGCGCGCGATGAACACCCAACTCGCCGCCGCGCCGCTCGATGAGTGGAAGGCCTATTTCCGCTGGCACCTGTTGCGTTCGTCTACGCCCATGCTGCCGGTGGCTTTCGTGAATGAGGATTTTAGCTTCTACGGCAAGACGCTGCGCGGCATCACGGAGCTGCAACCGCGCTGGAAGCGCTGTGTCGCCTCCACCAACTCGGCCCTGGGCGATGCGCTCGGGAAGAAATACGTGGAACGGACGTTTGGGGTCGAGGGCAAACGCCGGACGCTTCAAATGGTGGAGCACCTGGAAGCGGCCATGGCCGAAGATCTCCACCAACTCACCTGGATGACGCCGCAGACGAAGAAGCAGGCGCTGCTCAAGCTGAAGGCCATTACCAATAAAATCGGTTATCCGGATAAGTGGCGTGATTATAGCAGCCTGACCATCACGCGCGGCCAGGCGCTGGCGAACATGCAGCGGGCCAGCACCTTCGAATTTCATCGCGATTTGAACAAGATTGGCCAACCGGTGGATCCAAACGAGTGGTTCATGACGCCACCCACGGTGAACGCCTATTACGATCCGCAGATGAACAACATCAACTTCCCGGCCGGAATCCTTCAGCCGCCCTTTTACAGCAACAAGATGGACGATGCGGTGAACTTCGGCGGCATCGGCGCGGTAATCGGTCACGAACTGACACACGGCTTCGATGACGAAGGCCGCCAGTTTGACGCCCACGGCAACCTGCGCGACTGGTGGACGCCCAAGGATGCGTCGGAGTTCAGCAAGCGCACGGAGTGCCTGGTGAAAGAGTATTCTAACTTCGAGCCGCTGCCCGGAGTGAAAGTGAACGGCAAGCTGACGCTAGGCGAAAATACGGCTGACAATGGCGGCGTGCGCATCGCCCTGATGGCGCTGATGACGATGCCGGGCACCGCCAAGGCGACGGCGATTGACGGCTTCACGCCGGTACAGCGCTTCTTCCTGGCATGGGGTCAGATCTGGTGCAACAATATGCGCGACCAGATGATGCGCCTGCTGGTTTCGACCGATCCGCACTCGCCGGCCAAGTACCGCGTGAACGGCGTGGTACAGAACATGCCGGAGTTCCAGAACGCATTCGGCTGCAAAGCAGGCCAGCCGATGGTTTCCCCTAAGGCCTGCCGCGTCTGGTGAAACGGCGGCTACTGGCCGAGCATGTGGCAGGCGTCGCAACTGGTCGACGCCTTGCTCTTAACATGACAGCCGTAGCAGGTATTCATGCTGGTGGAGACCTCTTTCTCCAGCACATCATGTTGCGCCACCGGGCCATGGCACTGGCCGCAGCCTACCTTGGCGGCGGCGTGCCGCTGGTGGCTGAAGAACACAAAGTCCGGCAGCTTATAGATGGGTACCCAGGGAATCGGAGTTCCGCCGGCGGCATATTGCTTTAACGTTTGAATGGACGGGCTGCTCGCGGCGATGGCCCGGTGACAGGCCATGCAACGGGTCGTCGAAGGCATACCGGCACGGTCTCCGCTGAGCGCCGCGATATGGCAATCCGTGCAACTCAGCCGGGCGGCGGTGGCATGTACCCGATGGCTGAAAGGAACCGGTTGCGGAGCAACGGACTGGGGTAGTTTCTCGTCCACCCCAAGATATGCTCCCACCGCCACTGGCGGCACCGCCTTCCACTCCCGCGGCGCGGTTGGATCACCCGAACGCGGCAGCGCGTAGACGATCAGCTTCGAGGCGAAGGTCTTGTTGTACTTGTTGCCACCTCCGGAAGCGATGGCGACCAACTGGCGGCCGGAGAGCGGTCCCTCGTAGGTCATTGGCGTAGCGTGAGCGCTGGCCGGGAGTTCCACGGTCCACAGTTCCGCGCCGGTGGATTTATCAAAGGCTCGGAAGCGGCTGTCATTGGTGGCGCCGATAAACAGCAGACCCCCGGCCGTCACCAGCGACCCGCCTAAATTCGGCGCTCCCGTCTTGGGAATCCCCTGCCTGGTCAACTCGGGGAATTCTCCCAGCACACTGCGCCACCGGATCTCACCCCGGTCCAGGTCGAACGCCGTCAATGAGCCCCAGGGCGGCTGCTGGCAGGGATAGCCGCTCTTATCCCAGAACCGCCCGAAGCCCTGATTGCGGAACGGGACGGTGGAGCCGGCCGGACGCTTCACCAGTCTCAGCAGCGATGCTACGTCCATCGAATTCACGTAAAACATGTGTGTGGCGGGATCGAACGAACCGCCTCCCCAGTTGGAACCTCCGTTGGTGCCGGGAAACATCACCCGCTGCTGCTCGCCGATGGGGTCGAAAATCTTCGTATCGAGAATCGTGTCACGAATCATCTCCCCACATTCGGTACGGGAGTCCGGCGTCACTGTGGTCAAATCGGCCGGCGTCATCGACTGGCGGGCAAACGGCGGTGGCTTCAATGGGAAGGGCTGCGTAGGTGATGACTGTTCACCCGGGATGGTGCTTTTCGGCACCGGCCGCTCCTCCACGGGAAACAGCGGCTTGCCGGTCTCGCGGTTCAGCACAAAGACAAAGCCGGTCTTGGTGGCCTGGGCAACGGCGGGAATATCCTTGCCGTTGTGATGCACCGTTACCAGCACCGGCGCCGAAGGCAGATCGTAATCCCACAGGTTGTGATGCACCGTCTGGAAATGCCATTTGCGGGCTCCGGTGCGGCAGTCGAGCGCCACCACGCTATCGCCGAACAGATTGTCACCTTTGCGGTCGCCGCCATAGAAATCGACTGAGGGCGAAGTCAGGGGCGCGAAGATCATGCCGCGCTGCGGGTCCACGCTCATCAGCGACCAGGCGTTGGTTCCACCGCGGCCTTCAGCCGAGCCGGGTTGCCAGGTGTCGTAGCCGAACTCGCCGCGATGGGGCACGGTGTGGAAGCGCCAAAGCTGGCGCCCGGTACGCGCATCAAAACCGCGGAGATCGCCGCTCGGGCCGCGCGGTTCGCCATCACTCACCCAGGAGCCCGTTATGACCACATCGCCACAAACTGCAGGCGGAGAAGTCAAACCCAGTTGGCCTTCCGGATATGGCGCCATCAAACCGATTTTCAGATCGACGGCGCCGTTCTTGCCAAATCGCGGATCGGCCTTTCCGGTGGCGGTATCCACCGAAAACAGACGGCCCTCCTGGTCACCATAGAAGATGCGCTTCTCACCGCCGCTACGCCAGAAGGCCATACCACGGTTGATGTACAGGTTCACACGCTGGTCCGGCCGGAACTTCGGGTCATAGACCCAAATCTGCCGGCCGGTCTCGGCGTCCAGCGCGAAGAGACGGTGGAAAGGGGTAGTAACGTACATTACCCCATCCACTACCAGCGGCGTCACTTCAAGAGCCGACCGGCTGGGGGATTTAGTGCCGTCGCTTTGATCTCCGAGGTCGAAGGTCCACAGCGGACGTAGGCTTCCAACGTTGCGGCGGTTGATCTGGTCGAGTCGCGAGTACTTGGAACTCCCCGCATCGCCACCATAATAGGGCCAGTCCGCGCTCGCCCAGGCGAAGACCGGAAGTAGAATCAGTACTAAACGCATATCGGTTTTGTGTGATTGCCATCATAGCCCATCATTTGCCGGCCATAGTGAAGAAGAATTCACCACAAACCACGCGACTCGCGTACGCTCCGGGTGTTCAATGAATCATGAGAGGCGTTTGGGCGATCGGGTAGCGCCTCCAAGGAGCATCTCAACGTGGATCGGGCTAAGACTCAGCTTCTGTTCACCGCGTTCCTGATTTCCGCCGGGCTCCTGCCGGCACAGAGCGTAGGTATTCCCAAAGTCAGCTACCATGCGGCACACCGTTTCCTGGAACAGGCCAGTTGGGGTCCGGATGCCGTTTCCATTGCTCATGTTCAGAGCGTGGGCTTCGCCACGTATATCAATGAGCAATTGTCCGTGGCCCCGACGCCCATTCCGGCGGTTCCGCCAAACAGCAAGGGCCGCGCGCCGCTGATTACGATGCAGCAGCAGTTCTTTGCCAACGCCCTCTCCGGCGGTGACCAGTTGCGTCAACGGGTTGCTTTTGCCCTGAGCCAGATCTGGGTGGTGTCCGGTCTCAAATT
>JADZGD010000148.1 GCA_020854055.1 Bryobacterales bacterium | reverse complement strand
GCCGCGATCTATTCGTTTCGGCCGGAATCGAACAGTTGGTCCAGCAGTTCCCGTGTCGCCGTATAGGGATCCTGGCGATGCTGAGCAACGGCTTCGGCGGCGGTTCCCACCGCCTCATCAGGAATTCTGGCCAGTAGTGCTTCGCGCAGCATCTCGCGCAGCCGCAGCCGCCATATCTCGCGGGAACGCGACTTGCGGGGGGCCTGGGCAAGATATGCGCGGGCGGCCGCCAGCAACTCTTCGATACCCTGTCCCAGGCTGGCCACCGTTTTTACAATCGGGGGAACCCAGCGGTCCGACCGATGCGCCAATTGGAGAGAGGCGTGCAATTCCCGCACCAGCCGCGCCGCTCCATCCAGATCGGCTTTGTTGACGATGAAGACGTCGGCGATCTCCATGATGCCCGCCTTAATGGCCTGCACATCGTCCCCGGCGCCGGGCACTAGGATTACCAGCGTGGCATCGGCCAGCCGCGCGATCTCCACTTCATCCTGCCCTACGCCCACCGTTTCCACCAGAATTACGTCGTAGCCGGCGGCGTCGAGCAGCAGCACCATATCGGTGGTGGCCGCCGCCAGGCCGCCCAGCCAGCCGCGCGTAGCCATGCTGCGGATGAATACACCCGGATCGGCGTGGGAGTCCTGCATGCGGATGCGGTCGCCCAGAATGGCGCCACCCGAATAAGGGCTGGTGGGATCGACGGCAACTACTCCAACACTTAACCCCTCGGCCCGGATCTGGCGGATCAGCGCGGCTACCAGCGTACTCTTGCCCGCTCCCGGCGAGCCCGTGATGCCGAGAACAGTCGCCTGCCCGGTATGAGGGAATAGCTCGCGCAGCAGCGTTTCGGCTTCGGGCAAGCGGTTCTCCACCGCGGTCGCAGCCCGCGCCAGCGCCCGCGGATCCCCGCCAACGATCCGGGCGGCTGTCAACTTTGCAGTATCTGGCGGGCGATCACCAGCCTCTGAATCTCGCTTGTTCCCTCGCCGATGGTACATAGCTTCACATCCCGATAGTACTTCTCCACCGGATAATCCTTAATGAAGCCGTAGCCGCCGTGAATCTGCAACGCATCATCGGCGGCGCGCACCGCCATCTCAGAAGCAAAAAGCTTGGCCATGGCCGATTCGCGGGTCACCCGCTCGCCACGGTCCTTCATCCAGCCGGCGCGAAACGTCATCAAGCGCGCCGCCTCAATGGCCGTCGCCATGTCGGCGAGTTTGTGCTGAATGGCCTGGAACTCCGAGATCGCCCGTCCGAACTGCCGTCTCCGCCGGGCATAGCCCAGGGCGGCTTCGTAGGCTCCCTGCGCCAGGCCCACCGAAAGCGCGGCGATCGAGATGCGGCCGCCATCCAGAATCCGCAGGCTATCGACAAAGCCGTGGCCTTCGGCCCCCAACAGTTGCGAAGCAGGCAGGCGGCAATCGGTGAAGATCACCTCGCCGGTCGCGCTGGCGCGCATTCCCAGCTTGTTCTCCTTCTTGCCCGGCCGGAATCCGGGAGTGCCGGCTTCGATGATGAAGGCCGAAATGCCGTGCTGCGCCGAGGCCCGGTCAGTAACGGCCATCGCCACGCAGACCTGGGCGTAGTGGGCATTGGTGGTGAAGGTCTTCGAGCCGTTCAGTACCCAGCCGCCGGCCTCCCGCCGAGCCTGGGTGCGGGTGCCGGCGGCGTCCGAGCCGGCTTCCGGCTCGGTCAACGACCAACAGCCGATCCACTCTCCCGAGGCAAGTTGAGGAATGTAGCGGCGCTGCTGCGCTTCGTCCCCGGCGGTGTAGATGTGGTTTGAACAGAGGGAATTGTGGGCCGCCACGATCAGCGCCACCGAGGGATCCACCCGGGCCAGTTCTTCAACGATGATGGCGTACTCGATGTAGCCCAACCCGGCTCCTCCCAGTTCCTCGGGGAAGAGTACACCCAGGTAGCCCATCTTGCCGATTTGCTTGATGGTTTCGAGCGGAAAGGTCTGAGCCTCATCCCATTCGGCGGCATGAGGCCGGATCTCGGCTTCGGCGAATTCCCGCACCTGGCGGCGGAGGTCAACCTGCTCGGTAGAGAGAGCAAAATCCAATCGAGAATTCTCCCCACTCGTCAGAGTCTGTCAAACGATCTGTTCGTTCCTGGCGTCCCAGCGAACCGTCCGGCCCTGGCGGTAACTTTCCACCGCCATCGCGCAGGCGATCGAAACCCGGTATCCAAGTTCCACCGGACAGCCCGGCTCGCGGCCGGAACGGATCGAGTTGAAAAAATCGTGGACGTGCGCCGCCGGTTGCGTCCGGCTCTGACCGATCAACTCGGGCGCATCTCTCCGGTTCACCTTCTGCGGCAGGTAGCGAAGCTGCTGCGCGCGCGCGAGCGTCCCCTCGTCGCCCAGCACGTACTCTCCGGTCTCAAGCTGGCTATTGCCGAAGCCGGAGTCCCAACTCCACAGCAGGTCCTCCGGCTGATCCATGGTCACGTTCATGGTATCGGGCACTTCCCGGCCGTCCCGCCACAAATAAATTCCCCCGGTCATTGTCACCGACCGCGGAATCTGGAGATTCAACGCCTTGTACCAGAAAGCCAACTGCTGGGACATGTTCTCCGTGACGTTGCCGCCGCCGTAGTCCCAATAGAAACGCCAGTTGATGAATCGCCGGGCATCGAATTCGTGCGCCGGGGCGTCATCCTGGAACTGTGCCCAGTCGATATTTTCCGGCGTCATGTCGGGGTAAACCGGGCGTGCCCACTGTGGCCTGCCATGGGGTGTATTGCGGTACATGTGGGCGCGAATCGCCGTGATCCTGCCCAGCGGCGCCGATCCGAGGAAACGCAACGTGTCGGCCATTGTCCCGGACGAGATCGCCTGATGGCCAACCTGCACTACCTGGCGCGCCTTGTTCGCCGCGGCTCGCATGCGCTTGGCCTGCTCCACCGTCAAGGCCATGGTCTTTTCCTGATAGACGTGCTTGCCGGCATCGAGCGCCGCGCAGAACTGCGCCGCGTGCAGGTGCTGTGGCGTGGCAATGAACACCGCGTCGATCGACGGATCTTCCAGCAGGCGCCGGTAGTCGGAAGTGGTCTTCACGTCCGGTTGCAAGGTGGCGGCCTCTTCCAACCGCTTGCCGTAGACATCGGCTACCGCCACCAGTTGCGTGTTCGGAGAGGTCAGCGCTTCGCGCGCCAGTTCCTTGCCCCGGACGCCCAATCCGATCACGCCGAAGCGGACGCGTTCGTTGGCCCCCAAAACGTGTCCGGTGGCCAGCGTGCCGGCGATTCCGGATGCAAATTTTCCGATAAAATGACGCCGCGAATCGATATCCCGAGCCATCCTCTTACCTCAATTTTAACATCTTGCCGGGAAAAGCCAGGCTCATTTGGCGGCGTCCCATGTAGACTTCCGGCGCGCGGGACCGGCCCGACTTCACACTGAGTAGCACTCGCCCGCCCATGCGGCGGGCAATTTCACGCGCGGCCGTCCGGTCCGGGTGCGGGTCTGAAACCGAAGGACCGCCCGTCTCCTCAAGCCAGGCATTCATCTCGTTGTTTAGAGACCGCTCAAAGACCGGATCGGCGCAACGCCATTCAGCCTCGCGCAGAAACGCCCGGCGGCGGCCAAATTGGACCATTAATCCCACGTGGAAACATAGTAACAGAATTGCCGTCGCCGGAAGTCCACCCGCCAACATGGACCATAACGGACTAAAGCAGTGATTCCGCATCCATGATTCGGACGGAACCCGCGGACTCGATTCCGTGGGCCCCCACCGTCTCTGGATCTTCTGGGGCAAATTCTCATTTCATGTCAGGGCGCTCGTTCGTTTCTCAAGTGGTCCGGTGTTGTTAACACACTGTGATTGCCAGTGGAATCTGCGAATCTCCTTTTGCGCCCAATGCCAATCTGCCTCCTTGCAACCGGCCTCGGCTGCTCTGCTCCGGTGCTTATGAAAAGTTCCCGGGTGACGTGTCAGTGATTCCTTAAACCCATAGACACCACCCGCCCCAGCGCGTTGATTCGCGGCTGCTTGCCCAGGGCGCACTCCGGGCGCGGCATTTTTGCATTTCCCGGAAAGCCTTGACTTGACATTGTTCTGACACTAGCATTAG
>JADZGD010000147.1 GCA_020854055.1 Bryobacterales bacterium | reverse complement strand
TGGACGTGGGGCAAAACGTGGGCAAGACGGGAGGGCTGACCATCAGCGTCCGGGGCATGCCGAGCGACTACACGCTGATGCTGATCGACGGACGCCGCCAGAACGCGCCCGGCAGCGTCACGCCGAACGGGTTTGGGGAAACGGCGACAAGCTTCATGCCGCCGGTGGCCGCGATTGAGCGCATCGAGGTGGTCCGCGGTCCCATGTCGACGCTATACGGTTCCGATGCCATGGGCGGCGTCGTGAACGTGATCACTCGCAGAGTAGGCGAGCGCTGGACCGGATCGGTGACCCTGGATGGCACGCTGCAAACCAACACCGACTATGGCAATACGGGTAACGGCAACTTTTATTTCGCGGGTCCGGTGATTTCCGACCGGCTGGGACTGGCCGTGCGTGGCAGCGCCTTCCGCCGGCAAGCCGCGGCGTTGAAGTATGAGGACGCCGGGGGGACCCCGGTGCCGATCACGAGCTTCGGGCTTAGCCCGACGCGGGCGGATGTACAGAACTTCGGCGGCCGACTGTCCTACGTCATCAATCCCAACCACGACCTGTACTTCGACATGGACGGCATGTCGCAGGCCTATGACAACAGCGACCGGCAGTTGGGCACGGTGGGCATCCAGGGCGGCTACGAGGAGGAACTGAAGTTCCGCCGTTGGCAGGCCGCGCTCTCCCACACCGGGCGCCTGGGTTTTGGGGTGATCGACACAAGCTTTACGCGGAACACCACCGATACTCTCGGACGCACCATCCCGCCGGGCACTCCCGGACGGATTGCGGGCGACCCACGCACACTAGAGGCGACGAACACGCTGCTGGATTCCAAGCTGATCAGCGAGGTCGGCGGGAAACACATACTTTCGGTGGGGGGCCAGTGGTGGGACGCGGACATGATCGACGGCGTGGCGCCGGATGCATTCAACTTCAGCCAGAGCGCCGTGTTCGCCGAGGATGAGTGGCGGCTGCTGCCCAAACTGGCGCTCACCGGTGGAGTCCGTTATAACTACCACACAACGTTTGGCTCGAATACGAGTCCGCGGGCGTACCTGGTGTACAACGTCTCGCCGTTGCTGACCCTGAAGGGCGGGGTGAGCCGGGGCTTCAAGACGCCGCAGTTGAACCAGTTGGCTACGGGCATCGTCGGTTTTGGCGGCCAGGGGACCATTCCGCTGATCGGAAGCCCCGGTCTGAAGCCGGAGACAAGCACCAGCACTGAGGCCGGTGCGGCGCTGACGCTGAAGGGCGTGAGCCTGAGTGTCACGGCGTTCAACAACCAGTTCAAGGACAAGATCGCCCAGGGGCCGGGCCTGGAGAATTGTAGCTTCCGCCTGTCGCCTGACCGGCCGGGCTGCGTGGACTTCGGAAATTGGCCGAACGTAGATCTGTTCTCGCAAAGCATCAACGTGGACGAGGCGGTGACCCAGGGAGTGGAAACGGCGATGCGCCTGCGGCTGTTGCGCCGCCTGGAGGTGATGAACAACTATACCTACACGCAAAGCGAACAGCGCAGTGGGGCGCAGGTGGGACAGCCACTGGTGAATACCCCCAAGCATATGTACAACGCCACCACCCGCTATCTCGCCACCAGCCGTCTTAATTTGTGGCTGCGGATTGAAGCCCGCAGCAACCGGACGCGCGGCACCGCTGCCACGGCCATTGCCGCCACCGATCAGATCGGCCCCTTCAAAGGCTATGGTATGGCGCACCTCGGAGGAGGATATCAACTCACCAGGCGCGTGACGTTGAACGCGGCAATCAACAATTTGCTAAACACGGACTTCCTCACGTACCGGCCATATGTCTACAACAACGCCACCACCTATGCCAGCGTCTACAACAACCTTCAGGAACCGCGGCGAGTGTGGATGTCGTTGACGTATATGTTCTGAACTGCAATGCCGTATGCTTCCATCCGCAAACCGGCTCGTCAGGAGACTGCGCCGTTGACTCCGGCCGGCAAGGTCAATCATCCGGCAGCGCCGCCGCGGCCCTCTGTTCCCAAGCGGTCTTTCCGCGCCGCGCTGGTCCGCCAGGTGACGCTCTGGCATTGGGTCAGTTCGGGCGTCACGCTCGGCGGCATGCTGCTTTTCACGATCACCGGTATCACGCTGAACCACGCGAGCCAGATCCCGGCCGAGCCGGTCGTGCGTGTTCGTGAGGCTGCCGCCCCGGCGCCGGTCGCCACCGCGCTCGTGCCTGCGCCGGACGAGCAGGAAGGCCGGAGGCCGCTGCCGGCTGCGGTTGCGGCGTGGCTGGCGCGCGAGTTTGGCTCCGCGGGGGATGGAACCGGCGAATGGAGCCGCGACGAGCTCTATGTCTCGCTGCCGCGTCCGGGAGGCGATGCCTGGGTGACGGTAGACCGCGGTACCGGTCTGGCCCATTTCGAGCAGACTGACCGCGGTTGGATCGCTTATTTCAACGATCTGCACAAAGGCCGGCACACGGGGCACGCCTGGAGCATTTACATCGATGTTTTGGCCGTGGCCTGTCTCGTGTTCAGCTTTAGTGGTCTTATCCTCTTGCAGATCCACTCGGCCAAGCGGCCGGCCACGTGGCCC
>JADZGD010000146.1 GCA_020854055.1 Bryobacterales bacterium | reverse complement strand
GGTAAGCGTCCGGTGCAGGCACCTTGAATGCGCTGGGCGGTTTGAGGGGGGTAATTTAAGTGCCCACGTAGGAATTAAGTGGGCACGTATTCAGAAGAGTTGGTTGACTTGGCTGCGGCGGGGTGGCCGATATTCCAGGGCAGGAGATCGGCAATGCGCTTGATCGGGTGGTCAGCGATCCGAGCCAGCACGTCCCGGAGATAGGCTTCGGGATCCAGGCCGTTGAGCTTGGCTGAGCCGATTAGGCTGTAGATGGCGGCGGCGCGCTCTCCACCCGCGTCGGACCCGGCAAACAGATAGTTCTTGCGCCCCAAAGCGACGGCAAGCAGCGCCCGCTCGGCGGCGTTGTTGTCGATTTCCAGACCGCCGTCATCGCAGTAGCGCGTGAGCGCAGTCCACCGCCCCAGCGCGTAGCGGATCGCCACCGCGGTGTCGGACTTCTTCGAGAGTTTCCCCAGGCTGGCCTGCAGCCATTGCTCGAGGGAATCCAGCAACGGCCGGGCGCGAGCCTGCCGCACTTCACGCCGTTCGTCCGGGCAACGTCCGCGGATCTCGGCCTCAATTCCATAGAGCTGTCCGATGCGCTCTATCGCCTCCGCAGCCAGGGGCGATGAGTGCGCTTGCTGCAAGTCGAAGAACTTGCGCCGAACGTGAGCCCAGCAGCCGGCCTCCTGAATGGCGCCCTTTTCGTAAATGCGGTTGAAGCCGGCGTAGCCGTCGGCTTGCAGGAATCCATGAAAACCGTTCAGATGCGCTTCCGGCCGTTCTCCCTTGCGGTCGGGCGAGTACGCGAACCACACCGCCGGCGCCGCCTCACTGCCCGCAGGCCGATCGTCTCGCACGTAGGTCCACAGGCGGCCGGTCTTGGTTTTGCCGTTCCCCGGAGCCAACACCGGCACCGGCGTATCGTCGCCGTGCAGTTTGCCGCCACTCATCACGTAGCGGCGCACCTGCTCTACCAACGGCGCCAGCACTTCGCTGGCGCCACCCACCCAACCGGCCAACGTCGAACGGTCCAGCTCCAAACCTGCCCGCTCGTAGATCTCCGATTGCCGGTAGAGCGGAAGATGATCGGCGTACTTGGAGACCAGTACATGCGCCAGCAAACCCGGGCCGGCCAGGCCGCGATCGATGGGCCGGCTCGGCGCCAGCTCCTGCACGATGCGCTCGCAAGCAGCGCAACTCAGCTTCGGCCGCACGATCCGGATCACTTCAAAGTGGGCCGGCACATACTCCAGCATTTCCGAAACATCTTCCCCCAGCCGGCGTAGGTTGCCGCCGCAATCGGGACAGGTTTCCTGTTTGGGCGCGTGCGTCTGGGTGGTCCGCGGTAACGCTTCCGGCAACGGCCGCCGCGCTGGTTTATTCGGAACGGTCTCGACCGCGGCGGAAACGCTCGGCTCCGGCCGGGAGGCGGGTGCCCACTCCAGGTCCTCCAGGCGCAGTTCCAGTTGCCCGATCTGCCGGTCCAGCTTCTCGGACTTGCGGCCGAACTGCATCCGCTTGAGTTTGAGGACCAGCAGTTTCAGGTTGTCGATTTCGATATCGCGCGAGACCAGTTGGGTGTGCTGCTCCAGCGCCAAGGCGCGCAAGGCTTCCGCATCGAGGGCATTTACGTCGGGGAGCGGGTTGTGCGGCGCAGCCACTACTTGTACTGTGCCATATCTGCGCTCTCGATGCAAAACATTTATATACTGTTATGTTTTATTACTTCAGACGGCCATCTGCGGCGTCGCGGTGCGCAGCGGACGCCTCCAGTCGATGCCTTCCAGCAGCATGGACAACTGCGCGCGCGTCAGCGCCACGGCGCCATTCTCTGCCTTGGGCCAGACGAACCGCCCCCGCTCGATGCGCTTGGCGAACAGACACAGCCCGTCGCCGTCCCACCAGAGAATCTTGACCAGGTCGCCGCGCCGGCCGCGAAACACGAACACATGCCCGCCGAACGGATCCTGTTCCAGTTTCGTCTGTACGATTGCGCTGAGCCCGGTGAAACCGCGCCGCAGATCGGTGACTCCGGCCGCAATCCAGATTTGAGCGCCGCCAGGAAGGGTGATCATGCCAGCAGGCATTGAAGGACCAGGCGCAGAGACTCCGGATCCACGGCTCCTTCAATGCGGAGTCGGCCGCGTGGTAATTGCAGTTGGATCGTGCCCGCAGGTAAGGGTGTCGGCAGTGGCGGAGTTGTGTCCGGGGCGGGCATCGCCGGCGTCTCCGTGATCGTCACTGGCAGCAACTCGGAGCTTGGCGCCGCGGGAGTCGCCCCGCCCAGTCTTCCGCGCTGGTACAACCGACGCCAACTGAAAACTTGATTGGCATTGACTCCGTGCGCCCGAGCAACTCGCGCCACGGACGTTCTTGGCTGGAAGCTCTCCTCAACGATGCGCCGCTTCTCGGCGATCGAGTATCGACGACGCTTGGGCTGCGCAGGCGGTTCCACCGCCGCTGGCTCGATCGTGACTCGCGCTGATGCGCTCATCCTCTGGGGTCCTCACATCAAGGATGAGCGCTATGCCCTGCTGAATCCAGACGGCCAAGACCGGACGCTTACC
>JADZGD010000145.1 GCA_020854055.1 Bryobacterales bacterium | reverse complement strand
TGGGCGATCGTATTGGCCAGTGTCAGCATCGAAACGTAGCTTTTGGGGTCGATCTCGAGGACCCGCTCGGAGAAGATGATGGTCTTCTCCCAGTCGCCTTTCTGCTGATACGACATCGCCTCCATTTGCAGCGCGTAGGGCT
The DNA here is from genome assembly GCA_020854055.1 of Bryobacterales bacterium. Classification (GTDB taxonomy): domain Bacteria; phylum Acidobacteriota; class Terriglobia; order Bryobacterales; family Bryobacteraceae; genus JADZGD01. The sequence goes on along the minus strand of JADZGD010000145.1, from coordinate 9,215 downwards.
TGAAATCGGAATCGGCAAATTTGCTCATCAGGCTCTCGGCGGCGGCGATCCGGCTGTCCGGATCCTGCGCCTGGAACATGGCCTGGACGGCCTCGGCTTCCTTTTGTGACTTCACCTTGGGCTGTTTGGGTTGGCCCATTAGCAGTGCGCTTCCGCACATCAAGCCGGCGATGGCGGCGGCAATCGTTCGCATTCTCATTCGATGACTCCTAACGGTGCTGATTCTCTTTACTCTACTAGTTTTTTGGAGAGGTCTCCTGTAATCCCAGTTCCGCCGCCTGGCGGACGCGGGCCGAAATGCCCTGCATTGCTAATACGGCGCGGAAATGCTGATTCGCCTCATCGCGTTCGCCCGCGGCCGCGGCCAGGCGGGCCAGGAAGACATGGGTCCAGGAGGCGACGTCGATCGGCGGGTCCAGCTCGAGCGTTTTACGGAATAGCTTGTCAGCCAGTGCGGGGTCTCGCTCAAGTGCGGCGATGCGCGCCAACCCGTAGCAGGCGCGCGATTGCAGGCCCCGGTCGCCGGTCTCTGCCAGCGCCTTTTCGAATAGCGGCTTAGCCTGTGCGTAATCCTTGGTGCTGTAGGCGTGTTCAGCGTCATCAAGAGTCTTGGCGGCGCCGGTCAATTCGACTTTCGGCCGCGTGGCGGGGATTTTCGCCATTCGCTTCGGTTTGGCGCTGGAAAATTTCACCGTATCCAGGCGCGCGGTCTCCTTCTTGAGATTGATGGCGTCGATCATGTCGGGAAAGTACATCCGCATCGAGCGTTCATCTTTCTCATAGAGCGTCAGCGATTCGTAAAAATAGGGCGTCAGGATAAACCCCTCGGCGCAGGCCTCATCCGACATGGCGACGCGTCGCGAGGGAGGCGCCAGACGGGCTTCGACGGCTTTGATCAGGGATTCCGTGGTGAGTAGCAGGAAATCCTGCTTGTAGGTGTCGTCCAGCGCTCCGGCGCCCTGCGCAAAGTCCACCAGCGACTTCTTCTTATTGATGTTTTCCGCGTATTTGGTGGCCAGGGGATCCAGCAGATAGTGCAGGTAAGCATGCCGGATGTCGTCGGCATGGACCTCAGCCGAGGGCGTAACTACCACGAAATACTCATTCACGTAACTGAGCGACTGAACCAGGTTGGGAGCTCCCAGCAGGTCGATGTAGACCTGGAAGCGGCGCCCGAGAAATCCGCTAGTAGCGTTCCGAAGGTAGCCGCTGACTTCGAGTACGGCATGGGTAACCGGCTCGTGATACCGCGCGATAGCCTGCTGATAGGCAGGCTGGGCGCGCCGCCACAGATCGTCAATTCCGGCCTGCTGGTGGAACTTCACCATCAGACGGTCAAAGCCCTCCAGGTTGAGTACGGCGGGATGCAGCAGGTTTTCCGACATGCGGATCTTGAAGTCTGGAGGATCGGCGACCGAGAGAGCGAAGTAAATGTACTGAACCAGGTTGGCGGTGGGGTCGTCTAACTTGTGCAACCGGTAGAACTCGCGAAGTTCCTCCAGGCAGGGGATGTTGCGGGACAAAAGGGCCTTGCGAACCTGGTCGCGCAACGGGCTGTTGCTCGGAGAGTCGATGGCGGTGTCGTAGCCCGCCACATTGATGGCCGCGAGAACGCTGAACAGAGCGGGGCTGGCGTCGAGTTGCCCCTGTTCGGCGGCAGACGCCGGTGGGACGAGCAATGCCGCCAGAAGTGCTGCTGGCAAGAACCGAATCAAATGACCGATATCCTCCCTCAAGTGTACCGCAACGATTTGGCAATCCGCCCCGGGGCGGCCCGGGCGCGCTGACACGAATTCGGCAGCGTCAGGTTACTCTGGGATCTAAATGTTTCGTGATGGGATTGACCGGAAGTACGCACTGGTGCTGTTGGCCCTGGCGGCGGTGGTGCTCGGCATCGGAATTATTCTGAGGCCGGCCCGGCCCGAACAGCCGCAACCGCCCTCGGAGAGAGAGATCGCGCGTTTGTTCCGCCTCAGCGAACAGAGAAGGCTCAAAGACCTGAGCGCCTACCTTTCCGGCGCCGCTCATTCGGCCGGAGACTGGCTGGTGTCGATCCATCCGGGCCGCTATTCGGGCGTGCTCTGGGACCGTGGCGGAAGCGTGATCACAACCGGACCCGATCCGGATGAGCCGCAACAGATTGTAATTCCGGGCAACATCCGCGTAAGCGCGGCCCGCGTGCCCGCCGCTCCCGGTTTGCCGGTGGCCATATTGAGGCCGGATAAGCCGCTTTCCGTCCCGCCGGTGCCGCGGGGCCGAAGAATCGAGTTGGGGGATTGGCTGCTGGCCGTAGCGCGAAACCCCGGCGGTGATATCGTATTCGCCCATGGTCTTTACCAGGGCACGGCCGAAGCGCGCTGCGGGCCGAATTCGTATCGGGTAATCCAGTCGAGCGTGCCCGTCTCCGATGCTCTGGCCGGAGGCGGCGTCTTTACGCTCGATGGGGAACTGGAGGGATTCATCGCCGAATGCGATGGGCGTCCGGTGGTCATCAGTACGTCGAGCGTGGCGGACCTGCTGCGTCTGCCTGTTTCTCTCAACGACGAATTGGAGCAACGCTACGGTTTCCGGGTGAGTGAAGAAGGCGGCGCGGCGCGGAATCCGGCAAGCCCAGCCGGCCTGGTCACCGCCGTCTGGCAGGATTCGGCGGCCCGCCGGGCGGGGCTGCGGCCGGGCGACGTTCTTCTCGGGGTGGGGGATCAGGGAGTGGCCTCCGAACAGGACCTGGCAACGTTGGCGGCGGACCCTCAAACCGATCACGTGCTGAAGATCCGGCGTGGCGGACGGGTTTTCACCATTCATTTGGCAGCCGGGGCCAAGGCGCCGGACTTCGCGATGCCGTCCTCCCAGGGTATCGTTCTGAAGGCCGGTTCGGGCGGCCGGGCGATGGTGAAGTCCATCGTCGAAGATAGCGGCGCGGCGCGGGCCGGAATTGAAGCCGGAGATACGATTGTGCGGGTTCAGGGGCGCGCCACGGCTGGCCCGGCCGCCGCCGCTAGCGCTCTTCGGAGGGCCAATAAACAGTCTGTATTGGTTGAGTTGGAGCGGAACGGAAAACGGCTCGAGGTGATTGTCGCGCCATGAACGATATCGGGTCTCTCGGGGTCATTCTGCTGCTGGCGCTTCTGGCCGGCCATCTTGTCAAATGGCTGCGAGTGCCGGAGGTGACTGGCTACCTGCTGGCCGGAATTGCACTCGGACCGTCGGTGCTGGGGTGGGTTACCTCGGACAATCTCTCCGCCCTGCAGGCCTTCAGCGAAGTGGCGTTGGGATTGATTCTGTTTTCGATCGGCACCGTGTTTGAAGCCGCGCATTTCCGGCGGATCGGCCGCGAGATCGTGATTATCACCGCCATTGAGGCCGCACTGGTCGCGCTCATTGTCGCCGCCGGCATCCGGCTTGCCGGACAACCGTGGCCGGTGGCGTTACTATTGGGCGCGATGGCCATTGAGACCGCCGCTGCCTCGACCTTGATGGTACTGCGGGAATGTGCCGCCAGAGGTAAGCTGACCGACGCCCTAACCGGCGTCTTCGCCCTGGACAACCTGTTGTGCCTGATCGCATTCAACCTGGTTGCAGGCGGAATTCAGTTTTCCGCAAGTCCGCCGGGCTCTACCCTTCAGAACCTCTACCAGACGCTGGGACCGATCATCTGGCAACTTGTTGGCGCGGCCGCACTCGGCTACGTGGCCGGTTTTTTGCTGTCGATCTGGTCGGTGCGGGTGGTGGAGCATGGAGAGCAATTGATCCTGCTGGCGGGATGCGTTCTGCTGTGTGTCGGCGCATCGCGGCTGCTGCATGTCTCCTCCATGGTGGCAAACCTGGCCGTGGGCGCCACCGTGATCAACCTGTCGGAGCATGGCCGCCGGTTTCTGGATAGCCTGGGAAAGACCGATCCGCCCTTGTATGCAATCTTTTTTGTACTTGCGGGAGCTGATCTGAACCTCTCCATGCTGGCAACGCTCGGCGTTCCCGGCATGATTTATGTCGCCGGGCGGCTGACGGGAAAGTTTGCAGGCGGCATCCTTGGCAGTCACATCGCCGGCGCGGCGGAACCGATCCGCCGCGGGCTGCCGGCCGGGATGTTTGCCCAGGCCGGACTGGCTATTGGTCTGACCATGACGCTGCAGCGGCTACTGCCCGGCTGGGCGCCGGCCGTGACCACGGTCATTTTGGCGGCGGTGATCGTGTTCGAAATCATCGGTCCGTTCGGTGTGCGATGGACCATCATGCGAAACGGTGAATCGAATCCGAAGCCCGTGCGTGAGGGAGAACTGCTGGGGTGAGCCGGTGGGTCGAACCGATGGTGTTGAAAAATCCGTTCGGTATCCGTTATCTGGCCGCTGCCCGGCGGGCGGGGATCTCGGATTTTGAAAAGACCAGGTGAATCCAATTCGGGCGGGCGCCGGCAAATAACTGATGAGCCTGATTGATCCGCGCGGCAATCGCCGAACAGACCTTGCGGCCGAACCCGCGGCTTCCGGGAGGAGTCAGGACCGCGCCGCAGTGGATGCACGGCTCCTCCTGGTTGTACGTTCCCCAGGGGTTGCCCGCAAGATCCATCAGGAAGGTGGATAAAGGATCCGTAACTGCCTTGCTGCTGCCGGCGAATGAGCGGGAGACTACCGGCAGTCCGGAAAACAATCCTAGAAGCCGCTGTTCGGTGAAAGTGTTGATGTGCCCCCACGGGGGGTTCCTCTTTCCGCAGCCAGGACAGGTGGTGCGCCCCACTCGAATGTCCTGCCGGAACGGGACGCCGATGATAACTTCATGTTTCGCCACTCGAATCGCTTCCCGCGCCGCCGCATCCACGTCTGGAATGTGCTCCAGCACTTCCGCGCAGAACACGCAGTCGAAGGAATTATCCGCAAATGGCAAGCTGACGGCGTTGCCTGCGATGGCTAAGATACCGGGCCACTCAAACTGCGGCCTGGTCAGGTCAAGCGCGGTGACTACGGGAAAGTGCTCAGCCAGCAATCGCGAGAAATGCCCGTCACGTGCGCCGATGTCGAGTACCGAACGGCGTCCTTTCGGAAGTATGCGAACCAGATCACTGGTTCGTTCCTTCTCTCGCGCGGATGCCCGGTAGTTCTCAAGGTTCATCGGGTCGGTAAACGGGTCCAGTATTGTCCAGTTTACCGATTTATGCCGGGGCGGGAGCCTCCCCCGTAATCCGGTGGCCGTCGGCGGTCTGGAAGATCCTGGCGAACGGGAGTCCGGTGGCTCCGATCAATGCGGCCTGGTCGCCAAGTTCCGAGGGGCGGAGAATTACCCGTTGGAAGGCCGGCCAGTGAGCGAACTGCGCGGTGATGACCGGGAGCATCAGTTGCCAGGCGGCGTTCAGCGTCGCGCTAAGGACGATTACATCCGGATCCAGCCCCCATATCAGGTTGGAAAGCCCAATTCCCAGGTACCGGGCTGTGACCTTCAATGTCTCAATTGCTTCCGGTTCGCCGTCGATGGCACGATGGCAGATGCGCCTGACGCGGGCGGCGCTATCGCCCGATTGCACTCCGCTCCGCCCGGTGGTCAACTTCGCGTAGCGTTCCCAGATGGCCGGGTTGCAGACCAGTTCTTCGAAACAGCCGGGGCGGTCGTGCGTCTCCGGTCCGCCCTGGTCGGCGATCACCATCTGACCGAACTCGCCGGCCGACATCCGGGGGCCATGGTAGAGTCTGCCGTCCATGATGATACCCACGCCCAGGCCTTCATCGCACAGCACAAAAAGGACGCATTGCTTGCCTTCCGTCTGTGAAGCGCTGTGCTCGTATTCGGCCAGCGCCGCGGCGCGAACATTGTTTTCCACGTATACCGGTATGCCGCAGCGCTCCTGTAACTGCTTCCTGACCGGCACCTCCACCCAGCGGGGCAGGTTGCCGGAGGTGATCACGCCGTTGCGGCTGTCGACAATGCCACGGGTGCTGATCCCCAGCCCCTCGATGCCGGAGACGCCGTAGCGCCCGGCAAAATCAGCGAAGCGTTCGGCGATCACTTCCATCATCGCTTCAGGGTCTGCGGGAGTCCGCACGATGGCGGTCTCGATCATGCGCCCGCGCAAGGAGCCAAGGCAGAAGCGCATCTCCCAGTTCTGGATGTCCACGCCCACCGCCAGCACGTCGGGAGAAAGCTGAAGACGCGTGGCCGGCCGGCCGCCGGTGGAGTTCTCGGCGCCATCTTCCACCACCAGGCGGCGTTCCAGCAGTTCAGCTATAATGCGCGAGACCGTTCCTTCGGAAAGACCGCTGAATCGGGAGATTTCGGCGCGCGAGAGACGCTGGTGGCGCCGCAGCAACTGGAGCACGACGGCGCTGTTCAATTCCCGAACCTGCGCGGGGCGGACAACTCGTGTTCGAGCGGAACTCTGACTCATCGGACTTCGCAACTGCGTGCAAGTAAGTCTACGGGATATTGACGCGTCCGTCAACCCATTTCTGACGGAGCCTAACGCCCGCAAACCCCCGGAAATTTCCACTCGGGCGAATAATAAGCAATCTCACAAGAAAGGCCGGGTCAGTAACAATTCCATTGCAATCCGGTTCAGTTTCGTGCAACCTGCAAGGAATAGGAGCTTTCATGACCACTCGCTTCCGATCGATGGAACGCTGGCGGTGGCGGTTTTCGGCTATCTTTACAGCCGGTCTCTTTGCCGGAACGCTGGCAGCGGCAACTTCGCCGCTGGCGGCGCGAGGGTACACCGTGTTGCCGGCCCCGCAGGAAGTGATTCTCGGCCAGCACGATCTGGCATTTGGCCCAGCCTGGCGGCTGGAAGCGCCGGGCGTGCCGGCCGGTGACGTCGCCATGCGGACGCTCAAGGAGGAACTCTCACAGCGGCACAACCTGCCCGCGCCTGCGGGGTCTGGCGCCGTGGTGTTGCTGCGGATCGCCCCGGGAAGCGTGCAGCCGGGCAAGGTGACTGACGTGGAGCCCGGCTCGATCGCGCCGCAAGCCTACCGGATAACGCTTGCCCGCGACCGCATCGAGATCCGGGCCAACGCCGGCCCGGGGCTGTTTTATGGCGTCGAGACGCTGGCCCAGCTCTTGAAACGGCGTGACGGCTCGGTGTGGTTTCCCGAGGGTGAGATTACCGATTGGCCGGATCTGGAGATGCGCACTCTCTATTGGGACGATGCGCATCACCTGGAGCGCCCCGCCGAGTTGAAGCGTGCCATCCGGCAGGCGGCGTTCTACAAGATCAACGGTTTTGCCCTGAAGCTGGAAGGGCACTTCCAGTTCAAAAGCGCCCCGGCGCTGGTGGAGCCCTATGCGCTGAGCCCGGCTGAATACCAGGATCTGACCGATTACGGCCTGCGGTATCACGTGCAACTGATTCCATTCCTCGATGGCCCGGCGCACATCGCCTTCATCCTGAAACATCCCGAGTATGCCGGTTTGCGCGCGTTTCCGGACAGTAACTACGAGCTCTGCGTCACCAATCCGGATTCCTACAAGCTGCTCGAAGGGATGTACCAGGATCTGCTCGATGCCAACAAGGGCGTGAAGTACTTCTATCTTTCGACCGACGAAGCCTACTACGTCGGCATGGCTGCGAACCAGGGTTGCCAGGAAAAGGCCGAGGCCGGGAAGCTGGGGAGCCGCGGCAAACTGCTGGCGCAGTTTCTCGACAAAGCCGCCGGCTATCTACACCAGCACGGGCGCACGGTGTTGTTCTGGGGTGAGTATCCGTTGCAAGCAGGAGACATCGCCGCTCTGCCCGCCTACCTGCAAAACGGCGAGGTCTACAGTCCCGCCTTCAACCGCGCCTTTACGGCTCGCGGCATGCGCCAGAACATCTACACATCGACGCAGGGTGAAGAACGCATCTTTCCGGATTATTATTATCCGCCCGGGTCGCGGCGCAATACCGGACGGGTGGAGAGCATGTTCGAGACGATCTCATCCGATTCGACGCGCAAGGAGGCCCTGCTCAAGGGTGTATTCGTAGCCGGGTGGGCCGACGCCGGGCAGCATCCGGAGAATTTCTGGCTGGGTTATGCGGCGGGATTGTCATACGCCTGGAAGCCGGCGCCGGTTCCGCCGGCCGAGGCTACCCAGGCCTTTTTCTACACCTTCTACGGTCCCCGGGTGACGAACATGACGCGTGCTTATCAACTGTTGAGTTTTCAGGCGCAGTTCTGGTCAACCAGCTGGGACCAAGGGCCCTCAACCACTAGCAAGGGGATCTGGGGCGCGTCGGAGCGCATCTTCGACAAACGCCGTCCGCGGCATGATCAGAGCTTTCCGTTGCCGGCCGTTCCCGGCGCCAACCTCGCCTATCCATCCGGCTGGAAGGAGAGGACCGGCCAGCGGGTGGCCGAGGCCGGAGAGTTCCTGAGCCGGAACGACGAGTTGATCGGCTTGCTCGATGAGAACCTCACCCGTGCGGAACACAACCGCTACAACCTGCGCGTGATGCGTTCCAATGCGCTGCTGTGCCGGCAGAATCTCCAATTTCTGCTCTCTCTCGGCCAGGTGGATGAAGCGCTCGCGCGCGCCGCCGAATCGGCTGCCGGCAACCAGCCGGCGAGTGCCATCGGGGCGCTTGACCGCGCGCTCGATGAGGTACGCCGGATGCGAGCGCAACGCAACCGCGTTTACCACGATGTGGTGGCGGTGTGGTACGAATCCTGGTTCCCGCGCACGGCGGAGGCGAACGGACGCAGGTTCCTTCACGAACTCGATGACGTGAAGGATCACGTGCCGGACCGCACGGTGGATATGTCGTATCTGATCCAGCGCGAACTCGACCTGCGGCTGGGGCAGTGGTACGAGAAAGTGCAGGCGGTCCGCAACGGGTACGCCGCGGCTCACCAGCAGCCAATGCGGTCCCGCCCGCTCAACTGGGGGTCGCTAGACGATTGAGCGGACCACGCCGCCATCGACGCGCAGCGCGGCTCCCGTGACGGCCGATGCGAGCGGACTGGCAAGGAACACCACCAGCGCCGCAACCTCATCCGGGCGGCAAAGGCGCTTAAGCAGCGAGGATGGGCGCATGGTACGGAAGAACTCGTCCTCGACATGGGCGCGATCGGTCTTCTCTTGTTCGGCCAGACGGGTGAGGAACGTCTCGACACCCTCCGACGCGGTGGGGCCGGGTAGCACGCAATTGACTGTGACTCCGCTGCCGGCGGCCGACTCGGCGATACCGCGCGAAACCGCCAGTTGCGCGGTCTTGGTCATGCCGTAGTGAACCATCTCGGGCGGAATCTGCAAGGCGG
>JADZGD010000144.1 GCA_020854055.1 Bryobacterales bacterium | reverse complement strand
GGCGCGGCCACGGCGGCCACCGTCCGGACACCCCACTGATGTGGCTGCGTTATTTTATGGCCATCGAAAACGGTGTCCAACCCGACATGCCGGTAACGGATGCGGCTACCTGGAGCGCCATCGTGCCCTTGAGCGGCCGATCGGTGGCCGCGCGGAGCAGCCCGGTGGATTTTCCCGACTTCACCCGGGGACGCTGGAAAACAACACCCCCGGTGAAGCTGGTTTGAATCGCGATCCGTCAGAATTGAACGGCGACGCGCGCCGATCCGGTGAAATTGCGGATGATCACGGTCTCGCTGGCCGCGTCGTACTCGCCACCGGCAACGTGTACCGGACTGCGGTGGAGGGGATCCGGAACTCGAACAGCCACCGTTTTCGGCTTGCGGTCCGAATTACACTCGATCTCCGCGTTCACCGCATCTCCTCCCTCGTCAGCTTGAACGCGCAGGTTGATGGGTCCGAAGTAGCTGGCGACACGCCTCAACTCGATTTTCTTGCCGGGATCCAGGTAGCGCCGGGGAATACCACCCAGTAGTAACAGAGTGTCTCCGCGTTCCTGATAGAGCATCCAACGAGTCTGCAACAGGAACCATGCCTCCTCGTGAGTCTTATGCCAGCTCACATGGAAATAATGCTCCCAGAACGAATACGTTTCCCGGTCCGCCAGCGCCGACACGGTGTTGTAATAGGCCTTCAGAAACGCATTCACTTCTCCCCGCCGCAGGTGAACCACGGCGTGACGGCTGTAGTAAGGCTGCGAGAACGCGGCGTTGTTCTCCGTCATCAGATCGTTGTGAAACTCCAGGATTGCCTTGGCTGCCGGCTCGTTCGGGTCAAGCACCTCTTGAAACACCAGGTAAAGCGGGCCGAGCAGCGAATCGCGGCTCACCATCGAACCGTGCGTGAACCAGTTGCCGCCATCGGTATAGAGCGAGAGCGGTCCGCGATACCCTGCCCAAGGGCCCACCGTCCGCACCCAGGCGCCGGAGGCCACGGGCACCACGGGGGAACGGGCCATGCTCTCAAACAGCGCGGTCCTGATGTTGCCCTTCAACTCCGCGGCCAGCGCGCGCCAGCGCTTCGCGTCCGATGGTGAGACCTGAGCCAGCATCTTACCGGCGCGTTCCAACCCGAGGTAGGCATAGCCATTCAGCATAAAGGACCGGAACAGATCTTCGGGATCGGCCGTCTTGCCTTCCAGCATTCCGTAGCCTTTTCCGCGTAGATCCTCACGCAGGTTACGTTGATGCCAGCGCTCCAGATAGGCGCAGGCCAGGTTCACTTTCGGCGCCACGCGGCGGACCCATTCCTCGTCGCGGGTGTAGCGGTAATGCTCGCCCATGCTCCACAACACCGCCCCGGTCTCCAACATGTAGCCGCCAAAATTCTGCATGAAGCCATCCGGATGCTGCTTTTCCAGGAAAAACTGCAATGCGCGCTCAGCGGTAGAGTGCAGACCCATCGAGTCGATGAACTGGATGATGGGCGAACTCTCGGAACCGATGGCGGTATACGCGCCGATGGCGGGAACAATGGGGCCATCCGGCTCGCGCCCAAAGGCGATCAACTCCAGATGCAGCAGGCCAGCGCGCACCATCTCGTCGATACGCTGCTCTGGCAGCCGGATAGAGGCAGCGCCCGCCAGCATGGTCTGCCAATAGCTGCGGCACTCGGCGTGGCGCTGCTCGAAGCCGGCCATCCGCAACCGCTCAGCGCGTTCGGCGGGAATCGGCAGGTGAGGGATAAAGGCATCCAGACTCCTCTGTTCTCCGGGTTCCAGTTCCACGGCCACCTCGGTTTGCGCCAGCGGCTTGCCCTCAAACTTGGTTACTACCGGAACGCCGTTCGGCTTCTCGCGCCCACCTCGAACCGGGCTGCGCAGAAACGCATACCGCGGCACCTTACCGGTATTAATTGCGGTGATGCGCAAGTAGAGCACAGTCTGCTCGGAAAGAGGGTTCAGCTCCGACGGTTTCAGGCGTTTGTATTCGGCCTCCTGCTCCGGTGTGAACATGTGTCCGGCGCCGCAACCATCGGCCACCAGGTATTGAGTGCCGCGAACGTTCTGGGCCGTAAGCGGGGAAGACTCAAGCGACACAAAAGCGGTAATCCGGTAGGTTATGTCCTCATCGACAATCTGCCCGTGCAGGATAGGCAGAACGCCATCTTCCAACCGCCGCGTGATGTGATCCGATGCGCCCCAGCCGCGGCCCGCTTGAAGCTGAAGAGCGGGACCGACGGTCTCTCCGGTGTAACGAGGCTGGATCGAATCAAGCCGCTCGCTGATTTGAAATATCCGCACGTCGCGCCCAAGTCCGAGCCAGGTGGGGACATTCTGGATGCGGGAGATCTTGGAGGCGTGCTCAAAGGATTCTTCGGCGCCGCTCGTGAATGACTCAATCTTGCTTTGTAAGCCACGCGCGCGAATGGCCAGGCCGATCTCAACGGCGCTACGCGAATCAGCCGCTTCGGTGACTGCCACGCCGGCATCGGCAAGCCAGATAGGATACTGCCGCCGCGCATCACGCAACAGGAAGGTGAAAGGGATTGATTCCGTTTCAACGGAGACCAAAGTCGCATCGGTATTCAACGGGTCCAGGTTGCCGTTGATCACTGCTTCCAGGCGAAATGGAGCCGCTTTGAGGGCACGGAAGCGTCCCGAGTGGTCCGCCTCTCCCTGACCGGCCGCCACCCGCAGACTCTTCAGCGCTCCCCGGTCAACCACGAGGCGGCCTGCCGGTGTTCCCGAACTCCATTCAATTGCCACCGCCCGATCGATTGTCTGTTGCGCGGAGAGGATCGTGCCAGCCAGCCACAGGGCGGCAAAAGTAGCATATCCGGACATAGGCAACATCATACATTGCACGGTGACTCTTTGTTCCCATCGGGCGCGGCCGGCGGCACGGAAAACTTGCGCTGCGGAACAAAATCATCAAGCCTGATACAATGTCAACGTCGCAGGTATTGAGACAGGAGGATCTCAGATTTGTGTTTTCACTCGGAGCAATTATGCGCGGTTACAGCTACATCTTCCACACACTGCTGGCGTTGTTCGCGTTAGGGGTTTCGACTGTCGCCTGCGCCGCCGGCAACGAACTGAATCTCGGAATGCTTCCATTCAGCAGTGAAAACGCGGCCAAATGGCTGCTGCCTTTGAGTCTGATCGGACTCATTACGGTGCTGCTGGCGTGGAAGGGCACCCTGCGAGTACTGTTTCTGCTATGGAGCGCCGCGGTGGTAGTGGTGCTGGTGAGAGGCTACTTCTTCTCACCGTACGTTTTCGACGGATGGTCCGGCTTCGGAGATGCGCTGCTTCTGACGCTGGCTGCCTTGGTGGCCCTGGCCGGAGCGTGGCTCGTGTTCCGCCGGCAGCCAAAGACGCGGTAGCGCACCGGCCTGGTCAGCAGCGCAGGATGGTTTGCCGCGCCAATGGGTGAAACTTGCCACGATCGGTCCGGGTTGCGCCCGGGTGTGCAGCGCCTGGCGTTTGCGGTGTTCGCGTTCACGGCGCAATTGGCGGGGCAGGGGTACTTTCCCCACCACAATTTCACAGTCGGGGGCGGAGCCGGGATGCCGCGCGGCGATCTGCGCGATTACTTCTCCGATAAGTTCGCGGGTAGTTTCAGCTACGGCTACCGCTTCCATCCGTACTTTCAGGCCGACATCGGCCTGGACATCGTGTTTGGCGCCGCCCGGGTACGAGACTGGATCGACACCGGAGTGGGCCCCTTACGCATCCACGACCGCGAGTACCTGTTGCCGATTGGCGGACGGGCGATCGCGCCGTTACTCGGCGGCCGGTGGTTGTTTTCCGGCGGTGGCGGCGCCGCCTACATGAACTACCGCGAGAGCCTCCAGCAGCCATCGGATTACTTCCAGGTGGCGTGTCCCTACTGCACGTCACGCAGCGGATGGGGTTACTACGCACTAGCCAACACCAGCGTATTCCTCGATCGCGGTCAGCATTTCCGATTCGGAGTCACCGGAAGGGTTTACCGGGGAAACACACAAGGCGATTCGTTGGGCACCGCGCCGCCAATCGAAACCCGGGACCATTGGGTGAACGTGATCGCCGAATTCGGATTCAGCTTTTGACAAGTAACGGCACGGCGCTGGCCATGGCCGTCGAGATTCTGATGGCGGCGGTATCAGCACCGACACTGCGATGGACCCGGCCTGCGCTTGATTGGTCAGCCGTAGGCTTCTGCGATCCACCTCTTCAGTGTTGCCGCGTCACGGGCGATGGCAGCCTGCGGATCCGCCGTCTTGTACTCCACGTGCAGTGTGATGGGTCCCTGGTAGCCTGCGCCGGCAAACAACTTCAATAACTTTGACCACTGAACCATACCGCTCCCAAGAGGCCCCCAGGTGTCGCGCCAGCGGCCGCCCGACTGCTCCCAATGGAAATCCTTCACCGCCACCATCTTTAGCCGCTTCAAGGCGATGCGGGCGCTGAGTTCCCACCCGTAGTTGCCGCCCTCCACCGTCGCGTGGCCCCCGTCGTAGTAATAACCTACCCATTTCGGATCAAGCCCCTTCAGAATCTCGCGGAGGTCCCACACAGCGGCGCCGACGTCGGCTCCGGAATGATTATGATAACCAGCCTCAATGCCATATTCCTTTGCTAATTTGGCGAGTCCGCGAACCTCCTGCTTCACCTGGGCGATAGAAACTTCCGGGTCGATGGCAGGCGAGTAACGGTAGTAGCCGAGTTTGAAATATGGGATCCCCAGTTTCGCGGCGGTGGAAAGAACCGGACGCGCGGTGGGATCTTTCGCCGTTGTCAGCTCGGTGGTGATCATGCCAATCCGAAGACCTTGAGCGGCGAACGCCGCTTGTGCCCTCGGCAGATCACGCTCAACGCGTTCGGGCAGCACGTGCCCTTTGGAGCGGCATGTAAGGTCCACGCCGTCGAAGCCGATGGACTTGACGGCGTCTGCCAACTGGCCATAGTCGAAAGAGGGCAGCGGTTTGGAGAACAAAATCAGTTGGGGGCGGGCGCGGGAGGCCGGACCGGCCGGAGCTGCGGCCGATGCAGCCAGGAAGGTTCTTCGCGTCATCATTTCATCGTCTCCCGCACGGAACAGGCCCTCGGCCTGAAAAATCCGTTAGGCCAGTTTGTACGGCACCCTGTAATTGTACTGGAGATATTGGTTGGCGCCGGGATCATTGGAAAACGGTTCGCGCCGCCAATCCCATTCGAGATCGCAATTGGTCTTGAGCGCAATATTGGCTATCGGCGCGGCCGAGCTAGAGAGGTGCCCGGTGACGACATGGCAATTACACCTGGCGCGGGCGCCAGCGTATCGGTGGTCTGTTCGGGAACCGCTTCCCATCTGCCCATCTCGATATGGACCGTGCCTTTGGTGCCGCGCAACTCCATGTCGGCGCCGCACAAGTTTCCCGGGGCGACAGTGGCATCGTACTAACAAACTCCGCCGCCTCTCGCAAAGCCCTGGAGGAACGACGCTGGATGCCCACCCGCACGACCCGATTGGTCTGTTCGGCCGCCTGAGCCATGCTGCGCCCCTCCGCGACGGTGCAGGTCACGGTGGTCCTTGTAGCGCCTCGGGTTCGAACGCGATCATTGGCGTCGAGGATGTGGGAATAAGAAAGAGCCGTAACCGCGGTTGCGCCGCGAACGGCATCTCTACGGGAGAGCCTGGACATCCGAATTCACCTCACGATCGTTGCCGGGAAAACGATCAATATTCCCCCCGGTTGAAAACCTGCGATTCTCGAAAGTGGTATGCTGCGCCGCTCCCTGCTATCCACCCCGGCCATCGAGGTCCACGGGCACCGGGGCGCGCGCGGGCTTTTTCCCGAAAACAGTATTCCCGGCTTCGAGCACGCCATCCGCGCCGGCGTGGACTTCATTGAACTCGATGTGGTGGTGACCGCCGACGATGTGCCCGTGGTCTGGCACGACGCGATTCTGACTCGCCGCAAGTGCGAAGGCCCGCGCCGGCACGCACTGGTACGGGATCTGACGTTGGCTGAGTTAAAACAGTACACGACGGGCGGCAGGCTCGACCGGCGCTTCCCCAAGCAAACGCGGCTACCGGGACTGCGGATCCCGACACTCGACGAGGTGCTCTCGCTGGCGCCGCTCGGCCGGTTCCGGTTCGACATCGAGATTAAGTCGTTCGCCGGCCGCGGAATGCTCACGCCAGGGTCGAGAATCCAAGCTCAACTGGTCGCCCAGGCCGTTCGCAAGCATAACCTGGAAGCCCGTGTTCGCGTACAATCTTTCGATCGCAAAGTCCTGCGGGCCGTCCGGACTGTCGCGCCACAACTCGCGGTGGTGATTCTTCACACCGGTATGCCACTTCGTTTCACTACCATCGCGCGCCGGGCAGAAACCACCACGGTGGGGGCCTACTTCCGGTTGGTCACGCGGCGCCGGGTGGAGGAGGCGCACGACGCCGGCGTGAAGGTGATTGCCTGGACAGCGAACCAGCCGCGCCAATGGGAACGGCTGATCCGGGCCGGCGTGGACGGTATCATCACCGACTACCCGGCGCTCTTGATCCGGGCGATGAAAGAGTGGGGGTTACGGTAGCGAGCCCGCTATTCGGCCTGCTTCTTTGGCGGCTTGAGCGCCCGCTCGATCACGGTTTCCCGATCGCCTTTGACCCAAGCGTCTTCAATCTCCTTATCGCTGATGCCGCAGATGCGGCCAACAAGCAGAAACCCGGGAAAAGCGTCGTCCAGGTGCTTTGAGCGAGCGATACCCACCAGGGAAGGCATCGCACGCTCGCCAAGAGTAGCCAGCGTGCCGGCGTCACGCGATTCCGTAAGCGTCACCAGCGCGCGGGCCGCCTGCCGGCGGTCGCTCCACAGCAGGGAGTTGAGCATCTCGATGAACCAGGTGGGCTGCACACGGAGTCCCAGTGAAGGGCGGCGGGAGGCAAGCACGGCGATAGCCGTTAGCGCGCGGATAGCGTTCGTGCGTACCGCATCGTCGGGATCGGTGAGCGCATACTGGAGGTCCGGGATGACGGTGGCCTTCTTGGAGGCATAACCGAGGATGCAGGCAGCGGCGGCGCGCTGGTACTCATCGGCGCTGTTATGAAGCACACGCTTGAGGTCGGCGGCATACAGATCGGCATACCCAAGAAATACTTCCTGCAAGGTGCGCACGTCCCGGTTCTGCATGAGGGAGTGCCCCTCAGAGAGATCCTCGGCCGCTTCACCATCGCGCGACGCTTCGGCCAGCGCGCCCAGAAAGCGGTTGTAGTTCTCCATCACCGTTTCGGGCAGGGTGTCGTTGCCTTCGGGAGGATCACGCAACTCGAAGTGGCGCGCGCCCTTTTCCTCGATTCCAATATTGAGGGTGACGCCGCCGCCTGCTTCGCAGCAAACCGCTTCAATGTTGGCGCGGACCACGCCGGAGACGGCTTCCAGTCGTTCTTCGAGATCGGACTTGGAGCCGGGTAGCGTCTGGCCTTCCTCTACACCAAGCGCCTTGCGAACCCGGTCCTCCTTGACATGATCCAGTCCGTAGAAATTGATCGAAGCGACTCGCGGCGCTTGTCCGCCGAACAACAGCGCTAAAGAGAATACAAGAATAGTAAACAGCCGCAAGACCCTTGGACGTTTGCGGCTGCCCGGTGGGATACGGATATCTTCAATCCTTGCGGCTCAGCCGTTGGCCTGCTTCTCGGCGATCGGTCCGATGACGGGCAACACGAACCTTCCACCCTGAAACGCCTTGATCATAACGATCAGCCAGAGGACAAAGAAGCCGAGCCAGACCAGCAGTGCCAATATGCCAATCATCGCCCGGATATACCACGGCAGAACCAGAGTGAAGATCGTGAGAACCACCCAGAACGCGATTCCGGCGACATGCAGGAAAATCGACTGGAAGGCGTGGAACCGGATGCTCGGATTTCGATTATACGGAGAAAGAACCAGGAACAGGATGCCGGTGAGCAGGCCCAGGATGTAGCACAGACCCGATGCCACGCTGTCGGACATCCCCGTGGCTGCGCCTGCCTGGGGCGCGTAAGCAGGGGCTGGGGCCGGTCCCGCGGCTGGTGCGGACGGCGCCGCCGCATTCACGGTGGCTCCGCACTTGGCACAGAAGCGCCCCTCGACTCCCGCACCGCAATTCGGACAAAATGCCATATTTCCTCCAGGATGCTTGGTACGTCGCAATAACTGTAACGCGCCGCGCGGACGAATGCAAATGGTGATGCGATCATTTCCTCATCGCCAGCGAGTAAACGTGGTAGGTTGAGCAAAGCCGGTTGGCTGAACCATGGTGAGCGATGCGATTTGAGTTCTTCGCATACCGGTTTCACTTCGAGACCCTGACCGCGGTCTACTTCCCCGCCGGAAAGCCCGGAAACATTATCCGCGGCGCCTTCGGAACGATCTTCCGCCGCCACGCCTGCGAACCGGGTTGCGAGGACGCCGGAACTCACCGGCACCGCCCCCAATGTGCTTACGCACGGATCTTCGAGCCGGCGGCAATCGGTGTACTCCCCAGCGGTTTGAGCGACCCGCCGCGCCCGTTCGTGTTTCGCGCCGCCAGCCTCGATGAGCGGTTGCTGAATGCGGGAGATCCGTTTCACTTCGACCTGCATATCTTCTACTCCGAACAGCCGGAGCTGATCCACTTTATTGAGGCGTTTCGCGAACTGGCCGAAAGCGGCCTCGGACCCGGCCGCGGGAAAGCCAGATTGACTAGCGTCGACCAGCTCAACCTAAGCGGAGAACGGGCAGCCCGCGTTTTCGCCGGGGGCAAGTTCGAATCCGGCCGAATGGCAGCGCCGAATTCTCTCAGCCTGGAACCGGCCGGTTGTAAGATCGTCCGGACTCAGGTTCGTTTTATCACGCCGACCGAACTCAAAGCCGATGGCGCCGCAGTCCGGCAGCCGGATTTTGGTGTTCTCTTTTCACGGGCCCGCGACCGCGTAAGCACGCTCCGGTCGCTTTACGGAGCGGGTCCGCTACCAATCGATTTTCGGGGTATGGCCGAACGCGCAGCCCGGGTGCGCCTGACCCGCTGCGATCTGCAGTGGCTCGATACACGGCGCCGTTCAAGCCGGACCGGACAGAATCACCCACTGGGCGGGTTCATCGGAGAGGCCGAATATCAGGGCGAGCTGGCGGAGTTCGTACCGTATCTCCGCGCCGCCCATTGGACCGGAGTGGGCCGTCACACAGTTTGGGGAAACGGCTGTCTGACGGTGGAATGAATCGTTTTGATTCTATGATCCCTTCGCTTTGCGGATCTCGGCAACCAGCGCCGGCACCACCTCGAACAGGTCACCCACAATCCCGTAGTCGGCCACCTCGAAGATAGGCGCCTCAGAATCCTTGTTGATGGCGACGATGGTCTTGGAGCCTTTCATGCCGACCAGGTGTTGAATGGCTCCAGAGATGCCGACGGCGACATAGAGTTTGGGAGAGACAGTTTGGCCGGAACTACCTACCTGCCGGTCCATCGGAAGCCAGCCGTTGTCACAAATGGGGCGTGATGCCGCTAGTTCGCCGCCGAGAGCTTGGGCCAGTTCTTCAACCAGCGCAATGTTGTCCTTCTCCCGGATACCGCGCCCCACAGAGACGATAATGTCGGCCGCCGTGAGGTCCACCGTTCCCGCGGCTTCGCGAAATGGCTCCTCAGCGCGGCTGCGAATCGCGGCGGGGTCCAGAGTGATCGGAACCGCCTCGACGGCCGCGCTTCCCGGCTGCGATTGGTCCGCGCGATAGGCGCCTGCTTGAATCGAGACGAAAACCGGCCCGGAACCGGAGAAACGGACCTCCGAGGTCAGCTTGCCCTGGAACAGTTGCCGCACGGCCACTGGCCGGCCATCTTCCAGGCGCAGCCGGATTACGTCGCTGGCCAGCACCTGACCGAAACGGGTGGCCACTTTGGGCGCGAAATCCCGCACCTGGTAGGTGTGCGGGAACAAAACCAACGTGGGCTTGACGTGTTGAATGACCTGCTCCACCGCGGCCGCGTAGCCATCAGCCGTATACCCGGCAAGCAAGGGGTGGGTCGCAGTCCAGACGTGGTCCAACTGTTTCGAAGCGGCGTCGCCGGCTTCGCCGATCACCGCGGCGGCTAGCGGCAGGCCCGATTCGACGGCCAATCGCTGCCCGGCCGACAGCGCCTCCCACGAGAGCGGGTGCCACCGGGAGCCGCTGCCTTCCAGAACGACCAGAATGCTCATATTACCCGCGCCTCGAATCGAAGTTTTTCAACCAGCTTTGCCGCTGCCTCCCGCGGTTCGCCCGGAATCAGTTCGGTCTGTTTGCTGCGTTCCGGCAGATAGACCCGGGTCCGCTCGGCCACCGGAACCGGCAATCCGCCCAACTGGGCGATGGAGAGGTTTTGAACCGGCTTGCTCTTCGCTTTCTTGATGCCCATCAGGGTGGCATAGCGAAGCTTGTTGATGCCGGATTGGATGGTCAACACAGCCGGCAGTGGCATGGTAACGTACTGGAACCAGCCGCCTTCGAGCTCGCGTTTGACCCGCACTTCGGCTTCGTCCAACTCGACCTGCATCACGATGGTGGCATGAGGCAGACCCAGCAACTCGCCCAAAACGACACCGGTCTGGCCATAGCCGAGATCGTCAGACTGCAGGCCGGTAAGCACCAGGTCCGGCTTCTCCGCCTCGATCGCCTTGGCCAAGAGCCGCGCAACCCCCAACGTATCGACCGACTCCAGCTTGTCTTCCTCGATGTGGATGGCCCGGTCCGCCCCCTTGGCGAGCGCTTCGCGGATGGAGGTAGCGGCGCGCGCCGGACCGGCGCACAGGACAATCACCTCACCGCCTTTTTTCTCCTTGAGCTGCAGAGCCTCCTCGAGCGCATAGGCGTCTGGTTCGTTGATTTCGAAGGAAAGCTCTGAATCATCGATCCAACGTCCGTCCGCGGCCAGACGAAGTTGCGAATCGCGGGCGGGAACCTGCTTGACAGCCACCACTATTTTCATAAGAGCTTATGACTTTCCGGCATCAACCGTGATAGCGTTTGAAAATCAGACAGCCGTTGGTGCCACCGAAACCGAATGAATTCGATAGAGCATATTCGATTTTCATCGGACGCGCCGCGTTAGGCACATAGTCCAGGTCGCAGTCCGGATCCGGGTTCTCGTAATTGATGGTTGGCGGAGCGATCTGGTCGCGAATGGCCAGGACGGTGATACCCGCCTCCAGGCCGCCGGCGCCGCCCAGCAGATGGCCGGTCATGGACTTGGTGGAACTAACGGCAATCTTATACGCCTGAGCGCCGAATGCCCGTTTAATGGCCGTGGTCTCGATGCGGTCGCCGACGATGGTCGAGGTCCCGTGGGCATTGATGTAATCGACCTGCCCCGGCGTGATGCCGGCGTCCTTCATGGCGTTGCGCATTACGCGAAAGGCGCCGTCGCCATCTTCGGAGGGCGCGGTGATGTGAAAAGCATCGGCGCTCATCCCGTAGCCGACTACTTCAGCCAGGATCGGCGCGCCCCGTCTCACGGCCCGCTCGTATTCTTCGAGAATGATGATTCCGGCACCCTCGCCGACTACGAATCCGTCCCGCTCCCGGTCCCAGGGTCTGGAAGCGCGGGCAGGCTCGCTGTTGCGCTGCGAAAGCGCGCGCATGGCGGCAAAACCGCCGATGCCCATGGGCGTGACGCAGGCCTCGGCTCCACCGCAAATCATCACGTCGGCGTCTCCCCTTTCGATCAGCCGGAAGGAGTCGCCCACCGCATGAGCGCTGGTGGTGCAGGCGGTCGCGGTCGCCGAGTTCGGTCCCTTCGCGCCGGTTCGGATGGAGACATATCCGGAGGCGAGATTGATGATGGTTGCGGGAATGAAGAAGGGGGACATCCGGGATGGACCCTTCTCCAGCAGGATCTTGTGCTCCCGTTCAATCACTTCGAACCCGCCAATGCCGCTTCCGATGTAGACACCGGCCATTTCCGCATCATCCGGGGTCAAGCTGAGTTGCGCGCCCTTCATGGCAAAGTCGGTGGCGGCGATGGCGAACTGAATAAACCGAGCCATCTTCTTCACTTCCTTCCGCTCGATGAAGACGGCCGGGTCGAAACCCTTCACCTGACCCGCTATCTGGCAGTTGAACTCCGAAGCGTCAAACGCCGTGATGGTGGAGATGCCGCTCTCGCCTTTGCACAGAGCGCTCCAGGTCTGTTCGGTACCGATACCAACAGAGGACAGCAGACCGACACCGGTAACTACAACTCTACGCGCCAAAGAAATGCTCCGTACTTGAGGGATGGCAGGCCTCGGCCTGCCGCAGAACACAACGAGAAGGAAAGCTCAGAATCGCTCGCGCTCCCCGAAAAACTACTTTTTCGCCATCTTGCCATCGATGTAATCGACGGCGTCCTTGACGGTGCGAATCTTCTCCGCATCTTCATCAGGAATGTCCAGGTCGAATGCTTCTTCAAACGCCATCACAAGTTCAACGATATCCAGGGAATCCGCTCCGAGATCGTCGACGAAAGACGCGTTCGGGTCCACCTGCGCCTCGTCGACACCAAGCTGCTCGACGATAATCTGCTTCACCTTCTGCTCAACAGACATGAATCCTCCAAATGCTGGTTCAAACTCATTGATTCTAGCGACGATTGGTAATGCGCCGCAACTATTCACCCAAGATTCCCCTGGCGTCCCGAGGCGCACAGAACCAGACTTCAGTATCCTGGACTCATTCACTGTATCATGACTCAATTCATCTATCTGCATGGCTTTGCGTCGAGCCCCAACTCTTCAAAAGCGAGATATCTGGCCGAGCGGTGGCAGCAGCATGGAATCTCGCTTTCGATTCCTGATCTTTCACTTTCGGGGCTGGAGCAGTTGACCATCTCCGGGCAACTCGGCGTGGTGGATCGTACCGTGGCCGGCCAGTCCGCCGTACTGATTGGCTCTTCCATGGGAGGGTACCTGGCGGCGCTCTATGCCGCTGAGCATCCGGAGGTGGAAAAAGTTGTCCTGCTCGCCCCTGCCTTCCGGTTCGCCGCGCGATGGGCTGAGCGCGTGGGGCCGGCAGCCATGGAGCAGTGGCGGCGGAGTGGATTTCTTGAGGTGTTTCACTACGGTGAGGGGAAGCCAGCCCGGGTGGGATACGGCCTCTACCGGGATGCGCTGAACTATCCGGACTTTCCCTGCGTCCCGCAGCCCTGCCTGATCATCCATGGAACCAGAGACGAGATCGTTCCGGTTCAGTACTCGGTCGAAGCCTCGCGCCGCTGTCCGGCGATGGAACTCGTTGAGCTTGACGACGACCATGAATTGAAGAAAGATTTGAATCGTTTGGCTGGCGCAATTGAAGGATTTCTTGCACTCTGCTAGTCTTTTGTAACATCGGCTCGTTCAGCCGGTGATTCTCAGGACATGAAGTTTTTCTATGATTTTACATAGAGAGATCTCGTTCTGACTGAGTATGCTACAATTTTTGGTAGATGCGTCTGCGTAGGTTTCCGCAACGGCTGCCTATGGATACGCGTCTAGTTGATGTGGAGAGGTGCCGGGTCCGCTCATGGGCAAGCGGCTCGGCTGAACCTGGAAAGACTGCTTCAGTTAAGACACTATGACCCCGAACCTTCCCAACCGCCGGGACACTTCGGACGCCGATTCCCACCTTGACCACCTATTGGTCACTCAGGTTGAGAAGCCCTGGTACCACTCGTTTGTACAAAACATCCGGGATGCGATTCACCCTCCCAAGCTGCCACCCTTGGAGGTGACCTCCAAACCGGTTCCGGTCAAGGATATTTGGGGATTTTCGGGCGGTCAGGAGACGAAGGCGACCATGTCTTCCATCCTGATTCACTCGGGCGTCATCGCGTTACTGCTGGTCATCGGAACGAACAAAACAGTTCAGGAAGGTGTGAAGAAGACCGTCCAGTTGATCGCCCCGGTGGATTTAGCTCCGTTGCCCGAAATGAAGCCGCAAAAGCAGACCATGGGCGGCGGGGGCGGTGGCGGCAACCGGTCGCCTTTGCCGGCGAGCAAAGGGCAGGCGCCGAAGTTCGCGCCACGGCAATTCACCCCTCCCTCGGTCGAAACGCACCCGGACGCCAAACTGCTGGTGGAGCCGACACTGATTGGCCCTCCAGACGTGAAACTGCCCAACGTGAACATGAACGTATGGGGCGATCCGCTGGCTAAGATCGGACCTCCTTCGAGCGGCCCTGGCAGCGGTGGCGGAATCGGATCGGGCCGCGGTGGAGGCGTCGGATCGGGTACTGGCCCCGGCTTTGGACCTGGTTCGGGCGGCGGAATCGGCGGCGGCGTCTACCGTATTGGCGGGGGTGTTTCCGCGCCCACTCTGTTGGTCAAAGTGGAGCCCGAATATTCCGAAGAAGCACGCAAAGCGAAATACCAGGGTGTGGTGATTCTCTACGTTGTGGTGGACACCAACGGCATGCCGCGCGATATGCGGGTGATGAAACCCCTGGGACTCGGATTGGACGAAAAAGCGATGGAAGCCGTCCAGAAGTGGCGTTTCAAACCCGGACAGAAGGACGGGCACCCGGTTCCCGTGGCGGCGACGATTGAAGTGAATTTCCGGCTGTTGTAAGACCCTACCCGCAAGACGCTCAAAGGCCGGCTGTCTATAGACAGCCGGCCTTTTCGTTTTTCGGATCGCACTGCTCGCAAGGGCAGATTTTCCGCAGGTGCTCCCACGAGTAGATCCCCGCCTTGTGCCCGTCGCTCCAATGGATTCGGATGGCGTAGTGTCCCACCGGTTCCACCTCGTTCATCCTGAGCGGCGCTTTGAACATCGGGAACGGACCATCGCCGGTTCCGGAGTAGTTCGTCTTCTCCGGCACGGTGCCATGGGCCCCGGTACATCCGGCGCAGGGGCATTCATCCCGAAGATAGGCCAGGGCGTAGTGGCTCTGATGGCCATCCTTCCAGTCGATATCGATCCCTCTCGATTTAGAGATCGCGATGTGTTCAGGGTCACTGGCCAAAGTCATTACAACACTCGCTTCGCGTCCCGGACGCCCGAAATCCGCCGGAGAGCGGAGAGCAGGCGCTCGAGTTGTTTTTTGTCACGCACTTCGATGGTCATGTCAACGATTGCCGCGTCGCCTCCGTGGCTCTCGTCCCGGCGAGCCTCCAGCGTGCGGATATTACTGCTCTCGTTGAACAGCACGGAGGTGAGCTGGTTCAACATTCCGGGCCGGTCGTCGGTGCGGACCTGCATCCGCACGGTGAAACAGTCGGCGGTGCTGCGTGCCCACTCGACGTCGATCTTACGTTCCACCTCGTACATCAGATTCTGCACATTAGGGCAGTTGGTGGAATGGACGGCAACACCCTTTCCGCGGGTAACGTAGCCCACGATGGCCTCTCCCTTGATGGGATTGCAGCACTTGGCCCGGTAGACCATCAGGTCATCGATGCCGCGCACCTTGATGACCAGATCGTGATCACCCGCGGCGATGGAGGCGCCCGGCGCGGCGGGAGTTGGCTTGGGAGCTTCCGGCTGCGGTTGAGGAACCTGATTCGGCGCCACCTTCTGAAGCACCTGCCGGGCAGAGTACTTTCCGAATCCCAGCGCGGCGTATAGATCCTCGATCTTGCTGTAGCCGTACTCGGACGACACGGACTCCAGGTCGCCTTTGTTTACTTTGCCCAGCGCCACGCCTAGACGGCGAGCCTCTTTTTCCAGGTACTTCTGGCCGATCTCGATGGCCTTAACCCGCTCGGTGGCGTTGATGACATGCTTGATCTTGTTGCGGGCCCGAGAGGTCTTGACAAACGCCAGCCAGTCCTTACTCGGCAGGTGGCCGGGCTGGCGAAGGATTTCCACCACATCGCCGTTGTGCAGGTTGTATTTCAGCGGGACGATCCGGCCATTCACCTTGGCGCCGACACAGGTATGTCCAACGTCGCTATGGATGGCGTAAGCGAAGTCAATCGGCGTGGCATCGCGCGGGAGCGCCAGGACCTTGCCGCGGGGCGTGAAGGTGTATACCTCTTCGGGATACAGATCGACCTTCAGCGTAGATATGAACTCGGACGGGTCGCGCAGTTCCCGCTGCCACTCAACCAACTGGCGCAGCCAGGCGATCCGCTGATCGTCGTCGGCCTGGGCCTTCTTCCCTTCCTTGTACTTCCAGTGGGCGGCAATGCCCTCCTCGGCGATGCGGTGCATCTCCTCGGTTCGGATCTGCACTTCGAAGGTAACCCCTTCCGGGCCGATTACCGACGTGTGCAGAGATTGGTAGAGATTAGGCCGCGGAATGGCGATGAAGTCCTTGATCCGCCCGGGGATCGGGTGCCACTCGTTGTGGATCACACCAAGCGCCGCGTAGCAATTTCTGACCGAATCGGTGATGATGCGAATCGCCATCAGGTCGTAGACCTGTTCAACGCCGATTTTCTGCCGGCGCAATTTCTGCCAGATGGAGTAAGGATGCTTGACGCGGGCCTCCACGCGAGCCGGCACGCCCTCACGGAAAAGCTTCTTTTCCACGGTGTCCTTCAAGCGCTGAAGGGTGTCCTGATTGGCTAGCCGCTTGGTCTCTATCTGGGTGGTGAGTTCGGCGTACTGCTCCGGCTCCAGGTAGCGAAAGGCGAGATCCTCCAGTTCCAGCCGGACCTTGCCCATCCCCAACCGGTGCGCGATTGGCGCGTAAATGTCCAGCGTCTCCTGGGCGATCCGCTCCTGCTTTTCCCTTGGCAGATAGGACAGGGTCCGCATGTTGTGAAGCCGGTCGGCCAACTTCACCAGGATCACGCGGATGTCGTTGACCATGGCCAACAGCATCTTGCGGACGCTTTCGGCCTGGCGTTCCTCGCGAGAGTAGATGTTGATCTTGCTCAGTTTGCTGACGCCATCGACGCAGCGCGCCACCTCCTCGCCAAAGATTCGCCGGAGTTCCTCGACCGTGGCTCCGGTATCCTCGATGACGTCGTGGAGCAGTCCGGTCTGGAGGCAGACCATGTCCATCTGCTGGTCGAGCAGAATTGCGGTTACTTCGATGGGATGGAGGATGTAGGGGCCGCCTGAGGACCGGCGCTGGGAGGCGTGGTGCGCGGCGGCGTACTCAAAGGCCTTGCGAAGGGCGGCCGGATCCTCCTTCGGCCGGTCGCGAACGAGCTTCGCCTCGAGACTTCGATACGCATGCTCGATTGTCTCTTGATCGTCCGGACGATTAACCAGCTTCAGACCGGCAGGTTCACCGCTGGACGGCAGAACCGGAGATGGATCGGAAGCCATGAAAGAGATTACGGACACGCCCGCCGCTTGATTCCATTATATCCGACAGTCTCGCAGAACTCAGAAGACCCGGCGGGTAGGTGGTGAGAACAGATCATGGTGGGGAAGAGCCGGCGGCCCTTCCCCGTCAAGGAAACGGCTATTCGGATTCGGCATGGACGCCGGTGGCGCCCGGCGCCTTGGCGGCCTTCGCCTTTTTCACTTCCAGCGTCTTCTGGACCCAGTTATCGGCGGCATCGGTGTCAGCCTGATACTGCTCCTTCGTCTCGGCGAGATCAGCCCGTTCGCGAAGCAGCAGGTTCATGTACGCCATCGCGTCGTCATAGTCCTTGTCGATCTCAAGAGCCTTTTGCAGGTGCTGGATTCCTTCTTCGACGATAGGAAGATTGCGGGCACGCAGTTCGGCCAGGGCTTTCTTGTCCTTGATCGGGCCGGGATCCTCGGGCTTCATTCCCAGCTTGGCACGGACTTCCATCCGGGGCTGGAAGGCCTTCGTCCAGGCGATGACGCCCAGCGTGTACTGCGCTTCCTTATTTTGCGGATTGACGCTAATGAGCTTCTTGTTCCACTCCTCGGCCTCGTCCATCTTCTTCTGCTGGAACAGCAGCATGGCGATTGAAGCGATAGCGACCTCGTTCTTCGGATCCTGATCGAGAACCTTGTGGAACTGGTCGAATGCCGCCGTCGCCATCTGGTTGTTATCAGGCGAATCGGCGCCAGGAATGTACTGGCTCATATAAGCGGTCGCCAAGTACAGGCGGGATGTAGTCAGTGTCGGATCGAGCTTTACAGCTTCCTTGAACTGCTCGATCGCATCCTGGTACTTGGCATTTTTGAATGCCTGAACCCCTTTGTTCAGGTGATCGCGTGCCTTCAACTTGTCGCATCCCGTAAGGCTGAAGAGCATCACGAGCGTGGCAAAAATTGCGATTATCGTCAGGACTTTGCGGTTCATACCAAATTCCTCGGCCGGTTCACTCGAGAGGACACATGTCCTATTGTCCGGACTCGACTCCCTTCGTCATCAGTCCGACCTTGTCAATTCCCGCGCCCTTGGCAATGTCGATCACCCGGGCAACGGTCTGGAATTCCAGATCGGGGTCTCCCTTGACGAAGATCAGGCGTTCGGCGCGGGTCTTAAAGATTTCCTCCAGGCGCGCCCCCAACCGGGCTTCGTCACACGGCTCGGTATTGATCATCATCGACTTGTCTTTATTGATCGTGACGACGACCGTTCGCTGATCAGCCGCACTTTGCTGCTGGTTCGGAGGCGCGGGCTGGGGCACCTGAGCCTCGAGACCTTTGGGCGTGAGCGGGGTGATCACCATAAAGATGATCAACAGCACCAGCAACACGTCAATCAACGGGGTGACGTTGATGTCAGCCTTCGCACCACCGCCGCCTCCACCGACTGTCATTGCCATAATCTTGCTCCTTTAGTCCTTCCATCCTGCCGTATCATCCAGACTACTGCGCCGGCGGCGGCGCAGCAGCCGGGGCTGGGGCTGCGGTTTTCTCTTTGACCTCCTCGGTCAGCATGCCGAGCTGGTCGACACCGGCCGAGCGGAGGTTATCGATGACGTCCACTACCTTTTCATAGCGCGCGCGAGCGTCGCTCTTCAGGTAGACGGTCTTATCCAAACGGTTTGTAAGCAGATCCTTCACCTTCGGCGGTAGGGCGTCCGCGGTGGTGGGGGTACTGCCGAGAAACACTCGTCCGTCGCGTGACACGGCCACCAGTACGGCGTCTTCTTTATCGGCAGCCGTCATCGCGATGGGATTCCTGGTCTTGGCGAGATCGACGCTGATGCCTTTGGAAAGCATCGGCGTGATCACCATAAAGATGATCAGAAGCACGAGCATCACATCCACCATCGGCGTTACGTTAATGTCAACTACTGGCGGTGGCGCGCTATTCTTTTTCATTCTGCTTCTCCCTGAGGGTCCTTGCCGGAAAAGACCGGACACCGGACCGGCCGGAATTGCTACCGGCCCGGCATCCTTCGATTCAACTCGCGGAAGACCCGACTTTCACTGCAAATCGGTTCAGGCTGACGGGACTACTTTGCCGCGCGCTGTGTGCGCTTCAGGAAGTAGTCGATCAGCTCGGAACTCGAGTTACCCATTTCAACGTCGAACGCCTCGATCTTGGTGGTGAAGAAGTTGTACATCCAGACGGCCGGAATAGCCACAAACAGACCGACGGCGGTGGTGACCAGCGCTTCGGAAATTCCGCCCGCTACCGCGCCCAGACCGGTCGCCTTCTCGGTGGCGATCCCTTTGAACGCGTTGATGATGCCGACGACGGTTCCGAACAGGCCGACGAACGGCGCCGTGGAACCGATGGTCGCCAGGCTGGAAACGCCGCGCTTCAGTTCGGCGTGGACGATGGCTTCGGCGCGCTCCAGGGCACGCTTGGAAGCTTCGATCTCTTCACCGGGGATCTCGGTGCTCAGTTGGTGGGCGCGGAATTCCTGCAGGCCGGCAACCACAACCTTGGCCAGGTGGCTTTTCTTGTAGCGGTCGGCGATCTTGATCGCTTCATCGAGTTTGCCTTCGCGCAGCGCGCCAGCCACGGCCGGGGCAAACATCCGCGACTGCTTGCGGGCAGCGCTGTAGGCAATCAACCGGTCGATCATGACACCGATCGACCAGGCCGACATGACGAACAACGCAATAACGACTGCCCGCGCCATCCAGCCCATGTTGTGCCACATGGTAAGCGGGTCAAAAGCGATTGACTGTTCCTGCAACAAGAGGAACGCCATGGTTTGAATCTGCAAAAGCATCTTAACTTTCTCCTGCGAGTTGAATTTACACTATTGAATCGTTGCCCCCGCGCCCACTTCGAGGCGCGGCGTACAACCGTCCGCCCGGTTATTCCGAAGGGCGGTTGAACTTTCACCCTACGAACTCAGCGAGAAGTTGACATCAATGATGGTGACTACTTCCACTGGTTCTCCGTTCAGCAGCGTCGGCTTGTATATCCACTGCTTCACGGCTTCCTGCGCGGCCTGGACCAGCAACGGATGGCCGCTCATAAGCTGCAAATTCTGAATTGTGCCGTCCTTGCCGATGATGGCCTGGAACCGCACCACACCCTGCACGCGGGCCTGCTTGGCCAGCGGCGGGTAAGCCGGCTTCGGCTGCCGGATTAACATGGCCGCCTGTACGTTGCCGCCGACACGAATTCGCTGCGGGGTAACCGGCTTCGGTTCTTCCTTCTTGGGAGGCGGGGGAGGCGGAGCTACCGACGGAACGCTACCGATGATACCCCCTATGACGCCGCCCGGGGTCCCTCCGGGTACACCACCGGGAACGCCACCCACCACACCGACGGCGCCAGACATCGGCGGCGGCAATTCATCTTCCTTGATCATGGCAATTTCCTTAGGAATGACCTTGGGCGCCATCAGTTTGCCGGCATCAAACTGCCGCGGGATGACTTTGACAACTTTCACCGGCGCCGCGGCCGGAGGCGGTGGGGGAGGCGGCGGAGGAGGAGGCGCCACCAGCATGCTGGTCAATTGTGTTCTCGGGAGAACGTCGGTGAAGATCAGCGGAATCAACACCGCGATTCCGATCAACCCCACTTGGATGATAAGCGACGTCATGACAGACCAGGCCTTTTTGGTTTTCCCGGTGCTTTCGATAAATGTTTGTTCAAACATCCTCGTTATCCTTTCCACGGGCAGGAAGGCGTCGCGGCCAGGCGGCCTCCCGCTCGGTCAATGCTTTCCGGTCACTTGACCGGCTTCGGCGAACCCTTTCGAGCGGACGTCCTGGATGCCGCGGGACTCGCCGCCGGGGATACACGCTTCCGGTTTTCAACGTAATTCTGCCAGAGGATCAGAATCGGGCTGGCAACGAAAATTGACGAGTAAGTGCCAATCACGATACCGACAACCAGCGCAAACGAAAATCCGTGCAACACCGGACCGCCAAACAGCAACAGCGAGAAGGCGGTCAAAAACGTCAAGCCCGAAGTAAGAACCGTCCGGCTCAGGGTCTGGTTGACGCTGAGATTCACCAGCGCCTCGAATCGTTCCCGGCGGAGAATCTTCAGGTTTTCGCGAATACGGTCGAACACCACAATGGTGTCATTCATGGAATAGCCAACCAGCGTCAGCAAAGCCGCCACCACCGTCAGCGTGATCTCTTTATGAAAGATGGAGAACAACCCGATGGTGACTACCGTATCGTGGAACACGGCGAGAACGGCGGCAACACCGTAGATCCACTCAAAACGGAAAGCGATGTAGATCAGCATACCCCCGAGGGCGTAAAGAATCGCCAGCAGGGCCTGGTGCTGAAGCTCGGCGCCCACCTTGGGGCCCACAATCTCCACGCTCTTGATGGCGTAAGAAGCCGGGTACAACTGCTGCTGCAAAACATTGAGTATGGCCGGGGTGACCCCAGGGACCGCGCCAAGCTTGCCGATCGAGGCGACCAGGCCGGAGTTCGGCGGCGTGTCGCGGTAATCGAGCAGAGCCTTCACCAGGGCCTGTAACTGGGGCTCCGACATGGGCACGCCGGCGGCGCTCAGCGGATCGCGCAGACGGTCGGCCAGTGCCGATCCGGAAGCGTTATTAAAATCCAGTTTGCCGCTGGCCGGATTCCCAAAAGCCGCTCCCAGGGTCTGCTGCATCGTGTCCCGTTCCTGGTTCAGCGCCTTTTCGCTCTTGATGTCGGTGCCGATCATCACCTGGTTCGCGCCGGTGATCTCCTGGACGGTGATCTCACCCGAGATCTTCTTGCCAAGCACGGAGCGAATCTTCTCGATCGGCGGGCGCTGGGCGAACCGAACATACATGAGAGTACCGCCCCGGAAGTCGATACCGTATTCGGGACCACCATGAACCACCAGGCTGATCACGCTGATTGTCATGAGCGCCAGCGAGATGCTGATGAAGATCCACTTCTTCCCGAGAAAGTCGAAATTTGTGTTATGAAATAATTCCATGCAGCCTGTCGCTACCGGTGCTCGTTTGTTTTAGACACCGGATCTTTCCATTTGTTCCCATTTCGTTGCGAGTTACGCTATTTTCAAACGTCCTCAGATGCTCAGGCTGGTGACCTGGCGCTTCCCCGACAGTTCCCAATCGAAAATCGCCCGCGAGACATACACCGCCGTGAACAGATTGGCAACCAGGCCGATCACCAACGTGACGGCAAATCCCTTCACCGGCCCCGTGCCAAACAGGAACAGGAACGCGCAAGAGACAACCGTTGTGATGTGGGTGTCGATGATGGTCACCAGAGCTTTGCTGAACCCGGTATCGAGCGCCGCAAAGACTCCCTTTCCATTCCGCAACTCTTCCCGGATCCTCTCAAAAATCAGCACGTTACTGTCTACCGCCATGCCGATCGTCAGAATCACGCCGGCGATGCCGGGCAGCGTCAGCACCGCGTTCAGGTAGCTGAGCGCCGCGATCAGCAGAAGGGCATTCAGCACCAGTGCCACCGTCGCGTTCACTCCGCTCCGGCGATAGTAAACCAGCATGGCGATGATCACCACCAGCACCCCGACGATACCCGCGATAATACCATCACGAATCGAATCCGCGCCCAGCGACGGACCGACCGTGCGTTCTTCAAGATACACGATTCCGGCCGGTAATGAACCGGCCCTTAGTACCAGCGCCAGGTCGGAAGATTCCTGCTCGTTGGCCTGGCCGGTAATCCGGCCGCTGTCTTCGATGCGGCTCTGGATGGTGGCGACGCTGCGAATCTGGTTATCGAGTACCACCGCCAACCTGTTGCCGATGTTGGCCTCGGTGAAGCGGGCGAAGCGCTTGGCGCCGTCCTGACTGAGGGTGAAGTCGGTTTCCCACTTCTGCATCTCGTCCCGTCCGGCACGGGCATTGCGCACATCGCGGCCGGTAACCACCGGCGTGCGGCTTACCAGGTACCAGCTCTCATGGCTTTCACCGCGGTCGGGACGCGCGGGCATCTTGCGCAATTGCGTATTCAGCGGCAGAACCCCACCGTGCTTGGCGCGGGCCGCTTCGGGAGAATCGAACGGGCCGTCCTTCACCTCGACGATTTCGAGCATGGCAGCCGTCTGCAGGATGGCCTTCACGTGAGCCGGGTCATCAACGCCGGGCATCTGGATGAGAATCTCGGCATCGGCGTCGCTGCGGCCGCGCTGCTGGACGGTCGATTCGGTCAGCCCGAGCCCGTTGATCCGGTTCTCGATGGTCTGCATGGCCCGCTCAACCGTGTCTTTGCGAAGAGCGAGGTCTTCAGTCGGGCGCAGGTTCAACCGGTAATCGGAGGAGTTCACCGTGGTGAGCACCCAGGTACTGAACCTGTCGGTCACCAGGTTGCGGAAAGTTCCGGCCTTATCGGCGGGCACGCCCTTGAGGTTGATCTGGATGGTTCCGGCGTCGGCGATGGTCTGGGGATCGTTGCGGTCGATGCTGGCATAGTCGATGCCGGCCTTGCGCAGGTCGTCTTTCATCCGGTCGATGGCCGAATCGGCTTCGGCCTTGAAGGCATCCTGTACCTGGATCTGCAAAACAAGCTGGGATCCGCCCCGCAGATCCAGTCCGAGGTGGATGTTCTTCTTCCAGTTGGCGATCAACTCATCTTTCGACTTCGGAATGCCGATAATGCCGTAGACGCATATCAGCAGCACCGCGAAGATGAAGATCCATTTCCATTTAAGATTCGTATTCATTTTGGTCGACCGGCGGAAAGTTACTTTTTGGCTTCGTCACCACTGAACAGGCCGGCCACGGAACTCCGCGCCACCTGGAGCTTAATGCTGTCCGGTTTCACCCGTATCACAAGGGTATCATCCTGATTCAGCGCCACGATGGTGCCGACGATGCCTCCGTTGGTGACAATCGTCTGGCCGTTCTGCAGTTCGGCGAGCATCTTGCGCTGGTGCTTCTTCTGGCGCTGCATGGGCAGGAACAGGAGAAAGTAAAAGATCGCGAAGATCAGGATGATCGGAAGAAACCCGACCAGGGGATTGCCCTGAGTGGCCTGTAAGAACAGAAAGTTCAGCAACAAATCAGCCTCCGGCAGGCGCTTAACCGCCGAGTCGGCACGGCATGACCAGACGGACAATCCATCCGCTCGGCGCATGCTGTCTGCTGTCGAACCGTACTCAGGGTTGGGTTAGGAACCAAGGAAAACTGCTACTCCTCTCGTTCCGGCAGGGAGCGCGCTGCCCTCAAAAATTCCGGGAAGGTCCCAAGCAGTATAGCTTGTCTGATTCGGCGCATGATGTCAAGGTAGTACCTGATATTGTGCAGGGTAGCCAGCGTCGAATACAGGATTTCACCTGCCTGAAAGAGGTGGCGGAGATAGGCCCGGGAGAAGTTCCGGCAGGTGTAACAACCACAGTTTTCATCCGCTGGCCGTGCGTCGTCCCGGTAGCGGGCGTGTTTAATAATGATACGTCCGGCAGAGGTGAACAGATAGCCGTTGCGGGCGTTGCGCGAAGGCAGCACGCAGTCCATCATGTCCACGCCGCGGCTCACGTATTCGGGTAGCTCCTCCGGCATCCCCACGCCCATGGCGTAGCGCGGGCGATCGGCAGGGAGCAGGGGGGCGGTCACCTCGGTCATTTCCTGGCTCAACTCCCGGGGTTCGCCAACCGAGAGGCCCCCGATGGCGTAGCCGCCGGCATCCAGTTCCGCCAGCCTGGCGGCACACTCGCGGCGGAGATCGGCGTACATGGAACCCTGAACAATTGGAAACAGCGCGGTTGTAACCGGCTCCTGGCGGCTGCGCTCGAGGTAATGCTTCCAGCCGCTACCGGCCCAGCCGATGGTACGCTCCATCGAGAGGCGAGCCTGTTCCCTGGTCGCCGGGTAGGCCAGACATTCGTCCAACACCATGGCCACATCGCTTCCCAGGGCAAGTTGCACATCCACGGTGGATTGAGGTGTAAAGACGTGCTGATCGCCGTTCAGATGCGACCGGAAAATGACGCCATCATCGGTCACGGTGCGCAGAGTGTCCAGACTGAAGACCTGGAATCCGCCCGAATCGGTAAGGATCGCCCGCGGCCAGGAGATGAACCGGTGCAGGCCACCCATCTGGCGGATCAGTTCGTGGCCGGGGCGGAGGTAGAGGTGATAGGTGTTACCGAGGATGATGCGGGCATCCAGGTGATCAGTCAGGTGGTCCGGCGTCAAGCCCTTGACCGTGCCTTGGGTACCCACGGGCATAAATACGGGGGTTTCGACAATACCGTGAGTGGTATGCAGCAGGCCGGCGCGTGCTCCGGTAGAGGAACAGACTGCCTGAATTTCAAACCGGACGG
Source organism: Bryobacterales bacterium (assembly GCA_020854055.1). Classification (GTDB taxonomy): domain Bacteria; phylum Acidobacteriota; class Terriglobia; order Bryobacterales; family Bryobacteraceae; genus JADZGD01. The sequence goes on along the minus strand of JADZGD010000144.1, from coordinate 47,360 downwards.
GAGCCACGCTTTACGACTATTGTAGCAGATGATTGAACGCCGAAATTGGGTTCGTTTTCGCAAAATCAGGGTGCGGGAGCCGGAGCTCCCGCACCCTGGAAGATCAGCTACTGAACCGCGGCAATGACCGGGGTGTTAGAAAACGCGTAGCTGCCGTCGGGCTTCTGAGCGGCGATCGAGACGGGCACGTTAAGACCGGGCTTGGTCTCGGCCGGAAGCTGGAACGAAACAATGTAGACGCCGATGGTGCCGGTGGCGTATTCGGTATCCGTGACCAGCGCGCCGGCGGCGGCAACTCCACCGATCAGGTTGGCGACAACCGTCTGTCCGGGGATTCCGACAGCGTTGGTTGCAGTAGCGGGCGAAGTCTGGCCGAGACCGGTGACGTACATTCGCAGGATCTCCCCGCGCAGCGCCGGATTATTGACGGTAACCAGGGTACCATCCGGCCTGGCCAGCACGGCGAGATGGTTGCCGGACTGGTCGACGTTTTCAAACAGGCCGGGCTGTATGGACTTCACCTGCACGCCCGGTACGCTGCTGTCTCCACCACCGGCAGTGACCGTAACCGTGGTTTCGCCCACCGCCAGTTCAAACGGCACCTGGACGACCACCGACTGCACGCCATTCACGTTGGAGACGGCGTAAACCGGCGCCTGGTAAGCGCCGAACCTGACCGTCACGCCATTCAGCGTGTACGGCCAGGGTCCCGGCATGCCGTTATTGGCGACCACCGAGCCGTTGAGGCCGGCTGCCAGGTTGGTGCCGGTAATTCTGGCAATCCCACCCGGCGTTACACCGGGCTGGTTGCTGGCATAATTAACCACGTCGCCGGCAGAAAAGACCGGTCCCGGCGGAATGGCTGTCAGGGTGAAGCTGACGGCCTGCAAGGTGCCGGTAGCTGCCGTAATGACGATCGGCCCGGCGGTCGAACCCGCCGTGACATTAACCAGCGCATTCCCATTGGCATCTGTGGTGGTGGGGCCGGGGGTATTCAGCGATCCTACGCCGCTGGTGATGGCCCAGTTGACGGTAACGCTCTGAACCGGCTTGCCGGAGGTATCCGTCACCTGAACAACCAGCGGATTGAGGAAGTTGGTTCCGAGCAGGGCCTTTTGATCATTCCCGCTCACATACTGGAGCCCGCCCAGTTGGACGTTCACGGTGAGGGTGAAGGTGAAGCTGATGGCGTTGTCCCCACTGCCGGCGGTCACCTTTACCTGTGCCGGTCCGGGAATGGAGCCGAGCGTTGGGGTGGCGAATCCCTGGCCGTCGGCATTCGTCTGCGTAAAGGCGTTGGTAAGAGTGACGGTCCCCGCAGTGACCACGGTCCACTGAAGTGGAACACCCTGGATCTTGTTGCCGCCGGCATCGGTGACCTGGATTCCCAGCGCGTTGTTGCCCAGCTTCTGACCCGGGTTACCGCTTAAGGAAGCCGGGGTGATGGCAACAATCTTCGACGGCGGTCCGACGTTGACAACAAGGTTGAAGTCGTTGTAAGTAAAGCCTCCACCGAACTTGACGAGAATCGGAGCGTTTCCCACTATGCGGCCATAGACGACGTCGCAGGTGGCGTAACCGTTGATATCGGAAAGTGCAAAGCCTCCCGCGCAGGTAGCCGTGGGAACCTGCGCCGGATCGCCGGATGGGACGATCTTTAGGGCAACGTTTTCCAATGGAGCGCCCCAACTGGTATAAATGCGCAGTTTGAGCCCTCCTTGCTGTGTGGTGCCGGCATCGCCGACCAGGAGATGAGCGACGGGGTTGATGACGTCGGCATTGATACCTGGGGGCAGGTTGTTACCCGGTGGATTCCCGACAACGACAAGGTTGAAGACCACCGTGTGGCCATTGCCATCACTGACCGTAACCGTGACGGGCGCAATGCTGCCCGGAACGTTCACGATCCCCGCCGAGAAGTTATTTTCGGAGCGGCCATTCCCATCGGTGACGGTGGAAGTGACAGAGACAGCGCCCACATTACCCGAGGCGCTTTGCACGGTCCACGACAGATCGGCGCCGGAAATCGGAGTACCGCCCGAATCAAGTAGTTGGACCGCCAGCGGCTCATATCCCCCGACAAATGTGGTGTCGAACTGCCGCAGTACCTGGCCCTGGCCGGAGATGATCGAGAGACCTCCGCTCACGGGAGTTTCTCCCCCGCCGTTGTCGCCACCACCGCCGATGACAATGCCAACGTTGATGGTGTAGGTTCGGGAAGCAGCGCCGCTCTGGCCGGTGACCGTATAGGTCCCGGCAGTTGCCGGTACCGTTACCGAAGTCTGCGCAAACCCGTCGGCATTAGTCACCACCCCAGGCGATCCGACGGCTACTAAAGGACTCCCGACGGTGAACGTAACCGTAGCGCCGCTTACAGGCCGGCCTGACAAATCGAGCGCCCGCGCGACCAGATTCATCGGCGTACCGCCCACAATCAGTGATTGCGCATCGTTGTACCCCAACAGAGACGCCACCGGGTTGGTAGAAACGGCCCCGGCCAATTCCATATGATAAGCCTGCGGGATGGTTACGCCAGCCTGGCCGGCGAGAGCGCTGGCTTTCACATCCACGCGGTACAAAGTACCGAGCGTGAGAACATAGACGTACTTGGGCGGCACATCACCGGAAGCGATAACACCGCGCACGATGCCGTTGAAGTTGATTCCGCCCCAGGCAGGAACCACCATGCTCTTGGGCGTGTCCAGCGGGATGTCAAAGACACTCTGGAACCCATTACTGAAGCCGATTGCGCGCGAGTTACTCACCGGAATAATGGAATCGAAAGATTGCGCGCCGTTCGCAGTCGCTTTCACCGACTTGCCCACCAGGTCGAGAACATAAAGCGAGATGTTGTTTTGGCCGCTGAGATCGGAGGTGAGCCCCAGTTTACCGTCGGGGGTGAAGGCTACCGGCCCCAGCGTACCGAGAGCAATGGTGTAGATATTGAGAGTTACCATCGTCTCCGGGTTAATTTCATAAACGCCGCCGGCGGCGCTGACGTAGGCAAGCCCGGAAGGCGCCACGGTGAGGGCCGTTACAGCCGCTGGAATGTCGGCCGACACCCCCGTCAGCGAATTGGTGGCCAGGTTGACGGAGTATAACCGGCCCGCGCCGCTGCCGGGTGAAACCAGCGCCAGAAGTTTTGTTCCGTCCGGAGTAAAGGCGATCCCGCCAGCGACTGGCGTACCGAAATTGGGAATCGGCGGAGTGATCTCGACATCGGCATTCGTATCGATCACGTGCAACCCGCCGGACCAGATGACCAGCCGGACGCCATCGGGAGCCATCTTCATGTAGGTTATCGTCCCGCTGAAGTTCAGTTGCTTCAGGGTGGAACCGCTCGATCCATCGACAACGTAGACGCGCGACTGGGACGCGTACTTTCCGGTGCCGAAGTAGTACTTGGTTCCGGCCGTGTTGCTGGCAACAAAATTCAGATAAGGACCGACAGTCCAGGTGCTTACCGGCGAAGCACTCAGCGGATCGCCACTGTACACGGCGATGGTCGGAGTCGAAGGAGTATAGGGAAAAACAAAAACATTTTGCGCCCATACTGTTGTGAGAAGCGGGGCCGCAAGGAGCACCGCGAAACGTCCGGCAGCTTTCAGCATTTTCACCTCATCGAAAACGTACAAAACTAGTAAGTCGTAGAGACGTGGGAGAACCTCTCGTGTGGACGCGGGCAGGCACCCATAGTGTACCACTATGATTCATTCCGGCTCAAAAAAAAAGAGGGGAGCCGAAGCTCCCCTCTCTTTCACAACGCTACAGAGGCTAGTGAACTAACGTCTCACGGGTTACCATGCCCGGGAATCCGTTCACCACATTGCCCGTACGGGTGATGGCGCTACCCTGGTCGAGGATCAACGCCAGGTATCCGCTGGACCACTTGTTCAGGCCCGGATCGCTCAGGTTGGCGAAGCCGTGCGCGTACTGGAAGCGGCACTGGATGATCATGTAGCCGGTGAAGAAACCGACGCCGGCGATGCCATTCGATCCACCATTCTGGAGCGAGAAGGCGAGCAGTGAACCGGCCGGAACAGAGGTCGAGATCTGAGCCGGCGGAGCCCCGGAACCGTAATACCACAGGGTGCATCCACCACTCTGATTCTGGGTGCTGAACGGATCCTGGGTGGTATTGGCCACGACGATGCCCGTATCATAGTCCGCGGTGCTGGCGACGAACGGGAACAGCAGGTCCGTCACGCAAGGATTGATGACATAAGCAAGGCCGCCGGTGGGATTCAGCGCGAAGCGCGGAACCGGGAGCGTGGAGCTGGCGCTGCTGCCGGTAGGCAGAGCATAGGCCGGAGCGAGGTTACCCTGAACACCGGAGGCACCGAGCGCCGGAGAGTTCGGCAGATTCGGAGTGTACTTAACGTATACGCCGAACAGGACCTGTTCCGGAGTTGAGGTGTCCGAAAGTAGCGTCTCCCAAGTCGCGTACATGTTGCCGTTACTGGCAAGGCTGAGTGTGGTGGTGCCGGGGGCGTCTAGGATGGCCGGCGATCCGCCAGCGCCGTTGATGTCCGCGCCCGCAACAATTGACGCCTTGACGCCGGTCGTAGACGCAGCGGTCTGGCTATTGTCGACAGCGAACGTCACGCCCGCCTGCGGAGTGGTGATCCACACCAGGAACCGGGTACCCTGCGTCGCCTTACCCGTATTGTCGGTCATGACAGCGGTGTTCACATAACCGCTCTCACTGTTGTAGGTGGTGCTCGGCGGAGCCGCGCTGCCGTCCTGACCAACAGCGATCTGCGGCCTGAATGCGGATGCAAACAGTTCGGAAAACCGCACAGCATACTTGGCTGACGCACCACTTTCCGACTGGCACTGCAGCGACATCGGGCTGCCGACGATGTCAAACCTGTAGCTCGGCTGCGGCACGGCAACGTTGACCTGGTTGCTGGTCAGAGTGATGGCCGTGGGCGAAGAAACCGAGATGTAAGCCGTGATCGGGTTGGGGATCCCGGCCGACGGAATCTTGGTCGCATTCGCGCGGATGTTGGTGAACCGGAGGATGCGTGCAGGGCCCGTTCCCGGCGGCGTAAAGGGAACACCGTTCCACTGGAGGTTCTGCCCGCCAGCGCCGATGAGACCGTGCCAGGCGTTCTGGCCGAGTCCCGAGGGTACCACGGTCGAAGCCGGGGGCTCATCCACCAGCAACAGGGCTTCGGTCGAACTGCCGCCCAACAGCCGGCTGGTGATGTCCGTGTTCAGGAAGATCTGAAAGTTGATCGGGAACACCGGAACACCGACGCCACCGGTACATGTCAGCACGACGTCGCCGACGAGTTCCGCGGTGCCTTCGGCGCGGACAATCAGTGGCACGCCGCCGCTGGTCTGACAATTGATTGAACTACCACTCTGCGCACTGGCGAGCGACGCGAAGAGCGCCACGACAGCCAGCAACAGAATCCATTTGCGAAAATCTGCCATTTCCTTCTCCTTGTGCATTTCGAAATCGAATTGATGAAAGTGACTGCTCAACCTGAGCCTATCTTCTTCGCAGATGGTCTTAAGAACCTCGCCCGGCCCAGGTTTAACACCCGGCGGTACGCTCGGTCCTTCCGGTCTGCTGCAAGCTCTATTGTTTACTTCTTTAAATCTGTGCTCGCGGGATTCACGCGCAATGAATGCCGCTCTAACCCTAACAGCGGTCAGATCATTGATACCATTCGTTCGACGCGCAAGTCAAGCAAAAATAAGTTAATCCCATCCGTTGAAACTGTTAATACCTGCTGACGGCGGAATCCACCGCTCCCGAGCGTCCACATAGCCGCACGACGAACCTCATCGTCCCGGATTTCAGCATCCTGAGTCTCAAATGAACAAGGCCGCTTCAGGCAATGGCGTTAAACATCCGTTGAACGGCATTTTTTGCGGTGTTACCGGGCGAAACAGACTCACCTGGAAACGTTTCGGGTGCCCATGCACTACAATAGGCGTTCAGAGAAACTAAACAGTCAACATTGAATTCGGCTTATTTTCTTCGTTGGAGGTAGCCTTCGGGGCTGTCGACCGGATACACCACGTTGAGGTGATGTTTCAGCCGCCATGTTATCCTCATAGTTTATCCACCGTGGTTTAGGCAGTTTCATGCGACAACTTCAGTACACGACCCGCAGCGGGATCAGTGTCATCCGCAACGCCTCCAAGCTGCCGTTTCGAAGGGGACTTGTGCGGCTGCTGCGGGAGTTGGACACCCATCGAGGCATTTATCTGTCATCCGGATATGAGTATCCGGGACGGTATTCGCGCTGGGACATCGCCTCGGTGTGCCCGCCGCTGGAGATTGTGGCCCATGGCCGCAGGGTGGAGTTTCGCCCGCTCAACACCCGCGGCGAGATTATCAACCGGATTCTCTACCCGGTTCTCGCCGCTCATGAACACTGGGAATCTTTCGGACCGGTGGAGGGCGCCACGCTGGCCGGCGTGCTGAAGCCACTTCCGGCGCTGTTTGCCGAAGAGGAACGCAGCAAGCAGCCATCGGCCTTTTCGATTTTGAGATCGCTGATCGGAGAGTTTCAAGCCAACGGTGACGACCGCCTGGCGCTGGTGGGTGCTTTCGGCTTCGATCTGCTGTTCCGCTTCGACCCCATTCAACTGAAAAAGCCACGGGGTGACGTCAAGGACCTGCACCTGTTTCTGTGCGACGACATCTGCTTCATGGACCGCAAGAAGGAAGTGATCGAGCGGTTCCAATATGACTTCGAGTGGGAAGGACTCTCGACGCTGGCGCTGGCGCGGGACGGCGAAACGATACCCGCCGCGCCGGTGTTGCCACCGGCCGATATCGAGTCCGATCATCTGCCTGAAGAGTACATGGCGAACGTGGAGCGGGTTCGCGAAGGGATGCGGCAGGGCGAGTATTACGAGGTGGTGCTGCGGCAGACCTTCTCGGCGCCCTACAGCGGCAAGCCTTCCGAATTGTTCGAGAAGATCCAGCAGGCCAGCCCCAGCCCTTACGAATTTTACCTGCAGTTCGGCAATGAGCAACTGGTGGGCGCCTCCCCGGAGATGTTTGTCAAAGTGGAGGGACGGCATATCCAGACGTGTCCGATCTCGGGAACGGCACGGCGCACCGGCGACCCGCTGCGCGACGCCGAAAACATCCGCGACCTGCTGAATTCGCCCAAGGAAGAGTCCGAGTTGACGATGTGTACGGACGTGGACCGCAACGACAAGTCCAGGGTGTGCGTGCCGGGATCGGTGCAGGTGATTGGACGGCGTCTGATCGAGAGCTATGCCGGGGTGTTTCACACGGTGGATCACGTGGAGGGCATCCTTGACGAGGGCATGGATTCGCTGGACGCGTTTCTGACGCACATGTGGTCGGTGACGATGATCGGCGCGCCGAAGAAGGCGGCGGCGCAGGCGATCGAGGACCTGGAGAAGGGTCCGCGGGGCTGGTACGGCGGCGCGATCGGGATGCTGATGCTGAACGGCGGCATGAACACCGGCATCCTGATCCGCACCGTGCATCTGAAGGATGGGCTGGCCAGGTATCCGGTGGGCGCCACGCTGCTCTACGATTCGGACCCCGCCAGCGAGGAGCGCGAGACGCGGATGAAGGCCACCGGCTTTTTCCGGGCCATTTCCGGCCAGATTCCGCGCAAGGCGCCGGCCGTGACGGCGCGCCCGAAAAGCAATGGCGTGAAACTGCTGCTGGTGGATAACGCCGATTGCTTCATACACACGCTGGCCAACTACGCCCGCCAGACGGGCGCCGAGGTGGTAACCTATCGTGCCGGTTTTCCGTTGCCGTTGATTCTGGATGTGAAGCCGGATCTGCTGCTGATTTCGCCCGGGCCGGGGCGGCCGGCGGATTTCGGAGTGCCGGATGTGGTCCGGTTCGCCGCCCGGCACCGGATTCCGGTATTCGGGGTTTGCCTGGGCTTACAAGGAACGGTGGAAGCGTTTGGAGGAGAGTTGGGAGTGTTGGACTACCCGATGCACGGCAAACCTTCCATGGTCCGGCACCAGAATGTGGGCGCCTTCCGCGGGCTGCCGAACCCGTTCCAGGTGGGGCGTTACCACTCGCTGTTTGCCCGCCGCGAAACCTTTCCCGCCTGCCTGGAAGTGACGGCGGAAAGCGAAGAGGGCGTGATCATGGGCATCCGGCACCGGGAACTTCCGATCGAGGCCGTCCAGTTCCATCCCGAGTCCATCCTCTCGCTGAAAGAGAACTGCGGGCTCCGGTTGATTGGAAATGTGATCGGGGCATATACTGATGCCAAGGCCGCGTACCAGAACGGATAGAACTTGCCGATGCCGGCTCGAGACCGGATACTGGAAGCAACTATGGACCCGTCGGACATCGTTTTTGTCGTCTTTGTCATCTGGCTGGCGCTGGAGCTGTGGAATGGCGGCGACGATGGCGGACGGCGTTCCCGGATGCCTGTACCGCTGAATGGGTAATGTCATCATTGCGGGCGGCGGGCTGGCCGGCCTGGCGGCGGCCGCCGCTCTCGGTGAAGCGGGCTACACGGTAACCATTCTTGAATCCCGTCCGTTTGCCGGAGGGCGGGCCACGTCGTACCCTGTAACCGGGTCCGGCGGTGAGACGGCCACCATCGACAACTGCCAGCACATCCTGCTCGGCTGTTGCACCAACCTGTTGGACTTCTATTCCCGCCTGGGCGTGGCGGAAAAAATCCGCTTCCACAAGACGTACTTCTTCATCGAGCCGGGCGGGCGCATTTCCACGCTCCGAGCCGGCTTGCTGCCAGCCCCGTTACACTTCGCCGGGTCCTTTGCCCGGTTGCGATTTCTGAAGGCGGCCGATAAGGCCGCCATCGTCCGGGCGCTGGCGGCGATCCGGCGACAGTGGGGAAAGCGAAGCGACCTGGACTCGATCACCATGCTCGACTGGCTGGCCGGGCAGCGGCAGACCGCGACGGCGATTGAGCGCTTCTGGCGGCCGGTGCTGGTGAGCGCCATCAACGAAGAGTTGGACCGCATGGCGGCGGCGCACGGGTTTCAGGTCTTCCGGCTGGGCTTCCTCGCCGGCTCGGACTCCTGCCGGATGGGAGTGCCGGCGGTGCCGCTGGGGGAGTTGTACGGTGGTGACGGCTGGCGAAGGCTCCCCAACGTGCGCCTGGAGACGCGGCGGACGGTGACCGCGATCGATGGCGAGGCGGGCGAGGTGGAGGCCGGCGGCGAGCGCGTCCGGGCGGATTTTGTCATCTCGGCGCTGCCGTTCGAACGGCTGGCGGGCGTGGCGCCCGGTCTCGGAGTGGATCCGGGCATGTTCGAACATTCTCCCATTACCGGTATTCACCTGTGGTTCGACCGCGCGGTGACCGAATTGCCGCACGCCACGCTACTCGATGGCGCCATCCACTGGTTCTTCAACAAGGATCGCGGGCGCTACCTGCAGCTAGTGGTAAGCGCGTCGCGAAGGCTGACGCCGATGAGCCGGGGCGAGGTCATCGAACTGGCGCGGCGGGAACTGGCCGGGTTTCTGCCGGCGGCGCGGGACGCGAACATTACGAAGGCGCACGTGGTAAAGGAAGTCCAGGCGACATTCTCGGCCCGGCCGGGCCTGGAAGCGTTACGGCCGGTATCCAAAACAAAATTTCCCAAATTGTTTTTGGCCGGGGACTGGACGCGTTCGGGATGGCCGGCGACCATGGAGGGCGCGGTGCGCAGCGGCTATCTGGCGGCGGAGGCGGTAACGCGCGCCGCGGGCCGCGAGCGAAAGTTCCTGCGGCCCGGCCCGGCGTAACGCGCCTGGTTAGCGCAGGCTCCCGGTCTGGTAATCGAGAACCGAACGTTGGAGCTGATAGTCATAGCGGGCTCCGGCGCTGCGAATTTCCGCGCTGGTAACGTTCAATTGGGCCTGGCTGAGTTCGACGATCGAGCCAAGACCAAGGTCGTAGCGGGATTGGGCAAGATCCAGCGCCTGCCGCGCCTGGGCCAGCAGTTCGCCGGTCAAACTGACACGCTGATTGGCCGTAACGGCGTTGAGCAGCGCCACTTCAACGTCGCGAGTGACCGTATTTTGAAGCTCGCGGAGGCTCGCCTGGCTGGATTGCGCGGCATATTCGGCCTCCTGGCGGCGGGCAGTGAACAGGTGACCGTTAAATACCGGAATGTTCACATTGACTCCAGCGGCGAGATAACGGCCGCGGAGATTGTCCTCATCGCGGGCAGGCAATCCGCCGGCGGCGGCAAGCGCGCTGATGGTGGGGCGCGACAGGTCCGCTTCGGCCCGGGCGAACTTGAGGTCGGCCTCATGCCGCAAGCGCAGCACGGCCAGGTCGGGGCGCTGGGCGAAGGCCAGTTGCACCAGAGGCTTGGAATCCGGCGGCAGGACACCGGGCATCGGCGGATTGACCAGGGTGAAGTGCGCGGTGTGGTCGAGGCCCATGGCGGCCGACAGATCGGCGAAGGCCGCGCTGGCCTGGTTTTCGGCGGTGGCCAGCAGAAGCTTGGCCTCGGAAAGATTCACCTGGGCGAAGCTCACATCGAGCCCGGATTTCAGCTTGCTACGCGCCAGTTCCCCCACCTGGTCGGCCACTAACTGCCGTGCCTGCACGGTCTGCCGGGCTACACGCAGCAGCGCCTGGTTGGTGAGCGCGGAAAAGTATGCCTGATGGAGTTGGAGCAGAACCTGCTCCCGGGTGGCTTCCACGGTTTGCTGCGCCGACTGGGCCCGCAGGCGGGAAGCGGCCACCAGGTTTGCGGTGCGGCCGAAATCGGTAACCAGTTGGCCGACGGTAACTCCCGCCGCCAGACGGTTATAAATTACGGGGTTGTTCAGGCCGCCGGCGGCAAGGCGGCTGCCATCGAGCGCGCCGGCGCCGGTGACACTGCCGGCAACGGTGGGAAACCATGCGGAGCGGGTTTCGAGCACCACCTGGTTGGCGGCCAGGGAGCTCAACAGGGCCGCGCTGACACGAGGGTGATTCTTCACGGCGGCAGCCCCGGCCTGTTCGAGCGTGAGCAATGGAGGATCAGCGGCGTAAAGTGCCGGGACGGCCAAAAGAAGGACAGCAAGCCTCATGCCCGCGCCTCCTTGCGGCCGTACACCAGGATGTAAGCCGCCGGAACCAGGTACACCGTGGTGACCAGGGAAACGGCGAGACCACCCAGAATGGCGCGCGCCAGTGGAGCGTAGGCCTCGCTGCCGGCGCCCATCTTGAGCGCCATGGGCATCAACCCGATGAGTGTGGCAAGTGAAGTCATCAGAATGGGGCGAAGACGAATGCGGCAACTGAGGGCGACCGCCTCGCGAACGCCACGGCCCTGTTCCTCCAGGCGGTGCGCGAACTCGACGATCAGAATACTGTTGGAAACCACGATCCCCACCATCATCAGCATTCCCATGAGCGACTGTACGTTGAGGGTGGTGCCGGTGAGATAAAGCGTGACAATCACGCCGGTAAGGCCCAGCGGCACCGCCAGCATAATGAGGAACGGATCGATGAAAGAGCCGAACTGCGCCACTAGAATCAGGTAGAGCAGCACCAGTGCCATCAGCAGGCCAATGGCGAAACTCTTAAATGACGTGCGCATGCCCTGGACCATTCCTCGCATGTCCACCAGTACTCCGTTCGGAATCCGGCTTTGGGAAACGATCCGGTCGATCGCATTGGCGACATGTCCCAAGTCCTCACCGGCCAGGCCGACGTAGATGTCGATGATGCGGCGCAACTGGTAGTGATCCACTTCGGTGGGCGACACGATGTGGTGGACATCGGTAATGGTATCGAGCGTGGTGGAATCCTTTTGGCCGGAAGCGCGAAGCGGGATCGACCGAAGATCCGAGATGGTCTTGACGATGTTCTCCGGGTACTGGACCGTAAGAAGATAGTCGTTACCCGTTTTCGGATCGATCCAGTAGCTGGGAGCGATCATTCCATTCGAGGTAAGCGCCGTGATCACGTTACTCACCACTTCCTTCTGGCTGAGTCCGATGGCGTTGGCGCGCGTGCGATCCACATTGATCTGTAGCGCCGGATTATCCAGATCCTGAGGGATGAAGGCATCGCTTACCCCGGCGATGCGGGCGATTTCGGTTCGCAAACGCGAGGCGGTGCGATAAGCGGCATTGAGGTCCGAACCGCTGACCTGTACGTCGATGGGGGCCGCCAGGCCAAGGTTGAGCACTGCGTCCACCAGGCTGCCCGACTGAAAGTAGGTGGAGATCTCCGGCATCTCCCGCGCCAGCCGGAGGCGCACGCGGCGCATGTACTCCTGGCTTGGCACTTTATGCCCGTCCTTCAAACTCACCTGGACGAAGGCGGTGTGTTGCGCCGAGTTGCTGTTGTAGACGGCCGAAAGGCCGGGCGTGGAGCCAACGTTGGAAACGATCATATCCAGGTCGCGTTTGGATACTACCCGGCGGATCTGATTCTCTACCCCGGCCACCAGGCCGTTGGTCAACTCGAGACGGGTGCCGGCGGGCGCCTTCAGGTTGATCACGAACTGGCCGGCGTCGGTACGCGGGAAAAAGGCCATGCCGAGCGAGGGATAGATGGCCAGGCTGGCCACGAACACCGCCAGCAGCGAACCGATCACCAGCCGTGGAGAGCGGAGGCCCCTGGCGAGCGACACATCGTAGCCGCGGAGCATCTTTTCAAAGCCCGCATTGAACCAGTTGTTGAAGCGATCTCCAAAGGACTTGGGCTGGCCGATATGCTCATGCGTCTTGAGGAACCGGGCGCAAAACAGGGGTACCACGCTCATGGCGACGAAGTACGAAGCAAACAGCGATAGCACTACCGCCAGCGCCAGGGCGGAAAACAGAAACTTGCTCACTCCGTAAAGGAATGTCACCGGAAAGAAGACCACCACCGTCGTGAGCGTGGCCGAGAGTACCGGCAGCGCCACCTCCCTGCCTCCCACTTCGGCGGCTACTTCCGGCACGTCGCCCATCTCCAGGTGGCGGTAGATATTCTCCAGCACGACCACCGAGTTGTCGATCAGACGGGAGAAGGCCAGCGCCAACCCGCCGAGGATCATCGTATTAATGGAACTTCCTCCCAGTTGCAGGCAGATGAAGGTAGCGAGCGCCGAGAGCGGAATGGAAAGGAAGACCGCGACGGTTGCCCGCATGCTGCCGAGGAAGATCAGAATCATCAGCGAGGTAAGCAACAGGCCGAGCGCACCCTCGTGAATCAGGGTTTCGATCGCCTGGCGGACGAATTTGGCCTGGTCAAAAACGACGCTGGTCACCAGTTGCTTAGGAGTATCGAGAAGCTTGGTGATCGCCGACCGGATGCCCTCGACCACGGCGATGGTATTGGTGTCGCCGCCCTGCTTGAGTACCGGCAGATAGACCGAGGGCTGGCCGTCGATGCGGACGATGTTGTACTGAATCCCGTGGGCATCGCGCGCCGCGCCAACGTCGGCGACACGGACATAGGAACTGCCGGCGGCCTTGATGGGCAGGCTGTTGATGTCGGCCATCGTACTGAGTTGGGAGTTGGTGTAGATGTTGTAATCGTAGGGGCCGATACGAACGTCGCCGGCGGGCAGAATCAGGTTGGAGTCGTTAACCGCGCGGACGACGTCCATCGGACTGAGTTGGTAGGCCTCCAGCTTGCCGGGATCCACGTAGACCATGATCTGCCGGTAACGCCCGCCAAAGGGTGGCGGTACTGAGGCGCCGGGAACGTTGGCGATCTGGTTGCGTATATTGAACTGGGCCTGGTCGCGCAGCGCCGCTTCGTTCATACCGGCGCCCTTCACGGTTACCAGGCATACCGGCAGGCTGGAGGCATCGAACTTCAGCACCACCGGTGGCAAGGTGCCCGGCGGCAGACGGCGCAACTGCGCCATCGCCAGGTTAGAGATGGTGGCGACCGCCGAATCGGCATTGGTGCCGGGCTGAAAGAACACGCGAATAATGCTGACACCGGGAAGCGAGCGGGATTCAATGTGATCGATGTTGCTGGCGAGAGTGAAGAAACGTTCAAAGCGGCTGGTGATATCGGCCTCAATCTGCTGCGGAGGCATGCCGGAGTAGAAGGTTGCCACCACGACCGTCGGGATATTGATGGCGGGGAACATGTCGACGGGCAGCCGTACCACGCTACTGACGCCTACGACGGTGACCACCAGACAAATAACGACGATCAGGTATGGGTTCCGGATGGAGAACCGCGACATCTAGAACCCTTCCTTCACCGATGCCACCTGCGCCAACTTCGGCGCGACGGCCTGACCCGCCTCCAGGCTCTTGGCTCCGGAGACGACGACGAGTTCGTCCTCTTTCAAACCGGAGAGGACTTCCACCTGGTCCGGGGTCTCCATGCCCAACTGTATGCGCCGCGGCCGGACACGGTTATTCGAATCGACAACAAACACCCGGGCGCCGTTATCCTGGCGGGACAAGGCCTGTACGGGAACCGCCAGCCGTCCCTCCACCCGGTCCAGAATGAGAGTCGCTTCCGCATACATACCGCAGATCAGCACCCGCTGCGGATTGGGGACATCCACTTCGGTTTCCATGGTGCGGGTAGAGTCCTGAAGCCGGGAGGCGAAACGGGAGATGCGGCCGGTAAAGTTCCGGTTCAGGGCCAGCACGTGCACGTCCACCGGATCGCCGACGTGGATCCGCGCCACCACCGATTCGGGCACTGGCAGCGTGAGCCGGAGCAGATTGTCTTCGGAGAGGCGCACCAGAGGCATAGCCTGGGTCTGGGAGGCGGTTCCCGCCTGTATCATGGCTCCGGTGTCGGCATAGCGCTGTGTAATGACGCCGGCAAAGGGCGCGGTGATGCGGGAGTAGTCCGACATCGCCTTGACACGGCTCTGGGCGGCATCGGAAACCTGAACCGCCTCCTGGGCGGCGGACAGTGCGGCGCGCGCGGTGTCCACCTGCGCTTCGGCGACGCGGTCCTTCGCCTGGGCATCATCGATTTCCTGCTGAGCAATGAGGTTCGGCCGCGACTTCATGACAGCGGCCAGACGCTGATAAATGAGGTGGGCGACCTCATGGGCCGATTTGGCCCGCTGCAACTCGCCGCTGGCCCGAACCACTTCCGCGCGGGCGCGTTTGCTGGTGGCGGCAGCCTGCGCCAACTCGCCGGCCATTTCGGGGATTTCCAGGGTGGCCAGCAGTTCGCCGGAACGAACACGGTCACCTACATCGACCCGAATATTCTTGACATAACCCGCTACCTTGGCGTGTACTTCAATCTCCTGATAGGGACGGAAGGCTGCCGCGACCGTGAGTTGCCGCGACAGGTTGTGACGTTCCACGCGAGCCACGATAACAGGCGCGACAACGCTCTCCGTCGCTGCCTCTACCGTTGTGGAGGAAGACTTGGAGCAAGACGGGAGCGTGATGCAAACAACGGCAATACCCAGTACTGCGAAAAGACGATTCATGAGCCCTCCCAGGCCTCTGATCCGGCAGAAAGAATGGCTTTGCCGGGGCATTCTACAAATAGTACGGATACGACGACTCACTTAAAAAATCGACACTCCACCTCGAGGGCTAACGGATGGGTGGCGGTCGAAAGTGATGAACTGGGGCTGAGAAAAAGATGGCCGGAGGATGGACTTCCAATCTCGGCAACGCTTCAATGAGAACCGGAAGTTGCAATTCGGGCTGGCGAATCACCTGAATCGAGGGAACGGTATCCACTACGCGGCACTCAACGAGTTTCGTGCTGGACGCCAGTTGCCGGTGAGCGGAATCCGCGTGAAGACTGGCGCTGCGGGATTCGGACGTCAATCCGACGAAGCAAGCGGCGAGAATGAGGATCGCGAGGATCTGACCGAGGCGCCGGGCCACTGCATCCATTATTTTACATGGATTCGAGCGGCTTCGCGCGAGCGGGGCGTAAAATAAGACTCGGGTTGCGGGCATGGCGGTACCTAAAGACGAAGAGCGTAAGAAACGCCTCCGGCGAATGTCGCGCGCGGCGCTTGGGGTGACGCCGGCCTCCAGGCCGATCGAGCCCAAAACGAAACGCAGGAAGCCGAAGCACCCGAAACCTCCCCAGGAGCAGCCATAAAGCTCCGCTGGGGTGGTGGCGGAGTCACCCAGGGTGAAATCACTCTGGCCCAATACCAGAGGCAAGCAGAAAGCAAGCCAATTGGGGGAATTGCCGCATTTTCAGTCAATTGAGCCCGAATAGGGCAACGCGGTCGGTGGCCCTGAAATTGCTCGTCGAAAGGCGTGCACGGACACCACGGACGCTCCAAATCCACCCCGAGGCTGGTTTTCTGGGAACTGACCACCGGCTGTAACCTGAGATGCATACACTGCCGGGCGAGCGCCACCGAGTTGATGTCGCCGAACGATCTCTCCTACCGGGAATGTGCCGGGGTTGTGGATCAGCTTGCGGAGTATGCCCCGCTGATCCTGGTACTGAGCGGCGGGGAACCGCTGTGGCGGCGGGACGTGTTCGATATCGCGCGCTATGCCAAGGGCAAGGGTATGCGGGTCGCCCTGGCGACGAATGGAACGCTGATCGACGAAGCGATGGCTCACCGGATTGCCGATGCCGGCATTGAGCGTGTATCGATCAGCCTGGATGGAGCCGACGCCAATACCCACGACAATTTCCGCGGCCATGCGGGCGCGTTCGACGCGGCGATCCATGGCCTGCGGTGTCTGCAGGAGCTGGATATCTCCACCCAGATCAATACGACGGTTTCACTGCACAACGCACATCAGCTTCCCGAGATCATGAAGCTGGCCGAGTCGCTGAAAGTGAACGCCTTTCACCTCTTCCTGCTCGTCCCGGTGGGCTGTGGACTCACCATCTCTGAAACGCAGACTGTGGAAGGAGTGGAAGCCGAGCGCATCTTGAATTGGTTCTATGACTGCTCGCTCGAATCCGGGATGGAGTTAAAGGCGACTTGCGCGCCGCAGTATTACCGGATCGTGCGGCAGCGCCGGGCCGAAGCGCGGCGGGCGGGCCAGGTGCTCGAGGAACTTCCCACCCAGGGAATGAATGCGGTCACGCGGGGTTGCCTGGCGGGTCAGGCCGTGTGCTTTATCTCGCACCAGGGCGAGGTCTTCCCCTGCGGCTACCTCCCTGTTCCGGCGGGTAGCCTGCGAACGGCTTCGTTCCGGACAATCTGGGAAACAGCCGAGGTCTTTCGGACGCTTCGCGACACCGGCAACCTGGGTGGCAAGTGCGGAATCTGCCAGTTCAAACAGGTGTGCATGGGGTGCCGGGCCAGGGCTTTTGGTGTCACTGGAGACTACCTGGCCGAAGAACCGTTCTGCATCTACGAGCCCCGGCCGGCGGCAAATTGACCACCGGGCGCTCCCCCGCCGCAGTGGGTATCGGGTGACCACAAAAAATTTCGTCGTATTCCTATAAAGTTCTTGCCTTAGTGTGCCGATAAGGAATACTTAGAGGAAGGGCCAGCGGATGCCCGCATTCGCGGTGGAGCACGACATGACGACGAAGCCGGTTAATGTAGATCGCCGGAAGGAGCCGCGCCTGCTTTGTGCGGATCTGGTTACTGTCCACTGGTTGGACGAGCACGGAGGCCGGCACGAGTCGGTTGCCAACCTGGAAGACGTTTCGCATCGTGGGGCCTGCCTGGCGATGGAAATGGCGATCGCTCCGGAATCGGAGGTCCGAATCGACACCGGCCGCGGCCACTTCCTGGGAAGCATTCGCTATTTGACGGCCTTTGCGGGCAGCTACCTGATGGGCGTGCAGTTCCAACCCGGCTGCGAGTGGGAGCAATCGCGCTACCATCCCGCGCACCTGTTCGACCCTCAATCGCTGGCTGCGCCCGGAGAAGCGGCCGCCGGGGCGAAAGAGCGCGAACCGATGCCCGAGTTATGCGCCGATGATCTTCAGCGGCTCCTGAGGATATTGCGATCGGATTTCGCGCGGTAGTCGAACAACAGCGAGGTTTCGTCGGCCATCAGAACCCACAGGGCATATCCGCCTACCAGCGTTCCAAGGGGAAACAGCAGCAGGGCGAATGTGGCTACCAGCGTGGCGGCCCCCTGCGCCCACGGCGTCAAGCGGATCAAGGCCAGGCCGGCTACCAACAGTGGACCGGCCAGGACCAGTCCGTAAATCAGCGTCGCCAGCGCAAGGATGCCGTATAGCGGCGTGGACCGAAAAAATTCGTTCGAATTGCGTGAAAAATCTACAACCCGGGTGGTGTGCAGAAAATAACAAGCCGCCGCGCCGAGAACCACATTCACCGCCGCCAGCACGAGCATGAGTTTGGCGGCCGAGTGCAAATGTCGTTCCATGTGGCTTGATTCCGAAGTCTCCTGTTCAAGAATACGCTTTTCCCGCGATTGCACGCGGTTCGCTGCGCGCCGGAGCCGCCGGCGGCGGATCTGCGTGATGGCGGCTTAAGCTCGGATGGACGCTACCCCGCACCAATCGCAGACAAAAGTCAGCAGCACCCGCGCCGCATCGATAACCGAGGGAATCTCCAGATATTCGTCGGCGGCATGGGTATTGCCGCCCCGCGCTCCCCACAACACGGCAGGAATACCAAAATACTGCTGAAAAACGTACATGTCGCACGGCCCTTCAATTCCGGCGATGACAGGAGGCTTTCCCAGCACCCGCGTGGCCGTTTCAGCCAGAGTTTGGACCAGTGGCGTGGAGTGATCGATCGCCGAGCCCGGCAGGGCGCGGATGGGGAACGCCAGCAGCGGATCGGTACGAAACAGTTCCGGACGGGCGGCGCGCATATCGTCGAACCATTGTTCGAACTGGCGATCGAGATCGGCCGGCGTCTCGCCTGGCATGGATTGCCAGAATATCTCAACGCGGCACTCCCACGGAGCGATCATCGGCTCTCCGGTTCCCCACGGACCGGTGGAGATCTTCAGCACGGACACCGGAACCGGATCGGTGGAGGCGGCATAACTGGGGTGTGCGGGCGCGGCGGCGCGCCGGCGGCGGGCGAACTCCGGCACCCAGGCGAGCAGATGGGCCAGTGATGCTTCCACGCCACCGGCATGCCCATCTTCATCAAGAATTCCCCGGCCGGTTGAACGCAAGGTAATGTGTACGGTGCGGCCTCCGCGCTGCGCGGGGCAGACGCGGAGAAACGATGGCTCGGAGATGATCGCCGCGTCGGCAAGGTAACCCCGCACGCGCCCGGCGAGCGTGCCGTTAACTCCGCCGAACTCTTCGTCGATAACCGACTCAACGATGAGATCGCCTTGAAGCTCAATGCCCAGTTCGCTAAGCGCCTCGGCTACAAACAGATTCGTGGCATCGCCGCACTTCATGTCGTTGGACCCACGCCCGTAGAGCCGGTCTCCTTCGATGACGCCGCCAAAAGGATCTCGCATCCAAGGCTGGGTGCCGGCCGGAACCGTATCGATGTGGCCGGACAGAATCAGCGACCGTCCGCCTCCCCGGCCGACGCGGCGGGCGGCCACATTGGGGCGCCCGGCATAGGCGCGCCCGGGGAAGTAGAGTGGATGTTTTTCAAGCCCTTCAACCTGGGAGAGTTCGTACACATCGGGTGTGAGGCCCGCTGCGGCGAGAACGCCCGCGACATACTGCTGGCAGAGTTGTTCAGAGCCGTGCGGCGCTCTGTTCTCCGAGGGCCGGCGGACCAGTTCCCGCACCAACTCGACAAGGCGTGAGGAGTGCCGCTCGACAAAGGAATTCAACTTTGCTTCGAGTTTGGTCATGCTTCCTGCTCAAAGGTAAACGGCTTGGGATGGATTTTGAATCCCCGGGTGAGGATTCCGAGATAGAAAAGGCCAATCGCGAGCCAGAGAAATCCGACCAGCTTGGCATTGTTGCTGAGACTCATCCACACATAGGCGCAGACAATGGCTCCGAGCAGCGGAGCAATCAGATGCCGGACCACGTCCATGCCCGACCGGCGCCCAAGACGGAGAAAATAGTGACGGATTACGCTGAGGTTCACCAGGATGAAGCCGACGAACGCGCCGAAATTCAACAACTCCACCGCCATCTGGAAGTGCATGAAGATGCCGCCGAGCATGGCGAAGGCACCCATCAGATAAATGCTGCGGGTAGGAGTGGCGTACTTGGGATGAACATAAGCGAACAACTTCTTCGAAAGAACGCCATCGCGGCCCATGCCGAGCAGCAGCCGGGAGGCTCCCGCCTGCCCGGTGAGCGCGCTGGCCACGCCCGCTACCAGCAGAACCAGCGAGATCAGCCCCAGCAGCCACGCGCCGCCGATGCGTCCGCCAACGTCCAGAATCGCCGTCTCGGCATTGGGCAGCGTACGGTAATCGGGCCACACCAAGGTTGCCAGGTAGACCGTTACCACGCAGATGACGGTTTGCAGAATGCAACAGATCACCGTGGCCGAACCGATGGTGTGCTCCGGATCGACGGTATCTTCCGCCAGCGTGGAAATGGCGTCGAACCCGATGTAGGAAAGCGTGGCGATGGCCGCGCCCAGCATCAGCGGCCGCAGGGCGAAGGTTTCCGGGCGGTAGATTCCCTGCAATTGGAACAAACCGCCCAGCCCCGCGTGTGCTGCCACCCAGCGGGCTGCCACGCCGATAAACAGTATGGCGATCACCGTCATTACCGCCATCAGAATACTGCTGGCGCGCGCCGTAACCTTGATGCCACGGATATTTACCGCCGTCATGCCGGTGGTGAAGAGGATCACCCAAACCACATAGGGCACGGAGGGCAGCAGGCGTTGCGCGGTAAGCGAGGCATAGATCACACTGAGCAGCGGAATGAGAAAATAATCGAGAATCATCCCCCAGCCGGCCAGGAAGCCGACGTATTCGTTCAGCGACCGCTGCGCGTATGTATAGGTTGATCCGGCTGACGGGAAGGCCGCGGCCATCTTGCCATAACTCATGGCGGTGAACAACATCGCCACCATGGCCACCAGGTAGGTGAGGGTCGCATGCCCGCGCGATTCCTGCTGGATAATCCCGAAGACGGGATACGGCGCCGTCGGCGTCAGAATTACGAGACCATAGAGGATGAGGTCACGCCGGGTGAGGACGCGCCGTAATCTGCCGGATTGTCCTGGACGGGAGGTTGCAGCCTCAGGCAAGTTGCCTCCTTGACTTTATTGCAACTCACAAGTAACTTCTCATTTTGACTGATTTCACAAAGGAAGCAACAGGATTCTTAGTCACCGGCCATATCGGCCATGATGGCAGGTGGTGAGACGCTCTACGAAACCGACTCCAATGAGACGATATCTTTCGATTTTAGTGTTAGTTGCAGTTACCGCCGGAATGCTTCCGGGGCAGATTAACTTTCCCCGGATCACGCGTCCGGGCGGGATCGACAGCAGCAGCCTGCCAACATTGGCGGCTTCGATTTGTGCGCGGGCCAATGCCCAAACGCCACGCGAGAAAGCCGAAGCGATCTGGCGTTTCTTTCTGACTGATGGCCGGTATGTGCCACCAGGATTCTGGTATCACATCGCCTGGTGGGCCTATGAAGAGCCCGGCGGGGAGGTGCTGGACGCCGGCAAACTGTTGAATTCATATGGGTTTGGCCTGTGCTACCAGATTGCCCCGCTCCTTCAGGGAGTGTTTGAAGCGGCCGGCCTGCCGGCCAGAGTCTGGTTTCTCACCGGCCACACCGTCACCGAAGTGTTCTACGACGGCGCCTACCACTACTACGATTCCGACATGCTGGGCTACACACCTGTGACCGACAACGGGTTTCGCGGCGCGCCGGTGGCCTCGGTACGGCAATTGGAGAAAGATCCAGGGATTATGCTGCGGAAATTGAAGTCGCCCACCGAAACCAAGCCGGGAGTAGTTGACAACCCGTGGTATCCGGCCGACCTGCACGATCGTGCGATCGGGGGTTTGGCGGAGCTTTTTTCAACTGTCGAAGACAACTGGCTCTTCCCCGACAGCCGGTTTACCGATTTCCATGTCCCGTCGTTCGTGCTGCGTCCCGGAGAAAAGATCGTACGGTATTACCAGCCGGAAGCGAAGGAACTTTTCTACCTGCCCTTTAAGTCCGACGGCGACCGGTGGAAGGAGCGGCCGCGGGAAGTGGCGCGCTATCGCATATTCACCAGGGACGGCCCGCGCAGCCAGCGTGACAACCGGATGTGGGGAACCGGACGGATGGAATATGCTCCGGCTTTAGGGAATTTGGAGTCCTTCTACCCGGTATTTGCGGAAGGTTTCAACCAGAACTTGCAGATCGGCCGCGAAGGCGGCGGCAGGCTCCAGGCAGAAGATCGGGAACGGCCGGCAGCAGCGGTGTTCGAAGTAAGCTGCCCCTGGGTGCTGATTAACGCGGAGTTCGCCATGAACGCCTTTGCCGGCAGCGGCGACGATTCGATTCTGCTCGAAACCTCCACCGACAACGGCCGCCATTGGGTAGAAGCAGGCCGCGTTCGCGGACCGCACCACGGCGAGGCGCGCCTGGCGGCAGCGGTGCTGGACCGATCGGTTTCCGGTACTCGGACGGCGGTGAGCGGAACATACGGCTATCTGCTTCGTATTACGCTCACCGACAACAGCGGCCTGACGCCGCCGAGCGTCAACGGCCTGCGCATCGTCTCGCGCTTCCAGTACAACCCGCGCACGCTACCGGCGCTTGAAGCCGGAGCGAATCAACTGATGTATTCGACCAATCCGGACGAGCTACGGCGGGAAACCGCGGTGAACGCCCGCGACTTTGATGCCGTGGCTCTCCATGCCCGCAACATTCGCTACCTTGCCGAGGCCGGGCAGGGGTTCCTGGTGCCGGACAGCGGGGAGACTGGAGAAGTGGTATTCGACGTCAAGGTCCCGGATGAAACTCCGTTGACCGGCATTCAGGCGGGCGGACAATTTCTGGATATCCGCGATCACCTGGCCCCCGACAAATACACCGCCGAGGTACGGAAAACCGCGTACTCGGCCGATGGCCCCAGAGTGGCGTCGCTTGCCTTCGCTACCTCGCCCGAGGGCCCCTACCAAGGCTTGTGGAGTTATTCGGAGGAGGTGAACTGGCGCGGAACAGAGCAGATCGGCCGGCTGTTGCGGTGGCCCGAAGTAGATCGGACTGTTCGTTCCCTGCCGGCCGGGTCACGGCACGTCTACCTTCGTTACCAGGTCCGGAACATGGGCCTGGACTCGATCCGCTTCGCGGCACTGACGGCGCCTAAGCCGCCGTCCGGGAAATTGATTGTGCGGCATGAATGGAAACAGAATGGGGTGGTCAAGCAGCACAGCGAGGTGTTCGGCGCCGCCGGGCGCAGCTACACCGTGGAGACGGGATCCGGGCCAATCGAGAACGTCTCATTGACAATGGAGTGCCCCCGCGAGTAAACGGGTAAACGGGTGCTGCACGGCAGACCCTCAATTTTCTATCCTTAAGACTTAGCAGCGCGGGCTGACGAGCGACTGCCAAGACCAGGAGGAACCTTGATTCGATTTGAGCCGCACACCGACCGGAGACTGTTTGAAGAGACGCTACTGTTCGCCGCGGCGCAAACAAGACGGCTGATCGAAACTCACCCCGGCCTCTACCCGATGTACACCGAGCAAGGGCGGTGGAGCCACGAAGGTCCTGCCTGGACACACTGGTGCGACGGATTCCTTCCCGGCCTGCTCTGGATTTTTGAACGGCGTGCCGCGCCCGGCAGCGAAGAGGCGAGCTTCTGGCTAAACAAAGCCATCGAGTACACCAAACCACTGGAGCCGCGCCGGTTCGATCGCGAGGTTCACGACCTCGGATTCCTCTTCCTGTCGGCCTGCTACCGCTGGTATCTGAAGACCCGCAGCCCCGAGCTGAACCAGATATTGATCGAAGCCGGACAGACCATGGCGCTGCGATTCCGTGAGCCGGGCGGGTACCTGCGCTCGTTCGTGGGAGAGAACTCACTGTTCATCGACATCATGATGAATGTCGGAATGGTCTTTTATGCCGCCCGGGAGACCGGCGACAGAGGATTGCGGGAGATTGCGCTGCGCCATTGCCTGACCACCCGTAAGTACCTGGTGCGCGGCGATGGCTCCACCGCCCACGAGGGGCTGTTCGACCTGGCGAGCGGAGAGTTCCTGCGGCAGACAACGCACCAGGGGTACCGCGGTGATTCCTGCTGGTCGCGGGGGCTGGCCTGGGCGCTTTACGGTTTCAGTATCTCTTACGAATACAGCCGCGATCCGCGATTCCTGGTGACAGCCGAGTCCTGTGCCGACTACTACATCGCCAACACTCCCGCTGACGGCGTTCCACCATGGGATTACAATGCGCCGCCCGAAAGCCGGAAGTTGGTGGATACCTCGGCAGCCGCGATTGCCGCTTCCGGAATGCTGCGATTGTCGCGCCTGTTGAGCGATCCGATTAAGGGCCATTTTTACTGGTCGACGGCGATGCACATTCTGCGGTCCCTGTGCGAGAACCACGTGGCGCGGAACGACCCGGATTGGGAAGGCATTCTCAAGGGCGGGGTCTATCACCTGCACAAGAACCTGGGCGTGAGCGAGTCGGTGATGTGGGGTGAGTACTTCTTCGTCGAGGCGCTGGAGCATGTTGTGCGGTGAACCGGCCGCCAGCTACCAGAGGACGTCCACTACATAGGAGTCGCCGGCGCCGGGGTCGGCAACCTCGAACACCAAACGGTAATTGTTAGCGCGGGTTGGATACGCCAGCACGCGGACCTCTCCGCGTCCGTGGCGCTTTTCAATCGAGACGGCGCGGTCCGGTTGCGGCGTGAGAGGGCGATCGAACCGGGCGCGAACATGATCGGCGCCGGTGGCTGGCTCGACGGCCGCGCGCGATCCTTCAACGGTCACCAGCACGGTGCCGTGAACCCGGGCGCTCCACCGCAGCCCGCGGCGGACGGCGTCCCGCGAGGGATCGGGCGTCCGGCCACGGCCGGGGCTTTCAAATCCATGGAACGAGGCGTGCCCGGTATCCCAGTAAATCGCCAGCGAATAGTGGCCTATGCCGTCCTGCGGATCTTCAATGCGTATGGAAAGACGATAGTCGTTTTCCAGCGTGGGGCGTTGAAGGATTTCGACATGACCACGGCCCTCGATAACCTCCAACCTCACCGGCTGCCGGCTGTCGGGAAGCGGAGCCGCGAAATGGAAGGATGGGTTAAGGATCGGCGCGCCGGAACGGACCTCCACTTTCAGCCGCTTCGCCTGAATGGAGAGGACCACCACCTGGTCCACATCGCCCTGCCAGACCAGTTGCGGCGCGGCAGCCGTGGCGCCGGCTTCGCCCATCAGACAGAAGATCATGTAGAATAAAGGAGTTGCGAAGTAGGCGCAACGCTGGGTTACTGGATTTCGGCGACAGGGAAGAAATATTGTGCGTGGCAACAGGTTTTCGGTTAGCATTGCTAGTGCCAGATCGAATGCCGGGTAGTAGTATCGGCAGATTGCCGAAGGAATTTCGGACCCATCATGCGGTCCAGTAGAGAATTTCCATGGTGTCAGCCATCAACGCCCTTGCCATTCTAATTGCAGTTTCTCCACTTGATCAGCTCAAACGCGGCCTTTTCGACGACTCGTTCGACGGTATCCATCAGCTTGCGTTGTTTGACTGGTCGCTGCTGATTCCCTACTTCGGGATTCTGATCATCCTTTCTTTCTACGGCTTGCACCGCTTCGAGACGATCCGGACTTACCTGAAGTACCGCAAGAAGCTGAATCATGCGCCGGAGCAGCGGTTCGCCGAATTGCCAGCAGTGACTATCCAGCTTCCACTCTATAACGAACGCTACGTGGTGGAGCGGTTGGTGGAAGAGATCTGCCGGATGGAGTATCCCAAGGATCGTTTGCAGATCCAGGTTCTGGACGACTCCACCGACGACACCCACTCGTTCACCGAAGCCCTGGTGGAACGCTATCGCGCGCTGGGCAACCCGATCGAATACCATCACCGCGCCAACCGCCATGGATTCAAGGCCGGTGCGCTCCAGGAAGGGCTGAAGACGGCCACGGGTGAGTTTGTCGCGATCTTCGATGCCGATTTCGTGCCCCCCGCCGACTTCCTGACGCGGACCATTCACCATTTCGCCGACCCGAAAGTGGGCATGGTCCAGACGCGCTGGAGCTATCTTAACCGCGAGTACAACATCCTGACCGAAGTGCAGGCGATGCTCCTCGATGGGCACTTCGTGCTGGAGCACGGGGCGCGGTTCGGACGAGGCCTGTTTTTCAACTTCAATGGGACAGGCGGCATCCTGCGGCGCGAAATGATCGAGAACGCCGGCGGATGGCAACACGACACGCTGACCGAGGATTCCGACCTCAGCTACCGAGCCCAACTGAAGGGCTGGAAGTTTGTCTACGTTCCACAAGTAGACTGCCCTTCGGAGTTGCCAGTGCAAATGCACGGCTTCCAGGTGCAGCAGTCGCGGTGGGCGAAGGGCTTGACGCAGGTTGCGCGCAAACTGCTGCCGTCGATTCTAAGGGCCGACCTGCCCTGGCGGCTGAAATTGGAAGCGATCGCTCACCTGACGCCCAACATCTCCTACCCGCTGATGCTGGTGCTGTCCGCGCTGATGCTGCCCGTGATGATCGTGCGCTTCTACATGGGCTGGAAGCAGATGCTGTTCCTCGATCTGCCATTGATCGTAGCGTCGTTCTGGTCCATCTCGGCGTTTTACGTCATTGCCAATCGGGAACTGTACCCGAAGACGTGGAAGCGGTCGATTTTGCTGCTGCCGGCGCTGATTGCCTGTGGCGTGGCACTGACGGTGAGCAACAGCAAAGCGGTGCTTGAAGCGCTGTTCGGCATTGAGAGCGGCTTCGTGCGAACGCCCAAGTACGCCATCGGCGGACAGAAGGTGCAATTAGGCAACGCCAGGTACCGGCGGCGCAGCGGCTGGCTGCCGTTCATCGAACTGGCGGTGGGCAGCTACTTCGTGTTTATGGTGGTGTTCGCCATCGACACGTACAATTTCCTGGCCATTCCATTCCTGTTGCTGTTCGTTGGCGGCTACTATTGGGCAGCGCTCGCCACATTACGGCAGGAATACCTGGGCCGTCTGCAATGGCAGCGCGAGCAGCGGCAAATGGCCATGGAACGCGCGGCCGAAAGCCGCTAACGCGGCCTTTTACCAGATTCCAATTAGCTTCCACCAATGAAAGCCGGCGCTGGACCAGATGGCGATGTTGACCAGCGACGTCACGAATCCCACCTTCCACCAGGCGCTGAGGGAAACATATTCATGCGCGAAAAACATTGGCGCGGGCGTGGTGCCATAGTGCGTCAACCCGGCTGCCAGATTGGAGAAGCAGGCGAAGGCGTAGACCACCAGCCCCATGGGAGCCTGCCGCGCCACCAGAAGCATCAGAAACGGCGAGTACATGGCCAGGATATGGGCCGTGATGCTGGCAAAAGCGTAGTGAATGTAGAAGTAAATGAGCAGGGTCAAGGCAAACAGCGCCACCCATCCGGATACGGGGAAGAGGAACCCGATTCCATGCGCGAAGGCGGTCGTGATGCCGGCATCGTTTAACGCTTTTCCCAGCCGCAGAAGACCGCCGTACCAGATGAATATGTCCCAGGCGGCGCGTTCGGCCTTGACGTCGTCCCAGGAGATCACGCCGGTGAGCAGCAGCGCGCAGCTACCCAGCAGCGCCGTGACGGTGATGTCCACCTTGTGAAAGCCGGCGGTGATCCACGAAAGGCAGACGCCGGCGAAGACGATGGCGAGAATGATTTCCTTACGGCTCATCGGCCCCATCCGCCGAAGTTCGCGGGCGGCAAACGCAGCCGCCTCCGGGGTGTGCCGAATCGTCGGCGGATGGAGCTTCATGGCCACCCACGGGACAACGGCGAGCGAACACAGTCCGGGAACCAGTCCGGCCACGAACCAACCCGTCCAGGTGACCGGGTAGCCGGCCTGGGTAGCAATCTGCGCGGCAAGCAGGTTGCTGGCCTGCCCGGTGTAAAACATCGCAGCGGTGACGCAGATACCCTGGTAGACCGAAGTGAGCAGGAAGGCGCCCAGCAACCCGGCGGTTGGGCCGGGTTCGGAGCCGTAGAGTTGGGCGATGGACCGGGCGATGGGGAGGATCACTCCGCCGGACCGCGCGCCGTTCGATGGGATGATGGCGGCCAGCATCATATCGGAGAGCGTCAGCGAGTAAGAGATGCCGATGCTGGACTTTCCAAAGGCGCGAACGAACATGAGCGCGATGCGGCGGGCCAGGCCGCTGTTGATCAGACCACGTGAGATGATGAAGGCGGCAATCACCAGCCAGACGGTGGGGTCGGCGTAACCGGCCAGCGCCTGGCTGATGGTCAGCGCGCCGGAAAGTGAAGCCAGGGTGACGGCCACCAGCACCACCGCGCCTCCGGAAATCGGCTGTAGGATGAGGCCGGCAATGGCAGCGGCGAAAATGCCGAGCAGCCTCCAGCTTTCCACCCGGATCCCTTCGGGGCGTGGGATGAGAAAAACGACCGCCAGATAGATGGCTACCAAAATCGCCAACCTGATCGTGCGGTTGAGAGGGGCCCCGGTCATCGCCATGGTGTCTCCCCATGGTAGGGCATCACGCCGATTCGGAGAGCAGGCGAGTGGGCTCCCGATGCCCGGTATAGTAGAGAAAAGTGACCGTGTACCAAGACGATTCGGTGGCTCGCCGGCCATCGCGGACGATGGTTCTGTTCGACATCGATGGAACCCTGCTCCGGCGGGCAGGACCGCATCACCGGCAGGCGCTGGTGGATGCGGTGCGGCTGGTGGCCGGCGTAGCAACCACCACGGACGACATCCCCGTACAGGGAATGCTCGATCAGGATATTCTCGCCTGGATGTTAAAGGACGCCCGGATCTCCGCGGCCCGCGTCGAGGCCATGCTGCCGGGAATCATGGCTCGCGCTCAACAGTTGTACGCCCACCAGTGTCCGGATTTGAAGCGCAAGGTGGCGCCCGGCGTCCGCGCCCTGCTACGGAAACTGAAGCGGGCCCAAATTCCGCTGGGGCTGGTGACGGGCAACTTCAGCGGGATCGCCGGGAGAAAGTTGGCCCAGGCCGGGCTGCATCACTATTTTCAATTTGGCGCCTTCGCCGAGGATGGGCCTACCCGCGGGGAATTGGCCCGGTTGGCCATCTGCCGCGCGCGCGGGGAGGGGTGGATCAGTTGGGACGCAAGGATCTGGCTGATCGGCGATCACGAAAACGACATCCGCGCGGCGCGGGAGAACGGGATTCGCGCCATCGCCGTGGCCACCGGCATCTCCACCGCGGAACAACTGCGAAGCTTCTCGCCCGACATCCTGCTGCCCGATCTGCGCGCATTAACGCTGGAGGACCTGTTTGCCGAAAGGTAGTGAGCCGGGTAACGATCCGCAGTCGCTCGCAATGAAGCGGGCGCAAGTGGAGTTTCACAACTTCGCCTCGCTGGGCGACACCGAACATGCCGTGCCGGTCTACGCCGGCGAGAACCGCGACCGTGCCTGGATGTTGCGCGAGCACGCTGAATTCATCGGTCCCTTGACTCCGTTTTTGGAGATTGGAGCCAATGCCGGACACACCAGCTACATGCTCACGAACGAGTTCGGCGCCGGCGGATTCGCGCTCGATATCTCAGCCGACGCCCTCCGCCATGGCCGCGCGCTGAAGCAGATCTGGAAACTGGAACGCGAGCCGGTCCGGATTGCCGGCGATGCCGCGCGGCTACCGTTTCAAACCGGCTCACTCCGCCTGGTGGTGGCCTGCCAGATGCTGAGCCAGTTCCTGGACATCGACAAAGTGTTTCTCGAGGTGAAGCGCGTGCTGGCGCCGGGCGGCACCTTCCTGTTCGTCGAGGAACCGATCCGGAGGCTGCTGTCACTGCGCCTCTACCGCTGCCCCTACTGGAAACAGATGAAGTGGTGGGAACGTAAGCTGTTCGAATGGGGTCTACTGGGATACCTGGTGAAGGATGTAATCGGCGCGCGGCAGGAAGACAGTTTCGGCATCCGCCAGAACCACCGCATGACGTTGAATGATTGGGACCGGCTGGTGGCACGCCATTTTTCCGGCAGAAAGTACGAGATCTCAACAGCCGACCGGGGGTGGGGAGAGCACGCCATTCACCGTATCGCACGCAGGCTGGACCGGTTGAACTCGGAATGGCTGCCGTCGAAGCTGCTGGGGGGCTCCCTGGCGGCGGCTTGCCGCAAAGAGGGAGAACCGCGGCCGGGGTCTGCGCCGGTGACGGACCTCGGGGCCTACCTCCGCTGTCCGGACTGCGAGGCGGCGCTGCGGCAACTCACCGCCGATTCGCTTTGCTGTGAGACTTGCGGCTACGAGGCTCTGCGCGAGGAAGGTGTCTTCAACGTGCTGCCATCGGCCGAAAGGCGCGCGCTTTATCCCGGAGAACGGCCGGACACAGTGGATTTCTCGGCCCCGTCGCATGAGCGGCATCTGCTGGAGGGCTGGTACGAACTCGAGGGAGCGTTCGGCGGGAAGTTCCGCTGGATGGGACCAGCCGCATCGGTGTGGCTCAATCGGGTGGAAGCCGGGCCACAACGGCTGCGCATCCGCGGCCACCTCCACGAACTATCGTTTGCCCAGGAGAAGACAGTGAAGGTGGAGTTGGCGGTCAACGGACAGACCGTGGCCAACCGGACGTTCGATCGCCCGGGTCTGTTTGTCATCCAGTCGGATCTGATCGAGGACGGCGAATACCGCGTGGAAATTCGCATTACACCGTGGTTCACCGCGCCGCCCGACCAGCGGCCGATTACCGCCAACATCAGCATGATCCGCCTGGTAGGCCGCGATTAACGTCCGCGACGCGGGCGGAAGTTCGACGCCGCGGCCGATCAGTCACCGTAAGCGATAGGATGATGCTCCAGCCAGTACTGATTGCGCACGGTGCTCATACCCGCCATCGCACCGTGGACCATCGCACCCGCAAGATGACGGCCCGCCCAGGCAAAGCCGCCGCTCAAACCAAGGGCGGCGCCGAGCAACCCGCCCACAACGGCGTTCCTGGCGGCATGCGACTCGTCAGAGCAGTACCCGGCCACCGCGCCCACGCAGGCTCCCACCGCGGCCAGTTTCAACGATCCGGCCCCGCCAGGCAGCGCGTCCCGCTGCCGGTTCAGAGCGTTCCTGCGGGCCGAACCCGCGCCTTCGAGTCCGGACTCGATCAGCCGGCGCCCTTCTTCGATATTTGCTTCCAACCATTCACCGAAGCTCATTGCAATAGTCCCTGCTAGTATTATCGTCCGTTTCCCCAGGATAGTTCGGGGTCAGCAAAGCGAATCATGGGGATAAAAGCGGTTCAGGTTCTGCCGCGTGATCATCTGGTGGGGAGCATAAACGGCAGGTGGCACACTGCGTTTGTGAAGCAGGTCGAGAGCCAGGCGAATCAGCGCCTCGCCGTAGTGTTCGGGAAAGAACGCCACGCTGCCGATCAGCCGGGAGGCAGAGCGGCGCAACTCCGCCCGGGCCTCGGCATAAGCCCCCAGACCGGCGGCAGCACACAGATGCGCGCGACCCGCGTCTTCAAAAGCCCGCAACGCCCCCAGAACGATAGGGTCGTTGACGCCGGCCACCAGGGTACGGCGTTTGGGCGAGACGGACAGATAGCGGCGGACGACCTCAAAGGCACGGACGAACTCACCGCGAGTATCCAGCGTTCGCACACTGGCCAAGCCCGGCAACCGCTCGCGAACCGCCGCTTCGATACCCACCAGCCGCAACTTCGGCAGCGCGCCGGCAATGTCGAGACCGAGCAACAGCAACTCAGTGGTCTCTCCCGCCCAATTTTCCTTCGCCCAACTGCCTAATGCCTGACCGGCGGCCAGACCGGCGCGGTAGTGATCGACACCGTAATAGACCGCCCCCGGATGAGGGATCTCCACTGCAATTAACGGAATGTCCGCCTGCCGGAACAGCGCCGCAATGGCCCCGGCCACCCGCTGGTGCACTTGGAACTCGACAGCCACATCGACACCTTCGGCCACCAGTTGCGCGGCATTGCGCAGCGCCGTGCGGGCGCTATAACGGTTGTCCAGCGGAAGCACGTCGATACCCTGTTGGGAACCCGCCCGGCAAAGGCTCTCGGTCACGGTCGCCGAAAAGGGAGAATTGCCCGATTGCGCCCCATAACCCAGCCGGTAGCGCCGCGAGGCGATCATGCGGACATTGGAACAATAGCGGTTCCCTGACATCCTCCGGAGGAAGCCTTCCTGTTCGAGCGTGCGAATCAAGCGGAAGGCAGCGGTCTTTTCGTATCCGGTACGCTCCACCAGATCCTGCAGGCTGAGGGCCTCCTGCTCATTGCTGAAAGCGCGCAGCAACCCACAGGAGCGGGACACCGTTTCGAGCGTGTAACGCCGGCCGCCGGTGCGTTCCTTCCCGGATGTGGTCTCAGTTTGAATGCTGCCAGTATACCAGCGTTGCTCATATCGCAATAATGCTGTGGGGCCTCCCGGGCCAGACGAAACGGTTCGTCCTGGGAGAATATTCATGTCCGGAGGCCTGCTATCACCGCTTTTCGCGATGTTTGCGCTCGCGGCTGGTTGCCGCCGCCGGCGGAAGCGTTTAGAAATCTGTTTCAACCGATTGCATTGTGCACCGACTGACAACATAATCCACCTAATGCATCCGATGCAGCGCTGGATTGCGTCTTTTTGCCTCGCCTGATGCCGTATGGCGGTCCGGACAGCCTGATGTCCAGCCCTGTTCCCGTGGCGCTTCTACGAGAACAGATCACGGCAATCAGGATTCGCATTCCAGCGCTGTTCAGCGTCCAAGGACCTCACCCCGAGCGTCCGGTTTCCTGCACAGGCCGCTTCCCTGCTGAAAGAATCGATTCAAGTTTCACATCGCCCGGCGAGCGCGCACGGTTTCCATCACCCGGGCAAAAGCCGGAATCGAACGGACGACCACGTCCTTCGGCGCGGTAAGCGAAAGCCGCATGTAGCCTCGCCGGCCGAAACCGGCGCCGGGAACCGCCAGCACGCCTTCCCGCGCCAGCAGACCGATGAACCGGATATCATCTTCGATTGGCGTCGGCACAAAGACATAAAACGTGGCTTGCGGTTTGCGCACCTGGTAACCGGAGGCCGCCAGGCCGGCGCAGAGCAGGTCGCGCTTTTCCTGATAGGCGCCGACGTCCACGGTGATGTCAAAGGCTTCAGCGATCACCCATTGCCAGATGGCCGGCGCGTTGATGAAGCCCAGAATGCGGTTGGTGAACGTGCACGCGTTGCGCAGTTCATTCCACTCGGGAATGCGCGGCGAAATGGCCAGGTAACCGATGCGCTCACCGGCCAGAGCCGCCGATTTCGACCAGGAGTTGCACACCACCGAGCGGCTGACGAGAGCCGCCGTTTCGGGCATCCGGGCGCCGTCGTAGATCAGCGTGCGGTAGGGTTCGTCGCTGATCACCGTCACAGGGTGGTCCAGACTCTCGATCAGTTTGCTCAGCCGCGCCAGCGTCGAGGCCGGGTAGATCACCCCGGTCGGATTGTGGGGTGAATTCAGAATTATGGCCCGCGTTCGCGGCGTGATGGCATGGGCGATACCTTCCACATCGAGATCGAACTCGCGGGTGGTCTCCACCGTCACCATCTTTCCGGCGTGGTTGGTCACATAGAACTGATACTCCGAAAAGCAGGGCATCGGCACGATGACTTCATCGCCGGGATCGAGAATCGCTTTGAGGAAGGTGTTGATGGCCCCCGCCGAGCCGACGGTCATCAGAATGTGATCGGCGGTGTACGGAAGCCCGGTTGCTTCGCTGAGTTTGTAGGCCACCCGCTCACGCACGGCTGGAAAACCGGCATTGGGCATGTAGCCGTGCGGGCGCCGTTCGGCCACTACACGGTCCAACGCCCCAAGCACGGCAGGCGGCGGTTCCACCTCCGGGTTGCCCAGCGTGAAGTCATAGACATTTTCCGGACCGCGCTCAGCCTTCATTCGGATGCCTTCTTCAAACATCCGGCGAATCCAGGAAGCGCGCTCCAGTTGTTCCTTGATGGTATTGGCGACGCTCATTGTTCAGCCCTGATAGACGTCGGCCGAATCCACGATATTGACGCCGGCCGCGTTCAACCGTTCAATTGCCAGGTCGGGCTGGTCGAAGCGGAAGACGATGACCGCCTTCCCCTTGTGCCCGGCCGCCAGCGCATACATATATTCGATGTTGATGCCGGAGTGGTCAAAGACCTCAAGCACTCCTGCCAATCCTCCGGGTTGGTCGGGCACTTCAAGGGCCACCACCTCGGTCACTTTCACCAGGTAGCCTGCCGCGGCCAACAATTCGGCCGTGCGATCCGGTTCCGGCGCGACAATGCGCAGGATGCCGAACTGCCGGGTATCGGCCAGCGTCAGCGTGCGGATGTTGATTCCATTGGCGGCCAGAAAGCGGCACGGTTCGGTGAGCCGCCCGGGTTTGTTTTCCAAAAACAGCGATAGCTGCCTGATTTTCACCCCAAGCTCCTAGACCAGGCTGCGGTTGTCGATCACCCGCCTGGCCTTACCTTCACTGCGCGCCAATGAGTGTGGCTCCATCAGCCGCACTTGCACCCGAAGGCCCACTACCCGGTCGATGGCGTGTACCAGGGTGGCGGTCAATTCCTCCAGCGCTCCGATTTTGTCGCTGAATGCCTCAGGGGTCACTTCCACCTGCACTTCCATCTCATCCAGACCGTGACGCCGCGAGAGAACAATCACGTAATGCGGCAATGTGCCCTCCACCGCCAGCAACGCCGTCTCCACTTGTGACGGGAAAACGTTCACGCCGCGGATGATGAACATATCGTCGCTGCGGCGGCCGATTCGCTTCATGCGGCGCAGGGTGCGGCCGCAGGCGCAGGGGCCGCTGGCCAGCGCCGTGATGTCGCGCGTGCGGTAGCGAATCATCGGCATGGCGCGCTTGCTCAGCGTGGTCAACACCAACTCCCCCTCCTCCTGGTCAGCCAGAACGCGGCCGGAGTTCGGGTCGATCACCTCGGGGTAGAAATGATCTTCGAAAATATGCAGCCCGTCCTGCGCCGGGCACTCGCAGGCTACGCCGGGACCGATGATCTCCGATAGACCATAAATGTCGTAGGCACGGATGCCGCTCAGCGCTTCAATGCGCCGGCGCATGGCAACGGTCCAGGGCTCGGCTCCGAAAACGCCCGTACGCAGCGGCAGTTCACGCAGATCGACATCCATTTCCGCCGCTCGCTCGATCAGGTGCAGGAAGTAACTGGGTGTACAGCAGATGGCGGTGACGCCAAAATCCTTCATCACCATGATCTGCCGGGCTGAGTTGCCGCCCGAGGTGGGGATCACCGTCGCGCCCAGCGTCTCGGCGCCATAATGCGCTCCTAACCCGCCGGTAAACAGACCGTAGCCATAGGCGTTCTGGATCACGTCCCCGCGGCCGAGTCCGCAGCCGGCAAAGGCGCGCAGCATGACATTCGACCACACATCTACATCTTCGCGCGTATAGGCAACCACGATCGGCTTGCCGGTGGTACCGCTCGAGGCGTGCAGCCGCACGATCTCCTCCATCGGACTGGCGAAGAGCCCGAATGGATAGGTCTCCCGGAGATCGGCCTTGACTGTGAACGGCAACTGGCTCAGGTCGTCCAGACTGCGAATGTCTTCAGGAGCAATGCCAAGGGCGGCAAGCCGTTCGCGAAAAACCGCTACCCGCTGATGGGTCCGGCGGACGGTGGCTTGCAGCCGCGCCAGTTGCAGAGCCCGCATCTCGGCGGGAGGGATAAAATCCAGGGCCGAGGCCGCATGAAACGGCGATGCGCAGCCGCCGGTGGCCGCAATCATTGGCTACTCCGGGCGGCATCGCGCCCAACTTGAAATGCTTCCAGGTTGACCGGGCGCAGTCTCTCCGCCAGGTTGGCGTTGATGGCCGCCAGCCAGGCGTCCAACGGGATTTCCAGGTGCGTGCTCAACACGCCCAGCAAAGCCACGTTGATGCTCTTGCGGTTCTTCAGCTTACGCTCGTCGATCTGGTCCGGCGTGATTAACACCCCGCCGGGGGCGAGTTGCCAGCGGTTGTTTTCCACCTGATCGGGGGAGATGACCACCAGAAACCGGGCTTCGCCGGGGGGCACCATCGGACTGAGCACCATCCGGCCGAAGCGGATGTCGCTCGCAACCGATCCGCCGCGCTGGCTCATGCCGTGCACCTCGGCCTTTTTCACGTCCATTCCACAGCGGAAGGCCGCATCCGCCACAATGCCGGAGGCCTTCAGCACGCCCTGGCCACCGAGGCCGGCGATTACGATATTGGTCACGCTAGTCGCGTTCAACACATTGCTCCAGGCCGCCATCGCGCGCGATGGCGCGCTCGTAGGCCTTGATTCTGCCCGCGGCCAGAAGGCAATCACGGCGGGCGATAATCACCGATACATCGCCGGCCTCAAGCGCATGCGCCACCTGATTGCGAAAGGCGTCCGGGCTCGACCAGGGGTCAACCACATGCACGTCTTCGATCCCTAACGAATGGACGATGTCCTCAATCACCACGCGCCCGGCCGGCAAATGGTGGAGGGACCGCCCGGTACCCGGATGCTCTTGAAGGCCGGTCATGGCAGTGGTGCCGTTGTCGAGAATGATCACCACATGACCGGTTGCGGGACGGTTGTAAACAGCTTCCACCAGGCCGGTAATGCCGCTGTGAATGAACGTGCTGTCGCCAATGACGCTGACTACCTTGCGCGCCTCGGCGGGCGGCAGCGCGTGCCGCAGGCCGAGTCCGACGCCGATGCTCGCGCCCATGCAAACACAAGTGTCGAGCGCCTCAAACGGGGGCAGCACGCCCAGCGTGTAGCAGCCGATGTCGCCGGCCACGATGCAGCCCAGGTCGCGCAGCGCCCCAAATGCGACGCGATGCGGGCAACCGGGGCACAGTTGCGGCGGCTTGCCGGGTGGCGGGGCCGGTTCCGGAGTGTGGTCCCCGGCCAGGATTCGCCGCACCCGGTCTACGTTCAACTCTCCAAAGCGGAAGGCCTCCGGCTTCGCCTCCACCGTAATCCCCTGGGCACGCAGCGACTCGGCCAGGTAGGGGTCGCCCTCTTCGAT
This sequence comes from Bryobacterales bacterium, assembly GCA_020854055.1. GTDB lineage: Bacteria > Acidobacteriota > Terriglobia > Bryobacterales > Bryobacteraceae > JADZGD01. The sequence goes on along the minus strand of JADZGD010000144.1, from coordinate 10,475 downwards.
CACCACCGCACGGGCAACACTCGCAGCGAATGCGCGGATGCGTTCAACGGGTAGCGGATAGGTGAGCCCCAGTTTGAGAATGGCTACGCCGGGCGCCGCTTCGCGGGCATGGACGAAACTGATGCCCGAGGTGATGATCCCCAGTTCCGTGGACTCGCCCACGCGCCGGTTCAGATCGGACGATTCGTTCCACAAGGCGGCTGCCGCTAGCTTCTCTCTCAGGCGCCGGTGCGCCGGACGGGCGTTGGAGGGGATCATCACACGGCGGCGGGTGTCACGCTCATAGCGAGGTTCAGCCGGGGCGGAGGCGGGAGGCGAATCCTCCACGATGGTCATCGAATGGCAAACCCGGGTGGTCAGCCGTAGCAGGATGGGAACTTGCCAGAGTTCGGACAGCTCCACTGCCCTGCGGGTGAAATCGTAGGCTTCCTGGGAATCGGAAGGTTCCAGCATCGGGATGCCGGCGGCAACCGCGTAGCGCCGGTTGTCCTGCTCGTTCTGGCTGGAAGCCATGCCCGGATCGTCGGCCGAAACGACGACCAGTGCTCCCGTTACGCCGGTGTAGGCCACAGTGAAGAGCGGATCGGCAGCCACGTTCAGGCCGACATGCTTCATGGTCACGATGGACCTGGCGCCGGCATACGCGGCTCCGATCGCCACCTCGAGTGCCACCTTCTCGTTGGGCGACCATTGCGCCCGGCCGCCCAGGGCGGCGAAGGCCTCCAGGATCTCGGTGGAGGGGGTGCCGGGGTATCCGGCGCCGATCGATATTCCGGCATGAAGCGCGCCGAGCGCAACCGCTTCATCGCCGCTCAACAGACTTCGGTTCAAGGCGCTTACTCCGGTCAGGCAAACTGACGAATCTCGATCGGCTTGCGGCCCGGCTTGGCCGGTTGGAAAAAGTCCTTCCGCATTAAGCCGAGTTCCTTGGCCATCTCCAGGCCGTAGTCTATGTTGCCTACCCCGGTGCCGTGAATATTGGAGCCGAAAGAGAAGCGGCAGCCGGCCCGCTTCGCCATTTTCAACATCGGCAGGCGCGGGACCTGGTAGGCGGAGTTGATCTCCAGCGCCACGTTGTACTCAGCGGCGGCGCGCACAATCTTCTTCAGGCGATCCCCGGTCCACAAGCTGTCGTACTGAGGGGCCAGACGTTCCGGCAGGAAGGTCGGGTTGGCCATGATGTCCAGCGGTTCGGTCTTCATGACGCGAACATTGAAATCGGTGTAGCGCTCCATGAAGTCTTCGGTATCGCCGATTTCAAAGGTGGGCAGCCAGATACGCTCCTGTTTGCCGCGGTCGGTGAGAGTGAGAGCGTCCGAAAGTACATAGTCCAGCCGGGCCACCATCTGTTTCGAAAAGCAACTCATCCAATCCGGCCCCTCGGCCTGGATTCCCTTCCAAACGGGCTTACCTTCGAGCATGGCGATGTAGCGGGCCATCTGCTCGCCGGTGCTGATCAGGTTGGGGTAGTAGTACTCCTTGTGCCCGGCGTGTTCCACGATGCCAAAATGCACATTGCGATCTTTGGAGATCTGAAGCGCCCGCTCCAGGGTCATCGGGGGGTTCAGGTGGCAGTGCAGATCGTAACGGGGGATATCAGAGCTTGCGGCAAGGATGCCGGCAGGGGCCATCGTTGCCGCCGCGAGGAAGTTGCGGCGGGAAACCATACAACAAATAGTATAAGATCCTAACTTCCTAAATCAAAGCGTCCAGTTTCCGGACCCGCCGGCGACCCCGCGGCTGCATAAGATGGATAGCGGCAATCAGCCGCCCCTGGGCGAAAGCCCTGAAGCGCTGTGAGATTACGAAATCACCGTTCCTGGATTGGCGGGTCCGGCAACGGAAATCAAACCGGCGCGTCAGTTCAGGCCGCAGCCGCCCGGCATGCCGCACATACCGCTGGGACACATGGGCGCACTTTCAGCGCTCGACTTAGCACTACCCGAAAGCGCTGAAAAGGTGGATAGTTGCTGCGACAGATGGCTCTGGCCGCAGGACGGACAACTGAGCTCGGCGGTCTCGGCGGCGTGCCGCACGAGTTTCTCGAACTGGCTTCCACAGTCGTCACAACGGTATTCGAAAATAGGCATCGATCCTTCTCCCTCCGGACGTCATTCTCATTCTACAAGCGTCAAACTGATTCGATCAATCATCTGGCGTATGTCCACATCCGGAGCCTGATAGTTATTGACCAGAATCGAGAACGCCACCAATCGCCCGCCGGGAGCCTGGACGTAGCCGGCAAGCGCTGAGACGTGGGCCAGGCTGCCGGTCTTGGCCTGGACCAATACCCCCCGCGGACGCCCACGAAAACGATATTGGAGCGTTCCGTCCTCGCCCCCCACCGGCAGCAGGCTGCGCCAGGCGGCAGCCCAGGGCGTCTGGTTCATGTAGACCAGAAGCTGCGCCACCGCCGCCGGCGTCACCAGGTTCATCCGTGAAAGGCCGGAACCATCCCGGATGAAGATATCATCAGTCGGCACACCGGCCTCGTTGAGAAACTGTTTCAGTTCCTCGATTCCGGCCTGGCGGCTGCCAATACCGCGCCGCGCGCGCGCCACCGTCCGGAGCATCATTTCCGCGTGCAGGTTCTGGCTGACCTTGTCGATCACTCGGAGGTACTCGATCACCGGCGGCGATTCGAGAGATGCCAGCTCCACTGCCTGCGCGGCCCGCGGTTGCCGCGGCCGGCCATGGCCAAGGTCTCGAATGCGGTCCGTGAAGCGGTGGCGCGTGGCCAACCCGCCCAATACTTGGATGCCTCTGCGTTCCAGGGCATCGCGTAGCGCCGCGGCCGCAAACAGCGCGGGGTCATCGACGGCCAGACGCAGCGAAACCGGAGGATCCCGGGGGCCGATTTCTCCCCACGCATGGATTACCCGGGAGCCGGGCTCCCGATCGGCCTGAACCCGCCACTCTCCTCCGGCCGGACCCGTAACCACGCGGTTATCGATGGTGAAATAATCCAGCGCCGGCTCAACCGTGATCGCGCCCGGTTCGCCGGGCGCGCTTCCGGGAGCGACGGTAAGCGCAATTTCGTTGTCGTTCAGAGAGATGGCGCTCACCGCGGGACCGTCCGCGGAAACGATATCCTCTACGGCCCAACCGGGAGCATAGGGCTCCCAAACGAAGGCCGTGTCGTCGCCGATAATGCCGCCACGAACCTGCCGGAGCCCTTTGCGCTCGAGTTCGGCTGCCAGACGGTCCATGGCCGCCAGCGGATCGCCCGGCGGAGAATCCTTGCGATAAGGGATCGCGCGTCCGGAAAGATTCGGGTCGCCATCGCCCACCAGACGGAGGTCGGAATCGAGCACCCCGCCCGCGCCGATGGGAACTCGCGAAGTCACCCGGGTGTGGAAGCGGAAGTCCGGACCCAGGCGAACCAGCGCAAGGGCCGTGGTCAACAGCTTGGTATTCGAGGCGGGAATGAAAAAGTGGGACCCGTTAAATTCAACCAGCGGCTTGCCGCTCGCGGCATCCAGCGCACAGATGCCCCAGACTGCCCGGGCGGCCGCCGGATCGCTTTTCCACACCTCTTCGATCCGGCGCGATAGAGGAGAGGCGCTCAGCGCCAGGGCTCCGGCCAACAGCAGCCACACTCGCATTCGACTGGGATTATAGCGTCTTGGCGGGCTCCCGGCTACTCATGGAATCGCCGGATCAGTTCCGCCGCGGCCGCCTCGTAGGCGTCGATCAAACGGTCCCAGGTGGCATTGGCTTCCTCATCCACCTGACGGCGTTCCGGGTCGGCGTCAAACCAGGCGATGGTGCGGCGAATACCTTCGCCGAAGCGCGTCGTCGCCTCAAAGCCGGGGACAAAACGCTTGATCTTACTGTTGTCGAACACCACGCTGGTCGACTTGTCGCCCAGCAGGCTACCCTGCATCTCGGGAATGCAGGAGGCGATCAGCGCGGAAGGAATGTGAACCAGTTTCGGCTCCACCCCGGCTGCCTCGCCGGTAATCCGGTAGTACTGATTCCAGGTCATCACCTCGTCGCTGGTGATATGAAATGCATGTCCGATGGCCTGTTCGTGGCCCAGCAGCCCCACCAGTCCCTTGGCGAAATCCGTGTTGTGGGTGATGGTCCAAAGCGAGGATCCGTCACCTGGAACGATCACCTTCCGGCCACTCCTCATCCGGTCCACCACGGTGTAGGACTTCGTCCAACTATTCACCGCCAGCGCAATTTGCGCTTCGCCGTAAGTGAGCGACGGGCGGACTACGGTGAACGGGAACCCCTCCTCGCGCCAGGCGCGCATCAGCCGTTCTTCGCACGCGATTTTATTGCGCGAGTAATCCCAGTAGGGGTTTGCGAGCGGGGTGGATTCATCCACCAGGTAAGAGGTGGACGGGCGCTGGTAAGCGCTGGCGGAACTAATGAAGACGAACTGGCGCACGCGGCCGCGAAACAGCCGGAGGTCGTCTTCAATCTGGTCCTGGGTGTAGGCGATCCAGTCCACCACCGCGTCGAAGTCCCCCTGACTGGCCAATACCTGTTCGGCGGTGGTGAAATTGTCGAAGTCCACCACCAGCGTCTTCACCCCCGCCGGAAGATCCGCGGCGCGATGGCCGCGCGTGAGGATGGTCAGGTCGATGCCGCGCGCCGCCGCCAGGCGGGTGCAGGCTGTGCTAATCACACCGGTGCCGCCGATGAAGAGAACTCGCATGTTCAAGTATTACCAGACCGGGATGCGTACTGGCCGCTAAACTGAAGGTTTACGCATGTCCGAGCCGACCAGCGTGGCCGTTGTTGCCGAGAAGCCCTCCGTAGCCCGGGATATCGCCCGCGTGCTCGGCGCCGCCCGGCAGGGGGAGGGCTACCTGCACGGCAATGGCTACGTTGTCACCTGGGCCATCGGCCACCTGGCGGCGCTGGCTCAGCCGCACGAAATCAACCCGGCCTGGCGGCAGTGGCGCCGCGACACGCTCCCCATGCTTCCGCGCCAGTGGCCGCTGGTGGTGTATGACAAAACGCGCGATCAGTTTGAGGTTGTAAGGAAAATTCTCAATTCGCCGCGAATCCGTGAAGTCATCTGCGCCACCGACGCCGGCCGCGAGGGCGAACTCATTTTCCGCTACATCTATGAGGCTGCCCACTCGGACAAGCCCGTCCTGCGGCTGTGGATTTCGTCGCTGACGCCGGAGGCGATCCGCAAGGGCCTCGACCGCCTGGCGGGCGGAAGCAAGTATGATCCGTTGGCCGATGCCGCCCGCGGGCGCAGCCGGGCAGACTGGCTGGTGGGGATGAACCTCTCGCGCGCCTACTCGCTCGCTTATGGCGAAGATCTCTCCGTGGGCCGGGTACAGACTCCCACGCTTGCCATGCTGGTGGAGCGCGAACTGGCAATCCGCCAGTTCGTGCCGGAAGACTACCTGGAGGTGATCGCCACGTTCCACCCTACCGGGGCGCCAGCGGAGAGTACCTACCTGGGCACCTGGTTTCGCCGGCGTCCGGAAAGCGACGCCGGCGAGGAGACCCTGCAAAAGGCCATGCGCCTCGCTCCCGACGGCGAAGAGGCACGGTTGATCGCCGCCCGCGCCCGCGGCGGGGAGGCCGCCATCGAGTCCATCGAGGCGAAGACCAACCGTATGGCCCCGCTGCCGCTCTATGACCTGACCGAGTTGCAGCGCCACGCCAACCGGTTGTTCGGCCTGAGCGCCCAGCAGACGCTGGACACTGCCCAGACGCTTTATGAGCGGCACAAGCTGATCAGCTACCCGCGTACCGACAGCCGCCATCTTTCGGCCGACGTCGCCGCCACACTACCGCGGATCATCCAGGTGATCGCCGAGCCCTATCGGGAGCATCTGGCGCCCGGCACCGGAGAACGGCCCCTGGGGCGGCGCTTCGTGGATGACGCCAAAGTAACCGACCACCACGCCATCATTCCCACCACCACGCCTGCCGGCAAGGCGTCGCTCACCAATGACGAGCGGCGCATCTATGACCTGATCTGCCGCCGCCTGCTCTCGGCCTGGCACGACGACTACATCTGGCGGGTGACTACCATCATCACCGCGATTCGGAACGGCGGCCTGGCAGACCGGTATCATAGCTCCGGCACGGCCATCGAACAGGCGGGCTGGAAAGTGTTGGACGTTGCGCCTGCCCGCAACCAGCCCAAAGGCAAAACAGGTGACCCGGAGCAGAAGACGGAACAGGCATTGCCGGCCGGCCTGACCGAGGGCCAGCCGCAGGATGTCACGGCAGTGGAGACGGCGAAGAAGAAAACGCGCCCCCCACGGCGCTTCAGCGAAGCCACGCTGCTGACGGCCATGGAGACGGCCGGCCGGACCCTCGATGAAAAAGAGCTATCGGATGCCATGAAGGAGACCGGCCTCGGCACGCCGGCCACCCGCGCCGCCATCATCGAAGTGCTTCTGAAGCGCGAGTACATCCGGCGCAGCAGCAAGAACCTGGAAGCAACGGATAAGGGTATCCGGCTGATCGAGGTGGTACACCCGGAAGTGAAGAGCCCCGTCATGACCGGACAGTGGGAAGCCTGCCTGTCTCGCATCGAGAAGGGCAACGAACGGCTGGACCCGTTTCTCGAAGGCATTGAAAACTACGTCCGCGAGGTGGTAGGCAAGGTGGGCGGGTTGCCGGCCGCGGAACGCCACACCAACGCCGCGCCCGAAGCGGCCGCCCCCGCCACCGGCCATGCCAGGATGGATGCCGGCGACGGAACGCCGATCGAGTTACTGAACCGGGTGTTCGGATATCCGTCCTTCCGGCCCAACCAGGAGGCGGTCTGCCAGGCTTCGATTGACGGCAAGGACGTGCTGCTGGTGATGCCCACCGGCTCCGGCAAGTCGCTGTGCTACCAGTTGCCGGGTATTGCGCGCGGCGGCACGACGCTGGTGATCAGCCCGCTGATCGCGCTGATGGAAGACCAGGTGGCGAAGCTGATGGAATTGGGCATTCCCGCCGGCCGGATCCACTCCGGACGCGACCGCAATATGTCCCGCCAGACCTGCATTGACTACCTGAACGGCGATCTGCGCTTTCTTTTCATCGCGCCGGAACGCTTCAGCGTCTCCGGCTTTGCCGAGATGCTGGCCAAAAGCAAGCCTTCGCTCATTGCGGTGGACGAAGCGCACTGCATTTCCCAGTGGGGACACGACTTCCGGCCCGATTACCGCATGCTGGGCCAGTATCTGCCGAAGCTCCGTCCCGCGCCGCTGATCGCCCTCACCGCCACCGCCACGCCGCTGGTGCAGGACGACATCGCGCGCCAGTTGGAGATGCCCCATCCGGAGCGTTTCATTCACGGCTTCCGGCGCGACAACGTCGCCATCGAGGCGGTGGAGGTGGCTCCTTCACTGCGGGCGGAGCTGGTCGCGAATCTATTGGAGGACAGCGAGCGGCGCCCGGGCATTGTCTACGCTCCCACGCGCAAGCAGGTAACCGCTCTCGCCGCCGCGCTTTCCTCCCACTTCCACGCCGCTGCCTATCACGCCGGCCTGGACGGGGAACACCGCCAGCGCGTGCAGCAGGAATTTCTCGCGGGCAGGGTGGAGGTGATGGTGGCCACCATCGCCTTCGGCATGGGCATCGACAAACCGGACATCCGTACCGTCATCCACACCGCGCTTCCCGGAAGCCTGGAAGCTTACTACCAGGAGATCGGCCGCGCCGGCCGTGACGGCGAGCCAAGCCGCGCCGTGCTAATGCACTCCTATGCCGACCGCTACACGCACGACTTCTTTTTCGAACGGGACTATCCCGATGTGAGCGTCCTCGATACGGTCTTCAGGCGGCTGCAAACGGCGCCCGTCGAAAAGGCCGCTCTCCAGAAAAGCCTGCGCATCGACCCGGAACTGTTTGACAAGGCGATCGAGAAGCTTTGGATTAACGGCGGCGCGGTGTTGGACTACGCGGAAAATGCCAGCCGCGGCCACGACGGGTGGCGTGAGGCCTATCTGGCTCACGTAGAGCAGAAACGCGCGCAGATCGACCTGATGATCCGCTTCGCCGAATCGAGCGCCTGCCGGATGGCGGCGCTGGTCCGCCACTTCGGCGATTTCGCCGATGGCAAGTCCAATTGCGGCATCTGCGATTTTTGCGCGCCGGATGACTGCGTGGCGCAGAGATTTCGCCCAGCCCGCGAGGTGGAGAAACAAGCCGCGTCAAGAGTGCTGGATGCGCTGGCGCACGGCGATCGAAAATCCACCGGGAAGCTGCACGGCGAACTGTTCAAGAACCGGGAGTTAAGCCGCGACGAATTCGAGGAGCTGGCGGGAGCCATGGCCCGCGCCGGGCTGATCCGGCTGGCCGAAGCGGTGTTCGAAAAAGAGGGGCGGCAGATTCCTTACCGCACCATCAGCCTCACACCGCTGGGCATGGAGATAGCCGCCGGGCAGGAAACGATCGAACTGGTATTACGCGAGACGGTAGCGCCCGCTGCGCGTCCAAAGCGCAAGGCACGCAAGACCAGGAAAACCGCTCCCCGGGTGGAGGAGATTCCGGCGCGGGCGAAGATCGTCCGGCCTCCAACCGAACCCGCCAAGCCGGCCCCACGGCGGAAGCCCGCGCAGCGCCCGGCGGCGGACACGGAAGTCTGGGAAGCCCTCCGCGCCTGGCGGCTTAACGAAGCGCGCGCCCGGGGCGTTCCGGCGTTTCGCATCATGAGCGACAAGGTGCTTCACGCGATCGCCGAGCATCGTCCATCGACAACCGCCGAACTGCTGGCGATTTCCGGTATCGGTATCAATACGGTGGAGAAGTACGGGCGGCACATCTACCGGATTTTGGAGAAACACGGATGATTCGATTGCTGGCGCCCTTAGTGGCGTTTGGTTTGATTGCACATGCCTCCGGGGACCGCCGGCCGCTGATGGAGGCGCTGGTTCGCTACTCGCGCGCGCTTTCCGCGGCCGACGCCGCCGGCTACGCCGCGGCTACCGAACCGGGCGCCAGCCTCGGCCTGCCTGGTTTGTCGCTGTGGCCGCCGCACGCGGTCCAGGGCCAGTACTTCGGCAAGGAGCGGTGGAGCGGCGCGAGGATCAATGTGACCATGGTCCCGCACACCTTCCGCAAGGTGTCTGAAGATACGATGTTGCTCGACGGGCGCTTCGCCCACATCGGGCGCCGCAGCCACCGCATGCTGGGCAAACCGGGCCAATTCCTGGCAGTGATGCGGCGCGGCGCCGGTGAATGGAAGGTTGCCGCGATGCGCATGGCGGGCGGGCCGGAATTTGACACCGGCAGGGGTCTGGACCCCGCCTTTGTCGCCACCCACGACGTGCCGGTACCACGACCGCCCGCCGGGCCGGATGGCTGGATCCAACTGTTCGACGGAAGATCTTCCAAGGGCTGGCATGCCGCGGGCGGAGGCCCTTTTCCACCGAACTGGAAGGTGGAGAACGGTCTGCTCAAGGCCATGCCCGACGACGCTCCGGTGCCGGCCAGCATCGTCACCAGCGCTCTGTTCACCGAGTTCGAGCTGGAATTTGACTGGAAGCTGTTTCGCGACAGCAATTCCGGGGTGAAGTACCGCATCCTGCTGGAAGTCCCGCTCGAAGGGGGATGGTACGACATCGGCAACGAATACCAACTGCTCGATGACACCGGCTCGGTTGCCAAGACGCTGCCACCCGACGGGCTGACCGGCGCGCTTTACGACGTACTCGCGCCGGAAAAAGAGGCATCCAGGCCGTTGGGAGAGTGGAACCATTCGCGACTGGTGGTTCATCGCGGCCACATTACCCACTGGTTGAATGGGGAAAAGGTGGTCGAGTACGAGGTCGATCAGGATTTCGCCAGCCCGCTACTGTTGCAGAATCACGGGACGGAATGCTGGTTCCGCAACATCCGCCTGCGGCCGTTCTGACTTCGCCACGCGGCGCGCCGCGGTTGATTGACGGAAATCTCTTTCCATGGAATGTCCGGAGCAACAGCAGAACTTCAACTTCAACCAGCACCGCCAGCGGCCGGAACCTTGCCGCGTGCCTGTACTCATTTACCGCGCGAATCTAAGGCGTGGCGGAGGAAGAGGGATTCGAACCCCCGTGCGAGTCACCCCGCAAACGGTTTTCAAGACCGCCGGTTTCAACCACTCACCCATTCCTCCGCTTTCAATCTACCCGGTATCGGGCCTTGGCGCAATCACCCGTCGCGGCGGCGGAGGTTGTGCGCCCTTGTGAACCCGGTGTACCTTGACAAAATGCGTGATATCCCGAGTTGGGATCAATACTATCTTGAGATCTGCAAAGTAGTTGCCGCCCGTAGCAAGGACCCGAACACGCAGATCGGCAGCGTGATTATCGGTCCGGCCCACGAAATTCGCTCCACCGGCTACAATTCGTTTCCGCGCGGGATTCGGGACGACGTCCCGGAGCGTTTCGTGCGCCCAACCAAATACCTGTGGATGGAACACGCCGAACGCAATGCCATCTGCAACGCCGCCCGGGCCGGAACGGCCACCGAAGGCTGTACGATTTACGTCGAGATCATGCCGTGTATGGATTGCG
>JADZGD010000143.1 GCA_020854055.1 Bryobacterales bacterium | reverse complement strand
CGTTCAATAGCGGTAATCTCGTATTGGGGTAGGCCCAACACGATCTCAGAGTCGGTCAAATCATTTCTCCCAAGAATGTTTTACCACCTTGGGATCGAGAGCCTGCCCCCGGAATTGGTCAAGAGCCCTGTGCGCCAATAACGGGGGCATGAGGCATTCATCTCACTCAGCTCCTTCCGACGGGCGCAACAGACCTCTTATCGCCGATCGCCACCGAACACCATGTCGCCCGGCGGCACGCCCCGCCTGAGGCAATCCTCCACCCAGAGCGCGCCATAGCTCATGGTTATGTATTCGGCTTCACTAAAGCCGAGATGCGCCGCAGTCAGGTCGATCCATGCCGGCGGACCCTCCAGTTCAAGCAGCACGCCGACCGGCGTCTCGTCCAGGACAATCTTTCCGGTGCCATCCTCGGACAGAAATTCGGTGCGGTATTTTTCATAGCAAAATCCCGCGGCATATCCCAATTTTTCCAGCAGCCGTTGGAAATTTGCGCTGTCCGACACACGGAATTCGATCTCTTCACGCACTTTATGCCTGCCCGGCACACTCTTCCCCTTGAAGGTGACCACGCGATCCTCCCCGTAGTGCCGCAGCCGGAGCAGTTGTCCTTTCTGCTGCAGCGATTGTTCAGCGGTATCAAAGAGGACATTACGCTCAAACGTCCGCTCTCTCACCAGACGGCAACCCGCCGAGCGAATCAGCGCCCATCCGTGAGCGGCATCACCAACGCGCAGTTTGATCTCAATCTCTTGTTTGTTCTCGATCTCGCCCATGCTTGGGATGGTAGCGCCGGATCACAGCCCGCGTCCGATAGGATCTTTATCATGGGGCGTCCTGGGAGCCGCGTTGTTCTAGCAGGTGGAAGTCCGGACCGGGTAAGCGCCGGACTGGCGCAGGCCACTACCGTGCTAAACTTCTACCGATGCGTCTTTCGATTGCTTTGCTCTTGTGTCTTTTTCTGATTAGTGCCGGAATCGTAGCCGCCGCCGAGCGGGGTGTCATTACCGGACCCATGGTCAGCAATGAGCAGTGGCCGCGCTCGACGGACCTGGTTACCTGGACCAGTGATGTCATGCGCATCGAAGGTCTGGAGCACGCTTCGGAGACCGCCCAGGGCAAGAAGTTCTTTGAGTGGCTGAGGTTGTTCTGCCGCATGGCCGTCGGCGGCATGATCCAGGCCTATGAAGGCGATCACGGACAGGAGAAGTATGTCGTCGACGCCCACAAGACCCTGTTTGTCTACGGCTGGGGCTACTGCGACACGTGCAGCCGCATCGCCGACGCAGCCTGGAAAGAGTACAAGCGGGACCGGTTGGCTTCCCAGCGTGTCGTGGTCGAGCACCCCGAGGGCGGCTACCATACCATGTACCGGCTGCGGCTGGATGGCCACTACGGCGCCTTCGATCCCCGTTACGGTTACTACTTGATCGACCACGACGCACCGGACGCCCCGGTACTGGATTGGGCCGCCGTCGGTGTGGATGCCAACATCATGAAGAACCTGAGGTACAAGAATCGCTCCAAGCCGTTTTTCGAGATCGCAAACCTCGAGTGGAAGCGCGCCCTGGACCTGCAGCCGGTCTATTTCGAGAGCGAGGCGGCTTGGCGCAAAGCCGGCGCGCCGAAGGAGAGTGTCTTTGGCGACTCCGCGTACCAGATGGGCACACGGTTCCACGACATGTCCTTTCGTCTGCCTCGAGGGACTACGGTGGAGCGTTTCTGGGATAATTCCGCCCGCCAGTTTTACGTTCCCGCCGGTAAGCAAACCAAGCGCGAATGGCCTTTCCTGGCCAGCGGGCGATTCTACCGGGTCACGACTACTTCCTTGGACGGGCGCTGGCCCAAGTTCGACCCCAACTATGAACGCGTGAAAATGATGCTTTCTACCGTGCCCACCAACGAAGGGTATGACGCAGACCTCGCCGGCGGCCAGACCATCGGCCAGGCGTCGGGCCGCATCGAGTACGCTCCGGACCTTCGCCACCGGCCGGCGTCCGAGATCCTGGAACCGGGCGCCACGCTGGTTCGTGCCGGGTCGGCCCCTTATCTCCGCCCGGCGGCAATCGGCGGCGGCGGTTCGGGAGTGATTGACGTCTATAGCCCCTACGTGCTGGTCAACGGCGTTCTGGAAGGCGAGTTGACCGGAGCCGGCACAAAGGCCGAGATACGCACCGAGCGCGCGCGATACTCGAACGAGGCTGAACCGGCCGTCTGGAGCCAGTGGCAGACACTAGACACCGGATTGGGTTCGTTTCACACGGAACTGGGCCGCCCCCGTTTTAACGGCAAGGATGTCAGTATCCACGGGGTATATCACTTCCAGATCCGGCTGAGCGTGCCCGAAGCCGCGGACCGCACCGAGCCGGCCGGTATCTCGCGGCTAAGACTTTCGCTGACCTTCGAGAACGGCATCATGTCAATTCCCCGCCTGTTCGCCGGCCGGAATAATTTACGCTTCGATCTGAAAAATGCCGCCCGGTTGGAGGGGCCGGTGACCGTTACCTACCGCTACGACACCGCATCGGGGGAGCAGACCGCCGTCCATACACTCAAGCCGGCGGATTTCCATGACAACACCGCGCGTTACACCCTAAACGCCCCGGGGCTGATCCGCTGCCGTTCCCTGTCGATCACCTACTGAACACCCATCAGGGCGGCTGTGGATCGATTGTCGGTGCCGGCCGGGGCCGGGGTGTGCTCCAACCGCACCACCACCGCATCCATGCTCGCGTCGGGCGCCGGTTTGCCTTCCACGGTCACCATCATGCCGCGGCGAATCGCCGATGGCCGGACTTTCTTCTTGCCGTCCAGATAGCGGGTCTTGCGGGAGCAGTGAAAGTCCATCTGGTTTGAATCTTCCATCTCCAGTGTGAGGATTCTGCCATTAAAGGCATGTACCGTGCCGGTGAAGCTGGGGAAAAGGCTTTCCGCTGAGTCCTGTCCGGCGGCTGACTGCCCTCCGCAAAGCGACACCAGCACCAACAGAGCCAGACCAATTGCCAGCCGGCGGACCGTTCGTTTCAGGGGCGTATCGTCCATTAATTCCATTGAACACTTTTTCAGCCTCGCTGTTGCGAACCAACTGCCGTGTAACGGCGAACCGGGTGACCGCATCTAATTGTGGGTTCGCCGCGGGGAGATGTTATCGACTCTATGCACCGTCTGCTTGTCGTTCTGCTCGCCACCACCTGTCTGCTTCTTGAAGCTCAGATAGGCGGTCCCTATCCGGATCCTACCGAAGGACCGGGCCGGCGCTTCCCAACGCCGCGATCGACTCCCTCCGGCATACCTTGGCCGCGGCACAAAAAGGGCGATTCCACGAACGGTGAACAACTCAAAACGACCGCGGGGAGAATCCGTGCGGTGAGCGGCAAGGCCATCACGATTGACACCGATGACGGCCGTGTGATTGCGTTCAATCGGGGCGCGAAGACTCGCGTCATCGAACAGGGCAAGGAGCGCAGAGTCTCCGATCTGAGACCGGGAGACGTAGTCTCGATCGACGCCACTGAAGACTCGGACGGTTACTTCTACGCGCACGACATCCGTGTCACCGGCCATGCCGCACAACCGGCGAACCGCGGTAATACCGCGCAGCCGGACAGCTCTCAAAACCGCTCGCCGATTCCCAGTGTCGAGACGCTGCCCCCTGTCATCGGCGACACGGGCACGGATGAGGCTCCCCGTCTCCGGCGCGGGGCCCACCCGCAGCCTGACCACAACGAAGACATCGAAGGCAGCACAGAGCAGGCGGCAAACGTTCCCCACGCCGCCGCCGCCGCTCCGGTGGAACCCAATGAAGACCCCATCATCACCAAGGCTCGCCGCGCCTCTTCGGCCTTCACGGAACGGCTTCCCAACTACCTCTGCACAGAGTACATGACACGCTACCAGAGCGACACAAGGCCGGTGAACTGGCAACCGCTGGATGTCGTCTCCACCGAAGTTGTTTATCAGGACGGCAAGGAAGATTACCGGAAAGTCTCGGTCAATGGAAAGCAGACCAAGAAGGCGATCACCGAACTGGGCGGATCCTGGTCGACCGGTGAGTTTGCCACCATCCTGGTGGACCTGTTTTCACCCTCCAGCCAGGCATCGTTCTTTTTCCGCGGCGAATCGGCTTCGTCGGGCATCGCTGCCCGCATTTACGACTTTCGCGTAGAGAAGGCAAACTCGCACTGGCACGTCCAGGTGGCGGGGCAGTGGGTGCTACCGGCTTATAAGGGTTCGATCTGGATCGACCCCAAAGCCGGCCGCGTATTGCGGATCGAGATGCAGGCGGCTTACCTTCCCGACGAGTTTCCGTTGGACCAGGTGGAATCGGCGGTGGATTACGAGCCGGTGCGCCTTGGCGCCGGTAAATACCTGTTACCGGTACATGCCGAGAACCTCGCTTGCCAGCGCTTTTCACTCGAATGCAGCCGGTCGGCGATCGACTTCCGCAACTACCACGTTTTCGGAAGTGACACTGCCATTCAATACGGAGACGCCGCTGCTCACTAAGCCCGCCGGCAACTCTCAGTTGCTGGCGTTGGACGAGTGCTCCGCATTCCCGCCGGTAGCAGTTCCCTTCAGGTCTTTCTGTTTCTCACGCCGCGCCGCGACGTCGCAGGATTTGGCCATTCAAGTGGGGACACCGAACCGTGGCAGCACCCACTTCATTACCACCAGGTAGGCTGCAATGAATAGCAGGTAAATAAGCCATTGACGCATAAGGCACTTGTTCGCTGCTCCCACGCAGCCTATTCCAAAGTTAACACGAATGGCCCTGTTTCCTGGGCCGCGCTCACTTCCCCGGCGGACAGAATTACTGTCACGGCGGTAGTCACCCCGATCGGCCCGAATACGTTTACCTTAATGGAGCCGAGAGAAGGGCTCCACCAAGGGTAGGACGTGAAGACAATGAAACAACATAGAATGATTCACTTCGCGGTGACCGTTCTGGCCGCCATCGGGTTGAGCGGGATGCCGCTCGCCGCACGCACTGTTCAGGATTCCGCAACGAGCCGCTGCGCCGGTATGAAGACAGCGGCGGCTACGAATGCCGCCAACGGTGTTTTCAAGGAAATGGCGCGGCAGAGCTTTGCCCTGCAGGATCACGCTTCGGCGCTGGCGAACGTTAGCGCCACCGAGCAACTGGATTACCAGTTCTACGATGGCCAACTGAACGCGATGAAGCGTGAATTCAACCGGATTGGCCGCGAATTCCCTAAAGTTTTGAACCAGACCAAGGAGACTTCCGCCGAGAGGCGGGTAGCGGAACGGCTACGGCCGCAACTCACAGGAATTGCCACCACGATTACCGAGGCGATCAACTTCGTCAACGACAATCAGGACGACGTACAGGCGCCGGCGTTGCACAACCTTACGGTCACGTTAGCCAGCCAGACCCACGCGCTGTGGAGGGAATTGCATGATGCCGTGCAGCTTGCAAGTCTGCATGCGGAATCCCATCAGGTGAGCAGGAATCTTGCCCGGAATGAAGCTCGAAGCTAAGCGTCAGCCGATGACGCCCTTACGTACCGCGTATAAGATGAGTTCCGGGACACTGTGGAGATTCAGTTTTTCCAGGATGTTACTGCGATGGGTCTCCACAGTGTACAGGCTCAGCATCAGCAGGTTGGCGATGTCCTTGTTACTCTTGCCCTCCGCAATCAGTTGAAGAATCTCCCGCTCGCGCAGTGTCAGCAGTTCGTAGCTGTCCTCGATATCCCTGCTTTCCAGTTGCCGCACGTAGTCTTCGACGAGCAACCGGCTGACTGCCGGGCTGAAAAAAGATTTGCCTTCCTGTACCAGCCGGATGGCGCTGACCAGTTCGGCTTCCCTGGCATCTTTCAGCACATAGCCACGCGCGCCTGCTTTCAGCGCGCGCAGCACGAACGACTCGTCGGAGTGCATGCTCAACACCACAATCGAGGTCTGGGGCCGCTTCGCCTTGATCTGCCGCGCCGCCTCGATACCGTTCAGATTGGGCATGGTGATGTCGAGCACGGCGACGTCAGGATCGAGGTCCGCGGCGAGGGCGACCGCTTCGCGGCCGTCGCCGGCCTCGCCAACAATCTCGAAATCGGCCTGTTCCTCAAGCACCAGGCGGAGACCTTTCCGCACCACCGTGTGATCGTCAGCGAGCAGGATACGAATCATGCCGGATTCCCTTCCCGGGATTCGAAGTCACCTGGAGGGAGCGGCAAGCGGACTGAAAGCGCGGTGCCTCCACCGGGCGCCGAATCCAGGCTGAAAATGCCGCCGAGATGGCTGGCGCGCTCCTCGATGCCGAGCAGGCCCAGACCTTTCTGCCGCCGTGGATCGAAGCCCTTCCCGTTGTCCTGAACCGATACGGTCAGCCCGTCCGCTTCAACCGTAAAAACCACCCGCGCCTCGGTCGCTTCGGCGTGCTTGACGCAATTGTGCAACGCCTCCTGGACGATGCGGAAGACGGCCGTCCGATGTTCATCCGGAAGATCGTGATCAAGATCGCCGGCGATCATCTTCACTTTCAGGTTAGTACGCCGCATCACCTCCCGTGCCTGCCACTGCAGGGCGGGCACCAGGCCCAGTTCGTCGAGCATGGAGGGCCGGAGCAGCAGGGACAGATCCCGCACGCGGGCCAGGCTCTCTGCTGCTATCTGGCGGGCCGAGCCGAGAATCTCTCGACAGGTCTCCGTATCGCGTAGCTTTGACTCGGCGCGGCCCAGATCGATCAACAGCGCCGACATGGATTGGCCAACCTGATCGTGCAACTCCCGCGAGATATTCCGCCGCTCCTGCTCCTGTGCAGCCAGCAGCCGGTTGGAAAGCAGCCGCAGATTCCGCCGGGCATCCTGAATTTCCGCAAATTGACTTGCGGCTTTCCGCTCCAGACGCCGGTGTTGGAGGATGACAAACATAGCCAGGATCAGGCTGAGAGCGATGGCCACTACCGAGAGGGACTCGACACGCCGCTGAAAGCGCGTCTGAAGCGCCTGAATGCGTGCCTCCCCGGCATCGGCATCGCGCCGGTTTAGGGCGTCGATCTGCGCGACCAGGCCGATCAAGCTGGCGCGCTGGGGGATGACAGTGCCGCGAAAGATGGTTCCCTCCCGCCGCCTGCCCGCAGGCGGGGGTATCGCAAGGGCAGCATCAAGTTCATCAAAGTATTCCCGGCTATTGTCCCGCAGAGTATTCAGCGCGCCACTCTCCGAGGCGATCGCCCGTTCTTTATAGGCGGCGAGTGTCTCTTCGTTCTGGCGGCGAAGTTCATTGACTTCGGTTTGACGGCCGCGGCGTACCAACTCATCGTGCGTCAGCAAACCGTCCCGCATCAGGGTACCGGCATGGTAGATCTCACCGCGCAGTTTGTCCATCAAGCGGTCGCGCTCAATATAGTCGCGGCGTAGACGGGTACTGTTCAGCGTGACGTCGCGGAGTTGGCGCGCCGAATCCACCGCCAGGGCACTCATCAACAGGAGAACGCCGGCAAAGCCGAGTAGCAGAGGCATCCTCAGCGTACGCGGGCGATGGTCGGCCGCACTCGACGATGCCGGGCGATTGGGCACTCACCGGGTACGACGAGCGCAAACCACCAACAGGTTACAACCGGGGTGGCAACCGAGGGGTACTCGCTCTTGAGGAATCCGGGGCGTCGCGGAAACCGGGGTTAGTGTCCCTCCAGACGATCGGTGGTGGTGGTGATCTTCCAACCGTCGGTACGGATGGTGACGCGTCCGTCCAGGTCGGTGCGGTAAAGTTCAACCGCCAAGTCGCCCAATCGTCCAAGGACATCCCGGTGCGGCAGACCGAACTGGTTGTCACGGCCCGCCGAGATCAGGGCGAAAGCGGGATGAACCGCGGCCAGAAACGGTTCCGATGAGGAGGTCCGGCTGCCGTGGTGGGCTATTTTGAGAACGTCCGCCCTGGGCAGGCCCCGGCCGAGCATCTCACTTTCCATGGGCCACTCGGCGTCACCCGTGAGCAGGAAGCGGTGGCGGCCGTATGAGATCGTCATGACCAGCGAATCGTTATTGGCGGGAGCCATTCCCGCCCGGTAATTGGGTGGCGGGCTCAGCACCCGGAAACCGGCTCCTCCGAACAGGAACGCTTCATCGGCGCGCAGCGGGCGGATACGCATTCCGGCAGCGAGCGCCTGGGCGCGAAGGGCGTCCCACGCGATTGAACCAGGCGTGGCTCCAGTCCAAAGCTCACGAGGATGAAACGCGGCCACCAGCGCCGGCAGGCCGCCGGCATGATCTTCGTGGCCGTGGGTGGAAACGAGAACATCCAGACGCCGAACGGAGCGCGACCACAGGTAGGGCGCAACCACATCTTCGCCAATATCGAGCGCCGGTTTGCGATTGCGCCCGTTGGCGGGAATTCCTCCGCCATCGACCATCATGGTGTTTCCGGCAGGCAGGGCGACAAAGAGCGCTTCACCCTGGCCGACGTCGACGGCGGTCAATTCGAGCGAACCGGAGACGATTCGCGGAGGAAAGGGATGAACGACGATGACGGCGAACAATCCCGCGGCCACCGCCGCCGCTGGTTTCCACCAGGGCGCGGAACGGCGCGCGAGGATCGCCAGCACGACAAGCGCCGCGATGAATGTGATGCCAAGCCAGGCGGGAGGATCGGGGACACGCCAATTGGGTTCCCAGCGGGCGTGAAAGCCGGCGACCCGGCGCGAAAGGTCAAGCAGTAACCCGCCGAGTGCGGCAACCGCGTGCCATCCGGTGAAGATGGCCGCAAACCCAACCGGGATCGCGCAGGTCATTAGCGGGACGATGACCACGTTGGCACTAAGTCCGGAAAAAGAGAGCCGGTGAAAGTAGGCGGTCATCGGCAGAGCCAGGCCCACCTGGACGACCGCCGAAAGAACAATCAGTTCGAAGACGAAGAATGCGCCTCGCAACACCAGGCCGATGAAATTGGTGACAATTCGTGGCGGCAGGCGAATCCAGGGCGCCAAGGCCTCGCCGAGTAATCGCAGTTCAACCCGCAACTGGGCGGCGCGCGGTTCCAGGTGAACGTCGCGGTCCCGTTCCCAAAGGGCGCAGAGGCTGCCGGCGTACCGCCCGATGGTACGGCTGAACAGCGGCACTGCCAGCGCGCCGATTGCGATGACGGCAAGGAAGGAGAGTTGGAAACTGCCGTCCGCCAGTTGGGCCGGGTCGAGAAACAAATAGACGAGTGAGATCGCGGCGACCAGGTTCAACACGCGCGTGCGGCGGAAAAAAAACCGTGCACACAGGAAAAAAGTGAAGCCGCCGGCGGCACGGACCACCGGCGCGGTAAATCCGGAAACGAGCGCGTAGAGCCAGGCGGCTAACGCGGTGACAAGAAGCGAAGGGAATTCGGCCACGGAAGCCATCCGCAGCAGAAAAAGCAGGCAGCCGGCGAGCACCGAGACGTGCAGGCCCGAAATAACGAGGACGTGGTAGGTGCCGGTACGGCGAAAATCCTGGGTCCAGACCTTTTCCAGTTTGGCGCTATCGCCAATCAGGACGGCTTGCATCATTGCAGTGGTGTAGGGGTCGCCCGCGTAGAGGCGTTCCAGGCGGTTGAGAGCGGCGGCGCGCAGCCCGAAAATGCCATCCCAAAACGGCGACCCGCAATGGCCTGGCAGAACACGGATGGTATCGGTACGGGCCGAGATGGTCCAGTAGATATCGCTCCGCGCGAGGTAGGCGACATAATCGAATGAACCGGCGTTGCGGAAATTGCGCACCGGTTGGCCGTGACCGGCGAACTCGATTCGCTGGCCGTAGTTCAGCCGGGGCGGCGGCGCGCCGTCCCTCGGGTAGACGTTTACGCGAGCACGCGCCCGCGGCGCCAGTTCCAGCACCAGCTGCTCCCGATCGGCGGAAAATGCCGGCGGCATGACAACGCAACCGCTGAAAAGGGCCATCTCCCGGGCGCCGGCGTCGAGCCGCGGCGGCGCCGCGGCTGAGTGGAAGGTGGCGGTCCAGGCGCCGGCAAGCAGGGCGGCCGCGAGCAGAGAAAGTGTTCCCACCTTCCCCCGGCCGAGAGCGAACGACGCCATTGAGAGCAGCACCAACAGGCTGATACCGGCTTCGAGCGGCGGCAGGTCCAATGGCACGGCTCGCGCCGCCAAAATACCCGCCGTCAACGCGGCAGCCGGCAGGATGAGCGGTTCTCGCATCCAGATAAAGTGCTTTCCCTGGCGGAAAACTCTCGCCGCAGATTCCGGCAGAAAGCTGGAAAATTGACGCTTGTTCCCGGTTTCCGCCTGTGCTATCGTTTTTTATCTGAAGTTGGAGGATGCAGGATGCATCGCTTAAAAAATATACTCCACCAGGACACGCTTTTTTCCGTCCGCCAGAATGAAACCGTCTGCGCGGTTGCGCGGACGATGGCAAATCTTGGTGTCGGGGCGATACTCGTGCTGGATGATGGCCGGCTGAGCGGCCTCTTCAGCGAACGGGACCTGATGGTCCGGGTGATTGTTGCGGGTCGGAACCCGGATTCCACCTTGGTTTCCCAAGTCATGTCAACTAACCTGACAACCGTACCCGATACGGCGACGGTTGCCGAAGCGATGGAACAGATGCATTTGCACAAGTGCCGCCACTTGCCGGTGATGCGCGGGGAAAAGATCGTGGGCATGGTATCCATGCGCGACCTCATGGACCATGAACTGGCGCGTCAAACCGAAGAGTTGAAGCACATGCGCGCTTATATCGCCCAGGCGTGAAGACCGGTCTCATCCTGTTTGCCCACGGATCGACGGCGGAACCCGCCAATGAGGCGGTGCGGCGCATTACGGCCGATGTAGCGTGGCAGGGCGGGGTCGAACTGGCCGAGACAGCGTTTCTGGAATCCGGCGATCCTGATCTCTCCGGCGCGGTGGGACGATTGTTGGCCCGCGGCGCTGGACGGATCGTCGTGGTGCCCTATTTTTTGACGCCGGGCATGCACCTGCGCCGTGATTTGCCACGCCTGGTGGAAGAGGCCAGACAGGCGCATGGGAATCCGGACATCAACGTTGCTCCTCCGCTGGATGGGCACCCGGCTCTGGTGTCAATCGTTCTGGACCGGTTCCGCTCAGCCGGCCGGTCGTAGGATGACGAGTATTGGGCTGCCGGATCTCGCGCTCAGTGTGCCGCCACACGACGTTCTGCATTACAATCGGATTCAATGACATCGGCGGCCACAAGAGTCATTCTCTCCATCCTGGTAGTGATCTTTGTCTTCCTGGCGACGGCCGGTATTCTGCTGAAAGTGCTGTCCGGACCGCGGCGGGAGATTGATTTCCTGGTCATTGGAGCGGCTGCGACGATGGTTTCCCTGCTGGTGTTGTTTGTGCTGCTGATTTCGACCTGGGCGAAGTCTCCGGACACTTTCTTCAAGCGGCGCAAGTCGGACCGCTCTTCATCGTAAGCGGCGCGTTTCCACCTGCTGATAGACTTCGCGGGTTTCTTCAAGAGTCGCAAACTGGATGCCGGGCAGTTTGGCCGACGCGGTGCCCGCCGCCACCCCCCAGCGAGCGGCATCGTCAAACTTCGAACCATGATCGGAGGCCCAAACAAAGGCCGCGGCCATTGCGTCGCCGGCGCCAATCGGGCTGACCGCATCGATGCGTGGAGGCACGGCCTCGATCAGCATCTGCTGGTCGATGGCGACCACTCCCCGGCTGCCGAGCGACAGCAGCACGCTTTCGGCTCCCATCTCGTGGATCCGCTCGACGGCTTCATGAAAGTGCGAACGGGTGATCAGCGCCCGGTTCAACAGACGCTCTCCCTCGGGCTGGTTGGGACTGACCACGCTAGGACCGGCTTCAACCCCTTCAATCAGCGCCGGGCCGTCGGTATCGAGAAACGTCCTTACCTTATACTGCTTTGCCATCTCGATGAGTTCGCGGTAATAGGTGGAGGGCACTCCGGGCGGCACGCTGCCACACAGCATCAGCCAGGAACAGGAGGGCAGTTTCTTTTCGACCGCGGCAGTCAACTGGCGCAACTCCTTCGCCGCCACGACGGGCCCGATCTCGTTGAGCTTGACAGTGAGACCGTGCTTGTCGGTGATGGTGAGATTGGTTCGAATCTCGTTCTTCACCCGCACGAGTTCGACCGGGAAACCCGAGGAGGCGAGAAAATGCTCCAGGCGGCCTCCATTTTTTCCACCGCAGATGGCCACCGCCTGCGTCTCGCCGTTAAACGAGTGGATGACGGCGGAGGCGTTCAGCCCGCGGCCGCCGGCCGAATCGCGGCTGGAGAGAATATAACCACGATCCTCAAACACCAACCGGTCGGCGGTGATCGTGTGATCGATGGCGGGATTCAGTGTAAGCGTAAGAATCAACTGATTAATTGTAGCGAATGCTACCCTGGAAGATGCACCGGCACTCCCTTTTTCGCGCTTATCTCGCGCTGGGAGCGGTGTGCTTTTTCTGGGGCACCACGTATACGGCCATTCGCATGGCGCTCGAATCGCTCCCGCCGCTGTTCATTGTCAGCACCCGGTTTCTTCTATCGGGATCGATAATGCTTCTGGCGGCAAAGTTAGCCGGCGCACGCCTGCCGCGGGGACGCGAGTTATGGTTCACCAGTTTGTTCGGCGTGATGGTGCTCGGGGTAGGCAACACCGCACTGGTGATGGCCGAACAGTGGATACCGAGCGGAGTGGCGGCGCTTTTCATTACCACGTCTCCGTTCTGGATGGTGTCGATCGAGGCGGCGCTGCCGGGAGGCGAAAGGCTGTACTGGCCGGCGATCGGCGGGATGCTGGTGGGCTTCGCCGGCACGGTGGCGCTGGCGCTGCGGGGCATGGGTGAGACCACGGCTGCCGGTTCCAACTATCTGCTGGGGTTTGCAACGCTGCAACTCGGCACCCTGGGCTGGTGCCTGGGATCGGTCTTACAACGCAGGCAGAGACCGGCCACACACCCGGTAGTCAGCGGCGCGGTGCAGCAAATGGCCGCCGGATTGGCAATGACGTTTCCGGCCATTTTTGTTCGGGAGCCTGCGCCGGCCTGGACCTGGCGCAGCGGGGGAGCCTTGGTCTATCTGGCTGTGTTCGGCTCGATTGTAGGCTATAGCGCGTTCATCTACTCGATGGACAAACTGCCGGTGGCGCTGGTTTCGATCTACAACTATGTAAACCCGGTGGTGGCGGTAATCCTGGGGTGGATGGTGTTCGGGGAACACTTCGGCAGAAAAGAGGCGCTGGCAATGTTCACCGTGTTTCTCGGGGTTGGGTTGGTAAAGCGCTACAGTCCCCACCGTGCGCGCTAGCGGCAGATCCCAGGGCCGCGATCAAAAATCTTGCTCCCCAGAGCCGCTTTACGCTATCACCAAATGCTGATAGAGTGTCGCCAGAGGGTGGACCCACATGACAGATACCCGGCGGCAGTTTCTTAAGAATACGGCAGTGGCGACGGCTTTATCGCAGACGCGGGTGCTGGGCGCCAACGATCGGGTGCGGATCGGCTGCATCGGCACAGGCGGGCGCGGGCGCTACCTGCTGGAGAAGGCTACCCGGGTGGGCGGCATCGAGATTGTCGCGTTGTGCGACGTCTACGAACCACGGCGGATGGAGGCGCGCGAGAAGCTGGCGCCGCAGGCCGACTTGTACGTAGATCATCACCAGTTGCTGGCCCGCAAGGACATCGACGGTGTGGTGATCGGCTCTCCCGACCACTGGCACACCCCAATGACCATCGACGCGGTGCGGGCGGGCAAGGACGTGTATGTGGAAAAGCCGGTGACTCACGCCATTCCGGAGGGTGAGCAACTGATCCAGGCGGTACGGGCGACGCGGCAGATTGTGCAGGTGGGTTACCAGCAGCGC
This sequence comes from Bryobacterales bacterium, assembly GCA_020854055.1. GTDB lineage: Bacteria > Acidobacteriota > Terriglobia > Bryobacterales > Bryobacteraceae > JADZGD01. The sequence continues at coordinate 129,562 of JADZGD010000143.1, read as the reverse complement.
AGTTGGGATCATTTCCAGATGGGCCGGGAGATTGTGCGGTCCGGGAAGCTGGGAAAGGTCTCGCTGGTGCTCTCTTCCTGGTATCAGAACTATATCGCCAGCGCGAAACTGACCACGGTCTTCGACCAGAATAAGCTGGATTGGAAGCGTTTCCTCGGCAATGCTCCACAACGGCCGTTTGACCCGTACCGGTTTGGAAAATGGAGGATGTTCTGGGATTACGGCGGGGGCCACTTAACGGACTTATACTCCCACTTCGGCGACGTGATCCAGTGGTACATGGCCAATGACACGCCGGTCTCGGTCGCCGCGAATGGAGGCATCTATTTCCTGGACTACCCGGAGTGCCCCGATACCATTACCGCGGCATACGATTACGGCCGGTTCGCGGTCACTTATACCGGCACGTTGAACGGATCGCTCGAGGGCGGTTCGATCACGTTCCGGGGCTCCCAGGCACTGATGCGCATCACGCGCGATGGCTTCGCGGTGTACGCTGAAGGGGTTATCCCGATTGAGAAGACCCAGCATCCGGCGCCGGTAATCGAGATGCGCTCGCAGGCCGACGGCAGCCAGCCTCACGTAGCAAACTGGCTCGATTGCATCCGCAGCCGTAAGGAGCCCAATTGCCCGGTGGAACCGGCGGTCGCGGCTGCGCGGGCGGCACATCTGGGCAACATGGCTTACCGCGGCAAGGCGATCGCCCGGCTATGATCCTGTTGGCCTGATGGTGGCCTCCGGAACAGGCCGCGTGGATTCGGCGGCCCGGGTCGCATAGAATGAGCGATGGCAATCGTGTTTTATTACCTTGAGGTGCAGAATGCGTGTTCGTCTTTCCATCCTGTTCGGCTGCCTGCTGGCGGCCGCTTTTTTCGTTACCCGCGACTCGCTGCCGGTAAAGGCCGTTCAGCAAACCGACCCGAATGAAGTATGGTCCATCGGGACCGACGACAACACTTCGGACGAATTCCGCAGCGGCAGTACCGGAGCTCTGGTCTACGAAGTGGGAACGAGTACCACCCAGGATTGGCGGCAGCAGCAGGCTGTGCCGGCTTCGGGACGCGCCGCCTACACGATCCGGTTTTCCCTTGAGGCCGTACCCCCGGCGCCGTTGTTCCTGATGAAATGCCTGCTGCTCGGCGGCGGGCCATCTGGCGTGGAGATTACTATCAACGGCAAGCGGGGCTACTACCGGTTCCAGCCGGTGTACAGTCCGGACTTCGACGAGCGAACGTCGAATCAGCCGATCCACAGCCAACAACTGTTCCGCGTGCCGATCGATCCGTCGTACCTCAGGAATGGATCCAATGATCTCGCCATCTCCTTCCTCGGACCGGCAGACAATGCCGCTGCCTATTTTGACTATCTGAAGCTGATGAAGACGGGGGGAGAGGGCGAGGAGGTATCGGCCAGCGTGATCCCATCCATTTTCTATCAGCGGGTAGCCGACCAGGTGAAGGAAGTGACCGACGTGGTATTCGCTCACCGCAAACCGCTAGGCAATCTGAATGTCCGGTTGAAGATTGGCCCGGCAGTGGTAAGGAAGGATTCGCCGAGTGATGGCTATGACTTCGGCGAGCGGGTGGTCTCGCTGTTGATTCCTTCACTGGAGCAACCGGCGCCTTACCAACTGACGGCGTCCGGTGACCGGCAATGGACCGCGTCCGGAACGCTGCGGCCGGAGAAGCAGTGGAAGCTCTACGCCGGACTGAAGATCCACAACGACATCGGGTACACCGACCTGCAGCCGCACGTGCAGGAACTGGACAACCGCAATACGGACGGCGTAATCGACCTGATGGGGAAGTTTCCGTTCTATAAGTTCAACCTGGAAGACGGGTGGCTGGCGGACAACTACATTCATTCGCGGTCCGACGCCCAGATACGACGGTTCTATGACCTTGCCGCCAAGGGGCGGATCGGCATCAGCGCGTTCTACCTGAACCTGATGACCGGAATGTGCACGGGTGAGGAGCTGTACCGTTCACTCTACTTCACCAAGACCCTGGGCCGGAAACGAGGCATCCCCACGCGCTTCGCCTGCCTCACCGATGCGCCTTCGCATTCCTGGTTTACGCCGACACTGCTTCAGGATACCGGCGTGGAAGGTTTTGCCAACGGCAGCAACCAGACGCGTGCTCCGCTGCTGCAGCACAGCTCGCTCAACGAGGACTCACCCTTTTATTGGGAGGGCGCCGACGGCAGCAAGGTGATCACCTGGTTTGCCCGCTCTTATCTGCAATTGACGCGGATGACGGGCGACGATCCAAGTTACGACCGGATGCTGCTAACCGTGCCGCAGTTTCTGGCGCGCTACCGGCGGCCGGCCTACCCGTTGGACGCCGTGTTGGTGTACGGACTTTATACCGACAATGCCTCCATCAAACAGGGCGAAGCGGAGTTGATCGCCAAGTGGAATAAGGCCTGGGCTTATCCACGCATTATTACCGCCACCGATGCCGATTATTACGATTACGTAAAGGAGCACTACGCCGGGAAGATCCCGACGTTCAAGGGGGATGCCGGCGCCTATTGGGAAGATGGCTCCGGCTCCTCGGCACAGGAGACGATTCTGAATCGCGATTCGCAGCGCATGCTGCCGGCGGCGGAGATGGCCTCGGCGCTGGCGACGGCATTCGATTCCCGCAACCGGTATCCGATGGATGAGTTCCACGAGGCGTGGAAGAACCTGCTGTTCTACGACGAGCATACCTGGGGCGCGGCGCGGTCGGTGGATTTCCCCGATCGCAAAGAGGTGCTGGAGCAGTGGGATGTGAAGCGCTCCTTCGCGATGCGCGCCAACTGGGCCGCCAAGGATCTGCTCGCGCGCTCACTCAGCCGGCTGGTTGAGGACATCAGTGTCGACGGGCCTTCGCTGGTGGTGTTCAACACCGAGACCCGGGACCGCTCCGACATCATCGAGGCGCAGGTAACCGCGAACCAGCAGATCATCGATCCGAAGACAGGCAGCCCGGTGCCGGTGGACGTAGTCTTCAAGCAACGCGGGTATCGTTTTGTGCGTTTCGTCGCGGAAAATGTTCCGGCGCTGGGCTACCGGGTGTATCCGGTGCGCCGCGGCGAGGGGCCCATGGAGGCCGCCGGCAAGCCGGTCGGGGCGGGATGGAAAATCGAATCGAAGTTCTACACCGTGGAGGTTGATCCGCAAACCGGCGCAGTGGCCAGGCTGATCGACCGGGAAACGGGGCGCGACCTGGTGGATTCCGGTTCGCCGTACAAAATTAATGAGCTCCTTTATGTAACCGGCGGCGAGAACAGCCGGATACTGATCGACCAGGCGACTCACCGTCCGGCCGAACTGGAGATCACGCATCCGCGGGCGGCGGAACTGGTGGAGCGCGTGGTCACCCCCTACGGCGAGCGTATCCGCGTGCGGGCGCGCGCGCTGAACGTGCCGTCGATCGAGACTGAGATTACGGTGTACAACGGGATCCGGCGGGTGGACTTCACCAACCGAATTCATAAGGACGAAGTTCGTTCGAAGGAAGCATTGTACTTTGCGTTTCCTTTTCGGGTGACACCGCCCGAATTGGCCTACGAGATCCAGAACAATTGGATCCGGCCCAACCTGGATCAGCTTCCAGGAGCGTGCCGCGACTGGTTCACCACCCAGAATGGCGTCGTGGCACGAGACAAGGACCTGTCCATCGCCTGGGCGACGCCCGATTCGCCGCTGATTACGTTGACCGATATCAATCGCGGGCTGTGGCTGAGACACCTGGACGTGCGCAATGGACACGTCTTCTCCTATCCGATGAATAATTACTGGTTCACCAACTACCGCGCATCGCAGGGCGGCGACTTCACCTTCCGCTACTACCTCTCCACCGGGCGCACGCTGACCCAGCCGCAACTGGCGGCGTTCAGCGGAGACACGCGGTCTCCGCTGATTCCCTTTAACCACTACGACACGGGGAATGTCCGCCTGCAGGCGGTCACCCGGCGGATGCCTGCCGGGGAGGGGCGATTCTTCCGGCTCGATTCATCCCATGCGGCAATCACGGCGTTCAAACAGGCCGAGGACCGCAACGGCTTTATCGTACGGATCCGGGAAACTGGCGGCCAGGGCGGACCGGTAACGCTTGAGTCTCCGGTGCTGCCGGTGGGCGCGGCTTGGTTGACCAACGGCGTGGAAGAGAATTCCCGCGCTCTGCCGATAAGCAAGAATAAGGTGGAGTTTACCCTGAAGCCGTACACGTTCGTAACTCTCCGGATCTCGTTCACTTCCCCATCAAGAACCCTTTCGGCGCGCCGATAAGGCTCGCAGGGAAAGGGTTTCTTCATGGTGAGTGATATTCGTGATGCGTATCTGGAATCGAAACTTACGGCGGCCGATCCCATCGAGCTGGTTCGGATGCTCTATGAAGGGGCGATCCAATCAATTGGCGAAGCAAGACGCCAGTTGAACGCCGGAGATATCCGGGCTCGATCCGGGGCCATCACGAAAGCAGCCGGGATTCTGGCCGAACTGGTAAGTTCGCTCGATCACGAGCGGGGCGGCGAGATAGCGAAACGATTGAACCGCCTCTACGACTACATGCTGCAGCGGCTGGCCGATGCCAACCGCGAGCAGGTAGAAGCGCCGTTGATCGAGGTTGCCGGTCTACTGGCTTCACTCGACCAGGCATGGGCCGGGATCGTACCGGCGCGGCCGGTGGCGCCGGTGGCCTCCTATGCGGCGGCGGGCGCGGGCGGCGGCGAATACGTGCCGCAGTCCTGGAGCGCCTGACTCTGTCCGGCTATCTGCTGGCAGGGCCTACGGCATCCACCAGTTTTTTGACCGGCGGCACAATCATCAGCCGTAGTTCAGCCTGCTGCATTTGCGCGCGAGCGAGAGTTGCCTGTGCCGCCTGATACCACGCCGCCGGGGCGGGCTTTCCAGCGCGGAAATAGCTGAGAGCCTCCAGGCCCAGGGCGGCCGTGGCTGAGAGGCTTTCGGCCATCGGAATCGTTTCGGCCAGCAGGCTGGAACCGGCAAACTGGGGAAGGGCCCGGCGTGCAAGACCACGCCAGGACAGGAGCTTGCGCTCCATTGCAGCGGGGTCGCCGCGACCCGCGAGCAAGGCGTCTACCTCCAGGCCGAAAAGGCGGGCCTCCATGCTCTCCGGCGCGGCAGTATCCACCATGCGGTTGTAGGGAGTGGTGTTGGTGTAGCGCCGTTTGGGCATCCTCTCCCGGCTGCCGGGCGCGACGACTGCGGCTAGCGTGCGCACAGGTTCTACCGGGCCGGCCCCGGCCATGCGCTCGATCATCAGTGTCTGGGTGGAGCGATGGGTGAGCCCGAGCAGGCTAAGACGGCGGCTCACCATCCGGAGGCGGGCATACATCGAAACGGGATCGCTAACCGGGGCCGGCGACCAGAGACGTTCCGCGATGGCGGCAACGCGGGGCCAAATGCGAATATCGGCGTTTTCCGCCGAGACGTATTCGGACCACATACAGGCCTCCCCGCCCAGGATCTTCTGCTGTTCAGCCGGGCTCAGCTTGGCGGCATCGGCAGCGGGTAACGGGTCGACCGCATAATACTGGGCGGCAGTCGAATTGTCATCGAGGTAGTAGCCAAATGATTGAAGGCTGCGGTAACCCCTGCGGGCGACTTCCGTCAACGGCTCCGACTCAGGACCGCGCCAGGACTGGATGACGACGGAGCGGGGAAGATCGGGATTCAGGATCTCATCCCAACCGACCATGATCTTTCCGTAGCGCGAGACAATTTGCTGGACGCGTTTGTTGAAATAGGCCTGAAGGGCTTCATGGTCCTTCATGCCATGGGCTTTTCTGAATTCGACGATGCGCGAGTTGGCGTTCCATTGAACACCGTTGACCTCGTCGCCACCGGTGTGGAAGAAGGCATCAGGAAACAGGGCGGCCATCTCGCCGATGAAGCCGTCCAGAAAACGGTAGGTCTCCTCGCGGGTGGGATCGAGGCAGGGGTCATGCACGTGCCAGATACGGACGATCGAGTGAGGGCCTTCGGCGGCGGCCAGTTCGGGGTAGCCGGGAAACCAGGCGCCGGTGTGTCCGGGCATATCGAATTCCGGCAACACGCGAATTCCACGATCGCGGGCGTAGGCAATCACTTCGCGCATCTGCTGTTGCGTGTAGAAATGGCCATCGGAGCCCATCTGCTGGAGGCGCGGAAAGCGCTTGCTCTCGATGCGGAAACCCTGGTGATCGGAGATGTGCAGATGGAGGACGTTCAGTTTGACCGCCGCCATGCCGTCGAGGTTCCGTTTGAGCACCTCCATCGGCATCCAGTGGCGGGCGATGTCGATCAGTAAAGCGCGCCAGCGGAAACGCGGACGGTCCTCAACGCGCGCGCTGGCGATGAAAAAGCCGTCTGGGCCCGACTCCACCATCTGGCCGAACGTAGCCAGGCCGCGGATGGCTCCGATGACAGTCGGCGCGTCGATCCGAGCGCCAGTAGGCGTCACTTCCAGGTGGTACGATTCGTCTTCCTCCAGCGCTGGAATGGGCAGGCCGGGAGCGGCAGCGTCAATGGTGAGCGTAGCCGGGGCGCCACCGATGCCGAGTTCATCGTCGAACGGGATACCGGTTTCCCTGGTGAGTAGCTGGATAGTGCGTAAGGCTGCCTTGCGAAGACGCACATCCTGACCTTTAACCAGGACGCGAAACGATCCATCGACTTTCAGCCGGCCCGAACCGGGCGCAACCGAAGCCGGCACCGGCATCCAGGCCGGTGCGGCGAAAAGAGATGAGAGCAGAAGCGGAAGCAGAACGAAGATCTGACGGGTCTTCATGCTCTCAACCATACCGCGGAGGACGGCTTGCCATGCGCGGCCGTAATCCGTCCGTAGGCCCGTTCCGGTCGTCCAGCAGGGCGAGTAAAGTTTCCTGAACGGCAGCACTATCCAGCCGCCCATCTGGCAGGCGAATCGAAATATCTGTCCCCGCCGCCGCCGGTAGAGGGTGGTGAAAGCCTCCGCGCATCCCGCCAGAGCCTGGTCTGGCAGCGCTTCATCGCATTCCGGTGGCGTCATCGTTCCCCCTGACTGGTATTCACCGGAAACCGAACGAAAGTTCCAGGAAATTTCGCGCGCCGGTTAGGGTCGAAGTCCGGCCAGGCGGCGAGCCACTGTGAGGCCGCCGGCCCTTTGGGCTCCGGGAACGAAGAAGCGGCTGATGTAGTCTTCGTCGGCCCCCTTAAAATCGGTAGGATCGTTGACGACCATCACGGCCGTTTCGGCGGCCGCGGCTCCGAAGAGGCACCACAGCCGGGCGTCGCCAAAGCCGGCAACGTCCACCACGCCGCGGTAGCGCCGGGAGAGAAAGGCGATCGCGGTGGTTACATCTTGAACCCGGTTGGCATCGTCGCTCAGGTTGAAGGTAAGAAAGTAGCTTTTTGTTCGATCGCGAGGAGCCTCGGCCGCGCCTGTCTGGAAGGCATCAATCATGAGCACCGGACGGCCGGACTCGATGTAACGCCGGGCGGCAGCCTGTTTCCGCGCGCTGTCGGAGCCTTTAGGATCGACCAGCAGCGCGGGGGCGCCCTTGCCCGGGATGAAGATACCAGGAATGTGATCACCGAAACCGTCGCGGCTGATCAGGATGCGCTCCCCTTCGATGCTAGCGGATAGCTTTGCCGGCCATTCAACGCCGATTCCGTACGAGAAAGCGCGGCGAAGTTCGGCGGCGCTGGTGATCGAGTTCATCTGGCGGGTGGAGGCAGCACGCCATTCGGCGAATATCTGGTCGTAGGTGAGGGCGTTGGACGGCAGCGGGTGGTCGTGAAGGGCGAGCAGATCTTCGTCCTTTTCGACCACGAACGGCTCCTCGGCATAGGCGCTGCTATTGTGGTCTCCCTTGAGCCGTTTCGCGAAGAAGCGATAGACCGCTTCGCGGCTCTCGCGGTTGTAGTTGTGCTTGTAGTTGAACTGCACGGCTTCGAGATCGGCCTGCTTGCTGTAGAGATCGTAGACGGTGCGGACCTCGGGGTACTCTTCCTTCATGGTGTTGCGGGTCCAGTCGCCGGTGGCAGAAACCATTAGCATGGGCCGTGGCGCCATCATGGCGCCGATTTCCACGTTGAAGGTGCCCACGCGCAAGCCAGGCATGTTTTCACAAGGATCGCCGCCCTGCATGGTGGCCGAAATCATGTTGACCGGTGCCGAGACGGCGATGCGGTCGTCAACGGCGGTGAGAAGAAATGTTTGCGTGCCGCCGCCCGAGGCGCCGGTAGCGCCAAGGCGTGACTCATCGACATCGGGAAGGGCGGCTACAAAATCGGTGGCGCGGATGGAATTCCACAACTGCAGCCCGAGGGGTAGAAAACGCCACAGGTCTTCCGATTTTCCTCCGAAGCCGTGACTGGTCTGCTTGGTGTCGTTATAGCCGACCATGTCGTAGGTGAAGACTACATAGCCCTGGCGGGCGAGGTTGATGGCACGGCCGGGAACCGAGCAGGCTTCGGTGTTTTCCAGCCGTCCATGGTTCCAGTGGCCATGCGGAGAGACGATTCCGGGGAACTTGCCGCGGCGGCCAAGAGGCCGGTAGAGATTGCCGCCGAGATAGTAACCGGGCAGGGTCTCGAGCAGCACCTTTTCAACGCTGTAGCCCTGGCGTTCGATGCGGCCGAAGATCTGGGGATGCAGCGGAGATTTTCCCGGCAGCGGCAGCAGGCCGGCCGATGCGAGGATCTGGAAACGCAGCCGCGCCTTTTGTGTCTCCCATTCGGACCGCTGATTGTAGAGCCGCATTCGAAAATGGGTATGGGTGGAAGGAATCTCGGTATTTCTCGCATCCTGAGCCGGGATCTGCCCAACTAGCAGCGCGGCGCCGAAAACCAAACAGAAGATCAAGCGCATGAGTTCAGTTTGCCACTCCCTCTGCCGGACGCGCGAGGCGCCGCGCGAAAGACTGGATTTCAAGGAGGATCGACTCTAAGATAGTATCTAAGCAAATTCCGAAATCTGCCGATAGATCGAGTGCGTATGTTCGAGCATATACCGGATAGCGAAGCAATTCTCGCTCAATTCAACAAATTGGTTCAGGAACTGGTACGCGGCACGATGAACCGCAATACTTTCCGCCCGTGGGAAATCGAACTTCTTCTCGACATCGAGGCTTGTCAGTTGCGAGACAGCGCAAAGCGCGAGACTCTGCGCCGGTATCAGAAGGCGGTGCAAAGGCAAATGGAGAAGGGCGCGGAAATGCCCATGAAGCTCTCCGAGTTCCTGGAGAGCGCCCGGCTGCGGAAAGCGGCGCCGCGAGCGCCCGGCGCGGCAACGCTTCCGGTCTCGGCGTCCTGATATCGGCCGGCGCCCCACCGCTTACGCTGCGTATCCACCACATTTAGGGTGAGCCTTTGCGCTATTCTGGAGGTCTACGTAGTAGACACTTCTGGGAATGTAAAGGAGACTCCAAATGGCTTGTGGAAGTGGAGGCCCGTCAACTCAGCCTGAGAAATCAAACACGCGAATGGTATTCTGCGTGAAGTTTCAGAAAGAGTTGCCCGGGCTGGATGAACCACCTTTCGACAATCACCCGCTGGGTCAACGGATCTATGAAAACGTGTCCAAGGAGGCTTGGCGCGTCTGGATGGAACACATGAAGATCCTCATGAACGAGTACCGGCTGAATCTGGGCACCAGCCAGGCACAAGAGTTCCTTCTGAAGCAGATGGAGGAGTATTTCTTCGGAACCGGCGTGGTGACTCGCCCTCCCGAGTACGTTCCTCCAAAGCAGTAGGCCGGCAGTTCGGGTTGTAGACGGCGGGCCGCGCTGCGATGCGGGAATTGAAGAGCCTCTTCTCTCCAATCTCCGGGACTGCCTGCCACCGGCTGGGACCGGGTCTACACCGGCGTATCTTATTCGGAGACAGGAATGGCAGAAGAACAATCCATTGAACAGCAGCGTGAGGCGCTGCGCGCGCAAAATCAGGTCCGCCTTCTCACCGAGGCGGAGGAAGGGCTGAAAATCGACCGCATTCCACCGGGCGTATACGGCTATACTCATTCGGCTGGTTCCGACGCGATGCCGTTATTCCGGAAACACAACTACCTGACATTTGAGGTTCACAAACGGACCAACGGCCAGGTGGACCTGCTCGGATTCCTGAGCGCATCCGAAGCTCAGGCAGTGGAAGGTGGGCGCGAGGACATCGAGGTCCGGCTTTACTCCGACCAGGGTGAGAACATGGTTCTTGTCTCGATTCCCACCGAGCGAATTTTGCACGTAAAAGAGCTCACCAACCGCGACGGCAAGGGACTTGTCATTCAGGTGGCCGGTTTCCAATAAGAAGCCGTCCACGTTCGGCCCAGGATTTGCCCAGCGTGGCGGCCAGAATGATACCGCCTCCGGCCACCGCCGGTAATGCGGGATGTTCGCCGCGCAGCAACCAGGTCCAGACCGGGTTCAGAGCCGGTTCGACCAGTAACAGGACCGACGCTTCGAAGGCCCGAACATGCGGCATGGCCCTGGTCATGCAAACATACGCCAGGCCTACCTGAAAAATACCCAGATAGAGAATAGCGGCAAAATCGGTCCATCCCAGCCGCACCGGTAGCGCCATGGGGAGGGTGGCGGCGCAGGCCAGCAGGTTGGCGAGCACGATCATTGCCAACGCGCCCGCATCCCCTTGCCGGCGCTTTCCCATCCAGCGCAATCCCATGACCGCGCAGGCCCAGGTAAATCCCGCCGCAGCGGCCAGCTTGTTTCCCAGGGGAGGATTAACGGCCTGCGCGGTACTGCGTTGGTGTCCGGAAAAGATCAGCCACATTCCCACGGCAATCACCAGAATGAAGAGCACATCGGCGAGGCGTGATTTCTCCCGCAGCAACAGCGGCCCTAGCAGCAGGATGTAGACCGGCGCCGTCGATTCCAGAAAGATGGCGTTGGCAGCCGTGGTCAGTTTGGTTGAGATGGCAAACAGCACCAGCGTGGCGGCAAAAGCAATCGAGACTGGCGCCAGCCGCACGGACCAGTCGCGGCGGGCTGCGGGCAAAAACAGAAGTAGCGCCAGGGCTCCGGCGAGAGAACGCAGCGAGGCCACCTGCCAGCTATTGATGGTGGTTGCCTTGATGGCGGCGCCGGCAGTAGAGAACAGCACCGCCGCGGCAACCAGCAGCAGGTCATACTTCAGACGCTCGCGCGACGATGGCATTCGAGTGGGCTTCGGCCAGTTCAGCCATGGCGGAAGGCAGTGCGAGTCGAACACACCGGCGAATCGAAGAGACGCCCTACGGTTTTGAAGACCGCGCCGGACACCGGCCCGGATTGCCTTCCGCGTATACCACCAGCGCCTTCATTCTACCAACCGGCTGGCGGCCGCCCTCCCGCGATTACGCGGCTGGAAGCAGAAAGGGAATCTCGATGGCGGCAAACTGATGGTGAGTAACCGCGTCGACCAGGCTCTGATCGAGTTCCGGGGCACGAGCCGAAGCCGGCACGTGCTGGAAGTAGAGAAAGCCCCGGATGTGACCGTTCGGCTCGAGGACGCCTTCGGGAATTGCCCGCCGAAGCATGTCGGCGGTCGGCAGGTGATCTCCCCAGCCCGCATATAGGCCTCGGTAGGAGTTCCGGTTCCAGCCCCAATCGTCCCGCCACGGGTGAATGGCCGCCTTATAAACATCGTAGCGGGGATAGACGGCGAAGCCGCTGTAGGAGAAATCGGGAACGATGGAGCGTGCCGCAGCCGGCCCGGTGGCGACGTGGATGCGAAATGGCGGCAGCGCCTGACTGCGCAGCCCGTAGCGGCTGGTAATGCGAAAATCCCGGTAACGCAACGAAATCGGATGGGTGCTGAGGTTGGTGAGGTCCAGGCGGATTGGAGTAATGCGGGACGGCAGATCGGGCGGATCTCCGCGCCACACATCGGCGCGGGCGGTGATAACGACGCCGGATATCGCGGCGCGAGCGCTGTCGTCACCGGCAAAGAGGCGGTGTGACGCTGGAGCCGGAGCGAAATAGCCGCGTGAACAGCCGCAGGCAAGCAGCATGGTGAGCGCCGCTCCCACCAGATGAAGACGGGTGTGTGGCATGTTAGCTCTCCTGCCCGTTTGACGCTGCTCGCGAGGTCCGGCATGCGATGGTAACCGTGACAGCAGCGTTGCCGGGCTGATGGCTGGCGGCGCGGTGTATAGTGAGACAGGCGCTGGCGGCAGCCTGAAGTTGCGTTGCGCCGCAGGTTTATTTCGTTTTCTCGAATTTCATGAAAATCACCGCTGTCGAAACAATCTATCTGAAATCCGGTATCCGCGTTCACGCCGGCCCGGTGCAATACCTGTGGGTCCGCTTGCATACCGATGAGGGGCTGTCGGGGCTTGGTGAAACATACCCCTTCCCGCTGGCTGCCCAGGCGGTGATCCACTCCGCGCTGGCCGGGGTGCTGCTGGGACGCGATCCTTCGGCCATCGACAAGCTGTGGGCCGACATGCTCGTGGCCGTTTCCTACAGCGGCTGGGCAGGCGCGGAGATGCGGGCCATCAGCGCCGTGGACCTGGCGTTGTGGGACCTCAAGGGCAAGGCGCTGAATGCTCCCGTCTACCAGCTATTGGGCGGAGCGTCGCGCCAGTCGATTCGCACCTACAACACCTGTTACGACCGGGTGGATTTCCTCACCGAACCAGTGAAACTGGCTCAGGAATTATACGATTCCGGCATCCGGGCGATGAAGATCTGGCCGTTTGATTCGATTGCCAGGCAAAACTCCGGACAGTTCATCACGCCGGAACAGATACGAGCCGGCATCGAGCCGCTGGGCAGGATTCGCGATGAGTTCGGCGGCCGGATGGAAGTGGCCATGGAGTTTCACGGCTACTGGAACCTGCCCTCGGCCATCCGCATTGCGCATGCGCTCGAACCGCTGGCGCCGCTATGGCTGGAAGAGATGCTCCCTCAGGACAATCTGGCGGCATATCGGGAATTAAAGGATGCCACCCGCACGCCGCTGTGCCTGAGCGAGCGGTTAATGACGCGGTGGGGTTTCCGCGAGTTGCTGGCAAACGGCGCGGCTTCGATTGTCATGCCGGATCTGTGCTGGTGCGGCGGATTATCGGAGGCGAAAAAGATCGCGTCGGCGGCCGAGACGCATTACCTTCCGGTTGCGCCGCACAACTGCGGCGGCCCGCTGCTGCACATGGCGTCGCTGCACCTGGCGGCGAATCTGACCAACCTCCATATTTTAGAGTCCGTGCGGCGCCATTACAGCGACGAATACGCCGGGTTGCTCACGCAACTGGTGACGCCGGTGAACGGCGAGTTTCCACTGCCTCCCGGGCCCGGACTGGGGGCCGAACTCGATCCTGCCGTTCTCCGGCGCGAAGACGTGTTCGTGGAACGAAGTTCGCTGTAAACGGCGCAAACGATTACCACTCGGAATAAGGCGTGCCTTCCAGGCTTGCCTTATCGGAGCCGCTGTGGACGTCAAAGATACCGGGCTCGGTCTGGTTGACACTGCTCATTGCGTCCTCCATCACCAGTTGCCAGGTCTGTGAAGAACCGGTCATGGGATCGAGCGGCACGGTGCGGAGGTAACCGTCGTTTACCAGATCTTCCAGTGATTGGGGAGCTTTCTGCTTGTCGTAGGTGTACTCGTCAATTACCGTTCTCAGAGTGAACAGGTTATTGCGGAGCACACTCTCTTTCGAGCGGAGAATCGACTTCTGGTACAACGGCACGGCGATCGAGACGAGGATCGAGATGATCGTCATCACGACCATCATTTCGACGAGCGTGAATCCTCGTTTACCACTCCGCATAGGGTGTTCCATCGCCGGCCTTGTCCATGCTCTTGGTGAACACGTCAAACACATTTTGTCCACCCCAACTGTTGGAATCCGGGTCATCCTGGGTGCTGCGCTTGCCCCAATCGTAAGAGTTCGTCATTGGATCCTTGGGCAGCCGGCGGAGGAAGCGGATCTTCTTTCCGTCGGCGGACTGGCCGAGTTTCACCCCTTCCACCAGCACATCGAGAGACTTCGGATAACCTTCGGTGCCCGCCTCGATCTGCCCCAGCAGGTTAGCGTCGGCCATGTCCTTGTATTTGTCGATCGCCGCCCGGATTTCGCGCAACGCGTTTCTGAGATCGCGCTCCCGCTCCTGCTTGACTTTGTGGCGCGCCAGCGGGACGGCCATCGCCGACAACAGCATCATGATGGTGAAGGCGACGATCAACTCCACCAGCGTCAATCCACGCTGGTTCTTACGTCTCAAATTACTCATTTCACCGTTACGGTCAGGTCAGACACCCTGGCCGGAGAAATCGGCTGCATTTGCGAGTTTTGCAACGGCGCCTCGGCCGTGAGCTTCGCCGTGCCCGGCGCGACTCCTGTAACAGTGATATTCAGCAGGTCTCCCGACCCGCTGGCGCCTCCCGAGCCCGGCAGCCGGCTGAGATTAACCGATGCTTCACCGGCGTCATTCCGGATATTCCGGGTGAAGATCACCCGCTGGCCGCCAGCGCCCGCCATCATGTTGCCCTGGCGGATCTCCTCGATCTGAATCACCTTGGGATCGAAGTGGATCCGGATGGGAGCGCTGAACAGGTCGTTTACGTTCTGGATCTGAAGCGTTACCGTTCTGGAGGCGGCTGTGGGCACCGTCAGTGCGGGCGTGTTGAAAAGCACTACCGGACCTTCAGCGGCAGCCGGCGCGCCCTGAACATGGGGAGCGGCAGCCTCACTCCCCGCCCCAGGTTCGGACGGCGCCGTGATAGAGCGTCTATTGAAATGCACCAGCGGACGTTCGGCAGCAGCCGGCGCGCCTGGAGCCGGCGGCGTGGTGGTCCGGGCTGGTCCGCTGGAACTGGGCGGCGCCGCCGGAACAACCGGCGGTGGCGCGGCGGGTACACCCGGTAGCGGCGGAGTGTGCGGGGCAGTTGGAGTTGCGGGGGCGGCAGGAACCGCGGGTGCAGTTTGTCCGGCCGGCGGCATTACCGGAACACCGGGCAGCGTTGGCGCAGCCGCCGAAACGGGAGTTGCCGGCGAATTGGCGGCGGCCACGGCCGCGGTACGGCGCTCCTCCAGCGGCTCGCCGTAAGTGAGCCGCACGACCTGATCGTTCCCGGCCGCCACTCCCTTCAGATTCTCTAACGTCAGTTCGGGTGCGCGAACAATATGCGGAACCAGCGCGATCACAAGCTCCTGGTTCGATGTCGAGTGCGTGTTCACCGAAAACAGGTATTTCAACAGCGGAATATTTGCCAGCCCCGGGGTGCCGGAGATGTTGTTGGAATCCTGATTCATCATCATTCCGCCGAGCAGCGTCGCCTGCCCTTCCTTCAACCGCAAATCGTGGGCTACCTTGCGCTGGCCGATGATCGGCTGCGAGATGCCGCCGATGTCTACGTGGTCGCGTACTTGCGAAATCTCGAGCTCGATGTGCAACGACACTTCGTTGTAGCTATGGACGTAGGCAGTCATATCCACGTTTACGCCCACCTCGATGAATTGAAACTGGGTATTCACCAGCGGGCTCACACCGACGGCGCCGATACCCGGCTGGAAACTGCCGGTGGCGGTGGGAACACGATCGCCGATGCGGAGCGACGCCTTGATGCCGTCCACGGCGCGCACCTGCGGCGACTGCACGACTTTGGTGGCCGAATCGGTCATCACCGCATTGAGGGCGTAGCCTGGCAAGGTCATGGCGAAATCTCGGCTCCCCAGGCGAAAAATATCGGAAAGCAGGACGGAGCCCGCATTGCTGGCGCCGGCTGCAGCGGTGCCGGAACCATTCGACGCGCCGGGAGTGCTGCTGGCAACCGGCCCTACGCCGACTTGCAGGCCGTTGGTGGTGCCTGAGGTAATGGAACCGCCAAGGGTTCTCGATTTGGTCCGGTTGACTTCCATCACCACTACGTCCACCACCACCTCGCCCTTCGGTTTGTCGAGGTCGCGGATGAGCTTTTCGGCCAGGTTCACCTGGTCGACCGTGCCGCGGACCAGGATGGCCTTCTGGGCGTTGTATTGAAACAGGCGGCGGATATCGGTGACTGCGCGCACGGCGGTGGCGATCTCAGAAAGCTCCTGGGTAGTCTGAACGTTGTTCAGATAAAACGTCTTAACTTCGTAATCCTCGTAATCGCGCCGCTTCTGGGGCTGGTCCTGGGCAACGAAGATGGTGTTGTCCGACAGCGGCTTCCAGAAAGTCTTGGTCAGCACGGCAAGGTAATCGAGCGCCTCCTCGAGCGTGATATTGGTCAGATCGACGCTGAAGTTCTTGGCCGCGCCCCCGGTCGTAAAGTCCGGATCGAAGATCACGTTAATCCCTGCCAGTTTGCCAACGGTCTCAAAAAGCACCTTGGGCGGCTGGTTATTCATCTTGAGGGTGGTGATCTGCCGTGAGATGGGCCGCAGTTCCGGAGCGGACATCATCTCGGCGATACGCTTTCCGGTTTCTTGCCGAGCCTCCTCGGCGGGCGTCATGGCGCGTTCGGCGCTGGTGCGCGGTTTGGCTCCGGGTTGGGCGGCGAGGCGCTTTTCCCGCTCGATCATCTCGTTGGTGCGGGCGATCTCGGATTCGGCAATCAGCGACGACGGGTCAATTGCGGCGGCCTTTTCGAACTCGACCAGCGCCGCGTCGAGTTTGCCCTCCCCGCGTAGCGCCTGTCCCGCATTGACGTGCGCCTCGCCGGCGGTGAAACGCATGCGGCGTACGCTAAGGATGTACTCGGTGTCGGAAGGGTCTTCGCTGGCAGCTTTCTCATACATCGCCAGCGCCTGGTCGTAGTTCTTCTGGGCCTCGGCCGCCCGGCCTTCCTTGAGAAACCGGTCGCCTTTCCGCGTCTTGGCTTCCAGGCCGCCGCCCGTCATCAGAAACACCAGCAGCAGCGCTACAAACTTCCGCGCCTGAACTCCCTCCGCTCGCTTCCGCCCTGAACCGGCAACGTGGCCACCGCCGCGCTTGGGAGCGCACTTGGAATCACGCATCTTATTGATTCTTTTCGCCCTATGATAAAATAATACCTGTACGCGCAAGAACGCTACAACTCATTGACGATCCGCGTATTGCCCGCGTTTAGGACAAAACTTTGCCAAAGCAGGACGGCGGCTGGAAAATTCTCGCTGACAACCGCCGCGCTGGACACAACTACCACTTGCTGGAACGATTTGAAGCCGGAGTCGTGCTGTCGGGTACGGAGGTGAAGTCCGCGCGCTCGGGAAAGGTTCAGCTACTCGATAGCTACGCCGAAATCGCCGGCAAGGAAGCCTGGCTGGTCAATGCCCACATCGGGCATTACTCGCACGGCAACCGCGAAAACCATGACCCGGTCCGGCGGCGGAAGCTGCTGCTGCATCGCCGGGAAATTGACAAGCTACAGGGCAAGACCAGGGAAAAAGGGCTGACGCTGGTTCCCACCAAGGTCTACCTGAAACAAGGCCGAATAAAATGCGAGATCGCCCTGGCGCGCGGCAAGCAACTGCACGACAAGCGCGAAGCGGAACGCACC
This sequence comes from Bryobacterales bacterium, assembly GCA_020854055.1. Classification (GTDB taxonomy): domain Bacteria; phylum Acidobacteriota; class Terriglobia; order Bryobacterales; family Bryobacteraceae; genus JADZGD01. Next base: position 112,134 of record JADZGD010000143.1, on the reverse strand, counting down.
CGTACCCAGGAAGCAGAGGCCCGCGCGGCCATGCGCCGCGGCCGTGACTGAGACGCAACAACCACTTATGGAAATTACAATCGATCGAACCCCGCTCGCCGAACTGGAAACCGACGCTCTCGTTTTGACTGTTTTCGAAGCCGGTAACGGCCACCTGCCGGCGTTGCCGGAAGCTGCCCAACCGCTGGCCGGCGCCTGGCTGGCCGGCCTGGTGGAGACTGGGGAATTCAAGGGAAAGACATTCGATTCGGTCACCCTACACCAGCCGGGAACGGCCCGCGCGCGGCGCATTGTGGTGATGGGCGCGGGCAAACAGGACAGGTTCAACCCAAACGCGGCACGGAAACTCGCCGGCGCCGCACTGCGGTCACTGAAGCCACGGGGTTACAAACGAATCGCGCTGGTGTTGCCGGACACCTGTGCGGGAGCCGGGTTTGTTACCGCCGCCGTCGAAGGCGCCATCCTGGCGGATTACAATCCGGACGCCTATCAGACGGACAAGAAAGAGGTACAGGTGGTGGAGCGTTTCTCGGTGGCCGGCGCGTCCGCGCCCGATGAGGCTGCCGAGACCGGTCGCATCATCGCCGAGGCGCAAAACTTCACCCGTGGCCTGGCCAACGAACCGGGTAATCGTCTCACCCCGTCAGGGATGGCCTCTGCCGCGCAGAAGATGGCCGCCGAGTTCGGCCTGGAGTGCGAGGTGCTCGATCGCGGCCTGATGCAGGACTTGGGAATGGGCGCATTGCTTGGCGTTGCCCAGGGTTCCGATGAGCCTCCGTTTCTAATCGTGTTGCGCTATCGCCCCCGGAACCCGCTGGAGGGCACTCACCTTGGGCTGGTCGGCAAAGGCGTCACCTTCGACACCGGCGGTATCTCGATCAAACCGTCCGAAGGCATGGAGAAGATGCGCTACGACATGTCAGGCGGGGCCGCGGTGATTGGCGCACTGCGCGCCATCGCCCAGTTGAAGCCGCGTGTCACCGTAACCGGCATCATACCGGCGGTGGAAAATATGCCGGGCGCGCGGGCGCAGCGTCCGGGCGACATCGTGACCTCGCTTTCCGGCAAAACCATCGAGGTGCTCAACACGGACGCCGAAGGCCGGCTGATTCTGGCCGATGCACTGACTTACGCCAAGCGTTTGGGATGCACCCACCTGGTGGACGCTGCTACACTGACCGGAGCCATCGTTGTAGCGCTGGCCCACATCCACATCGGGCTGTTCACCAACCACCAGGAGTTCGGCAGCCGAGTCCTGGAGGCCGGCCGCGCCGAAGGGGAGACCTGCTGGCAAATGCCGCTCGATGAGGAATACCGCGAGTACCTGGAAAGCTCCTTCGCCGACATCGCTAACATCGGCGGGCGGTGGGGAGGCGCCATCACCGCCGCCGTGTTCCTGAAAGAGTTCGCCGGCGAAACCCCCTGGACGCACCTCGATATCGCGGGCACGGCCTGGAACGAAGAAGCGGATCCGTGGCTGGCCAAGGGTCCCACGGGCGTGCCGCTACGCGCGTTCTGCCGGCTGGCGCTCGATTGGAAGTAGCGGCGGCCAAGCTATGTCCGGCGTTCTCTCCGGTTTCCATCCCGTGCGCGAAGCCCTCCGGGCCGGAAGGCCGCTCGAACGCGTACTGATCGCCAAGGGGGCCGGCGGCCCGCGATTGCAGGAGTTGATCGAGTTGTGCCGCCAGCGCGATGTGCCGGTACGCTTCGAGCCTCGGGAGTCATTAGACCGGCTATCACGCGGCGCCGTGCATCAGGGGGTGGTCGCGCTGGGAGCGGCACACCGCTATCGTGAACTGGAAGATCTTCCAGCGGACGCCCAACTGCTGCTGCTGCTCGATGGCGTGGAGGATCCGCACAACCTGGGCGCCATTATCCGCACCGCTCATGCCGCCGGAGCCTCGGCCGTACTGATTCCCGAGCGCCGCGCCGCGGGCCTCACCGAAACGGTAGCCAAAGCGGCCGCGGGAGCGTTGGAATACCTGCCGGTGGTGCGAGTGGGCAATGTCTCGCAGACCATCGAGAGGCAGAAGAAGGCAGGCTACTGGATTTATGGCCTGGACGAGCGTGGCGGCGAAACCTTCGACCAAGCCGCCTTCAACCGCCCCACCCTGCTGGTGCTGGGCGGGGAGGGCCACGGGTTGCACGAACAGGTGCGGAAACATTGCGACGTCCTGGTGCGAATTCCTATGTCGGGTCCGGTATCCTCATTGAACGTCTCCGTGGCCGCGGGCATCGTGCTGTTTGAATGGAAGCGGCGCCGGCTGTAACAGGCCGCCGGAACCGCGCCGGGTAGCCTCCGCAGTAAAATGAAGACTCGATGCATCTCCACCGGCCTGTGCTGATGCTCGTGGCCATCGCACAGGCATTCCCGCTTACCGCCGCGCAACCGGTGAGAGCGCGCCGGGCGATGGTGGTTACCCGCGAGGACCATGCCACCCGCGCCGGCGCCGCGGTGCTGCGCTCCGGCGGGAACGCGGTGGATGCGGCGGTATGTGTAGCCTTCGTACTGGCGGTGACGCACCCTTCGGCCGGCAACCTGGGCGGAGGCGGATTCCTGCTGGCGCGTTTGCCCGGCGGCCGCTCGACATTCATCGATTTTCGTGAAAAGGCTCCAGCCGGCGCCAGCCACGATATGTATCTCGATGCTGGCGGGCGCCCGACGGCGGACAGCCTGGTGGGCTGGCGCGCCGCCGGCGTGCCCGGCACCGTGCGCGGACTGGAACTGGCTCACCGCCGTTATGGACATAAGCCGTGGGCGGAACTGCTCCAACCGGCGATTCTGCTGGCCAAATCGGGGTTTCCGGTCCCCTACTCTCTCGCTGTATCGCTGCGCGCGGACGAAAAGCTACCGAAATTTGCCGAATCGCGGCGGATCTTTCTTCATGACGGGCAGTACCTGAAGCCTGGCGACCTGCTGATTCAGCCGGAACTGGCCCAAACACTGGAGCGAATCGCTCGCCTGGGGGCGGCCGGCTTTTATGAGGGTGAGACCGCCCAACGTCTGGCGCAGGCGATGCGAGCGCATGGCGGGATGATCACCGCGGAGGATTTGCGCAACTACCAGGCAGTGGAACGTAAGCCGCTCGAGGGCTCCTATCGCGGCTATACGATTCTCACCGCGCCCCCTCCCAGTTCGGGTGGCGTGGTGTTGCTTGAGATGCTGGGAATCCTGGAAAACAGCGGATACGAGCGCGAGGGAGCGGGTTCAGCCGCCGCCATTCACTACGCCGCCGAAGCCATGCGGCGCGCCTATGCCGACCGCAGCCAGTTCCTCGGCGATCCCGATTTTGTTCAGGTTCCCGTTGCCCGCCTGTTGAGCAGGGAACACATCGCGCGGTGGCGCGCGTCGGTGGATCCATACCGCGCGACACCGAGCGCCCGCATCCGGCCCGGCGCTGCCGTGCCCGTTTCCGCCGCCAGCACCACCCACTTTTCCATTGCCGACGCCGAAGGCACGCTGGTATCGTTGACCTACACCATCAACGGAAACTTCGGCTCAGGCGTCACCGTGCCCGGGCTCGGCTTCCTGCTGAACAACGAGATGGACGATTTTGCCGCCAAGCCTGGCTTCCCTAACAACTTCGGCCTGGTGCAGGGCGAGGCCAACGCCATTCAGCCAGGGAAGCGCCCGCTGTCGTGCATGACGCCGACCATCGTGCTCCATGGCAACCGTCCCCTGCTGGTGCTCGGTTCGCCGGGTGGTGCGCGCATCATCAATGCCGTGCTCGAGGTGATATTGAACGTTATCGACTTCGGTATGAATGTCCAGGACGCGGTGAATTTCCCCCGCTTCCATCACCAATGGCGCCCGGATCAGCTCGATGTGGAACCGGGCATCTCGCCCGACACCATACGGCTGCTTGAACAGCGCGGGCACCGCATCAGAAAGTTGAAACCGTTTTGTGAAGTAGCCGCCATCGCATTCGGCGATGGATGGCTCGAGGGCGCCCCCGATCCGAGGGTGGAGGCTACCGCCGAAGGTTACTGAATCCATGCACCACGTTCTTTCCACTCACCTGTTCGTGAATCATCGCCTGACCACGGTCTGGCTCGAAAAAATCCGCCAGGCCGGCATTCCCGCGGTTGAGATATTTTGCGCCCGCCAGCATCTGGACCATCGGGATCAGGCCCAGGTCCGGGAACTTTCCCACTGGTTTCGCGACTCACCGTTGAAGCTGTGGAGCCTGCACGCCCCCATGTACACCGACGATGTCTGGGGACGCAGCGGCCCGCAGTCGGTAATTACGATCACCGAACCGGTGAAGGCGAAGCGCGTGGAGATGGTGGACGAGTTGAAGCGGGCGCTCGAGATTGCAGAGTTCATCCCGTTCCGCTACCTGATCCAGCACATCGGAGTGGGCGGGGAAGAGTACGATGAGCGGAAGATCGAGGCAGCGTTCACCTCGCTCGAGGAGTTATCGCTGTTTGCCCGGCACCGCGGCGTCGAGATCCTGGTTGAGAATATCCCCAACCATCTCTCGACATCCGAGCGGCTGATGATGTTTTTGGCGCAGACGCACCTGCCATTGAACATCTGCTTCGACATGGGCCACGCCAACCTGGAGGGATCGGTCGAGGTTGCCTTTGAGCGCATGAAAGCGCGCATCCGTTCCACTCACATTCACGACAACGATGGCACGTCGGACACCCACATCTTCCCGGTTGCCGGACAGGGCGGCTCGATCGATTGGAAAAAAGCGATGCAATTGCTCAACTCGGCTTCGGGGCAGTATCCGCTGCTGCTGGAACTGAAGGAGGTGCCGGGCATGAGCGCGCCGGTTGACGAAGCAGCCCGCGTATTCGAGGAACTGGAGAAACTCAGCGGCGGAGACGCAAAACCATGAACCCGTCCGCCGGCGTTCCACGCATCACCATTGCCGAAGCCGAACGCTACACGGGCCAGAGCGTTCGTATCGCGGGGTGGCTCTACAATCTCCGCAAATCGGGAAAGATCGCCTTTCCGCTGCTCCGCGACGGCACCGGCATCATCCAGTGCGTAGCCGTGAAAAGCGCGTTACCCGAGGAGACCTTCAACGCCATCAGGAACCTGACGCAGGAATCGTCGATCATCGTCAGCGGTAAAATTCGAGCCGAGCAGCGCGCTCCGGGCGGCTTCGAGATGGATCTGGAAGACATCGAGGTGGTGCAGCGGGTTCCCGAGGAGCACCCCTATCCCATCACCCCCAAAGAGCACGGCATCGAGTTTCTGATGGATCACCGGCACCTCTGGCTGCGGAGCCGCCGCCAGCACGCGATTCTGAAGGTGCGCCACGAGGTGATCAAGGCGATCCGCAATTTCTTCGACTCCAACGGCTTCACGCTGGTGGACACGCCGATCTTCACGCCGGCGGCCTGTGAAGGCACCACCACGCTGTTCGAGGTGGACTACTTCGAGGACGAGAAAGTCTACCTGACGCAATCGGGCCAGCTTTACAACGAAGCGGCCGCGATGGCGCTTGGAAAAGTCTACTGCTTCGGCCCCACCTTCCGGGCTGAGAAATCAAAGACCCGCCGCCACCTGACCGAGTTCTGGATGGTGGAGCCGGAAATGGCCTACGCCACGCTCGAAGATGTGAAGAACCTGGCCGAGGCGCTGGTGGTGTTCGTGGTTGGGCGCGTGCTTGAAAATCGCCGGCAGGAGTTGGAGGTGCTGGAGCGCGACATCGCGAAACTGGAGCGTATTCAGGCCCCCTTCCCGCGCATCAGCTACGGCCAGGCGATTGACATCCTCAAGTCCAAGGGTAGCGAAATCGAATGGGGCGCCGACTTCGGCAACACGGATGAAACCATCCTTACCGAAGACCAGCAGCGCCCGTTGATGGTGGACCGCTTCCCGGCCGGGATCAAAGCCTTCTATTTTGAGCCCGATTCCGAGCATCCCGAAGTGGTGCTGGGCGTCGATGTGCTGGCGCCCGAAGGTTACGGCGAGATCATCGGCGGCGGGCAGAGAATTCACAACCTGGACCTGCTGGTGGAGCGGCTGAAGGCGCACAACCTGCCGCCGGAGGCATTCGACTGGTACCTCGATTTGCGCCGTTACGGCACCGTTCCGCACGGCGGCTTCGGCATGGGAGTCGAACGTTGTGTCGCCTGGATCTGCGGACTGGAGCATGTGCGCGAGACCATCGGGTTTCCGCGGATGCTCTACCGCACGCGGCCCTGACGGCGGCGCGAGCTTGTTATGAGCGAATCGACCATTGCAATTATCGGAGCGCCGCTCGATCTTGGCGCCGGGCGCCGGGGTGTCGACATGGGTCCGTCCGCGATGCGGGTAGCCAATCTGAACGCGAAACTCGCTTCGCTCGGCTACAAGGTGGAAGATCTGGGCAACATCGCCGTGGATCAGCAGGAGAGTTCACCCGCCGGTTCTCGCCGCGCGCGCTACCTGCCGCAGATCACCGAAGTCTGTACCCGGGTGGCAGCCGCGGTGGAGCGGGCGGCCGATGCCGGCCAACTGCCGCTGGTGCTTGGCGGCGATCATTCGGTGGCCATTGGAACCATTTCCGGCATGTCCCGCCACTATCACAAGCAGCGCAAGTCGATGGGGCTGATCTGGATTGACGCCCACGCCGACATGAATACGCCTGCCACCAGCCCCACCGGCAATGTGCACGGAATGCCGCTGGCCTGTGTGACCGGCCGCGGGCCCAAGCCGCTGACCCACCTCTACGGTTACGCGCCAAAGGTGGATCCCAAGAATGTGGCGCTGGTCGGGTTGCGCAACGTGGATCTTTCGGAGCGCTCCGGTGTGCGCAAGTCCGGCGTGCGCGCTCTAACCATGCGGGACATCGACGAGCGCGGATTGCGCAGCGTGATGGAAGAGGCCGTACAGGTCGCCGCCGCCGGCACCGGCGGAATTCATCTATCACTCGACATGGATGCCGTGGACCCGGCCCAGGCTCCCGGCGTCGGCACGCCGGTACGCGGCGGCATCACCTACCGCGAGGCTCACCTGGCGATGGAGATCATTTCCGATTCCGGCCGCATGGTGTCCATGGAGGTGGTGGAGGTCAACCCGGTGATCGACGAGGCCAACCGCACTGCTCTGCTGGCCGTGGAACTGATTCTGTCGGCCCTCGGGAAGCGGATTTTATAACGGAGGACACACTGATTCTTAACGTAGCCATCATATACGGCGGCCGAAGCGGCGAACACGAAATCTCGATCCGCTCGGCAAAATCGGTCATGCAGTCGATGGATGCAACCCGCTACCGCATTCGCGAGTTCTTCATCACCAGGGAAGGCCGCTGGCAGCCCGAGCCGATTCTGCCGGAGCCCGGAGCTAATCCCGGTATCGATGTGGTGTTCCCGGTGTTGCACGGAACGTTTGGCGAGGACGGCACGGTGCAGGGCCTGCTGGAATTGGCCGAACTGCCCTATGTCGGCCCCGGGGTGCTGGCCTCGGCCGTGGCGATGGATAAGGAGATGCTGAAGCGGGTCTGTCGCGAGCGCGGGCTTCCGGTGGCCGATTTCGTCACACTATCCTCCGGCTGTCTGGACGCCGGACGGGTAACCGCCGCGCTCCCTTTTCCGGTATTTGTCAAACCGGCCAATCTCGGCTCCTCGGTGGGCATCTCCAAGGCAGGCAACCTTGAACAGTTGCACGCCGCGCTCCAACTCGCAGCCGGCTACGATCACAAGATCATCGTCGAACGAGGCATCATCGGCCGGGAGTTCGAGTGCGCGGTGTTAGGCAACCAGCATGTCGAAACCTCCATGCCCTGCGAGATCCTGCCCTCGCGCGAGTTTTACGACTACGAAGACAAGTATCTGCTCGACAAGGCGGTGATCGAACTTCCGGCAAAACTCAGCGCGGACCAGACCGCCGAGTTACGCCGCCTGGCAGCCGAGTGCCACCGGGCCGCCGAGTGCGAGGGCATGTCACGGGTGGACTTTCTGCTCGAGACCGCAACCGGGCAGATCTACATCAACGAGATCAATACGATCCCGGGTTTCACGTCCATCAGCATGTTTCCCAAAATGTGGGAGCATGCCGGAATTTCCTACCCGGCCCTGATTGACAGGCTCATCGAACTGGCGCTCGAACGGCACCAGCGGCGCGCCTCGATCCGCTACACACGGTGAGCCCGCGCTATTATAGGAGATCCCCAGTATGATACCCGACGCAATCCCGGAAGGACTCACCTTTGACGATGTCATTCTCAAACCGGCCCGCAGCGGCGTGATTCCCGCCGATGCCGACACCCAGACCCGGCTCACGCGAAGTATCAACCTGAACATCCCGATTGTGAGCGCGGCCATGGACACGGTCACCGAGTCTCACCTCGCAATTGCGCTGGCCCAGCAGGGTGGCATCGGCATCATTCACCGGAACATGCCGATTGACCGTCAGGCCGAAGAGGTTGACCGCGTGAAGCGCTCCGAGAGCGGAATGATCGTCGATCCGGTCACTATCGACCCGGAGCAGCCCATCTCGGCGGCGCTGGATGTGATGCAGCGCTATCGCATCTCGGGCGTTCCGGTCACCCGGAACGGCAAGCTGGTGGGCATCCTCACCAATCGTGACCTGCGGTTTGAGACGCGTTACGATCTGCCGGTCCAGGATGTGATGACCAAGGACAACCTGATCACCGTGCCGGTGGGTACGACACTCGATCAGGCGCAGGAGATCCTGCACAAGCACCGCGTGGAGAAACTGCTGGTAGTGGACGACCACTACAACCTGAAGGGCCTGATCACGGTCAAGGACATCCAGAAGAAGCTGAAGTATCCCATGGCCGCCAAGGACTCCCAGGGCCGTCTCCGCGTGGGAGCGGCCATCGGATCCACGGGACCGTTTCTCGAGCGTGCCCGGGCGCTGGTGGAAAAGAAGGTCGACCTGATCGCGATTGATTCCGCGCACGGACACAGCGAGCGCGTCATGCAGGCAGTGATGGAAGTGAAGCGCGCATTCCCCGAGGTGGGCCTCATCGCCGGCAACGTTGCAACCTACGAGGGCGCCCGTGACCTGATTGCGCTGGGCGTGGATGGGGTGAAGGTTGGTATCGGTCCTGGCTCCATTTGCACCACCCGCGTGGTGAGCGGTGTCGGCGTTCCACAGATCACGGCGATCATGGAATGCGCCAGGGCAACCCGGGACTCGGGAGTGGCGCTGATATCAGACGGCGGCATAAAGTACTCCGGCGATATCACTAAGGCGATTGCCGCCGGCGCCGATTGCGTAATGATTGGCAGCCTGCTTGCCGGCACCGACGAAGCTCCCGGCGAGACGGTCATCTACCAGGGCCGTACGTTCAAGAGCTACCGCGGAATGGGCTCGCTGGGCGCCATGTCGGCAGGCAGTTCAGACCGTTATTCGCAGGAAGCGTCCGGCAAGATGGTTCCCGAGGGCATTGAGGGCCGCGTGCCATCGAAAGGTCCGCTGGCGGACTCGATCTTCCAACTGGTGGGTGGTTTGAAGGCGGGCATGGGCTATGCCGGGTGCTCATCGCTGTCCGAACTTCAGGAGCGCGCACAGTTCCTCCGCGTCACCGTCGCCGGACTGCGCGAGGGCCACGTACACGATGTGAATATCGTGAAGGAGGCCCCCAACTACCGGATGGAGTAGGTTCCGCACGCCGCTGATTACGCTTCGCAGGCAGCCTCTACCGTGCGGGGCTGGCGGTCGATCGTGTCAAGCTGAGAAATCTCTTCACCCTGCCCGGCCCCGAGTTGCTGGAACCGGCGGGTCGAGACCAGCACGCGGTGCTCAAACGAAGCACAGGCGTCGTTGTAAGCCTCGATCGACCTGCCCAGGCTGCTGCCCACTCGCGCAAAAAGCTCAGTGAACCTGCGAATTCGGTCGTGCAGTTCCTTACCCAGATCGGAAATGGCCTGGGCGTTGGCGGCCAGTTTTTCCTGGCGCCAGCCGTAAGCAATGGCCTTCAACAAGGCAATCAGCGTGGTGGGAGTGGAAAGAATCACCCGCTGCTCCACACCGTATTCGATCAGGGACGGATCCTGCTCGAGCGCGGCGCTGAAGAAGGTTTCGCCGGGTAGGAAGGCCACCACGAATTCCGGTGTGGGGGCAAACTGCGACCAGTAGCCGCGCGCCGCCAGCTTGGTCAGATGTGCCCGTACCTGGGCGGCGTGGCTCTTGAGACATCCGACCCGTACCGCTTCGTCGGAGGTTTCAAGCGATTCCAGGTAGGCGCTCAGCGATACCTTGGAGTCCACCACAATCTGCCGCTGGTTGGGCAGCCGCACCACCATGTCCGGTCTCAGGCGGCCCTCTTCGCCGTTCACCGATTCCTGCTGCACGAAGTCGCAATACTCCTGCATGCCGGCCAACTCCACCACCCGTTGAAGTTGGATTTCGCCCCAGCGCCCGCGCACCTGTGGTGACCGCAGCGCGCGGACCAGGTTGCCGGTTTCAGCGCGCAGCATCAGTTGCGCGTCGTTGAGTGATTTCACCTGCTCGGTCAGCGTGGCAAACGCCGCGGCACGGCTCTTTTCCAGATCCTGGATCTTGGTGTCCACCTTTGCCAGCGACTCGCGCAGCGGTTTTACCACCTCGTCGATCGCTTTTTGCCGCGTGTCGAGATCCGTCCGGGCCCCGTCGTGATACTTCTCGAGCGTCGCCTTGGCCAGGTGCAGGAACGATTCGTTGTTCGATTGCAGAGCCTGCGCCGAAAGGGCCTGGAACGAATCAGCCAGCCGCTTGCGGGCTTCATCGAGCAGTGCCAGTTTCTCGTCGGCCGCTTTGCGATGTTCCTCGCCCCGAACCTTCTCCTCGGCCAGTTGTGTCTGCGCGGCAGCGGTCCCTGCGGCCAGGGCCGCATTCCTGGCGGCCTCCGCCTCGAGGTTCTTTTTCAACTCCTCGATCTGGTCATCACGGCTCTGCAGCCGCTCCGCGGCCACCGCCCGTTCGGACTCGGAACGTGCCCGGCTGCCCAGCCAGTAAGCCGCCACGCCGGTAATGAAACCGGCAATCAAGCTGAAGAGATAGCCATATTGATCCATAACGAATTGCTCTGAATTTTACCGGGGTTCGGCAAAGGAAGAAAGATGAAAAAAGGGTAGGGCGGCCGGGAGAGCCGCCCTTATCGCGCACAAAAAATACCTTAGCTGCAGCCGCTGGTTCCACCGCAGTTCTCACATTTGTAGCAGGAGCCGTTGCGCGTCATCAACCCGCCGCACTCGCTGCAAAGCGGCGCGTCCTCGAGCACCGGTCCGAAGGGAAGGGCCTGCTGCGACTCCGGCTCGGTAGGCCGCAGCTTCCTGGTCTCACCCGCTTCGTCCAGAGCATATTCCGGCCCCAGGAACTTGGCGCCGAGCCAGCGGAAGATGTAATCGAGCAGGCTCTTGGCGTAACGGACCTGCGGATTGCCGGTCCAGCCGCTCGGTTCGAACCGGACGTGGCTGAACTTATCCACGAAGAACTTCAGCGGCACGCCGTATTGCAAGCCGTAGCTCACGGCGGTGGCGAAGCCGTCCATCAGTCCGGAGATGGTGGAGCCCTCCTTGGCCATGGTGATGAACAATTCGCCCGGGGTGCCGTCATCGAACAGGCCCACCGTGATGTAGCCTTCGTGGCCGGCGATGGAGAACTTGTGCGTGAGGGACTGACGCTCGTCGTTCAACTTACGCCGGATTGGGCGGTAGACAATCTTCTCGACCGGTGCCGCCGCTCCGGTCTTCTTATCGGTCTTGGACGTATTGAGCGGCTGTACGCGCTTGGAGTTGTCCCGATAGATAGCCACCGCCTTCAGCCCCAGGCGCCAGCTTTCGAGATAGGCCTCCATCACATCGTCAACCGTTGACTCCTCCGGCATGTTGATGGTTTTCGAGATGGCGCCGGAAATGAAGGGCTGCACCGCCGACATCATCCGCACGTGCCCCATATAGTGGATAGAGCGTACGCCGTTTTGCGGCCGCAGACTGCAATCGAACACCGGCAGATGTTCCGGTTTCAGCTCGGGAGAACCCTCGATGGTTCCGGTCGCATCGATGTGCGCGACAATCTTTTCCACCTGCGCCGGTTTGTAACCCAACCGGATCAGCGCCTGAGGGACTGTGTTGTTGACGATCTTGATTACGCCGCCACCCACCAATTTCTTGAATTTCACCAGCGCCAGGTCCGGCTCCACCCCGGTAGTGTCACAATCCATCATGAAACCAATGGTCCCCGTCGGCGCGATCACCGTGGTCTGCGAGTTACGGAAACCGTGCTGCCGGCCCATCTCATAGGCGCCGCGCCAGCACTGTTTCGCTGCTTCGAACAGGGCCGGCGGGACCCGGCGGCTATCGATCCGGTTTACCGCATCCGAGTGCAGCCGGATGACATCGAGAAACGAGGCGGCGTTGGGCGGATAACCCGGGCAAGGGCCGGTGCTCTCGGCGATGCGGGCGCTAGTCAGGTAGGCTTGTCCACACATGACGGCGGTCAGCACACCGGCCCAATCCCGGCCCTGGTCGCTATCGTAGGGGATGCCCATTGACATCAGCAGCGCTCCCAAGTTGGCAAAACCCAGGCCGAGCGGCCGGTATTCGTGCGAATTGCGAGCCACCTTCTCGGTGGGATAGCTGGCGTTGTCCACCAGGATCTCCTGGGCAACAATCACCGTATCCACTGCGTGCCGGAAGGCTTCCACGTCGAACTGGCCGTCGGCCCCGACAAACTTCATCAGGTTCAGCGAGGCCAGGTTGCAGGCCGAATCGTCCAGGAACATATACTCGGAACAGGGATTCGAGGCGTTGATCCGTCCCGATGCCTTCGAGGTGTGCCAGCGATTGATGGTAGTGTCAAACTGCATGCCCGGATCGCCGCACTGCCAGGTGGCGTCGGCGATCTGGCGCAACAGGTCGCGCGCCTTGTAGCGCTTTACCGGCTGGCCGCTACCCGCCGAGCGGGTCCACCACTCGCCGTCGCTTGCCACCGCGTTCATAAACTCGTCCGTGGCGCGGACGGAATTGTTGGCGTTTTGAAAGAAGATGGAACTGTAAGCCTCACCATCGAGCGACGGATCGTAGCCGGCATCAATCAGCGTGTGGGCCTTCTTTTCCTCCTTCGCTTTGCACCAGATAAACTTATCCACGTCCGGGTGGTCGGCATTCAGAATCACCATCTTGGCGGCGCGCCTCGTCTTGCCGCCCGATTTGATGACCCCGGCAAAGGCGTCAAAGCCTTTCATAAAGCTGAGAGGACCGCTGGCGCGCCCGCCGCCCGAGAGTAGCGCGTTTTCCTCCCTGAGCGATGACAGGTTCGTACCTGTTCCGGAACCCCACTTGAAGAGCATGCCCTCGGTTTTTGCCAGTTCCAGAATTGACTCCAGCGAATCGCCCACCGAGTTGATGAAACAGGCCGAGCACTGCGGCCGAGGCTCGCGCGGGTCGAGCGGGCGGATGGCGTTCTGGCCCTCGTCGAAATACCAGCCGTAGCCGCGCGCCTCGCGCACGCCCACGTTGAACCATACCGGCGAATTGAAGCATGCTTTCTGCGTCAGCATCAGGTGCGCCAGTTCACTACGAAAATTTTCGGCGTCTTCGTCGGTGGCGAAATAGCGGTCTGCCCGCCCCCAGCCGGCGATGGTATCCACCACCCGGTGTACCAGTTGCGCCACGCTGTGCTCCCGCTCCGATGAGCCGAGCTTCCCATGAAAATACTTGCTGGCGACGATGTTGGTCGCCGTCTGTGACCAATCGGCGGGGACTTCCACGTCCCGTTGCTCGAAAATCGTCTGGCCTTTGTCGTTGCCGATGACCGCCGCCCGCAGATCCCATTCGGCAGCGTCGTAGGGAGTCTCGCCTGGTTCCAGCCGGGCGGTAAAATATTTGGGGAAGCGGATGCCGGGTCGCTGGCTGGTTGGCAAGGCGCGCTTCATTTCATCGTTTGTTGTCTTTGTGCCCGAATCGACGCTCAACTGAGCCATGGTGAGTGGTCCTTCTATAGAGAATTGTGCCAGAACGAGAAAACCTCCGCTCTGGGGACAATAGCCATCGTGCCCCAATATATAGTGGTCCGTCAAGAACTTTTTCTATAAGTAGTATCAGGCGGTTACAAAGGTGTTGACATCCAGGCAAAACCACATGTCAGGAAGTCAGCTCCCCCTGGCGCCCGAAGAGGGACACATCGCTACTTCTATTATGACAAAAGAGTATTAGATCCGCAACTCATCCATTAATTCGCAACATGAGCGACTTGTCGAGATCGCTGAACGCTGGCACAGCGCCATGGCCCGAGGCCCGGTGCGGGAGGTGACGATGCCGTCGCTAACGGCGTCGACTTCTCGGATGGCAATTGGTACTTGAATAGTTGAAGTTCTATTACACCTAGAAAAAATCTTCGTATTACCGCAAAATAGCTTGGTGAGGGACAGGCGTGATGCTATTCTCAGGTTGGAAATTCATTGTAGCGAGTTCGAGCTCCGCGGTTACGGGATAGCTGCGGGCTGAAAGGACCTGGATGGTAGCAAGCATATTTATTATCATCTTTTCGGTCGCGCTATTTGTTTACTGGTTCCGGTATACGTGTCTGCTGATATTGAGCGCGCGTACTGCCCAGGATTATGCGCGGCGGGTAGCCGAAGCGAATCAGCTTGGTTTCCTGGAACTGCAGCCGGTGCTGGCCGGCTCCGCGGATGTTTCGTTGGATGGGATCCACTCGGCGCTTTCCCGTGACTACCGGGTGATCACATACTTGCTCAGCCATGCCGGTAATTTCCAGGACGAGGGTAGCGGAATGGAGCGCTTGATGCTGCGCATCGATTTCCGCGTCATGTCCGTGCTTTATCGCGTGGTACCTGAGACTTCTCCGGTCTACGCGCGAAGGGTTCTTTCTGAGATGGCCGAGATCATCAGCCACTTCGCGAATTCAATGGGTGAGCGGCAAGCTATCGGCTCAGCCGCGTAGTCGCGAGTTGGCAGTAATACTTGTTGTTTTCCTCTCAAGCGTTTCGGGCCGCCTGGTGAACCCCGCCGGGCGGCCTCTTCATTGTGTGCCGGGCATGTTCGGCCACTCGATGGTGAAAGTCCCTTTGACAAGCGGATGGAGGCGAAGTCATTGCGAAACGCAAGGGCGCCGCCGCGACGCGGGCCTGAAAGAAGCGTGGAGCAAAGGTGCGGGCCGATGTACAAGAACCGGATCAGCGGCATGCGGTGTAAGACGAGCGAGCAGGTGATCGCGAAGTCCACATCCATCAAGGGCACTGGTTATAAATCCAGCGGTTACGGGCTGAAGACGGTCGAACTTACCTCGGGAGATCTGCCGTTTGTGCCGGATTCGGGGCTGAGGGTGGAGCGATCCATCCTGACCGGGCGGCGGAAGCCGGCAGCGGGCGGCCGCTTACCTATGTTTATTTCGACGTTAAAATGAAGCTGTGCAGACTGACGAGATTTTCCAGGTTGCTGTTGCTCAGCTCGAGCAGGTCCGCCAGGAAATCGCCAAGGTTATTGTTGGACAGCAGGATGTCGTAGATGGGGTGCTGATCTGTCTGCTGGCCGGCGGGCACGTGCTGCTCGAAGGCGTGCCGGGGCTGGGGAAGACCACGCTGCTTCGAACGCTGGCTCGAGTGCTCCGCTTGAAGTACTCGCGCATCCAATTTACCCCCGATCTGATGCCCGCCGACATTGTCGGCAGCATGATCCTTGAAACAGATTCCAACGGGTCCAAATCGTTGCGCTTTCAGCCCGGTCCGGTCTTTGCCAACCTTGTGCTGGCGGACGAGATCAATCGTGCCACGCCGAAGACGCAGTCCGCGCTGCTGGAAGCGATGCAGGAGCGGACCGTCACCAGCGGTACCACCACCCATGAATTGGATGCGCCGTTCCTGGTCATGGCAACCCAGAATCCAATCGAGATGGAAGGCACCTACCCGTTGCCGGAAGCGCAACTGGACCGCTTCCTGATGAAAATACTGGTGAACTACCCATCGCGCGACGACCTGAACCGGATTGTCGAGCGGACGATCCAGCAAGAGGATGTCCACCTGGAGCCCATAATCGGCCGTGACGCAATTCTGCGCCTGCGGGCGGTGTGCCGGCAGGTGTTGGTGGCGCCCCATGTACAGGAGTTTGCGGTGGACCTGGTGATGGCGACGCAGCCCGGAACGGCCCGGGCGCACGCCTCGTCCGACAAGTACATCCGTTATGGCAGTTCGCCGCGTGGAGCGCAGGCCCTGGTGGAGTGTGGCCGCGTACTGGCTCTGCTCCACGGACGGTTGCATCTGAGTGTAGATGACATTCAGACGGTGGCTCCCTCCGTGCTGCGGCATCGCATCATTCTGAACTTCGATGCGCATGCCGATGGCCAGACGCCGGAGTCGCTGCTGACCGAAATCATTCAGAGCGTGACCGCGGCCGCTCGTTAGACGTCCGATAAGGCGGGGTTCCGTTGCCGGAAGAGACACTGATCGATCGCCAATTCCTGGAGAAGCTGGAACGGCTGGCCATTCAGTGGCAGCGCTCGTTCGGCGGTCTGGCGGGTGGTCACAATCTGTCCCGCTTCTCCGGCGCCGGCCAGGAATTCCTGGATCACCGCCACTTCCACCAGGGCGATGATCTGCGCGCCGTGAACTGGCGTGCTTATCTTCGCTTGGAGAAGATGTTTCTGAAGATGTTCCAGGTGGAGCCCCGGGTGCCGGTCAGGTTGCTTCTGGATACCAGCCGGTCGATGGAAACAGGCAATCCACGAAAATTCGACTATTCCAGGCAACTGGCGGCAGCGCTCGCCTACATCGCGCTGGTGCGGCTGGATACGGTGGCGATCCACCCGTTCGCGGAGCGGTTCGGGGAATCGTTCAAGTGCGCGGGAGGGCGGCATCGGATTGGCCCGGCGGTGGACTTTTTGAGCGGCCTCAGCCTGGGCTCGCGGACCAATTTCGAAGAACTGGCGCGGCAGTTCATCTCCACCTACAGCCAGCGTGGTTTGGTGATCGTCATATCTGATTTTCTCGATGACGGCGATGCGGAACGCCCCCTCCAGTTTATGGCCGATTTTGGACATGAACTGCTGTTGATCCACCTGTGGGCGGAAGAAGACCGCACGCCCCCCTGGGACGGCGAACTGGAGTTGACCGACCTGGAGAGCGGCCAGCGGCTCGAAGTCTCGTTTGACCAGGACGCCCGGCAGCGTTACACGGCTGCTTTCGACGATTACGGCCGCCGGCTGCAATCGTTGGCCTACCGCACCGGCGGGCGGTACGTGGGTCTCTCCACGTCGCTGGCGTTGGAGGATGCAATCTTCGGGTCGCTGATGCGAGCCCAAGGGGTGGCGCAAAAGTGACGGGAAGCGACGGCCATGTTCCTGCTGAATCTTAGCCTGGGCGAATTACTTGGCCTGTTTGCCGCCGCTTCCGGGGTGTTGGTGGCGCTCTACCTGCTCGATCGCTCCCGGCGGCGCCAGGCGGTAGCCACGTTGCGATTCTGGCAAAGCGCCGACAGGCCATCGGCGGTGCGCCATCGCCGGAGAATTCAGCAGCCATGGTCATTGGCGCTCCAGTTGATCAGTGTGGCCCTGCTGCTGCTGGCTATCTCGCAGTTGCGATTTGGTGATCCGGACGCCGGCACCCGGGATCATGTCCTGATTCTTGACACATCGGCATGGATGTCGGCTCGCGGCCCCAAAGGCGTATTGATGACTGCGGCGCGGGCCTCCGCGCTAGCCTATCTGCGCGCGCTCCCTGAACGCGACCGGGTGATGGTGATCCGCGCCGACGCGCTGGCTACGCCGGCTATCGGTTTCGAGTCGAATCGCCGCGTGCTCGCCCGCGCCATTGCCCAATCGCGGCCGTCTTCGTCGGCACTCAACCTGCCACAGGCGTTCGCGCTTGCCCGCCGGATGCAACGGCTCGAATCCCGTCAGCCGGGCGAGATCGTTTACATCGGCGCCGGCCGGATTCCGCGCACGGACCTGGGGCAAGTCGCTGCGCCGCCGAATCTCCGGCTGATCTCGCTTCCGCCGCCGGGTGACAATTTCGGGTTGCGCAGGCTGACCGTTCACCGCGCCGCCGAGGATCCCCAGTTGTGGGAGATCTCGGTGGCAGCCCACAACTACAGCCGGACCGCGCAGACTGTTCGAGTTGGACTGCTGTTTGCCGGCGCGCCGGTGGGAACACGGACGGCTACCCTGGCGCCTGGCGAGGAGAAGATTATTGATTTCCGTTACCGGAACCGGTCCGGGGGGTGGCTCGAAGCACGACTGTTGACGGCCGACTCGTTTCCTGACGATGACCGCGCGACGCTCGAGGTACCGTCGGAACCATCCGTACCGGTGACAGTGTTTTCTGACGACCCGGATTCGTTCCGGCCTGTGTTAGCCGCGAACTCGTGGATGCAGGCGCGGTTCGAGCGGCCATCGGCCTATCACCCCGTCGAGTCGGGCATCGTAGTGCTGGACCGCTTTTGCCCCGACTCATTGCCGGTGGTGGATAGCATCTGGATCGAACCGCCCATCAACCGATCTCCCATTCCAGTGCGCTACGTGGAGCACAATGTTGCGCTGGCGCGATGGCGTTCCGATCACCCCCTGGCCGCCGGCTTGCGAACCAAGGACCTGCGATTGAAGCAGACCGAGGTGTTTGCCGCCGCGCCCGGAGACATTCCAATCGCCGAGACTGACACCGGGCCGATTATTCTGGCGCGGCCCGGCAAGCCGAAAATGGTGCTGCTCGGCTTCCATCCGGAGCGTTCCGAGATGCGCTATGAGCTGGCTGCGCCGTTGCTGTTCGCCAATACGCTGCGCTGGATGGCGCCGGAGTTGTTCCGCCGGCGGGAGTTGAGCGCCACGACGGTGGGCGGCACCACCGTAACGTTTGAACCGGATACCGATCTGGCCGGTCTGCGGGTGACCGCGGACAACCAGGAATCGTTGCCCTACACGCTGGAGGGCAATACGGCGCGGTTTTTCACGGCGACTCCGGGCACGGTTCGAGTCCAGACCGGGGATCGGGAACTGGTCTATTCGCAAATTCTGCCGCAAATGGCCGATGCCGTCTGGCTGGCGCCCCGGCAGGCGCGCCGGGGTATTCCATCGGCATCCACCGCCGGTCCTGCCAATCGCGAGTTGTGGCCGTTGCTTGCACTGCTGGGGTTGGCCGGCCTGGTGCTCGAATGGCAGTTGTATGGCCGGGGCCGCCTGCCATCCGCGCCGGCAGCACACCCGGCTGGGCGTTCCGAGGGAATGAAGCCGAAGCGCCCGCGATTTCTGACTCGCCGGCGGCCACCCTCAACCGCGCGGAGGGCATCGTGAGTTTCGCCAGTCCATGGCTGTTGCTGCTGGCGCCACTGCCGTTGATATGGGCGGCGTACCAGTGCCGCCAGGAGACCCGCCACCGTGTGCGCTGCTGGATCAAGGGGGTGACGTTCTTCCTGATTCTGCTGGCCTTGGCCGAACCGCGGGCCACTTACTCGGATAGCCGGATGGCGGTGGCGCTGCTGGTGGATACGTCGGCCAGCGTATCGGGTGACGACCTGGCCCATGCCTCCGAACTGGTGACCGGGATTCAGAAACACCGCGGCAGCAACTGGACGATCGTCATTCCTTTCGCCCGGAGCACACGGCGGATAGAGCCCGCCGAAAATAACGGCTCCTGGCGCCTGTTGCACACGGCGGGTGAAGCCGGACGGTCCACTGACCTGGAGGCAGCCATTCGCGAGGCGCTCGGCGCCATGCCGCCAGGCCGGGTGCCACGCCTGGTGCTCATATCCGATGGTAAGGAGAATTCCGGCTCCGTGGCGCGTGGCGCCTGGCAGGCGAGAAATCTGGGGATTCCCATTGATACCTTTCCGCTGGCCGGAAAGCCTAAACCGGAACTGCATCTCGATTCGGTCACCATGCCATCGATCGCCTACTCCGGGGACCGCTTTCCTATCGACCTGATGGTCACCTCACCCCGCGATGCTGCCGGTTCGGTCCAGATCAGCGTGGAGGGCAAGAGCCTGGGCAGTAATCCGGTGGCCATCAGCCAGGGGTCGAATCAGCTTCGGGTTCACGCCAGTCTCAGCGTTAGCGGCGCGATTGAAGTTTCGGGAACAGTGAAGGCCGGGCGGCTCGGCGAAGTGCAGTTCGCACGCGCCATCACACTGCGAGAGCCCAAAGTTCTCTACGTTTCCGGCGATCCGCTTCCCGCTGAGCGCCATTTCATGGCGATGCTCACCAATTCGCGGTTTGAGGTAGAGCGGGTACCCTCGCTCGGCGCCATCGATCTCGGCGGCTACCAGATGGTGGTTCTAAACAACACCAACCTGGAGGCGATCCCTCCCGAGCGCAAGTCGGCCTTGGAAGACTTCGTCAAGCAGGGTGGCGGCTTGCTGGTGATCGGCGGCGAGCGCAACGTTTACGCCGATCACAAGGGCGCCGAAGATGCGCTCGCACGCGCGCTGCCGGCCGATCTGGCTCCTCCGCGCTCGCCCGAAGGTACCTGCGTGGTGTTGGTCATCGACAAGTCGTCCTCGATGGAAGGGCGAAAGATCGAACTGGCGCGGCTGGCGGCGATCGGAGTAATCGAGAACCTGCGCCCCATCGACAGCGTCGGCGTGCTGATCTTCGATAACTCGTTCCAATGGGCCGTACCGATCCGCAAGGCCGAGGACCGCTCGCTAATCAAACGGCTGATTGCCGGGATTATGCCGGATGGCGGAACGCAGATAGCGCCCGCGCTCAACGAGTCCTACCGGCGAATTGTCCCGGTGCCTGCTACCTACAAGCACATCGTGTTGCTGACCGACGGGATTTCGGAGGAGGGCGACAGCCTGTCGCTGGCGCGGGAGGCGTCCGAGCAGCGCGTCACCATCTCGACCGTCGGGCTCGGACAGGATGTCAACCGGGCGTACCTGGAGAAAGTGGCAACGCTTGCGCGCGGCAAGTCTTATTTTCTGACCGACCCCTCGGGGCTGGAGCGGATCCTGCTGCGTGACGTGATGGAGCACACCGGTTCCACCGCGATCGAGAAGCCCGTCTATCCGGTAGTCATGAAAAAGGCCGAGATCCTGGAGGGTGTGGGCATGGAACAGGCCCCGCCGCTGGGAGGCTACGTGCGCTTCATTGCCAAACCTTCCGCTGAAACCGTGTTGAGCATCGAACGGCGCGATCCGTTGTATGCGCGCTGGCAGTACGGCTTGGGCCGGGCAGCCATCTTCACGTCCGATGCCAAGTCCCGATGGGCGTCGCAGTGGGTCTCCTGGAGAGGTTACGACAGGTTCTGGGGCAACGCCGTTCGCGACCTGCTGCCGCATACCGAAGATGGTGAGGCAGCCGCCCGGTTTGACAGCGCCAACGGTGAACTGGTGGTGGATTATCACCTCTCGCGCAGGGTGGCTGAACCCGTGAAGATGCCGGAGATTTTCGTCTTCGGACCGGAAGGATTCCAGCAACCCGTGGAGGTGCGTAAGACTGCCGCCCGCTCGTATCGCGGCCACGTGGCGATTGGCAACCGGCACGGGCTCTTCCGGATCCGGCCGCTCGAAGACTCGCGCGCGTTCCCGGAGACGGGCGTTTACCGCGAGGAACAGGAGTTGAGCGAGTTCGGCTCAAACGAACTCCTGCTGAAGCAGATCGCCCAGTTTACAGGCGGCCATTACCAACCCGCCCCAGCCGGGATCTTCGACCCTGGCGGGCGGTCGCAGCTTTCCAGTATGAGCCTGTGGCCGCTGCTGCTGGCATTAGCGGTAGCACTGAACGTGATCGAGGTTCTGCTGCGCAAACGCCGGGGAATTCTGGAGACGCTCGGCGGCTGGCGCAACCGTTGACGCTTCACTCGCGAAATCCACCTGCGCCGGCGCTGATTCTTTTTGAAGATCCTGGATTTTTTACACTATGGACAGCGATACCATGCCGAAACGGATTCTATCCATTCATGCTCATCCCGACGATGCCGAGATTCTGGCCGCCGGTACGTTGGCGCTGCTTGCCGAAAGGGGCCATTCGATCACCATGGTGACGATGACGCCGGGTGACTGCGGCTCAGCCGATCTCGGTGCCGGAGAAATTGCCGCGCTGCGGCGCAAGGAGGCAGCCGCCTCGGCGGCGTTGATCGGCGCCGCCTATCTCTGCGCCGAGTTTCGCGATCTGGCGGTATTTGCCGACGATCCCTCGCGGCGGCGTGTGGTAGAGATCCTTCGGCTCACACGGCCCGATATCGTGCTCACCAGCTCGCCGGCCGACTACATGTGCGATCACGAAGCCGCCAGCCGGTTGGTGAAGGACGCATGTTTTGCCGCCCCGGTTCGCAACTACACGACCGGAGCCGCCGATCCCGCGCCCGTAACCACTGCCGTTCCACATCTCTACTACATGAATCCAATCGAAAACCTGGGTCCGGATGGCGAACCGATTCTGCCGCACTTTGTGGTGGATGTCACCACGACCATGGCAGTGAAAACACGAATGTTGGAGTCTCATGCCAGCCAGCGCGAATGGCTGTTGAAGCACCACGGCATGGACAATTACATCCTCACCATGCAGCGCTGGACCGAAGCCTCCGGCAGACTTGTTGGTGTGAAGTATGGTGAAGGTTTCCGCATCTATCGCGGCCACGCCTATCCCCAGACGCCGGTGCTCGAAGAATTGCTCGAAGGCCATGTTCACCGCCTTACAAGCTGATTACGGCGAGTGGTGACGGTGCTCGATACCGAGCTTCTTCATCCGGGGCTGTAGTAGGGATCGGTCTGCTCGATCACACGCGTAATTCCGGCGCCCATCTGACGGCAACCGACCGCCGCCGCGCTCCGTTGCCGCCCTCAGGCTGATGGAACTTCCCACGCCGCCAGCCGGCGCGGCTTGACTTGCCCTTCGATGAGAGACTAAGTTCTTAATCGTAAGGGCGATTCGTGAAACTTCCGAACGGCGTTCCCACCGATCTGGAACTGGAAATTTTAAAGATCATCTGGCGGCGAGGCGATGCTACCGTCCGCGAAGTCTTCGAGGACCTCGCAAACGGGCGCCAGGTCGCCTACACCACGGTTCTTACGATGATGGGCGTACTCGAGCGGAAGGGATTTGTTGGCAGGACGCCCGGCGACCGGGCCTATCTGTACCGGACAATTCACTCCGAGCGGCAAGTTCTTGATGGAATGTTGAAAGAGTTTACCGATCGAGTCTTCAGCGGCTCGGTGGAGTGCCTGGTGGCGCATCTGGTCGGCAATCCTGAGGTGAGCCCCGAGGAGATCAGCCGGATTCAAGCCCTGCTGTGCGGCCAGTGATCAGTTCCCGCGCCGGAACGCCGCGCCGCCACACGTCCGGCGCAGACCGGTTATACTTGCGATGCGATGCGAGCACGGCAGATTTTTCTCTGGGCCATGTTGCTGCCGGCCGCGGCTGGCGCCCAGGATTTCGAAGTGATCGTCGTCAGCGGCAGCTCCGGAGGCTTCGGCGCCGCCCTGGCGGCCGGGCGAATGGGCGCCCGCGTAGCGCTGGTTGAAGACACTCCCGTACTCGGCGGGATGCTCTCCAACGGCGTCTCCAACATTGACACGTACTCTTACGAATCGTTGAGCGGTATTTTTGAAGAGTTTCGCCAGCGGGTGAAACATTACTATCGCCCGGTGGAAGCGACCGATCCCATTTTTCAAGGCCGCTCGGCGGCCCGCCGGCCGAACGATTATCGCGGCCGCCAATCGAACGCACCGCTCGAAGGCGGGCGCTGGGAACCGCACGTGGCCGACAAGATTCTGAAGCAGATGATGGCTGCCGTGCCCAATGTCACGGTGTTCTATAACACCTGGGCGACAGGCGTCGAGATGCGTGCCAACCGGATCACGGGCGTTGTCACCAGCGATTCCGGCGGGCGTAGCCGCACGCTGCGGGCGCCGGTGGTGATCGACGCAACGCACGAAGGTGATATCGCGGCCTGGGCCGGCGTGCCGTTCCGCGTGGGCCGCGAAGCGCGCACGCCGCTGGAACCGCACGCCGGCGACATCTTCTTTTTCAACGGCACGGGCGAGATTATGGACCGGAGCACAGGCCGGCAAGATGAAGCAATCGTCTCCTATGGGCTGCGCTTATGCGTGAAACTATTTCCGGCTGGTGTCGAGCATCTGCTGGCTTCGCCACCGCCCGGCTATGACCCCAGCCAATACCGTTATGCCGCCGTCGATATGCTCCCTACAATGCCCGGCGGTAAGACGGAGATGAATAAGAATCCGGCCGGCAACGAAATGCAGGAAGTCAACTGGGCCTGGCCCAACGCCTCGCGCGGCGAACGCCGGAAGTTGTACCAGCTCTACCGCGACCACGCCCTGGGCTTTCTCTACTTCCTGCAACACGAACGCGGTATGCGCCACATCGGCCTGCCCGAGGACGAGTTCGTGGATAACGGGCACGTCCCCTACCGCGTGTTCGTTCGCGAAGCGCGCCGCATCGAGGGTGAAGCGACGATGACCGAAGCCGACGTCAACCCGTTTATCACCGGCCGCGGCCTGATGCCGCCGCTGCGCGCCGATAGCATCGCCATCGGCCATTACGCCATCGACTCCAAGCCAGTGCGGCCGAAGACTGACGTTTCCACCCCGGACAAAGGGAGCGGAGATTTCTTTTTGGCCGCGGTCACCACCCCTTTTCAGGTGCCCTACGGCGCCATTATTCCCCAAAACGTGGAGGGATTGTTGGTGCCGGTGGCGATGTCAGCCACTCACGTCGCCTTCTCGGCTGTCCGTATGGACCCTACCTGGATGGCGATGGGCCAGGCAGCCGGCGTGGCCGCGGCGCTCAGCGTTCGGGATCATCTGCCGCCGCGCCGCTTGCCGGTGGAGAAACTTCAGCGCGAACTGCTACGTCAGAAGGTGCGGTTGCAGTTCTATTGGGATTTGCCACTCGATCACCCGGCCTTTGAAGCCGTTCAGTGGCTCAGCCTGCACAACGGGCTGCGGGGTGACGCCGAGCGCCTGTTTCACCCGGGAAATCCACTCACGCGCGCCGAGGCAGCCCGGATGGTGGTAAGTGTGTTCGGTATCTGGCCGAGCGTCAGCAATTTCCATTTCACCGACGTGCCGTGGAGCCACGCGGCGTTCCGCGAGATCGAGACCTTGTTCGACCACCATCTGCTCGGTCCCTTCGGCATCCAGCCACGCTGGCCGGCGGCTGGCGGGTACGACCCGGAGCGCAATGCAGGCTTCGACGCAGGATCCGCCTTCGGTGAGTTCCAGCCGGGAAAAACGGTGACCCGGGGCGAGTTGGCGGTGCTGATTCAGGCCATCACCGGGCGCTCCACACCGGTTGAAGATGTGTCGGAGCCGATCACCCGCGGCGGCGCGGCAATTCTGCTCTACCATGCGGGCGGGCGGTAGAGACCGGTGGCGCTATAGCCGGTTTTGCGGTGCGGAGTTGCCACGCATGATACGCTGTTAACAGGGGGTTTCTCGGTTGAGAAAGGAGGCCCCGGAATTTCTTCGCGCCGTCGGGCTCACGAAGAAATTTCGGTCGGGCGAGAGCGAGTTGGTAGTCTTCGAGAATCTGGAACTCGACGTCCGCCGCGGCGAGCGAGTGGCCGTAGTAGGCGCTTCGGGAGCCGGCAAGTCGTCTCTGCTCCATCTGTTAGGCGGTCTGGACCGGCCGACGGCGGGAACGATATACTACCAGCGGACGGCCATCTCCACGCTTTCCGACTCCGAACTGGCAGAGTTTCGAAACCGGGAGGTCGGCTTCGTGTGGCAAACTCACTATCTCCTGCCTGAATTCACTGCGCTCGAAAATGTGATGATGCCTTTGTTGATTCGGGGTGAGAGTTACTCCGAAGCGGCGCCGGTAGCGCGGACCGCGCTTGAAGAAGTGGGGCTGGGGGCCCGCGACGGACACCGTGCCGGCGAGCTTTCCGGAGGCGAACAGCAGCGCGTGGTGCTTGCCCGGGCGCTGGTTACCCGCCCGGCCCTGTTGCTCGCCGATGAACCGACCGGTAATCTGGATTTCCGGACCGGTGAGTTAATCGTGAATTTGTTGGCGGATTTGCATCGCTCCCACGGATTGACGTCCATCTTCGTGACCCACAACCTCGCGTTCGCGGAACGCTGCGATCGGATACTCAAGCTGGAGGGCGGAGTCCTCGCTCCGCTGGAAAACATCCAAGACGGTAGGACATATGTTTGAACGATATACAGAGAAGGCCCGCAGGGTGATCTTCTTTGCTCGGTATGAGGCCAGCCAGTTCGGCAGCCCGTACATCGAGACCGAGCATCTATTGCTCGGCCTGCTTAGAGAGGACAAGGCGCTGGCGAACCGCTTCCTGCGATCTCACGCCGCGATCGAGTCGATTCGGAAACAGATCGAGTCGCACACCACCATTCGAGAGAAGGTTTCTACATCGGTCGATCTTCCGCTCAGTCACGATTGCAAACGTGTTCTCGCCTATGGCGCCGAGGAGGCCGAGCGTCTCCAGCACAAGCACATCGGAACTGAGCACCTGTTGCTGGGCCTGCTGCGCGAGGAAAAGTGCTTTGCCGCCGAGATCCTGCACGAACGGGGCCTGCGGCTGTCTCAGGTTCGCGAGGAGATCGCCCGGTCGTCTTCGGAAAAGATGTCTTCCAGCCGGCCTAAGGAAAGTTCGCTGCTGAGCGAGTTCAGCCGCGACCTTACCCAGTCCGCCATCGACGGATCACTCGATCCCCTGATTGGCCGCGATTTTGAGTTAGAGCGCGTCGTGCAGATCCTTTGCCGCCGTACCAAGAATAACCCGGTGCTGATCGGCGAGCCCGGAGTCGGTAAAACGGCAATCGTCGAGGGACTGGCGCAGCGGATCGCCGACGGCGACGTGCCGTCGTTTTTGACCGACAAACGCATCCTGGCGCTCGACCTTTCGCTGATCGTGGCCGGCACCAAGTATCGCGGCCAGTTCGAAGAGCGGCTGAAGACCATCATGAAAGAGTTGATGGAGAATCAGAACGCGATCATCTTCATCGACGAACTGCACACCCTGGTGGGAGCCGGATCGGCCGAGGGTTCGCTCGACGCCGCCAACATACTGAAACCGGCGCTATCACGCGGGGAGATCCAGTGCATTGGCGCTACCACCCCGGGTGAGTACCGCAAGTCGATCGAGAAGGATCGCTCGCTCGAACGCCGGTTCCAGGCCGTCAAGGTCCCTCCGCCAAGCGAAGCCGATGCCGTTAAGATCCTGTTCGGCATCAAGGAGCGATACGAAAAGTTTCACGCGGTTGCCTATACCGACGACGCGATCGAGAGCGCTGTCTACGCTTCCAACCGCTTCATTTCCGACCGTTACCTGCCCGACAAGGCGATCGACCTGATCGACGAGGCAGGCGCCCGGGTGAAATTGCGGCAGACGACGCTGCCCCCCGAGGTGGCCGATATTCAAAAGCGGATCAAGTTCATCGTCCACCGCATGGAGAATGCCATCGCCAACCATGAGTTCGAAAAGGCGCGGTTTTACTCCGACGAAGAGCGCAAGGAGCGCGAGAACCTCCGCGTACTACGTGATAAGTACAATCTCGACGACACATCTACTGGTGTAGTAGCTAAGGATGATATCGAAGATGTCGTTGCCCGTTGGACTGGTGTCCCGATGACGGCGATCAAAGAGGAAGAGGTCACCAAGTTATTGCGAATCGAAGCCGAATTGCACAAGCGGGTGATCAGCCAGGAAAAGTCCATCAGCGCGTTGGCTCGAGCCATCCGCCGCTCGCGCGCCGGCTTGAAATCGCCCAAGCGGCCGGCCGGTTCGTTCCTGTTCCTGGGACCAACGGGCGTGGGCAAGACGGAGGTTGCCCGGGCGCTCGCGGAGGCGCTGTTTGGGAGCGAGAAGTCATTGATTCGCTTCGACATGTCGGAATTCATGGAGAAGCACTCGGTGTCAAAGCTGATCGGCTCGCCTCCGGGCTATGTGGGATATGAAGAGGGCGGCCAACTGACGGAGCGCGTGAAGCGGAACCCCTATTCGGTGATCCTGCTCGACGAAATCGAGAAGGCGCACCCGGATGTCTACAACATTCTGCTGCAGGTTTTTGAAGACGGTCAACTGACCGACGGACTCGGCAACACGGTGGACTTCAAGAACACCATAATCATCATGACGTCCAACCTGGGCGCGCGGCACATGGAGAAAAAGTCCAGCGTCGGATTCTCCGCGCCGCTGGCGGACGGGTCGCTGCCGCAAAAAACCGAAGATATGGTGATGGCGGAAGTGAAGCGGGCGTTCAATCCGGAGTTTCTCAACCGCATCGACGAAGTGATCCTGTTCCAGCCGCTAACCGATGAAGACCTGCTGAAGATCATCGATCTGTTGGTGGATCAGATCAACCTGAACCTTGAATCCAAACAGATCAAGATTCGGCTGGCGGGAGATGCCGCCAAGTACATTCTGGAGAAGACCTGCGCGGATCGGAGCTACGGCGCTCGCCCGCTGCGGCGTGCTTTGCAGAAGTACATCGAAGACCCACTCTCGGAAGCACTCATTCAGGGCACGCTTCCGCGGCCAGTGGAGTTGGAAGTCTATCTGGGCGACACCGGACTCTTCTACCGCTCTCTCAGCGAGGAGCAGCCGGTGGGCGCGGGCGGGCCAACCGGACAGCCGGGCACTCCGCTGTACGTTTTCTGAAAAATTCGTGCTCTCCTGGCACGGGACCGCCTTCGGCTCCCGTGCCATTTTGCAATATTTCGTGTATTTTCAAGGCGGAATCGTTGTAATATAGCTACTTTCAATGCTCCATGCCGATTCTAACTCCGGCGTTTTTCCGCCGCCTGCTTCCGCGGAGGAACAACAATCCGGCGGCGACCCCCTCCGCGGCTTCATCGAAAACTCACCCGATGCCGTGTTTGTTTGCGATCGGTCGGAGCGCCTGATCTGGGTGAACGCCCAGGCTGAGCAGATAACCGGGTATAGCGCGGCGGAGTTAGCCTCGATGCGCGTCACCGATCTGTTCGACGCCGAATCCCGGCGTGGCGCCGCGGTGGCGATCCGCCGGCGTCTGGCCAGCCGCGAACGCCAGCGCCATGAGGTGAGGATTCACACCAAGGATGGAGTGCCGGTAGATCTCGAAATCTTCTCATGGGTAGTGGTAAACCATGGATGTCCGGCCTGGATTCAGGTGATTGCCCGGGACATCACCGACGCTAAGCGGCGTGAAGAGCAGGCGCACCGGACCGAGCAGGCTCAACTGCTCAGCTTTCTCGCCGGTGGCGTGGCTCACGACTTCAACAACCTGCTGATGGCGATCTACTCCTACGCCGATCAGTTGAGGAGCGGCGCCGGCGAAGTCTCTTCCCGCGAGGCGGCCGAAATCATACAGCAGACGGCGGAACGCGGCATCGAGATGGCCAGCCGGCTGCTCCGGTCTGCCACCGGCGCAAGTCCGGAGATCGCCGAGATGGACCTCCACCTAACGATCACCGGTCTGGTCAACCTGTTGCAGCAAACCATCGGCGCCGGCATTGAGGTACGGGTGGAATTGAACGCCGCTACGAGTCACGTTTTTGCCGATTCGTCGCAGATCTACCAGGTGTTGCTCAACCTGGCCATGAACGCCCGCGACGCGATGCCGAATGGGGGCGTCATCGTCTTTCGAACCGGCAACTCCAGGGAGCCGACCGGTGAGATGGTTTATGTTGAAGTCGCCGACAATGGGGCGGGCATTCCTCCGGCGTTGCTGAACCGAATCTTTGAACCTTTTTTTACGACCAAAGATACTGGCAAAGGCACCGGGATGGGGTTGGCGCTGGTGAACGGCATCGTCAAGAACCACCACGGCCGGATCACGGTGGATAGCGAAGCCGGTCGTGGTACGACATTCCGCGTCTCACTGCCCCTACCGCGCCATGCGGCGGCCGGCGGGCGCTGATCGTCGCGTTCGAACCATGGGCCATCTGATCGACGAATTTGGCAAGATCGACATCTATCTGTTCGACCAACTGTTGCGCGGCCGGATCCTCCCCGGAATGCGAATCTTCGACGCCGGTTTTGGCTCGGGACGTAATCTGGTCTATCTGCTCCGTAACGGCTGGGAGGTTTTCGGCGTGGATGCGAACGCGGAACGGGTCGGGGCCGTTCGCCGTCTGGCGGCGGAGGCTGCGCCAGGCACTCCCCCGGCCAATTTTCGCCACGAAACGCTTGAGCAAATGTCGTTCCCCGATGCATTTGCCGACGTTGTCATCAGTTGTGCGGTACTTCATTTTGCGCGCGACGACAAACAGTTCCACGCGATGCTCGATAACACATGGCGCCTGCTCAAACCGGGTGGGCTGCTGTTCTGCCGCCTGGCATCAAGGATCGGAATGGAGAATCAAGCCCGGCCGATCTCGGGCCGGCGCTATCAGTTGCCCGACGGATCGGACCGCTACCTGGTGGATGAAGCGCTGCTGACGCAACTGGCCGAATCGCTGGGTGGAACATCGGCTGATCCGCTGAAAACCACCGTGGTGCAGGGCCAGCGCAGCATGACGACCTGGGTCCTGTTTAGGAACCACCCGGATACGGTTCGGGATGTCACCCGCCAGATAGCTCCACACCGCACCAGCGGCTGACAAATCGCAACAGCACCTGGGTCGCCTGAAACAGCGAATCGAGTTCCACATATTCGTCCGGCTGGTGGGCATTCGCGCCATGGGGTCCCCACATGATGGCGGGCGTATGGAAGCATTTCTGGAACATGTACATGTCGCTCGGCGCGTCCAGCCCCTGGACTTTCGCGGGCAGATGAAAGGAAGCCGCCACGGCGCTAAAGCCGGTCACCAGCGCCGAATCGGCAGGCGTGGCACATCCCGGAAGCCAGCGCATCGGCAGGATCACCTGCGGAGGAACACCGAAAAGGTCGGGCCGCGCGCTGGTGATGGCATTCCACCATTGGTAGAACTCGCCCATTACCTCCTCACCGGTTTCGGCGGGCATGGACTGCCAGTACAGTTCCAGCTTGCAAAGTTCGGGAATGGTAATGGGCTGCGACCAGCCCCAACGGCCGGTTGAGACGTTGGTCACCCAGACGGCGCAGGGTTCGGGAAAGTCCCGGTAGTAGGGATGAATCTCCGCGCGGCTTTCGCGGAGCCGCACAAATTCAGGCAGGCGAGCGAGCACATAGCTCAACTGGTCCGCCGCCCGGCCCGTGCGCTGGCCGGCGTCGATGATTCCGCCCTTGCCCTGGAACACAATGTGAAGCACCCGGCCGCCGCGCCCGGCGGGGCAGACGTTTAAGGAGGTAGGCTCGCCGATGATGGCGGCGTCGCCATTGTAGCCGCGCAGGCGGCCGGCCAGCGTCCCGTTCACGCCGCCAAATTCCTCGTCGACTACGGTCTCAAAGATCAGGCTGCCCGACAGTTTGGCGCGCAGTTCCCGCAGGACGCGGACCACGGTGAGGTTCATCGCCACGCCGGCCTTCATGTCCCACGATCCACGTCCGTACATCCGGCCGTTTTGCACTTCAGCGCCGGTAGGTCCCGTGGTCCACGGCACCGGCGTATCGATCGGGACGGTGTCCACATGGCCGGAGAGCACTAGCGACCGGCCTCCTCCGGCGCCAGCCAGCACGGCATTCACATTGGGCCGGCCCGCGTAATTGCGGCCGGGCCAGTACTCGGGGTGTTCCGTCAACCCGGCCACCGTGGAGATGTCGTAGATATCCGGCTCCAGGCCCAACTGGCGAAGTTGGCCGGCAATGTAGCGCTGGCATGCCTGCTCGTGCCCATCCGGGGGAAGATTCTCCGACGGAATCCGAATCAGCGCCGCCAGCGTCTCTTCCAACTCCGGCCGCAGGCGGTCGAGCGTTGCCGCCAACCTCTGCTCGTCCGCCGTTACCTCCTGCTTGCTGCTTTCATCCGGCATCGGCAAGGTTCCTCCTGGCACAAAAGTTCCATTCTCAACGAATTCTGATTCCATCGTGCCCGTCGCAGGTATCGCATCAGTTAGCCCCTTCACGAGCTTTGTTCGGGTCAAACAGTTCGGGCGTCACCGTTTGCAAGCGATACGGCTCGTAATCCGGCTCGTAAGTGAAGCAATCGGCCAGGTCGCTGGCAACGGCGTCAAACAGATTGAGCGGGGGCAGGCCCAGGATACGGAAGATCGTCTTCAGTAACCCGGGGAAACTCGAGTGAATGTGCGAAACGTAGTTCTTTCGCGCGTACGGACTGGCAATCATCATCGCTGTGCGATGAGAGTCAACGTGATCCACGCCTCCCCGGGCATTGGCTTCGGTGATAAAGACCGCCATTTGTTTCCACCAAGGCGTATTGGAAAGAAACTGCAGAATCCGGCCCAGCGCAAAATCATTGTCTGCTACGTACGACGCCTCATATGGATAGCCGTCACCGGCGCGCGGAGGCGCCGCGTGGTCGTTGGGCAGCAGGATGTACAGCAAGCGTGGAAACGGCTTCCCCGCGTCCAGATACAGGGCCTTCATTTCGGCGATGAATTGACCGGCGCGGTACTGGTCGGGAATGTTCATGTTGAATTGCGGATACTGCCGTGAGGTGTTGCGGTAGAGCGGTTCCGGCATCGGCATATTGGTCAGATAGCGGGCGCCAGTCGGTTTCATGCCGGAGCGTTTTTCGGCGCCAGCCAGATCGAAGCCCTCTCCGAAGCTGCGAAAGGAGATGCCGAAGCGGTCCAGGTGGTGCCACAAGGCGCCGGCTTCGGGCAATTCTTCGGGGTGAACCGAACAGTTGCGCTGCGCAAACGAGAGGCGTCCGGGGGCGGAAGTAGGCTGGCGGAAATCCCGCTCGCCGCCATAGCCGGCGATCCAGGACGACTGCACCAGGGCGTCCGGATACGCCCCGGAAAGCCAGTGATGGCCCTCCAGGCTCACTTCCGAATCGGCGTAGAAGTTGTCGCTCATCGTCCAGCGGCGCGCAATCTCGTGCTGGTTCGGTGTCACATTCACATTACGCAGGCTGAGGCGGCTGCGGAGTTGTCCGCGGGGGGCGTATACGACGCCATAGCGTCCGAAGCGCGCCAGCGTCGGAGCCCCGTTCACCGCTCCGTTGGATGCGGTCTCGACATCGCCGAAGATCTCGTCGAAGGTGCGGCCCTCCTTGACGATTAACACTACGTTTTGGATGCCGGGCGGGATGCCCTGTGGCCTCACCCGCGAAGGGCGGAGACCGTTGGCGTCCATAACTCTGCGGGTGTGCAACTCCAGGTCGCCCGCGGACGGCAAGGCGAATACCGACAAACTGCCGCGGCGCATCTCGGTCTGGAATGCTTCCGGAAAGGCCCTTTGCAAATCGCCATTCGGGCCGGTGCCCTGCCCTTTGGCATTAGTGACGTACACCGTCTCGCCGTCGACGGCCACCTTCGTGGGAAACCAGCTTACCGGAACGTGTCCGATTACTTTGCCCGCGGCGGGATCGATCACTCCCACGGCGTTAATCCCCGCTTCGGCCACCAGCAACCAGTTCCTGGCGGAGCAGTAGGCCATGCCGATGGGCAGCACTCCGCGTAGATTCTCCAGTCCGGGAATGCGGATCTCGATCTCACGCTCCACCCGGAGCGTCTTCCCGTCAACCACGGTGATGCTATCGTTGTGGGCGTTGGAGACAAATACGCGTCCGCCGGCAACCAGCACGCCCACCGGACTACTGCCGCCGCTTGCCCCAGCGCCATACCGCTTGCCGGTGGGAATGAACGCTTCCACCTTGGGCGCTCGCGGGTTTTGGAGGTTCACGACACACAGTGAATTGGATTCCGGCGCGTTCGGCCTGCCCAGGCCGGGCACCTCGACCGGGCCAATCGCGCGCTTGCGGCTGACACCGCCTTCGGCCGCCGGCGAATGAAACCCAAAGGCAGGGAAGGGGAGCCCCGTGCCCCACGCGTCGCTCCTGTCGGCTCCCGGAAGCGATTGATACTCGAATATTCCCGGATTCGTGACGAAAGCACGTTTTCCATCCGTGGACAGCGTCACCGCGAATGGGAGCCGCCCGACCTTCACCGATGACAGCACCCTGTTTTTTTTGGCGTCAATCAGAACCAGCCGGAAGTTGGCTTGATCGACCGCTACCAACAAATTTCGAGTGGCGTCGTAGGCCAGATCTCCCGAATAACTATCCTTGTAGTGTTCGTCGTTGAGGTGAATGATTCGCTTGGCCGCGGTATCATCGACCGACATGTAGCGGATTCGCCCTGAGTTCCCCTCCGAAACGTAGAGAGTCCGATTACCATCGAACGCCAGTCCTCCGGATACGCTCCGCCACGCATCCTTGTCCTCGGAGTTCTCTCCAACCGGTGATGCCTCCAGGTGCCGTGGCGTCTGGTAACGCTCCTTGGATCTTTCGATCACGGTGAGAGAGAAGATCTGCGGGCCGCCATCGGCCGTCACGATGTACTTGCCGTTTGGGCTGACGGCCAGTCCCCAAGGTCCAGGGCCGGTGATGTACTGCAGGCCGAAGGGAGCGATGATTCGTCCACCGGGGATAATACCGGCGGCGCCGGGTCGCCGGATGACCGGGAAATTCCCGGCTGGCGCCCGATATTCAGCCGCTGCCAGCGGGAACAGTATCACTAAAATTGGTAAGACGCGCCTCATGCGGACATGGGGCCCGAAGACGGCCCATCCCTATTGGTTATAGAGGTACGGGGTTTCTGAAGGCAAACTTGCGTGCGAGGTTGACGGCTGGCGGAGGCGGGGCTTATCCTGACCCTAGGAGCCTCAATCAGGCTTTCAATAAGAGTTTATGGAAATGACTGGTGGCAGTAGTTCGATAAGCAAACGGGATGAGCCGCCGTTGCGTATGGGCTCTCCGCTCGCGTCATCAAACCAGTCGCGGACACCGATCTCCACCCTGCTGCTCGATTTTTAGCGCACTGGACCGGCACTTCGCGGCGGACCGTAGACGCTGCTGAGACGCCCGGCGACGTTTCATCCACAGTTGAGTAGTTTGCGCGGTGCTCTTCGGGAGCATGCCGCCCGGGTGCGTTTCACCGTGCCCGGCACAACCGGCGTGGGCCGGGCCGAAGCATCCGTGTATACGCGCCGAACTGCGGCCACGCGGGAAGGGGGGCATAAAGCAATGCTTAAACTACGCGTGGTGAACGGGGAGAATGGGTCCAATCGTCGCCCGTCTCCCGTTGTCCGGCAGGACGTGGGTATCGGCGCCGTGTTGCCCCTGGCTCCCGGCGACTCGGACGCTCCCGGCAACTACGGCGCGATCCTAACGGGATTGAGTGCCGAAGAGGCTGCCGGGCGGCTCGAACAGTTCGGTCCCAACTCCGTTGTTCACCAGAAAGCCACCCACTGGTGGACGCAAGCCGTAGGCGCATTGAACAACGCATTCATTCTGCTGCTGCTGGCGCTGGCGGCTGTTGCGGCGCTTACACGGGATTTCCAGGCGGCGGTGATCATCTCCGTGATGGTCTTCATCAGCGCCGTACTGCGCTTCACTCAGGAGTTCCGATCGAGCAAGGCCGCCGAAAAGCTGCACGACCTGGTTCAAACCACTGCTACCGTAACTCGCGACGGCGTGAAAAACGAGATCGCTGTGGACGAGATCGTGCCCGGAGATGTGGTTCACCTCTCGGCGGGAGATATGATACCGGCAGACCTGCGTCTGGTCGCCGCCAAGGACCTGTTTGTCAGCCAATCGGCACTGACCGGTGAGTCACTGCCGGTGGAGAAATTCGCCGCCGGGGATCCAGACAACGAAACCAGTCCTCTCGAGCATCCCGGATTGTGCTTCATGGGAACGAATGTCATCAGCGGAACCGGCACCGGCATCGTGGCGTGCACTGGTCCTGCTACCGCCTTTGGAACGCTTGCCAAAAGAGTGACCGGGCGGCGCGTGGAGACGGAATTTGATCGCGGCGTCAGCCGCGTCAGCCACCTGCTGGTGCGCTTTACGCTGGTGATGGTGCCGGTGGTTTTCTTCATCAACGGTTTCACCAAGGGTGATTGGGGCCAGGCGTTTTTCTTTGCCCTCTCTGTTGCCGTCGGCCTAACGCCGGAAATGTTGCCCATGATCGTCACCGCGAATCTGGCCCGCGGCGCGGTGAACATGTCAAAAAAGCAGGTCATCGTCAAACGGTTGCACTCCATCCAGAACTTCGGTGCGATGGATGTGCTCTGTTCGGACAAGACCGGTACACTGACTCAGGACCGGGTCGTTCTCGAACGGCACCTGGACATCCTGGGGCGCGATTCGGAGAAGGTGCTGCAACTCGGCTACCTCAACAGTTATTACCAGACCGGGCTGAAGAACCTGCTGGATGTGGCGATCCTGAAGCATGCCGAGATCCAGGAGGGCCTGCATGTCGCCACCGATTACCGGTTGGTGGATGAGATACCGTTCGATTTCAGCCGCCGCCGCATGTCGGTCGTGGTCGAGACGCCGAAGGGCGAAGAACTGCTGATCACCAAGGGCGCCATCGAGGAGACGTTGCCCATCACGCGCCTGGTGGATGTCGACCGCCAACTGATGCCGTTTGACGATCAACGCAAAGACGAGGTGGTCCGAATGGCGCAGGATCTCAACAATCGGGGCTTCCGCGTCATCGCCGTTGGCTACCGGAAGTTTGATTTGGGCAAGGGCGCCTATTCGGTGGCCGATGAGGCAGAACTGGTTTTCGCCGGCCTGATGGCGTTTCTCGACCCGCCCAAGGACTCCGCCGCGCCCGCCATTCAAGCGCTCGGCGATCACGGCGTGGCAATCAAGATCCTCACCGGCGACAACGACGTCGTTACGCGGCGCATCTGCGAAGACGTCGGCATCGATGCTGGCCGCATTCTGCTCGGAAGCGAGATCGGGAAGATGAACGACGCCGAATTGCGGGATGCCGTCAAGCGCACCACCGTATTTGCCAAGGTCAGCCCCGCCCAGAAGGCAAAGCTGATCGAAACCTTGCGGGAGTGCGGTCACGTGGTGGGCTTTCTGGGCGATGGTATCAACGACGCGCCGGCTTTGCGGGAGGCCGATATCGGAATCTCGGTCAATACGGCGGTGGATATCGCTAAAGAGTCGGCGGACATCATTCTGCTCGAGAAGAGCCTGATGGTGCTCGAAGAGGGAGTGCTCGAAGGGCGCCGTGTGTTCGGAAACATTCTCAAGTACATCCGGATGGGAACCAGTTCGAACTTCGGAAACATGTTCAGCGTGCTCGGCGCCAGCGCCTGGCTACCCTTCCTGCCCATGCAACCGGTACAGTTGCTGGTGCAGAACCTGCTCTACGACTTTTCGCAAACTGGCATTCCGTTCGACCGCATCGATCACGAGTACCTGCGGAAGCCGAGGCGGTGGGATGTCGGCGCCATTGGACGCTTCATGCTGTTTTTTGGCCCGGTCTCCTCTATATTCGACTACCTCACATTCTGTCTGATGTGGTTCTTCTTCGGCGCAAGGAGCGTGGATACACAGGCCCTTTTCCAATCGGGCTGGTTTGTCGAGGGGTTGCTCTCCCAGACGCTGATCGTTCACATCATCCGGACCCGGCGCGTGCCCTTCCTGGAGAGCCGCGCATCGGCGCCACTGATCGCGCTGACTGTGGCGGTCATGCTCGGCGGGCTGCTGCTTCCGTTCACAACGCTTGGTAAAGCGCTGGATCTGGCGCCCCTGCCGCTCAGCTATTTCCCGTTTCTGGCCGTGATCCTCGCCGGCTATTGCGTCCTGGGCCAAGTGGTCAAGGGGTGGTACGCGCGAAGGTACGGCTACTATTGAAATCCGCGGGATGCCGGCTTGCGGTGTGCAAAGATGGAGATCTATGACCCGGCGTGATTTCGGTTTCGGTATCGCAGCGGCAGCGGTTCTTCCAACCGCAGTCTCAGCGGCAGCGGTTTCAATCGGCTCGCGCAGGGAACTCTTCGTCGATCACGAATTGATCGCGTCGATGACCGGCGCCGGTTTACGGCCGGGTACGTTCGTGGATGCCGGACCCGTATTGCGGCTTGACAGGCCGTGGGAGGGGAGTTTTAGCGGTTACACAACCCTGATTCACGAGCCTGGCCGGTACCGAATGTATTACCGCGGCCTCCCTTCGTCTGGCAAGGACGGCGGTCCGGCAGAGGTCACCTGCTATGCCGAATCAACCGATGGCCGTTCCTGGTCGCGGCCCAACCTGGGTCTGTATCCCGCCGGCGGATCCACCGGCACCAACATCATCCTCGCCGGCGATGCGCCGTTCTCCCACAACTTCTGCCCGTTTCTGGACACCAGGCCCGGTGTCTCCCCGGCTGAACGCTACAAAGCGGTGGCCGGCCTTTACAGAACCGGGCTTTACGCCTTCGTCTCGGCCGACGGAATCCACTGGACCCGCCGCAAGGACCAGCCGGCGCTGGCCTCCGGCAAAGGGTTCGCCTTCGATTCCCAGAACCTGGCGTTCTGGTCGGAACATGAAAAGCGCTATGTGCTCTACTATCGCACCATGAAGAAGGTGGGTAAGACGAACTTCCGCTGGGTCTCCCGCGCCATCAGTGACGACTTCCGCAATTGGACGCGGGAAGGCGAAATGAGCTATGGCGACGCTCCGGCCGAGCATCTCTACACCAACCAGACCTCACCCTACTTCCGTGCGCCGCACATTTACGCTGCCATCTGCGCCCGCTTCGAGCCGGGCCGCCAGGTGCTTTCTGAAGAGCAGGCCCGCGAACTGCGTGTCGATCCAGGTTATTTCAAAGACTGTTCCGACGCGGTTCTGGTCACCTCGCGTGGGGGCGTCCGCTACACCCGTACGTTTCTCGAAGCGTTTCTTCGGCCGGGGCTGGGGCTCGAGAACTGGGTGTCGCGTTCCAACTATCCCGCGCTGAATACGGTCCAGACCGGACCGGAGACGATGTCATTCTACGTGAACCGCAACTACGGCCAGCCGACCGCGTATGTGTGCCGCTATGAGCTACGTCTGGATGGATTCGCCTCTGCCCACGCCGGTTATTCCGGCGGTGAGTTAACCACCAAACCGGTGATTTTCGACGGATCGCGGCTGGAGCTGAACTACTCCACCTCGGCGGCGGGAGGCATTCGGGTCGAGCTTCAGGATGAAGGAGGGCGCGCCTATGAAGGATTCTCGCTGGCCGATGCGCCGGAACGAATCGGCGATGAAATCGCGCGGGACTACGTTTGGAAGGGCGGCGGAGATGTCTCCCCGTTAAAGGGAAAGCCCACGCGGCTGCGTTTCGTGATGAAAGACGCGGACCTGTACGCCTTCCGCTTCCGCAATTCGGCTTAACGCGGAATCTTTAGCGGCAGATCGAGGTACGCCAACCCAACGTCGCGCTGCATGTGCGAGGTGCCCGTTCCTTGGAGGCCGTCGTAGTAGATCGCCAGGCGCTTTCCGGCTGGAACAACCGATGGTAGTCCGATCGCCGCTTTTGCCCACGTGCAGTTTGAGCCGTCGAGCACCACCGCCTTGTTAGCCGTGTCCCAGTGCAGCAAATCACGGCTCCAATAAACCCAGACGGCGTCCGTATATTCGCCTTGTCCGGAGATGCCGACGTGGTTGGTGAACAGGAACCAGGTGCGAATCGACTTCTCGTAATAGAGTGACGTATTTTCGATTTGTTCGTCGAGCGGCAGAATCGGCGCGGGGCCCACGCTCCAAGGGCCATCCAGGTTCCGTGTCCGGGCGAGTCCGATTCCGCGCCGGATCTTCCGTCCCTGCATTGTCGCCGCACTGAAGAACTGGAGGTATTCGCCCTGTTGTTTCACGATGAACCCGGGACTGGCCGTAACACTGTCATAAGTGCCTGGTTGTGGCCGAAACGGTACGATGTCGGGCCGTTTCTTCCAGGGTCCGGCGGGAGAACGCGACTCGGCCTTCATGGTCAGGTAGGGGAACGCCGGGATTCGCGCCGGCGGCGGCGAGCTATTCGGCGTTCCTACATAGAACATGTGCCACTTGCCCCGGTCCATGAACGTGGTACCGTAGCTGGCCGCCTTGGCATCCTCCTCGCCCGGCACGCCCAACTCGAGCACGGTTCCGTGCTTGGTCCAATGCACACCGTCGGCGCTGGTGGCCAGTGCCGCCAACCATCCCACCGGCCCGGCGGCATCGTAGTGCATGTAATAGACGCCGCCTGTTTTCCATACCCAGACGTCACGGGCGCCGTAGATGTCGCATCGCGCCGGACCGTCACCGTGACGGAGCACCACCCCGAAGTCCTTGGCCGGCATGCGCAAATTCGCGGACGGACGCCCGTCCAGGTAGGAAGTTACC
This sequence comes from Bryobacterales bacterium, assembly GCA_020854055.1. GTDB lineage: Bacteria > Acidobacteriota > Terriglobia > Bryobacterales > Bryobacteraceae > JADZGD01. The sequence continues at coordinate 72,133 of JADZGD010000143.1, read as the reverse complement.
CCCGGCGTTTCCGCACAGGCGGCCACCGCCAGCAAGAAGACGGCCGAATGGATTCGATGCATACGCTACCAGTCTCCCATTATCCTGTTGGCAATGACTTCATCCACGTCCGCCATCTCCCGGCGCCGGGCGCTGGCACTGGCGCCTGCCCTTCTCGGCATGGCACGCGGCGCCACCGCTGCGCCACGGGTCCGGATGGAACCGATCGCCGTGATCACCAAACGGCCCCGCTATTATCACGCATGGGCCACCCTCGCGCGGCGGCGCGATGGCATGCTGATGGCCGCTTATTCGGGTGGCAGGGAAGGTCACGTCTGTCCCTTCGGCCGCGTCGAGATCATACGCTCGGCCGACGACGGCCGTACCTGGGGTTGGCCCCAGGTGATCATGGATACACCCATCGATGACCGCGATGCCGGAATCATCCAGACGGCGGCCGGCTCGATCCTGGTCACCACCTTCACATCCCTGGGCTACCAGAAAATATTGGAGAAGGCCGAGGGGTGGGATGCGGAGCGCATGGAGCGGTGGCTATCGGCCGGACGCGGCACCACACAGCAGGAGCGCGAGGCGTTGCTCGATGCGTGGATGCTGCGCTCCACCGATGGTGGATTGACGTGGTCCGCGCCTTACCGTGTTCCATTCAGGACGCCGCATGGACCCGTGGTGCTCAGAGACGGCCGCCTGATTTTTGCCGGCAAACCGCTCCGCCAGATGGCAGCGCCAAGGGTAGGTGTCGTCGAATCGGCTGACGACGGACTCACCTGGACGACGCTGGGGTGGATTCCGCCCAGGCCGGGTGACGATGCCGGTAAGTACCACGAGTTGCACGCCGTCGAAACGGCCGGCGGACACATCATCGTGCATCTCCGCAATCACAATCCGGTCAATGAGCGGGAGACGCTGCAATCGGAATCCTCCGATGGCGGCAGAACCTGGAGCGTTCCGCGTCCCATCGGTGTCTGGGGCCTGCCATCGCACCTGTTACGTCTTGCCGATGACCGGTTGTTGATGAGTTACGGCTATCGCAGGGCGCCCCGCGGCAACCAGGCTCGGGTGAGCGAGAACAACGGGCGCACGTGGTCGGAGCCGATCGTGTTGTCGGATGACGGCGTGGGCGACCTTGGTTATCCCTCCACCGTCCAATTGCCATCAGGCGAACTGCTGACGCTCTGGTATGAGGCGCGGCGTTCCGGCACCGTTCCGGCCAAACTGCCCGAATCGCCCAATGCGGTGTTACGTCTGCGCCGCTGGCGTCTCGAGAGCTGACCGCCGTGCCGGATTATCCGAATTTCGTGTAGGAGAATCCTACACGAAATCGTTAACAGAATTTAGCACCCGTTTATTCTCAATTGATTAGCAATTGGTATTCGGATTGCAAAGTCTGAAATCGGAGGATTCTTTTCATGGGTGATACTTTCTGGCTCAACGTGATGAACATCGGACTTGGTGTCGTCATTCTGATCTGCGTGATGGTGATCGCCGCCGGCATCGGGAAGGACCTGCTGGCGCGTCGAGCCCGCCGCCTGGTAATGGCATCCCAGGCCGAGGGCGACCTGCGCGCTCTAGTGGGCGAGGGGGGCGATCTGTTTGCCGTCCCCGGTCTGGGTCTGACGATGGCCGATGGCGGTGAGCAGACTCCACCGCAAACGAAGGCGGACAAGCAGTAGGCGTTCGAAGGAGCAGGCCATGAAGTGCCCCTTTCTGCGTGAAACGGAGGTGAAATACTGCCGGCAATCGGCATCTCGCAAGATCGCCGTCCGCGGCCCGGCAATCAGTTCGGAACGCTGCTCGTCATCTGAATACGTCGATTGCCGGATCTTTCGTGACTCGCAGTCGGAATCAGCGCCCGCCGGCTGTTGTCCGCTCCTTGAACGGGCTCTGGCACAGTACTGCGCCGCGGCTCCGGTTACCAAGCTGATTCCCTACAGCGAAGTACTGCTTTCGCGTTGCGGCAACGGCGGCTACCGGTACTGCGAACTCTTCGCCACCTTCATGCAGGTACCGGCCGCCGACGCGGCGGCGATGGTGGACGGGGTTGCGGTTCCGCCACATCTCGCCTTCATGCCGAATCACATGTGGATCGACACCACGGTTGAGGGCAGCTACTACATCGGCATCGACGCGTTGCTGGCTCAGGCATTAGGGGCGGTGGAGGCGTTGACCTTCGTCTCCACCAGCGGTACACAGCGGCCGACGGCAGTGGCCACCGTCCGTGGCACCGATTTTCCAATCGTGTTTCCCCGGCCGCTGCTGATCAAGAATGCCAATCTGTATCTGCGCGCCAATCCGTCGAAGCTGCTGTCAGATCCCTATGCCACCGGCTGGCTGTTCGAAGTGGGTGACCCGCCGGGGCCGCCCACCCTGGGCGATCTGCGGAACGTGATGCGCGGGGCCGAGGCGATCAATTGGATGCGCGGGGAAGTAGATCGCGTGTCGCGCTTTGTCCACGAACTCGCCGGTGCCGGCGGGATGGCCAACGATGGCGGGCAGTTCGCTCCGGATCTCATGGCGAACCTGGAGCGCGAACCGGCGCTCCGTCTCTTTAATGAATTCTTTTCTCCTTACCGGGAATGGACTCGATGAAACATTCAGGAAAAATCTCGTTTTTTGCGGGCTTCGCGGTGATGCTGGCGGTGGGCTGGGCCGGATTTCCGCGCCTGCTTTACCGCGGCACACCGCAGCCGCTTTCTTTCAGCCATAAAGTTCATACGGGCGAAAAGGCCGGGATGAAGTGCGAGGACTGTCACGTCCTTCGCGCCAGCGGCAGCTTCGGCGGCGTCCCGGCACTGGAAAGCTGCGCCGGTTGCCACGCCGCTCCGATGACCGGAACCGCGCCCGAAAAGAGACTGATCGATAATTACGTCACACCCAACCGGGAGATTCCCTGGCTTATCTATTCGCGCCAGCCCGACAACGTTTACTTTTCGCACGCCAATCACATCAGGCTGGCCAAACTGGCCTGCAAGCAATGCCACGGTGATCACGGTGATACCGATACGCTGCGGCCTTATCAAGAGGATCGCGTCAGCGGCTACAGCAAGGACATCTGGGGGAGTTCCATCTCCCGGATCTCCTTCGGTAGAGGCCGGCGCGATGGGATGCGCATGGATGATTGCGTCAGTTGCCATCGGGAACACAAGGTTTCCGATAGTTGCCTGGCGTGCCACAAATAGGGAGCCCACGATGAACTTTGGACGAAGAACTCTACTGCAATTCGCCGGCGGATCGGCGGCGGGCGCCCTGTTCACCCCCATTCCCTGGCGCCTGCTGTGGGATAGCGCGGTGTGGACCCAGAACTGGTCCTGGATCCCGAAACTGCCTCGCGGCGAGGTGACGGAGAAGTTTAGCACTTGCACGCTGTGCCCGGCCGCCTGCCCGGTGAAGGCGCGCTGTGTCGGCAATCAGCCGGTGTCGCTCACCGGAGTGGCCGCGACGGCGGAGTCAAACGGCGCGCTGTGTCCGGTCGGCCTGGCGGGGCATCACCTGCCCTACCATCCCAAACGGGCCGTGCTGCCATTCCGGCGGCGTAGCGTGAACGGCAAGGTGGCGGTCAGCCCGTTGAGCGCGGATGAAGCAGCCGCGGCGATTGCGGAAAGGTTGAACGCCTTGCCCGCCGGCCAATCCACGGTGATTCTCGATGAGCGGCCGGGGAGAGTGACCTCGCGGATTTATCAGACGCTGGCAGCCAAACTGCCACGAGGAGAGTACGTCACCTCTCCGCAAACCGAAGGCGGAACGCTGGCCAAGCTCGAAAGCCTCACCGGTACTCCGGCGGCCATGAACATGGCTGGAGCGGACCTGGTGGTCAGCTTCGGAACCCCGCTGCTTGACGGCTGGGGAACGCCTGGGCGGGTGTTCGCCGCGCGGGATCGCTTCCGGCTGATCCAGGTGGAGCCGCTGCTATCGCGTACCGCCGCCGCGGCCGATCTGTGGATACCCGTCTACCCCGGTACGGAAGCGGCTCTTGCGCTGGGCCTGTTGAATCTGCTCACCGGCGCCGCTTCCGGCTGGACGCCCGAAAAAGTCCAATCGGTAAGCGGTGTACCAGCGGAGAGCGTGGCGCGGATTGCCGCCGAGTTGAAAGCCGCCAAAGCTGCGCTGGTGATTGCCGATGGCGATCCGGGTGGCGGCGCCTTTTCTCCTGATGAGCAAAGCCTCTTCGCCGCCCTCAACCTGGCCGTGGACAGTGCCGTACATCCATGTGGCGTCCCACGGGTGACCCGGCCGATCGAAGCTCTGCCCGATGCTTCCATCGGCGTGTTGCTGTGTGATGCTGCCTCGTCGGGAGCCGGAACCCCCTGGAGAGTGATTGCTAGAAAACTGGCCCCCGCGGCGATGGTTGTCAGCCTGTCGCCATTTCTTGAGGGCTATGGGCGCCACGCCGAGTTGATCGTGCCAGCGCCGGCATATCTGGAAAGTCTTCAGGAAGTGCCCACCGCTCCCGACGCTCCGGCCGCGGGCTTTGCGCTCGCGCCGCCGCTCATCCCGGCGCGGCCGGGCGCCACCGAGCCGGCCGAGTTCATCGCGCGGCTGGCAGGGGAACCAGTCACGCTATCCGTCGAGTTGAAAAAGCACGTTGAAGCACTGCACGCAACTGGTAAGGGAGAGGTTGTCCGGTACGCCGGTGGCGAGGTCACGCCGGTCAAGGACTTCAAAACCTCGGACGAACTTTGGAACGCGCTGAACCAAGGCGCCTGCTGGCGGCAAGGCCTCCCCGCGGGCATGTACGCTTCAAAGCCGTCCGCGCGCCTGTTGCAGGCAGCAGTGCAATCGGCCGAGCGAAGGCTGGCAGCGGGCGGGCAGACGGATCCCGCCCGGCCGCTGATGCTGATTACCACCGCCTGGAGGGCTACGGCGGGCAATGCGCAGGTGTCGCCGCTGCTCACCAAGCTCTATCAGGAGTCTGAACTGCGCGAGCCGGGCAACTCGGCCGCCATTCATCCGGACACGTCGCAAAAGCTCAACTTGAAACACGGCGGCCAGGCGATTCTCACCACGGCCTGTGGATCCTGCCCGGTAGCAATCGTGGTCGATGCCGGCGTGATGCCGGGCGTCGTCTCGGCGGTGATCGGACCGACGGTGGACAGCATTGGAGCGGCGCCGCGCAATGGCGGCTCAACCATCGGTGATATTTGCGCTCCTGATGGAGATGCTCCCTGGCGAGTGACCTCCGCCCAATTGAGGAGAGCTTGACCCATGTCAACAACAACGGCTAAGAACGCTAAGAACGCGCGCTACGGGATGGTGATCGACCTGGACCGCTGTAACGGTTGCGGCGCCTGCATGGTGGCCTGCGCGGTGGAGAATAACGTGCCGCCGGCCCAGGCCAAAGCCACCGCGCGCACCGGCATCACCTGGATGCGCGTCGAGAACGTGGCCAACGGCGCCTCGTTCCCCGAACACCGTACGGCGTTTATTCCGATCATGTGCCAGCAGTGCGGGGAAGAAACGCCCTGCGTGTCGGTCTGCCCGCAACAGGCGGTGGAGGTGGATCCGAAGACCGGCATCGTCGATCAGATGCCGCAGCGCTGTCTCGGGTGCCGCTACTGCATGGCTGCCTGCCCGTACCACGCGCGTTACTTCAACTGGTGGGATCCCGAGTGGCCCGCCGGCATGGAGAAGGCGCTCAATCCCGAGGTGGCCCCGCGGATGCGTGGCGTGGTGGAAAAGTGCAACTTCTGCCACGGACGCTACCACGCGGCCAAGGCCAAGGCAGCGGCCGCGGGGCGGCGCGACATTGATCCGGCCGATTACCAGCCGGCCTGCGTGGAAGCCTGCCCCACGCGCGCCATCGTCTTCGGCGATCTTGACGATCGATCGAGCCAGGCGGCCCAGTTGGCCAAGAGTCCGGACGCCTTCCGGCTACTGCCCAAACTGGGCACCGAGCCGAAGATCTACTACCTGACGCGCCGTCCGTGGGTGCGCGAAATCGCCTCGGCATCTTCCCCCGCGGAGGTGCGGCGTGGCTAGTCAATCAACGTTCGACCGGCACCTCATCATTCGCGGTCTGGAGCGCTGCTCTACGCCGCGCTTCCTGCTGTGGCTGCTTCCGTGGGTTCTGTTGCTGGCCTTCGGGCTCTACGGCGCGGGGCTGTGCCTGGTGCGCGGTCTCAATCAGACCAATATGGATAACCGCTTCGCTTTCGGGCTGTGGATCTTCCTCGATTTGACGGTGATCGCCCTGGGCGCCGGAGCCTTCTTCACCGGATTTCTGCTCTACATTTTGAAGAAAAAGGAGCTGAAGGCGGTAATCAATAGCGCGGTGGTCATCGGGCTGGTCTGCTACAGCGGAGCAGTGGCCGTGCTGGCTGTGGACGTCGGCCAACCGCTGCGCGCCTGGTTCACCTTCTGGCACCCGAACACCCACTCGATGCTGGCCGAAGTCACGTTCTGCATCACCTGCTACCTTACAGTGCTGGTGATCGAATACCTGCCGGTGATCCTGCGCAACCGCAAGCTGCGGCAGATCCCATCGTTCCTGCTGTTCGAGCACGAACTGCACAAACTGATGTACGTATTTGCCGGGGTGGGTACGTTTTTGTCGTTTTTCCACCAGGGTTCGCTCGGGGGCCTGTACGGTGTTCTGCACGGCCGGCCGTTCGCCTATCGCGCCGGCTTCGCGCTGTGGCCCTCCACGTTCTTCCTGTTCATCCTGTCGGCTGCCGCCGTGGGGCCGAGTTTCATTGCCCTGAGCACCTGGGTGGTCTCCAAGATCTCGCGAAAGCGGCTGGCGCGGCCCGAGGTTTACGATCTGCTGGGCAAGGTATCAGGCCGGTTGTTGATCCTCTACGTGCTGGCCAAAACCGTGGACACCGTGATCTGGATCAACGCCACATCGCCCGATCGCGGATTTCCGGCGGCGATGTTTTACTCCTGGAAGCCCTTCGGTACCTGGCTGCTGTTCGCCGAAATTGCCTTGTTTGGCCTGTTGCCGGCGCTGATACTGCTCGATGGCAAGCGCCGCCGCCGGATGCCGTGGCTAATCTCGGCCGCGGCGCTGGCTTCAGCCGGCATCGCCTTGAACCGTTTTGTGATGACCATCCAGACGCTGGCGCTTCCCACGCTGCCTTTCGACAGGTTTCTGACCTATTTCCCCAGTTGGCAGGAGACCGCGACGTTCCTGGCGGTGGTTGCGTTTGGCGTGCTGGTCTACTCATTCTCGTTCCGGTATGCCGTGCTGTTTCCACAGGAAAAAGAATTGAATGTCGCCCAACCGTCGCAGCCCGAGCCCGAACTGGTAGCGGTGGGTGATTAAGGAGATGCCATGTTTCCCAATGACTATGCTTTTCACTGGAGCCCGTTACACGTCTTATTTCTCGGCATATTTTTTACCGTGCTGATTGTGGTAGGGTCGCACTTTGCCGTGGCCCTGTGGCGCGCATCCCGCGGCCTGCGCCAGAATCGCTATGACGCCATTCGCTGGCACGCCGACTTTGAGGACTTCCCGCCTGAGTTGCGCGCCTGCCGCCATGCGCTCACTGGTGAGTGCGCCGATCGCAAGTGCCCCAATGCCTTCGATTGCCGCCAGTGCCGGCTGCATCCCATGTTCATCGCCAAAGGTCTTCTGCCGGCGGAGTGTATGGAAGAAGTGGGTGGGATGATTTTTCCTGCTGACCGCTACTACCATCGCGGTCACGCCTGGGCCAGGGCCGAAGCCGACGGCACGGTGACCGTGGGTCTGGACGAGTTGGCCAGGCGCCTGGTTGGCGATGCACCAGCGCAATTGCCGGAGCCGGGAACCACAATTCAGGTGAACGGTTCCGCCTGGCAATATCAAACCGGATCCGGAAGCGTGCGCATCCTGTCACCGGTTGACGGTGAGGTGCTGGCCACTGGCGGCGCCTCTGGCGAGTGGATGTTGAAGGTAAGGCCCAGCGCCGGAAGCCTTGATACGCGCCATCTGCTACGCGGCGCTGAAGTGAAGGCCTGGATCACTCGTGAATTGGAACGGCTGCAACTGGCGCTGGCCCCGGAACCAACCGGTGCAACGCTGGCCGACGGAGGCGTGCTGGTGGAAGACTTGCCGCGCGCCAATCCCTCGGCCGATTGGGACCGTGTCTACGGCGAGATCTTCCTCGAAGTCTAGGCGCACAAGGGCAGTGAACGGACTCGCTCGCCGGTGGCTGAGAAGAGCGCATTGGCAATCGCCGGCGCTGGAAGCGTAATCGGCGATTCGCCTGCTCCGGCCGGTGGAACCTCGCGCCGGTCGATCAGTTCCACGTGAAGCGGAGCAGTGTCGCTAAATCGCGGCAGGCGGTATTGCGCGAGGCGTCGCGTCAATTGCGCGTGCGAATCGAACTCCAGCCGTTCCCACAGCGCCCCGCCCAGGCCCTGGATCACCGCGCCCTGCATCTGGTTCCGCAGGTTATCCGGATTGAGTGCCGCGCCGAAGTCTCCGACGATCACCATGCGGCGCAGGCGAAGATCAGCCCGGGACCCCTCCGTTTCCACAAACAGGGCCAGCCGGGCGGCCTTCTCCAGGTTGCAGGCGATTCCGAATCCCACGCCGCCGCCGGCCTTGCGGCGGCCCCAGCCGAACAGCGTTGCGCCACGCTCCAACACTTCTTTCAGCCGTGCGTCGGTTAGGTTCGCCAGCCGGTATTCCACCGGGTCGCGATCCAGCAGATTCGCCCACTCGTCTACGTGGGACTCGCGCGCGAAGTTGTTGGCCGTGGCCGCCAGGGCGCGGTAAGAGCCCTGGCGGAATGGCGACTCGCAGCGCCAGAACTCGTTCGATTGGTGTTCTATCGCATAGGGCGGGCGCAGCCCGGGAGCGCCTGCGTTGTAGTTGCGGAAGCGCCAGCCCGTCAACCGGCCCGCCTCATCGACTCCACTTTCAATTTCTACCAGGCCGGCGGGCCGGGAGTAGGCGATCCGGAACTCCTCCTCGCGCGTCCAGGCCAGGCGTACCGGGGCGTCGACCGTCCGGGCCAGCGTAGCCGCTTCCACTTCGCACTCGCCGTGCTGCTTGCCGCCAAACGCGCCGCCCGGCATCACAACGACGACGCGAACCTTCGCCTCGGGAATTCCAAAAGCCTTGGCCAGTTCCGCGCGTACCAGAAACGGAGCCTGCTTGCCGCACCAGACCGTGAGCGCGCCCTGCTTCCATTCGGCGATCGCCGCCCGCGGCTCCAGGGCTACATGGTTGATGGGCGCGACGGTATAGGCTGCGCGGTGATGGCGGACCGCTGCCTGTAACCCGGCCAGCACATCGCCGCTGCGGATCAGGGGCGGATAGCGGGCCTGGTCATCGGCCACCGGCGCCACTGCCTGCTGGTGAAACTGCCGGAACAGGGCATCGAGTGTAGGTAGCGGCTCAGCGCGCCAGGTGGCGCGTATCCGGGCGGCGGCGCGAATCGCCGTCTGCTGGTCACGGGCTACCACGCCAATCAGGTTTCCTTCGCGCACCACCTTCACTCCCGGCATCTGCCGGACCGCTGAGTCGTCATAGCTCTCAAGAGTCGCCCGATACGCGTCGGGGCGTACGATGCAACCGTGCAGCATCCCGTCGATTCGCAAATCGGAGCAGTAGCGTAGCGCTCCGGTTACCGCCTCGCGGCCAAAAACCGGAGCGGCCGGCGTGCCCAGCACGTTCCATTGGTTGGGCGGAGTCAGTTCATGCCCGGCCAATGCCGCCGCGTCACGCCGCACGGCCGGTACGGTTTCCGGAGTAGTGAGCGACGCCCATGTGCCGCCATCATCGGGCACGCAACCGGTGTCGCCCATCGTCAGGCGGATGCGGTTCATTGGAATCCGCAGTTCTTCGGCCAGCGCCTGTGTCAGCAGCGTCCGCGATCCTTGTCCCATCTCGATCTTGCCGGTAAAGGCCTCGTAGAACCCGTCCTCGGCCAGGCGCACGCGGACGGGCCGCGCCGTTGCAGGGGGCAGCGCCGGCAAGGCGCCCAGTAACGACAGGAACTCACGCCGTTTGAAATCCGCCATCAGATTGTCCGGTTCGCCCATGTCTACGAGCCTACCAAGTGCCGCCAATCGTTTTTCTACTTCCCCCAATCTGCTACACTCACCCTTCCGAGGTCCGCTTGACACTGTCATTCATCGACTACCTGATACTTGCTCTCTACTTCCTGTTCGTGTTGGGCATCGGCTGGATCGTCAAACGGCGCGTCGCCACCAGCGAAGATTTCCTCACATCCGGCCGCTCGGTCCCGGTCTGGATCACCAGCCTTGCCTTTGTGGCGGCGAATCTCGGCGCCCAGGAAGTCATCGGCATGGCCGCTTCGGGCGCCAAGTATGGCATCATGACGGCCCATTTTTACTGGGGCGGCGCAATTCCCGCCATGCTGTTTGTCGGCCTGTTTATGATGCCGTTTTACTACGGCAGCCGCGCGCGTAGCGTGCCCGAATACCTCAAGCTGCGTTTCGATGAGAAGACGCGCGCGTTCAACGCCATCACCTTTGCCGTCATGACGGTCTTCTCGTCGGGAATCTCGATGTATGCGCTGGGATTGCTGTTCCAGTTGGTTCTCGGTTGGAGCTTTACCGCATCGGTGTTGCTTTCGGCGCTGATCGTGCTCGTCTATACCTGGCTCGGCGGTCTCACCAGCGCCATCTACAACGAGGTGCTGCAGTTCTTCCTGATCGTGCTCGGCTTCGCGCCCTTGGCGATACTCGCCGTCAGCAAGGCAGGCGGCTGGCAGGGCATGTCGGCGCGCCTTTCTCCGGTGATGACGCACGCCTGGAAGTACATGGAACACTCCGGGCAGAACCCGATGGGCGTGGAGGTCTTCGGCCTGGTGTTCGGTCTCGCCTTCGTGCTTTCCTTTGGCTACTGGTGTACGGACTTTCTGGTGATCCAACGCGCGCTGGCCGCCAACTCGATGTCGGCTGCGCGGCGCACGCCGGTGATTGCCGCGTTCCCAAAAATGTTCATCCCCTTTGTCGTGATCGTGCCCGGTGTCGCCGCGCTGGCTTTGAGCAGCGCCGGCACCGGCTATTCGCTGCCCACAAAAAACGGCGGCTACGATTACGACCAGGTTCTGATGACCCTGATGGCCCAGTTTTATCCCACCGGAATGCTCGGCGTTGGCCTTACCGCCCTGATGGCGTCATTCATGTCCGGCATGGCGGGCAATGTGACGGCTTTCAATACCGTATGGACGTACGATATCTACCAGACCCACATCCGGCCCAAAGCCTCTGACACGCACTACCTGGCGGTCGCCCGCTGGACCACCATTCTGGGCATTGCGCTCTCCATCGGCACGGCTTATCTGGCCCGGCTCTACAACAACATCATGGATCTGCTGCAACTGGTGTTTGGCTTCGTGAACGCTCCGCTGTTTGCAACATTCCTGTTAGGCATGTTCTGGAAACGCACCACCGGCCATGGCGCTTTCACCGGTCTGTTGGCCGGCACGGGCGCCGCCGCCCTTACCCACGGCCTGACCGTCGCCGAAGGCAAAGGCGGTTGGGTTGCGGACGTCTACACATTCCCCTCCACCATGGCGCAGAATTTCTGGGTCGCCATCTTTGCCTGGAGCACCTGCTTTGTGGTGACGATCCTGGTCAGCCTGGCCACCCGGCCGCGCCCCGCCGGTGAGCTGAAGAACCTGGTCTGGGGCTTCACCGATCATCCACCTGAAGAACGCCTGGTCTGGTACCGGCGGCCGGGTGTGCTCGCCATTGTGGTGGCGGTAATCGCCATTATCCTGAACATCATCTTCTGGTAAGACGCCATGGACGATCTACGCACTCCCTCCGGTATCTTCTTCGCCCTGCTGGGGCTTATTCTGATCGCCACGGGCCTGCTGATGCCCGGTGCGCGCGCCCCGCTTACCACCGAGAACGTCAACCTGTACGCGGGACTTTGCATGCTTTTGTTCGGAGGAATCCTCTTGTGGCTAGCCAGACGGGCATCGTAACGGACCTGTTCCGGCAGCAATTTGGAGTGCCACCCGAGGGGATCGAGCGTGCTCCCGGCCGTGTGAACCTCATCGGTGAGCATACCGATTACACGCTGGGCTTCGTGCTGCCCATCGCGATCCAACTGGCCGCCTACGCCGCCTGGCGGCGCACCACCAGTGGCTATCTCCGCGTTTATTCAACCAGCTTCGGCCAGCAGCGCGCCTGGCCGGCCGGTGAGCTTGCCGGTCTCACCTCCGCGCACGAATGGAGCGACTATGTGGCCGGCGTGGCGGTTGAGCTGGAGCGCGCCGGGTATTCGGTACCATCGATGGATGTGCTGATTCATAGCACGGTCCCCACAGGCGCGGGGCTGAGTAGTTCGGCGGCGTTGGAAATCTCTATTGCGTTGGCGCTACTCGGCGGCCGGGTCATCGATCCGGTCGCGTTGGCGCGGCTCGCCCGCGCCGCGGAAAACGATTTTGCCGGCATGCCCTGCGGCATCATGGATCAGTTTGTCTGTGTCTTTGGACAGGAAAACGCCGCCATTCAGATCGATTGCCGCAGCCTGGAGCACGAACCGGTACCGTTGCCCCAGGATGCCGCGATTTTTGCCGTGAACACCATGGTGAAGCACGAACTCGGCCAATCGGCCTACCGCGAACGCGTGCGCGAGTGCGGTGAAGCGCTCGCGGCGTTGGGTACTCGTTATCCGGAGGTACACAGCCTGCGTGATGCGACCTCGGAGATGGTGGAAGAGTGCCGCGCCGCAATGCCCGCGAATGTCTATCTCCGGGCGCTTCACGTTACCGGCGAGAACCGGCGCGTCATCGAGTTTGTCGAAGCCAGCCGCGCCGGTGACCTCCAGCGGATGGGGCATTTGTTTTATGCCTCCCACGCCAGTCTCGCCGGCTCCTACGAAGTCTCTTGTGAAGAACTGGATTTTCTGGTCGAGGAGGCACGCTCAACCAGCGGCATTTACGGCGCGCGTATGACCGGCGGCGGTTTCGGCGGCTGCACCGTCAATCTGGCGCGCCCGGATAGCGCCGAGGCCGCCGGCGCGCGCCTTGCCGCCCGCTATCGCCAACGTTATGGCCGGGACCCGCGGATCTATACGTGCCGTCCTTCCAACGGCGCCCGGAACGTTTTTCGAGAGCAATCCCCCGCCGCGGGCACTATCAAATCAAGTCAATCCGAGTGAGCGGCCCCGCCGGGGGGCGTGGATCCCTTCCACGGATCGGCGGTGGCGGTTCACGAGGCACACAACCGACATAGCACGAGGGCGTTTCCAAGCGCCCTCGTTTTTTATGAATGCCGTTCGCTATCATCGGTAGTCAATGTGGAGCCAGCACTACACGCCCGCCGGTGAAAACCTCGCCCTGTCCGCCGCCGCCGCCTCCGTCCCGGTGCTGGTGCTGCTGATTCTGCTCGGCGTCCGGCGCAAGCCTGCCTGGATCGCGGCATTGTGGGGGCTTGCGGCCGCGGCCGCCGTGGCGCTCGTAGTCTACCGGATGCCACCACTTCTGGTTGTCTCATCGGTCTGCTACGGCGCTGCATTTGGGCTGTTTCCAATCGGCTGGATCGTCTTTTGGGCCATTATGCTCTACCGGGTGACGCTTGAGACGGGCCAGTTCGAGATTATTAAGGACTCGATCGGCGGCCTCACCCGCGATGCCCGTTTACAGGCATTACTGGTGGCCTTCGCGTTCGGGGCGTTTCTCGAGGGAGCGGCAGGATTCGGCACTCCGGTCGCGGTTGCCGCCGCCATGCTGGCGGGTCTGGGCTTTCCCTCGTTTTACGCCGCCGGTATCTGCCTGCTGGCCAATACCGCGCCGGTTGCTTTCGGTTCCATCGGCATCCCGGTGACTACGCTGGCATTGATCACCGGATTGCCGGTCAATGAGCTGAGCGGCGCCGTGGGCCGGCTCTGCGCGCCGGTGTCGCTTTGTTTGCCGGGATATCTGATTCTGGTCATGAAGGGCCGCTCGGCGGCTCGCGCCATCCTTCCGGCAGCCGCGGTTTGCGGCGTGAGCTTCGCCGCCACCCAGTTGTTGGTTTCCAACTGTATCGGCCCGGAACTGACCGATATTCTCAGTTCGCTGGCCGCGATCGCTTCGCTGTTGGTGTTGATCCGCATCTGGAAGCCGGCGCAGACCGAGGTGATCGAACCACATAAGACGGCCCATCATCCGCCACGGGTGGTTCTGGGTGCCTGGATGCCTTATCTGATGCTGATTGTATTTGTGCTGCTCTGGGCAACACCTGCGGTCAAGGCCACTCTGAACAGTTACACCATCCCGATCGCCTGGCCCGGCCTCCACGACGCGGTTCTCCAGATGCCGCCAGTCACTCAAACGGCCACCGTCTATCACGCCATCTACCGGCTGGACTGGCTGGCGGCCGCCGGCACCGCCTGTGCCCTGGCGACGATCGTCTCCGCCTTGCTGCTGGGCGTGTCCCCGCGCCGGTTCGTGATCATTTTTCTGCACACCTGCCGGCAGCTTGCACTTTCCATGGTGACCATCGCCAGCGTCCTGGCGCTGGCTTTTCTGACGAATTACTGCGGCGCCACCGCCACGCTCGGCCTGGCATTCTCGGCGACCGGGGCGGCTTTCCCGTTCTTCAGCGGTATCCTCGGCTGGCTGGGCGTCTTCCTCACCGGTAGCGACACTGCGGCCAACGCGCTGTTCGGCAACCTGCAGGTGGTAACGGCGGGCAGACTGGGGTTGAATCCCGTGCTGATGGCGGCGGCCAACTCGGCCGGCGGCGTAATGGGCAAGATGATCAGCCTCCAGAGCATCGCTGTGGCGGCGGCGGCCACCAACATGCCCTCCGCCGATGAAGCCAGGCTGTTCCGCTTCACCCTGCGGCACAGCATCCTGCTGGCTGCCGTTATCGGAGTGATCACGACGATTTATGCTTACTGCTGGGGCCGCTAGCCAGGGTAATTGCCCGTCAGGCGGCGAATGAATCCGTGGGTTCTGTGGACCCAACCGGCATCGGGGAAAAACATGTTCGGGCACTCGCCGGCAATGACGTCGATGTCCCGCGCGTCACAGAACTCTACTGCCGCCCGATCCACCGATCCCTGGCCTGCCGCCCGGTACATCCAGACGCGGCGCACACCGGCCGCGGCACACTCCTCCACCACTTTACGGGTCTGCCCGTTGGGCGTAATGAGCAGCGCCGACTCGACCGGCGGCTCAATCTGGGTTACCGATGCGAAAGAGGGCTTTCCGTCGATCGTCTCCGCATTCGGATTTACCGGAATGACCTCATATCCCCGTTTCACGAATTCGCGGAACAACGACCGGCTGAAATGCCGTTCATTGCGGGATACGCCGACGAAAGCGATCCGCTTCTGTTTGAGAAACTCATCGACGCTGGCTCGACGGTTCATAGCGAGCAGCATAACATCCGCCCGCCCGGGCTGGCGCGTCTACGGCGTTCCAGTGATTGACTGGATGTTTTCGCTAGGGGTAGGCTAGGAGTGTGGGTGGCCCGGTGACACGCTATACGCCGTCTCGAATCTATCTGTTCGCGGGAATCGCCGCCGTGGCGATGGCGGGCTTTTCCGGCTGGTGGGCAACGCACTGGGTGGTCGCGATCATCCCCGCCGTGTTGTTTGTCGTCAGCGCCGCCGCCGTGTTGTTCCTGGCCGCGCGGCCGGCCATTGTACTTCGGGAAGACGCGCTCTGTATCGGGAAACGCGTCATCGCGTGGAACCGGATCCGGCGGTTGGACCGAACCGGCTGGATCTCTCCGCTGGTGGTGCACATCACTCTTAACGATTCTTCCCGTATTCTGCTTTTCTATCCTGGCGACCTGGACTCCTCCAACAGCCTGCTTCGTGGCCTGCGGCGTTCGGCCCGGGAAGCCCTGATCGATGGCGTGCCTTACCGCAAGTTCTGGAGTCAGCCGATGGCGTCCGACGCCGGCGCGACGCCAATGTCTTCCCCCAAGTACCGGCTCATGCTGCCCGAGGATGAGGCCGACGTCGAGCGCATGTTCCAGCGTTTGAAGACCGTCGGGCATCTGGATCCGAAGAGCTCCAACGACGAGAATTGATGCGCGAAACGCTTCGCGCCGCATGGCCCTATCTCCGGCGCTACCGCGGCAAGCTCAGCATTGGTTTCGGCGCGCTCCTGCTAAAGGATGCCGCCGCCGCCAGCCTGCCGCTGGTTATCCGCCGTGGAATCGACCGCCTCACCGCCGGCGCTTACCTGGAATCGGTCATCTGGATGGGCGGGCTCCTGGTGCTGATCTCCGCCATCAAAGGCCTGTTCCAGTATTGGATGCGGGTCATCCTGATCGGCGCCTCCCGCGATATCGAATACGACCTTCGCAATGACCTGTTTCACCGCCTGATCTCGTTGTCTTCCACTTTTTATGCGCGCTACCGCACCGGCGATATCATGGCCCGCGCCACCAACGACCTGAACCAGGTGCGCATGATGCTGGGCCCGGGAATCATGTATTGGATGGAAACCAGCATCACCTTCGTGCTGGCCGTGGTGGTGATGATGAGCGTAAGCTGGCGCCTCACCTTGATCTGCCTGTTGCCGGCGCCGCTGGTCAGTGTCGCGGTCATCTATTTCGGCCGTATCATCCACGAGCGCTTCGAACGCATTCAGGCGATGTTTTCCGATATCAGCAGCCGGGTGCAGGAGAACCTCTCCGGGGTCCGGGTCATCCGTGCCTACGTGCAGGAGGAGGCCGAACTTCGCCAGTTCGAGGCACTGAACCGGGAATATGTGGGCGAAAATATTCGACTGGTAAAATCCACCGGCCTGTTCATGCCGCTGCTGCAATCGTTGATCGGCTTCACTTTTCTGATCCTGCTTTGGGCCGGGGGCCACCAGTTGCTGGAGCATCGCATCAGCCTCGGCTCGTTTGTGATGTTCAACACCTACATGGGAATGCTCATCTGGCCGATGATCGCCTTCGGGTGGGTCGTGAATCTGATGCAGCGCGGCAGCGCTTCGATGAAACGAATCCGGGAACTGATGGCCGAGACGCCGGACATCGCCGCGCCTGCGCGGCCGGTGTCCTTAACCCAGCCGCGCGGTGCGATCGAGTTTCGCGGCGTTGGAATGCGTTACGGCGATGCCTGTGTGCTCAGCGGCATCGATCTCCACGTGCCTGCCGGATCCACCATCGCTATCGTCGGCTACACCGGAAGCGGCAAGACCACTCTGGTGCAGTTGATACCGCGCCTGATCGATGCCACCTCCGGCCAGGTGCTGGTCGATGGTGTTGACGTTCGTCAATACGACCCGGCCGAGTTGCGCCGCATCATCGGCTTTGTTCCCCAGGAGACGTTCCTGTTCAGCGCCACGTTAGGGGAGAACATCGCTTTCGGCGTTCCCGGAGCCACGTCCGAAGCCATTGCCGAGGCGGCCGAACTGGCGGGACTGTCAGCGGATCTGGCGGTGTTTCCGGCTGGCTTCGATACCGTCGTCGGCGAACGCGGCCTGACGCTCTCCGGCGGCCAGAAGCAGCGCACCGCCATCGCCCGCGCCATTCTCCGTAATCCGCGAATCCTGATTCTTGACGACGCGCTCGCAAGCGTCGACACGGTTACCGAGGAGCGTATTCTCGAAGGGCTCTCCCGCCTGATGCGCCAGCGCACCACCATTCTCATTTCCCACCGTGTCTCCACCGTTCGCAACGCCGGACGCATCTATGTGCTTGACCAGGGCCGCATCGTCGAACAAGGGACGCACGCCGAACTGCTGCTGAAAGGCGGCTACTACGCCGAGCTTTACCAGAAGCAGTTGCTTGAAGACGAACTGACGGTGGCCGAGTAGCCTCTCCGCTCACGGCCGGATCTGCCATGATTGGGGAAGGATATCTCCATGAACATCGCAACGCATCGCAGAGGTTTTCTCCGCGCCGCCGGCGTGTCGGTGGCCGCCGCCGGGCTCGGCATGCCATCCGCGGCGGCCGTTCCCGGCAGCGGTCCCAAAATCGGCATCGCTACCTATTCGCTCCGCAAGTTCACCCGGGCGCAGGCCATTCAGATGATACGGCTGCTGAAGGTGGATTACGTCAGCATCAAGGAATTCCACATGCCCATCTCGGACTCCCTGGAGCAGGTAGCGGCCGAAGCCAAGGAGTTTCGCGATGCCGGCCTCACCATCCTCAGCGGCGGCAACATCGGTCTTCAGGATCCCGCCAAACTGCGTTCGCGCTTCGAGTACGCCCGCGCCGCCGGCCTGCCGATGATCGTCTGCGCGCCTACCCACCACACGCTGCCGGAAGTGGAAAAGCTGGTGAAGGAGTTTAATATCAAGGCCGCCCTCCACAACCATGGTCCGGAGGACAAGCACTTCCCGTCTCCGCAAAGCGTTCTCGATGCAGTGAAGGGAATGGATCCCCGCGTCGGCCTCTGCATGGACATCGGGCACACGGCCCGCACGGGAGCGGATATTCTCGAATCGATCCGCGAAGCCGGTCCCCGCCTGCTCGACATGCACGTGAAGGATCTGAGTGACAGGATGGTAGCCAAGAGTCAGTGTGCGGTAGGCGACGGTGTGCTGCCCATCCCGGCCATGGTGAAACTGCTGCGGAAGATGAAATATCAGGGCGGGATGATGCTGGAGTATGAAATCGAACCCGAGAACCCGATTGTGGGGATGGCGAAATCGATTTATTACTTGAAGGGGCTCGAAGCAGGCTACGATCACGCATGAATGTGAGGCCGGACAGCGCCCGGCCTCACCCGAAAGTCAGATCAATTCTTTCCGGTCTTGATCTTCTCGCGTTGTTCCTTCAGCACGGCCTTGCGGCTCAGCTTGATCTTGTTGCCCTCGAGCGCCAGGACCTTGACCATGATCTGGTCGCCTTCCTTCAGCTCATCGCGCACGTTCTTGATGCGGTTTTCCGAAATCTCGCTGATGTGCAGCAGTCCATCGGTGCCGGGAAAGATCTCGACGAAAGCGCCGAAGTCCACCAGCCGCACCACCTTGCCCAGATAGGTCTTGCCCACTTCGGCCACGGCGGCGATATCTTCCACCATGCTGATCGCCCGCTGCGCGGAAGCGCCATCGGATGCGAAGATGTTCACCGTGCCGTCGTCCTCGACGTCGATCTTCACGCCGGTCTGGTCCACGATCCCGCGGATCACCTTTCCACCCGGCCCGATCAGTTCGCGGATCTTGTCGGTCGGAATGGTCAGCGTGTAGATGCGCGGAGCATACGGCGATAACGTCTCCCGGTGGGCCGGAAGCACGGCGTTCATCTTGTCGAGCAGGAACAAGCGCCCGCGACGCGCCTGTTCGAGCGCCTCCGTCATGATGGCCGTGGTGACATTAGGCACCTTGATATCCATCTGAAGAGCGGTGATGCCGTCCTTCGATCCGGCAACCTTGAAGTCCATGTCGCCGTAGTGATCTTCGGCGCCGGCAATATCGGTCAGAATCGCGTAGCTGTCGCCTTCCTTCACCAGTCCCATGGCGATCCCGGCAATCGGTGCTTCCAGCGGCGCTCCGGCATCCATCAGCGCCAGGCTGCCACCGCAAACCGTAGCCATCGAACTGGAACCGTTCGATTCCAGGATGTCGCTCACTACGCGCAACGTGTAGGGGAACGTCTTTTCGTCGGGAACCATATTCCCCAAGGCCCGTTCCGCCAGTGCCCCGTGGCCGATCTCCCGGCGTCCGGGTCCGCGCATGAAGCCCACTTCACCCACGCTGAATGGCGGGAAGTTGTAGTGCAACATGAAGCGCTTGGAGGTCTCGGCGGGATCGAACATCTCGATCCGCTGCTCGTCGTCCTTAGTGCCCAGCGTGACAGTGACCAAGGCTTGTGTCTCGCCGCGGGTGAACAGCGCCGAACCGTGGGTCCGGGGCAGCACTCCCACTTCGATCGAGATGGGCCGGATCTCGTCGAAAGCGCGGCCATCGGGCCGCCGGCGCGCCTTCAGCATTTCGTCGCGGAAGATGCGTTCCTTCAGCCGGTCGAACAGGTCGGCGGCTTCGGCCTGCTTCGTTTCATCGGCCAGCGCCAGGGCCTTCTTCTTCAGTTCGTGAACTTTGTGGTAGCTCTCCAGTTTCGGGTACTTCTGGGTGTTCAGCGCATCGGTCAGCCCGGTGCGCAGTTCGCCGTCCAGTTTGGCCGCCAGTTCGGCGTCCGGCTCGGGCGGAGTATAAACCTTCTTCGGCTTGCCGGCCGCCTTCTGAAGCTCCCGGATGCCGGCGATGATCTTTTTGCAGCACTCGTGGCCGAAGTCGATCGCCCGTAGCACATCGGCTTCCTCTACGCCGCGGGCGCCCGCTTCCACCATCACGATGCCGCTCTCGGTTCCGGCAACCACGATTCCCAGTTGGGCATCGCGGGTCTCTTCGTAGCTGGGATTGGCGATCAACTTGCCGTTGACCAGGCCTATCCGGACCGCGCCCAACAGGTGCTCGAATGGAATGTCGGAGATGGCCAGTGCCGCCGCGGCGCCGATCATGGCCAGCGTCGAAGGATCGCGGTCGGGGTCGGCCGACAAAACCATGCCGATGATCTGCGTCTCGTAGGTGAAGCCCTCCGGAAACAGCGGCCGCACCGGGCGGTCGATCATGCGGCTGGTGAGAATCTCTTTCTCAGAGGGACGTCCCTCGCGTTTGATAAAGCCGCCCGGGAACTTCCCGGCGGCGTAAGTATACTCGCGGTAATCCACCGTGAGTGGAAAAAAGCTGGCACCCGGCTTGGGATCTTCCGCCACGCAGGCGGAAACCAAAACAACGGAGTCACCGGAGCGAACGACTACCGAGCCGTTCGCCTGCTTGGCGACTTTACCCGTTTCCAGGGTAATGATTCGACCATCGAGGTCGATTTCAACAGTATGTGGCATTTCTAAATGTCCTCCTATCGGGACCATGACGTTGTTGCGGCCACCCCGGACGCCAACGTTAGCGTCCGGTCCGATCTAGGAGACTGGAGTGGGTAAACGAAAGGGGCCGCTCCACCGGGAGCGGATTGCCGAGCGAAACATCGAACCGGGGCAGCGCGAGGCAACCGCGGCTGATTCGCCGCTCGGTCCTCGAGAGCAGTACTCTCTAGCGACGGAGCCCGAGACTCTGAATTAAAGTCTTGTAGCGTTCAGGGCTGCACTTTTTCAGGTAATCCAACAGCCGGCGCCGCCTGGCCACCATGGAGAGCAATCCCCGGCGGGAGTGGTGGTCCTGCTTGTGCGACTTAAAGTGCTCCGTAAGCTGCAGAATCCGCTGGCTTAACACGGCGACTTGAACTTCAGGCGAACCGCAATCCGTCTTGTGTACCCGGTACTTCGCAATAATTTGCTGCTTTTCTTCTGTCGCCAATGCCATCGAGAGTAACTGCTCCTTGTCTGTCCTCAATCTCAGTCTTTTATATACCGCATCAGTGTAACACACTCAAAACCGTATGCGAAACGTCAAATCCCGGCGCCTCCACGCCGGCGCTACCATGAACAACATGGATACCCCGATTCGGGCGCCGCGTGGAACAACGCTTAGCTGCCGGGGGTGGCGGCAGGAAGCGGCCCTGCGGATGCTAATGAACAATCTGGACCCGGAGGTGGCTGAACGCCCCCAGGATCTGGTGGTGTATGGCGGTGCAGGCAAGGCCGCGCGGGATTGGCGCTCTTATCATGCCATCGTGCGTGAGTTGACCACACTTGCCGGCGACCAGACGCTGCTGGTCCAGTCCGGTAAACCGGTCGGCGTCTTCCGTACCCATCCGGAGGCTCCACGGGTGTTGATCGCCAACGCAAACCTGGTCGGTCACTGGTCCAACTGGAAGCAGTTCCGCGCCCTGGAGCGGCTGGGACTGACCATGTACGGCCAGATGACGGCCGGAAGCTGGATCTACATCGGCACTCAGGGTATTCTCCAGGGCACCTATGAGACCTTCGCCGCGGCTGCCCGCCGCCATTTCGAAGGTTCTCTCGCCGGGCGGTTGATCGTCACCGGCGGTATGGGCGGTATGGGCGGCGCCCAACCCCTGGCGGCCACCATGAACCAGGCGGCGATCCTCTGCGTGGAGGTTGATCCCCGGCGCATCGCCCGCCGCGTGGAAAGCGGCTACTGCGATCACCTGGCCGGCACACTGGATGAAGCTCTTGTCCTGCTGCGGGACCGGCCGCCTGTTTCGGTTGGACTGGCCGGCAATTGCGCCGAGGTTTTACCGGAACTGGTCCGGCGCGGCATCGTGCCCGACCTGCTGACAGACCAGACCAGCGCCCATGATCCATTGAACGGCTACATCCCCGCCGGGCTCACCGTCGATGCCGCTGCCGCTCTCCGCGCCAGCGATCCGGACGCCTACCTCGCCCGTTCGCTGGATTCGATCGCCGTTCACGTTCGCGCCATGCTGACGCTGAAGCGTGCCGGGGCCGTGACGTTCGACTATGGCAACAACATCCGCCGCATGGCGCAGGAACATGGTGTCGAAGACGCTTTTGAGATTCCCGGCTTCGTGCCCGAGTACATCCGGCCTCTGTTTTGCGAAGGACGGGGCCCCTTCCGTTGGGTGGCGCTCAGCGGTGAACCCTCCGACATCGCCGCCACCGACGATGCCATCTGCCGTTTGTTTTCTGAAAACGAATCCCTGGTGCGGTGGATCGGTCTCGCCCGCCGCAAGGTCCGCTTCCAGGGGCTGCCGGCGCGCATCTGCTGGCTTGGCTACGGCGAACGGGCGCGGTTCGCCCTTGAGATGAACCGCATGGTTGCCGCCGGCGAGTTGAAAGCGCCCATCGTCATCGGGCGCGATCATCTGGACTGCGGCTCGGTGGCATCGCCCTACCGGGAGACCGAAGCGATGCGCGATGGCAGTGACGCCATCGCCGATTGGGCCGTGTTAAACGCGCTATTGAACACCGCCGCCGGCGCCAGTTGGGTATCCTTTCACAATGGCGGCGGAGTGGGCATCGGCTTTTCGCTGCACGCCGGCCAGGTGACCGTGGCCGACGGTTCCCCTCTGGCTGGCCGCTGCCTGGAACGCGTGATGACCTGCGACCCGGGTTTGGGCGTCCTGCGCCATGCTGACGCCGGCTATCCGGAAGCGATCGAGTTTGCCGCCGGCGCCGGCATTCGCATTCCTGTCTCATGAAGCAAAGAATGGTTCTGGTTCGCGGCGCCCGCCAACTGCTCACACTACGAGGGCCTGCCGGCCCCCGGCGGGGTGCAGCGCTGAGGGATCTGGGCATCATAAATGATGGAGCGGTTCTCATCAGCGGCGGTCTCATTCAGGAAGTCGGCACCAGCCGGCGTGTCGAAAACCTCAGCGCCGCCCGCGATGCCGAAGAGATCGACGCCACTGGAAAGGTAGTGCTGCCGGGTTTTGTCGACAGCCACACCCACCTGGTATTCGCCGCGCCCCGCCTGCTCGACTACGAGATGCGGCTGGGCGGATCGAGCTACCCGGCCATTGCCGAAGCTGGAGGCGGAATTCTCTCCAGCGTCCGCGCGCTGCGCGAATCCTCCGGCCCGCGGTTGCGCGCCGAGGCGCTGCGGGTGTTGCGCGCCGCGCTTGCCAACGGCACCACTACGCTTGAGGTGAAGTCCGGTTACGGCCTGGATGAGGCCAACGAAATAAAATCGTTGAGGGTGGTGTCCGGGTTGCGCGCCGAAGGTTGGGATCTGGTCCCAACGTACCTGGGCGCGCATGTCGTACCGCCCGAGTTTGCCGGCCGCCCGGCCGATTTCATTAACTGGACCATTTCCACCGCCATGCCCACCGTCGCGCGCCGTGAGTTGGCCCTGTTTGCTGACATCTATTGTGATCGCGGCGCTTTCACGACGGATCATGCCCGAGCCTACCTCGCCGCGGCCCGGGAGCATCTCTTTCATCTCAAACTTCACGCCGAGCAGTTCGAGCATACCGGCGCCGCGGCCCTGGCGGTGGAGTTGAATGCCACCAGCGCCGATCACCTCGAAGCAGCCACCGAGGACGATGCCCGGTTGTTGGCCGGCTCGGGCACAATGGCCACCCTGCTTCCCGGCTCCGTTTTTCACTTGGGCCTCACGCGGTACGCTCCGGCGCGAATGCTCATCGACCACGGGGCCGCCATCGCCCTCGCCACCGACTTCAACCCCGGCACCAGCCCCACCATCAGCATGCCGCTGATCCTCTCGCTGGCCTGCGCCCAAATGCGGATGACACCGGCCGAAGCCATCAGCGCCGCCACGATCAACGGCGCGCACGCCGTACGGGCGGCCCGCCGCGCCGGTTCGATCGAGTTCGGCAAGGAAGCGAACCTGGTTATTTTCGATGCCGCCGATTATCGCGAGATCCCCTACTACTTCGGCGTCAACCTGGTCCAACTGGTACTGCGGCGCGGCAAGGTGGTTTACCATGCCGCGCAAGTGCAAGGAAGCGAGTAACCCATGTCCCGTCAACTGGTCGAATGTGTCCCCAACTTCTCCGAGGGCCGCGATGCTTCCAAGGTGGATGCCATCGTTCAGGCCATCACCTCGGTCTCCGGCGTGGTGTTGCTCGACCGCGAGATGGATGCCGACCATAACCGGAGCGTGATCTCCTTCGCCGGACCGCCGGAAGCCGCCGCCGTCGCGGCGTTTCGCGGTGTGGAGAGGGCCGTTGCGCTGATCGATCTCAATCACCATACCGGCGTTCACCCGCGCATTGGCGCCGCGGACGTGGTGCCCTTTATTCCCATGGAGGGCGTCAGTGTCGCTGAGTGCGTCAAACTCGCCGAGGGGGTGGCGGGTGAGATCTGGAACCGGCTCCAGGTGCCCGTTTATCTCTATGAGGCTGCCGCCCGCCGGCCCGATCGCGTCAATCTGGAGAACATTCGCCGCGGCCAGTTCGAAGCGTTGCTGCGTGAGATGGGCACCGTGGCTGACCGCGCGCCTGATTATGGCGAAGCGCGCTGCCACCCCACCGCTGGCGCCACCATCGTCGGTGTCCGCAAGTTTCTCATCGCCTATAACATCAATCTCAGCACCCCGGACGTTGAGATCGCCCGGCGGATCGCCAAGGCCGTTCGCTTCTCCTCCGGCGGATTCCGCTACGTCAAGGCGATGGGCGTGCCGCTGGCCTCGCGCCACCTGGCCCAGGTATCGATGAATCTGACGGACTTCGAGCAGACCCCGGTGCACCGTGTGTTTGAAGCCGTCCGCAGCGAGGCCACACGCTACGGCGTCACCATCACCGGCAGCGAAATCATCGGTCTGATTCCCAAAAAGGCCTTGGAAATGGCGGCCGAACACTTCCTCCGCGCCGAGAACTTCACTCCTGGCCTGGTGTTGGAAAACCGCATCGCCGATGCGATGAGCGCGCGTCCGCCGCTTGCTGAATTCCTGGACGCCCTGGCGGCGCCCACCGCGACACCGGGCGGAGGTAGCGCCGCCGCGGCTGCCGGCGCCATGGCCGCCGCGCTCGGCGCCATGCTGATGAAGTTTTCCAAGCAGGATCCTGAGGCGTTTGAGCAGGATCGGGCCTTCCTTGCCGCAGCCGTTGAACGCGATGCCGACGCCTTTAGTCATGTGATGGCGGCCTACAAGCGGCCCCGGGCCGAGCGTGCTCCATTTGTCGAAGAGGCCCTGCAAGGGGCCGCGCTGGTGCCATTGGAAGTGGCCGAGCGTGCCCGGGCTTTGCTGGAGCGTCTGGCAACGCTTCATGTCGACAAACGTTTCGGCTCCGACGTGGCCGTGGCTCGAGCGTTGGCCACGGCGGCGCGGGAAGGGGCGGCCGCGAACGTGCGAATCAACCTGGAATCGATCGCGGATGAGGCTTTTTGCCAGGAAACCGAGCAGCGTCTTTCAAACGCAATGCTATGATCGAGTCGGGATGCGACCTGGAGTTCTGATTCTGCTGGCCGTGATCCACGGCCTCTTTGGCCAGCAGACGCCGGATTCGGCCGGCGCCGGGAAAGGCGAGGAAGAAACGAAGTTTACCGCCGCGCGCCTGTCGGCGATCGCCGGTGCGGGCAGGCGGGCATTTCTCGATCGCTTCGAAGGGAAAACGCTGGACATTCTCGGCGCAGCCGGCACCCGCAGCATCGTCGACGGCGTGGCCACTCTGGAGATAGGAAGCGCCGAAGGTAACTCGCGCTACCGCGTGGTCTGCCGTGCCACCGATCACGCTTCGCTGCAAGCCGCCGCGGTGATCTCCACCAATCAGGAAGTTCGGGTATCGGGCAGCGTCAGCCTCGATGGTTTCAGCGGCAACACCATCCTGGTATCTCCGTGCACCATTCTCACGAACAACGTGGAGATTTCGCCCACCGCCGAGCTATCGGAGTCTTACGCCCGGAAACAGGCCAAAGGGGGCCCGCCCGAAGGCCGTTACCGCTGTGACGACGAAGATGCGAACATCTTCGCCGGATGGCTGCGTATTCTTCCAGGTAATCGGTACGCCCAGCCGACGGGCCAGCCGGGACGATATCGCTGGGATGAAAAGCTGAGCCGCGTGTTCTTTCTGGGTGGCGACTTTAGCGGCTGGCAGGCGGAGTTTCACATCTCCTCGAAGGGCCGGATCCTCACGTTGCTCAATCCGGAAGGCTCCCGCCGCCAGTGCCGCTGGCTGGGCAGTCAACAGGTAGTCCGGTGACTCAGCGGCGGAGCGCCTGGTCGAGATCGGCCGTGATATCTTCGGGCGCCTCGATGCCCACCGAGAGGCGCACCAGGTTCTCACGGATTCCCAGCCGCGCGCGCTGCGCCGGAGAGACGTCCCGGTGCGTACTTGAGTTCGGGTAAAGCGCCATCGTATGTACATCGCCCAGCGAGGTTGCCGGAACCACCATTTCCAACGCGTCGAGAAAGGCGAAGACCTCCGGCGCCCGGGCGTCACGGATCTCAAAGCTGACCATGGCGCCGTACAAATCGGGCGTGAAGAGCCGCCGGATCGTATCGGCGTCGGGATGCGCCGGATCGGCCGGAAAGAAAACCCGCTCCACCTTGGGATGCGATGCCAGCCAGCTAGCCACCCGGCAGGCATTGGCACACTGCCGCTCCATGCGCACGGGAAATGTCTTGATGCCGCGCATGGTGAGGTAGGCCTCAAACGGTCCGAGCAGCGGCCCGCACACGCGGCCAAGCTGTTTCATCGGCTCAAAGTTTGCTTCGTCAGTGACTGCGATGCCGCCCAGCACGTCGCCGTGGCCGTTCAGATACTTTGTCAGGCTGTGGATAACGTAGTTGGCACCCAACTCCAGCGGGCGCACCACCAGTGGCGTGGCGAAGGTGCTGTCCACCATAAGCGCGGCGCCCCCCGCCCGGCACAACTCGGCCACCCGGTCAATCTGGCCGACGCGCAGCACGGGGTTGGAGATGGATTCCATCAGCACGCAGCCCGGCTTCACCGTCTCGATCGATTCCCGCACGGCGTCCAGATCGCAGATATCCACCCAATGGATGGCAATGCCCATCGGCTCCAGCACGTTCATCAGCAGCTTGATGGTAGCGCCATAGATGGCCGTGGCCGCCAGTACGGAGCGGCGGCGGTCCATCAATGCCGCATTCAACGCAATCTGCAGCGCCGCCATGCCCGAGGCGCAGGCCAGCGCACCGTAGCCGTTTTCCATCGAAGTGACCACTTCTTCCAGCGCGACATTGGTCGGATTGTCGTAGCGGGCATAGGCATAGCCGTGCTCTTCGTGGCCGAAGATTCGATCCAGCCGGCTGCTCCGATCGTAGAAGTAGCTAGCCGCCGTATAAATCGGCGTTGTCACTGGAACATGCTCCGGGGGCGTGCGCTTGCGGTCGCCCACGTGCACCGCTTTGCTTTGGATCTTCATTATTTTCTTTTCCAGCGAATTCCTTCTTTGGTGTCTTCAAGGACGATGCCTTGTTCCAGCAACTCGGCGCGGATCCGGTCAGCGCGGGCGAAGTCACGGGATTTTCTGGCGGCGTTGCGTTCCGCGATGCGGACCTCGATCTGCTGGTCCGTAAGACCTGTAACTTCAGCCGAGGGCCGTAGCACGTCGAAGATGGAGTCGAAGCGCGCCAGCAGGTCGAGCGCTCCGGCGGTATCGCCGGCCAGAAACTCGCCGCCATCCATGGCGGTATTCACGTCGCGGATGTATTCGAAAACCGCGGCCAGCGCCTCGGCGGTATTCAGGTCGTCGTCGAGTGAGGCTTCAAACGCTGCAAGGGCCGTCGCCGTACGCTCCTCGATTGCCGGGTTTATGCCTTCGGAAAACTTTCCGGTTTCCAGGCGAAGCTTGAAGTTGCGAAGGCGCTCGATCGAGGTTCCGGCGGCCTTCAGCACGTCCATCGTAAAATTCAACTTCTTGCGATAGGGGACACTTGCCAGCAGGTACCGGATCGCCTCCGGCGTGTACCCTTCAGCCAGCAACTCCCGCAGCGTGTAGATGTTGCCGAGCGACTTGGACATCTTCTGCGCGTCCAGCAGCAGATGTTCGGCGTGCAGCCAGAAACGCGCAAATTGATGGCCGGAGATCGCCTCCGATTGCGCGATCTCGTTTTCGTGGTGTGGGAAGATCAGGTCTACGCCGCCGGCGTGAATGTCCAGCGTTTCCCCCAGGTACTTCATCGACATCACGGAGCACTCGATGTGCCATCCCGGGCGTCCTTCGCCGAGCGGCGTCTCCCAGAAGGGTTCGTCGTCCTTGCGCGCCTTCCACAGGACGAAGTCGCGGGCATCGGCCTTATCGTACTCGTCCACGTCTACCCGGGCGCCGGCGCGTATGCCGCTGAAGTCGTTGTGCGAGAGCTTCCCGTAGCCACCGAACTTAGCGATCCGGTAATAGGTGGAGCCCTCGCTCTCATAGGTGTAGCCCTTTTGGCGGAGCGTCTCGATGGCCTTCACCATGTCGGGGATATGATCGGTGGCCCGAACCAACCGTTCCGGCCGCTCCAGGCGAAGCTTGGCGCTATCTTCGAGAAACGCCTTCTCGTAAGTGGAGGTGTACTCCCGGATCGACTTGTGCTGGGCCAGGGCGTTGCGGATGATCTTGTCCTCCACGTCGGTAATGTTCATGACGTGGTCCAGTTTGTATCCCCGGTAGCGAAGCCAGCGGCGGAGAACGTCCTGGAAGGTGAAGGTACGCAGGTTGCCGATATGGACGTAGTTGTAGACCGTCGGGCCGCACGTGTACATGCGGACGGTCTTTCCGTCGGCCGGCACAAAATCCTCGATCTTCTGCGTGAGCGTGTTATAGAAGCGCAGGGCCATGTTGAGATGCGGGTGTTCTCTCCATGGTAACAAGGCTTTAGCGAATCTCGCGGGCAGCGTACGGTGGCGCCCCTTCAGACTCCAGAATCCACTCGCCGGGAGCCATTGTGACACCCGCAATCAGCTCGGAACCCAACACGATGCGCGCGGTTCCACCGGACATCGGGCGCAGCCGGTAGAGGCGGTTTTCATCCACCGTATACCATTCGGGAAATTCATTCAGCCGGACATAGTTCCGGTCGAAGTTCATCACCCTGCGGTGCCGGGCGAAATCGAATCGGACAAGTTGTGGTTCCGGCGCCTGGAGGCTGATCAACAGGTTGCCGCCGTCCTTCACGGCGCCGATTCCGACACCCGGCTTCCAGGCGGCGGGGCGCACTCCCTGGCTCTTCATCAGAGCCCACAGCATCACGGTGCGGTTGAAGTTGCCCTCGCCGTACCAGTTCTCCAGGTGACCGTCGGGCTGCTGCATGGCTAACATCACGTTCATCTCCGAATCGATCCAGTCGAGTGCCGCGGGAACCGGTTCGCGGTTAACCAGGTAGATTGCACCCTCGATCGAGTCGGCATAGCCGTCGAAGGAGCCGAGTTTCCGCTTCGCGGCCGGCTCCCAATCCCAGTTGCGGTATTTGGGAAGACTTGCCAGCACCTTGCGGACGGCATCGCGAAACCGGCTGTCGCCGGTGGCCTGGTAGTAGGTGTAGACGGCGCCATAGACGTAGCCCCAGTTGTCCGACAATCCGGTGTTGGAGGGCTTCAGTGTCTTCGAATCAACCTGGTTGTAAAGCAGCCCGTCACCATTCGCCGATTCGACAATGCGCTCGAGCATCCTGGCGATGGCAGGCTGGTAGCGCGCCGCGCGTGGCGTTTGCCAGTAGTTTTCCAGCGCAAACAGCAGTGTCAAGCCAACCACCGTCTCGTTGCCGTGGTCGCGTAGCCGCAGCTTGCCATCCCCGCGATGTTGCTCGAAGTCCCACTTGCCGCTCGGCACCCCGAAGTTGCCGGGCAGTACCTCCTCCACGTAAGCGTCCCCGATGCGGCGTGCCCAGGCGGTAAACCGCCGGTCTCCGGTCATCGTGGCCAGCCGGACCAGTGTTTGCAGGTAGTCGCCATTCAGTTCGGCGTCATTGGCCGGCAGCGGGCCGAAGCGCGATTTGACCTGCGCCCGTTCCATTGCGTCCGCGGTCATGTCCACCATGCGGTAGAACCACGGCGTTCTGCCCAGATACTCGGTCACCGCAAGCAGGCCGTCCTTGGCGTATTCACCGGCGCCGAACAGGCTGGGCGGGCCCAACTCGCCGGTTGACAATTCGAGATTGGCAGGCACGGATGCGGCGGCGGTGGTGTACCGGATCTCGTTGCGTAGCATCTCCATCATCCGGCCCCTGTACAGGATGGGGTTCGTCAGGTTGGCCGTCAGAATCAGGTAAGGGTAAAGATCGGCGCCCGAGTTGTGCGGTGTGTAGAGGCGGGATCCGTCGCCCGGTTTGAGACCGCGGAGCCGACCGGGAACACGGTCCGGCAGCAGCAGCGTGCGGCTGTCGGCGTGAGCCATCCAGGCGTTGAGCAGGCGATCCATCGCGCGGGCGGCCCGGTCGAACTGGCGCCCGTTCTCCCTGGCCCGGACCACTCCCGCGGCGGGGGCTGCGGTGCCCGGCACGGCCACGGCACAAAGCAGCAGGCTGAGTACTCGGAATTTCATCGCTGATACCATATCGCAGTGTCGCCGGTGCCGGCAAAAGCCAGCCCGAAAAAGAAAAAGCCCGGCCCCCCAGGATCAAGGGGCCGGGCCTTGTTACTTCGCGCACCTGATGTTAGACGTGCTGTTCCCGATAGCGACTCATCATCTGCGTCATTTGGTCTTTCAGTTGGAGCTTCAGTTTCTTCAACCGGGCTTCTTCCAACTGCTCATCCTCGGAGGGGTGAGGCAGCGCTTCGAGCGCTTCTACCTTTCTCTTGTACTCGGCGTGCTGGGAAGCCAGACGCCGAAACTCTTCATCATTTTCGATCAGATGCGCTTTCAACTGGTTTTGGACGTTATCCATCTCGGGACTACCCTCCTTGGCGGGCCAAGCCGTACTCCAGTCTTCGATGGTGCCAAGCGTACGGCTGGTATTGCTTGTAACACATTCATTCCAAATGTAGAAAAATCGGTGATGGCGACCGTTCCTCTACCCTTCACTTGAAAAATTAACACGTTCTTAACCTCATGACAATAGCCGCTTCAGGGGGGTCCTGGTAGTAGTTTTGCCGTACACCGGCATCCTCGAATCCCAGTTTCGAGTAAAGCTTGCGGGCCGGCAGATTGGACTCACGGACCTCCAGGAACACCTCTCCGGGTGAGCGTCCGATGGCGTGCCGCATGAGTTCTCCGGCAATTCCCATCCGGCGGTGATCGGGATCAACGGCCAAATTGAGCACCTCGGTTTCATCTGGCGCCGTGCGGCGCGTCACGATGAAGCCGCGAACGGCGCCATCGACCACCGCCACGCTGGAGTCGAAATCGAGATAGCGCCGGCAGTCCCAGTGCGCGGCCTCAGGTGACGCGGCCTGAATAGCCTCAATCACTTGCAGATCGACGGGCGTTGCGGCGCGGATGGTGGAACGCGGCGGCAGCATCGCCCGGATCATTTCACGATAACGTGCTCCAATCACTTGCCAGTCGAAATGTTCTACTGCAAACCGGCGGGCGCTGGCCGCCAGGCGGGTCCGGAGCGGGTCATCGGAGAGTAGTTTAGCGATGCCGTCCGCAAACTCCCGCCCGCCATCGGCAATCCAGATGTTGGCGCCGTGTTCCAGTCCCAGACCGGCGGCGCCGGAGGTAGTGGAGACCACGGCCCGCTCCATTGCCATTGCCTCGATCACTTTCAGATTGGTACCGGCTGAGACCAGCGTTGGTACCAGAACCACATTCGCCTGGATGAGGAAGGGCCGGACGTCGCGCGTCATCCCGAGGATCCGCACGCGGGGATCGGAGGGCATGGGCGAGGACCCGGCGTGCTGCTTCCAGTAAAGTTCCGGATCGGGGCCGGCCACCACGGTGAGCTTCACGTCCGGCGCCAGTTCCGTCAGCAGGGGCCAGACCCGGTCCAGCAGAAACCGCATTGCGCTGACGTTCGGGAAGTGGCGGAATGAACCGACGAACAGCAGTTGGCCGCCAGGTGTCTCCGGCTTCGGCTGGAAGCGCTTCAGGTCAACGCCATTGGGAACTACGCGGACATTCGACGATTTGAGCAGGCCGGCGTCTTTGTCCGACATCACCACGATGCGGCGGAACCGGCGTACGGCGGCTTTTTCGAAGCGCTTCCAGCGCCACAGATTGAAGGCCGACAAGAGGGTGCCGGAGGCTTGGTGAAGTTGCTGATAGAGGTCGAAGGTGACGTCATGCTCCACCAGGATGTCGCCGGGATAGGAGGCGAGCGAGGTGTACTCCAACTGGACCAGTTCGGCCTTGAACTCGTTGCGGGCGCGCTCGATCAGGCTTCGCATCAACGGAACCCGGAACTCGTTCACTTCCGGCGGATCGAGCGTGGACCAATGCGGCTCCCGGTAGCGTGGCTGGGGAACGACAAAGATGCGGGAGCAAAATTGCTCGACCGGGGGCAGGTGTTCCGCGCGGACCTTGGGTGCGAAGGCAAGGAGCAGGATGTCAAATTCGCGGGCGAGTTCCCGCAGCAGGTTGTAGATTCGTACGGCGCCGCCGTGGGAGAGCGGATAGGGGTAATAGGGCGTCACGATGGCGATGCGGCGGCGGCCGGGCGTGAAGGCCCGGCCTTCGGTGACACCGTAATTGTCACCGCTCGGCACCCAACTGACGTCCCGCCTTCGTGGTGCGAGCCATCGCGGCCGCAGGAAGATCCGATCGAGCGGGACTCCGCTCAGAAAAAGAAGCGATGCCACTACTGTTGACAGCCGCAGGTGATGACGTTCCAGGTTGGCGTTGTAAGCAAGAATGCGCCTGGGTGCGATTAAGAATGCGGCGGCGTGGAGTGAACCGTACGGCTCCTGATCGAACAGCACCGGCGCGAGACCGATGCGGCGGTGGCTGAGCGCGCGGCGCAACTGCATCGCCAGCCACGGCGCGGGGCCACGATGGAGCAGAATTGGCGTGACCCCGTCCGGCAGCTTGAGAGATGCGTCGAAGGTTACCGCGAAGTGGCGCCGTGACGGCTCGAGCCCGAGGATCTCCTCGATCATCGCCAGCGCCCGCGGGCGAGATCCACTGAGGAAACTCACGATCACCGGTTCCGGGTCTTTGCCCAGCATGGCGAAGAGGCGCCGCTTCAGTGCCTGCCTCATTCGGCGCCCCGGGTGGCAAACAAGGTCAACGCGCCTCCTGCCGGAAGGATGGCGGCGATCAAACAAACCGGCGTGAAGCCGTAGGCATCGATCAACCCACCGGCCACAGGGGAGAAGACGGTCTGCATCGCGCCATAGGCGGCGGTCAGGCAGGCAACTCCGAATGCGGCATTGCCGCCGGGAAAGGCGTCGAGCGGTATCGAGTACAAGTTCACACTGTAGGCCGAAGAGAAGAATGCGCTCAGACAGATGATCGCAGTAGCGGCGGCAGCCGAGTGCATTCGTGGCGCCAAGGCGGTGACCAACAGCAGGACCGCGCCGATGTAGCAGACACGGCGCCGGGCCGGGTTGGGCGCCATTCCCCGGACTACAAGGCGCCAGGAGAGCACTCCGCCCAACAGACCGCCCAGGTTGAAGGCCACCGGCGGCGCCCAGGCGAACCAGACCGCCTGGGCTACGGTGAGGTGGTGCTCACGAACCAGGAAGATGGTGGTCCAGTTGGTCCACAGCGTGTAGCAGGTCATGCCGAGGATGTTGGCTACCACCAGACCCCACAACCGGCGATCGCGAAGCAGCGCGCCCACGGCAGCGCGGTCAGCGCCGGATGCGTCTTCCTTGGCGGGCGGAATGCGCTGTGCGGTCCAGTTCCACAATGGGATCCAAAGCAGGCCGCAGAGTCCGGTGACCACGAACGCCGACCGCCAGCCGTAGTGCATGGCCAGAGCGGTGGCCACCACCGGCGCCAGCATCGCTCCCACGCTCAGCCCGAGCTGGCTGATGGCGTTGCCGAAGGCGCGCTCGCGGGGTAGCAGGTAAAGACGCAACGCTTTGCCAGTGGCCGGTATGCCGCCGGCTTCGCCCAGTCCCAGGCCGGCTCGCGCCGCCAGTAGTCCGGTGAGGTTGGTAACGGCTCCGGTGGCGACACCGGCGAGCGACCACACAGCGACGGAAAAGCTGATGCCGCGGTTCAGTCCCAACCGGTCAATCAACCAGCCGGCGGCGGGCGCGGCAGCCGTGTAGACGATGGAGAAGGCTGCCAGTACATAGCCGTAGTCCTGGTTGGTGAGGCGAAACTCGGCGCCGATCAGCGGTGCGACGGTAGCCAGAACCTGGCGGTCCAGGTAGTTGAGCGAAGAGGCGATGACGAAAATGGCCAGGGCTACCCATCTCAGGCGAATGGAGTGCATCTAGTGGAATTCGAGCGAAACGGCTTCTCCCGTGGTGTTGTATCGGGTGTCCTGTTTCGGATTGTACCCCACGGTTACGGGGCGAGGAGGCTTCTGCGGACCGCAGGCAAAAGTGCGGTCGCCGGTACCGGCGGTTGTGAGCTGGCCGGGATCGGGGATCAACAGCCTGACGAGGGTGTGACCCGTCCGGGCGATGGTGAGACGAACCGGGCCGTTGAGGCAGTCGACGCGCGTGAGCATGCCCTTCAGAGAAGCGGCGGATTGAGGACCGTCCCACCACTGCTCGATCTTCTGGTTCGGATCGAGTGGCGGCTCTCCCCGATTGACTTTCATTTCGGCAACCCGGATGCGTTCCAGCGCTTTGTTCTTCAGGTCCTGGATCTCGCGCTGCTTTTGTTCGGCAGCACGCCGGCGTTCGGCTGCTTCCTGGGCCAGGCGCTGGTCCTCGATGGCGGCGCGAGCCGCGATAATGCGCTCGCGCTCGGCCGGAGAACCGGTGGCGCGTTCGGCTGCGGCCCAGGCTTTGTCGGACTGCGCGAAATGGTTCAGCCGCATTTCGGCTCGGGCCAACTGTTGCCAGGCGTCCGCGTTGCGCGGATCGCGTGAGGTAGCCTGGCTGAGATGGCGCGCCTTGAGCAGCGGGTCGGTTTCGAGCTCAGCCAGCATCAGTTCGGGTTCCGCCCAACGAGGGTTGAGTTGGGAAGCGGTCCGAAGGGCACTCCGTTTGCGGGCCGCGTTTTGGGTTCGTTTTGCAAATTCAACATAGACCCGGGCGTTCGTGCTGCCTTTGTCGATGACGGCGCCCAAGGCAGCTTCGGTTCCGGCGGCCAGCGCCCGTCCGTCGGCGGTCTGCTGACCGGTGAGGCCGGCGTAGGCGGCCTCGGTGCCACTGAGATCGGCCATTAGCAGACGCGGTGTTTCCCCTTCGAGATCCTTCGGCACCAGGTCACGCTCCGGGTTGAGCGGCATACCGGAGATTTCAGTGGTTTCGACCGGGCCGGTGAGGGCGGCTCTGGCATCGGGGTCAAGCGCGGCCAGCGTTTTCCCGAAGGCGTTGCGGCAGGAGATGTCCAATTCGATTCCGTGCTGCAGGTTCGCCAGCATGACTCGAAACTTGCCAGCGTAGTCCGCATTGACGGCCAGCAAACGCATCCGCGCCCAGTCGAGATCGCGGGCGGCTCCGGCGGGGGGACTGCCAAGGGTGATCCCCGGTCCCCTGGCGCGGAGGGTGGACACCAGCGCCAGCAGCCCGTTTTCGACGATGCCGGGCATGCGCCCGGTGCTCGATTGAAGCAGCAAGGCGGCCACTTGACGCATCAGCGCCGGGGGCACGGAAGACCCGGCGATGGCGGCGGTGTAGGCGTCGCGGCCGAGGGTGAGCGCGGCCGGATATTCACCCGCCTGCTTCTCCCCAACCACAACGATGCGGATCGGAAATGCCGGTTCGAGGCCGGGGTTGCCGAGCAGCGAGCCCAGATACCATCGCAACTGGAGGAACTGGTTCATCACCTGGCGCGCCGGTTTGACGCCGGCAGCGCTGGCGACTTCGAAGGGCGGGTTGCGGAGGATTAGCCTGGGTTCGCCCGCGCCGTAGCCGGAGGCGAGGGCAAGGGAGAACACCAGCAGGCACAACCGCATCATTCCAACCACCAGCATAGCCGAGCCCGAGTGCCGGCGGCTCCACGGACGGTGGGGCCGGCAGGTTATACTGGCGGGCGAGAT
Source organism: Bryobacterales bacterium (assembly GCA_020854055.1). Lineage (GTDB taxonomy): Bacteria > Acidobacteriota > Terriglobia > Bryobacterales > Bryobacteraceae > JADZGD01. The sequence continues at coordinate 35,933 of JADZGD010000143.1, read as the reverse complement.
GAGTATGAATGAGATCTCGCGGCGGGCGATGGCCCTGGCGCTGGCCGGCGCGGCCGTTTCCTGCAACCGAAGCCGCAAGAAGGTGATCGGTGTGATTCCGCAGGGGCGCTCGCACATGTTCTGGCAGACGATTCATGCCGGAGCCAACAAGGCCGGGCGCGAAACGGGGATGGAAATCCTGTGGAACGCGCCGCTGACCGAGACCGACTATAACGGGCAGCTGGAGATTGTCGATTCGATGATCAACCGTCACGTGGACGCGATCGCGCTGTCGCCGATTGACAAAAAGGCGATGGTGAATGCCGTCGAACGCGCGGTAAAACAAGGCATTCCGGTGATTATCTTCGATACGGGGGTCGATACCGATGTCTTCACGGCGCGGGTGGCTACGGATAATTACGGCGCCGGTGAAATGGCGGCGGTCCGCATGAGCCAGATCTTGGGCGGTAAGGGAAAGGTGATCATGGTGGCCTGTCAACCAGGGGCCACCTCGTCGATCGCCCGCGAGGCTGGCTTCGAGGATGCGATCCGGAAGAGCCCGGGCATCGAGATTGTGGACAAAAGATTCGGTTGGAGCGACTTTGCCAAGTCGCTTCAGGTGGCCGAGAACATGCTTACGGCGCATCCCGAGGCCAACGGCGTGTTCGCTTCGAACGAAACCGGCAGTGTGGGTGCGTCGCAGGCCGTCAAGGCACGCCAGCGCAAGCTGACGCTGGTGGGGTTCGATTTCAGCCCGACGCTGCTCGAAGACCTGAAAAATGGTGTCTTCGACTCGCTGGTCATCCAGGACCCCTTCCGGATGGGCTATGAGACGGTGATGCTGGCGGTCGAGAAACTCCAGGGGAAAACCCCGAAGAAGATGAATGCACTGCCGCCCCGGCTGATAACGAAGGACAACCTGAACAATCCCGACATCCAGGCGCAACTCAACCCGGATCTGAAGAAATACCTCGACTAGCCGGGGGTTCTGGCGAAGGCCCCGACGATTTTCGAGAAGATGGTACTGACTGCGGGTGTTACCGGCGGAAGTATCGCGCCGGCTGCGATAGCGACCGTGGCGGCCATCAGCGCATATTCGATCATGTCCTGGCCGCGCGTATCCATCGCCAGGCGAAGTAGCCAGATTCGCGATCGAAATAATCTCAACGTTCCCATGATCGATCTCCTCTCTCAATCTTGAACAAGTGGAACGGATGCAACAAGCGAGCGGACACCGTAAGTGGTTCGTGAAAATTGCTTAGGGTGTCCGACCGGAAGATGGCCGAAGTATTGTCCCGATAAGTACAAAAGTACTGGTAGTGGGTACGGAGTGGCTAGAACGCTCGATTTACCACTCCGTTCGGACCCATTGTCAGAACGCCGGATAGCGAAGCACGGTGAAGGCGGCGAGCGTTAATTGATCGGACGATCCGGCGGCAGTATTGCCGGCGAAAATGATGTCAATCGGGCTGGACCATGCATCGGTGGCCAGCAGCGCTCCGGAAGCCAGCGTTGAGGCGGTGCCCCAACTCTGGGCGCTGATGGCGGCGCCGGCCTGGGATACGGCGGCATCGGCGTGTCCGGTAAAGATCGAATCGCCGGCCGATCCATTGCGTGACACAACGATAGTGTTGCCCCATTGCACTTCGGCGGTGAACGCGGACGTTCCGTGGTGGGAATATTCGAACCTGATCTCGACCCGGTCTCCCGCCGAGAGCCGGCCAGCCGGGATGGTGCAACGCCCCAGTTCGGCGCGCCCCGGCAGGGCGGTAGTGGAACCGGCGCCGGAGCACAGAACCTGGACCGGGGCAATTCCGGATGCGGCCGCAGTCTCGGAACGATAAGACGCCAGCAGGACATCAGCCGGTTGCGGGACTGCCGCCGCGACGAACGAGATGATATTGGCGTTCAGAGCATAATCGAAGCCCTGTTTCTGGAGTACGCCATTGCGATAGAGCGCCAGGCTGGTGGCCGGTGAAGGCGCTGAGAGCAGCGTGAATTGGGCGTTTGCGCCATCGACATTGCCGGCCGGAGTCTCGGCGTCGGCAAACGCCGGAGCGGCAACCGGACCACCGGCGCTTCCGCATGGTCCGGAAGTGCCATCCACGTGAACGCAGTCGGACAGATTGCCAGCCACTGCTTCGAGAGCGCCCGAGGAGTTGATGGCCGCGGCGCGGTTGGGCGCGAACGACATCCCTTTGACCGGGCGCAGGTCCAATTCCTGAGGTAAACCGGTAACATCGGCAACCAGGACATTCGCCAGCGCGCTGGCCGTTCCGGAGGTGATCGAGGAGATGCGAACATCCCTCAATTTGAGGGGGGTGGGACTGGGGCGAACGGCCCAGCGCTCGGAGAACTGGACCTTTCCATCGCTGGTGTAATGAACGTTGTAGAATGCGCCGCCCGCGGCATTGGAGGTGGGTACAAGTTGCACCGAGAGAACTCCATCGACGATGCGGATAGTAGTCGATTGGGTGGCGATGTTGGACGTGTCGGCGGCCTGAAAGCTGGTCCAATCGATCGTTACCACGCCATTGAACCGGGTGCCATCGGCTTTGTAGAGCACATCCTGAATGGTTGCCAGCGGCGGCGCGGCGACGGCGGCCGCGGCGAGAAACGAAATCAGCCCGAAGGCTGCCAGGGGGCTGGGGCGAAACATCGGTGGTCCTCCAAAAGAAAAGAAAAAGCCCGGTTCGCCAGGGGCGAAACGGGCGGGCGCGAAAGCGCCCTGCTGGCAACAGCTTAGCGTCTGCATCCAACAGATTTCGGGAGATTTCGTGTGACGGTAAGTGTAAGACACTGTGACAAAAGCGGATATTGGCGCCAGCAAACTCCTGAATCGGCTGTGAATACGTCCGGGCAAAGCAGCAATCGAGCGGCCGAATAGGCGATAATCGCAGTTCGACTGTGGGATGAAACTTCTTCGCGCTCCCGCCTGGTTGCTGCTTGCCGGCTTCACGTGTCTTTCGATTTTCGGTCTCTTCGCCGATGACCTGTTCCACCAGGAGATATGGAGTCCGGCGGGGCTTACCCGGTTGGCGGGCTTCACGATCCTCTATGCAGCCCTTGCGCTCCCGCTGATCTTTATGTGGCGGGCGCGACTGGTTATGGCGCTCGGCGGGCTGGCGGTCTTCTACACCACATTGGTTGCGGGGCCCGCGGCAACCGCCACCACGTTGCTGATTCTATTGGCGGCGTGGTCGGCGGGGAGGCTGGCTCGGGTTCGTTTTGCAAAAAAATCCGGCGCTCCGCTGATCGAGTTGATGATCGGGTTCGTTTTGCTCGTTTCCGTACTGCTATTCACGGCCTGGTTCCGGGTTCATTATGTGTGGGCCTACCTGGGGTTGCTGCTGGCGCCAGTCATTCTAAATCGCCGTGCAACTATGCAAATGTTGCGTAGTCTTCCGAGCGTGGGTCAGGGTTGGAGTGTTCGGGAGGCAGCGGCGTTCTCCTTGTTTTTCTATGTGCTGGCGCTGCACTGGCTGATGGCGCTGAAGCCTGAAATCAGCTCAGACGGGCTCTCGATGCACCTGGTGTTACCGGCGCAGGTAGCTTTCCGGCATTGGTGGCCATTCGACTTCCGGCTGTTTGTCTGGGCGGTGATGCCGGCGGGCGCCGACTGGGCCTTCACGCTGGCCTATCTGCCGGGGGGCGAATCAGCCGCGCGGCTGCTGAATTTTTGCTTCCTGGCGGTGACGGCGGCGATGGTGGCGCGCGCGCTTGAAGAACGCCTGAAACGCGCCGCGGCGTTGCTGGTGGCAGCGCTGCTGGTCTCCACTCCCTTGGTTCAGATGGAGACCGGCAACCTGATGGCGGAGCCGTTTTGGGCGGCGGTAATTTTGGCGGCGGTGCTGGCGCTGGACCTCTTCGACCGGGGGCGGGAAGCGGGATGGTTGTTGTTGGGGGCGATGCTCGCCGGCTTTGGGCTCTCGATCAAATTCGGCAGCATCTCGTTCAGCCTGGTCATTTTGGCGGTAATCCTAGCGCGGCTCTGGAAGTCGGGCCTGGCGGAACGGATCTGGTGGATGGTCTCGGCGGTGGGGCTGTTCCTGCTGGTGGGGAGTTGGCCGTACGTGAATGCGCGGCGCTTGACCGGGAACCCGATCTTTCCATTTCTGAACGGCGTGATCCGCTCGCCGTATTTCGAACCGCGAGACTTTGTGGACCCTCGCTTCAAGGCGCCGCTTTCCTGGCGAACGTTGTACGATGTGACCTTTCATTCGCACCGGTTCCTGGAGGGGCAGGATGGAGCGCTTGGATTCGGGTGGCTGTGGCTGCTGCCGGTAGCGGTCCTGGGGCTGATCGGCGCCCGCTCGAGACTGGGGCGGGTGGCGCTGGGTGTCGCGGTGACGGGCTGGGTGGCGACGTTCCTGGGCCAGGCGTACCTGCGCTATGTCTTTCCTGCGCTACCCCTGCTGGCGCTGGTGATTGGAATCGGCTGGAGCCGGCTGTATGGGGCGGACCGGTTGCTGGGAAGGGTGATGGGGGTATTGGTGGTAGGGATCACACTGCTGAATGTCTACTTCATATCGTCGTCCAGTTGGTATCACAAGGACTTCCTGTTGAACCCGTTCGATGCCGGAGCGAAGCAGGCGTACCTGACCGAGGGGGCTCCAACGCGGGCGCTGGTCGCGCGGATCAACCGGATGGGCGAGGCCGATCCGCGGGTGGCGTTCTTTGAGGACAACGCAATCGGCGAGCTGCGGGGCACGCCGTACACCAATACCTGGCACAGCAACACGTTCGTGTGGGAGATACGGCGGCTGACGGGCCCGCTTGAAGCCCTCCGGTTGTTCAACCATTGGAAAATCACCTGGTTCATTGCGCCAGCCGATCCGGCACGGGTGATGATTGTTCCGGCGTCCCAGTTCCTGGCGGCATTTGCCGAAAAGGTGGCCGATTCGGGCGCCATGCGGCTGTGGCGGCTGCGCAGCGAATACCAAGATGTGCCATCTTCCAAAGCCTACCGGATCTACCAGGCGCACCTGCTGGCGGTGGAAAAGGGCGCCTACGACGATTCGGACGAACATCTTGCTTTTGACGGCCCCTGGATTCGGGATCACCAGTTTGCCGAGCCACTGGCGGGGACCGTCACCTACTGCGCCAGCAAGCTCTGCACGGTTGAGCTCCGTTTCCACGGCCGGGAGTTGACCTGGATCTACACAGGGGCGCCGAACCGAGGCCAGGCATCCATCGCGATCGATGGACGGGAGCAGGTGGTGGACCAGTATTCCAAGGCCGTCCGGTGGCGCCAAAGGAAGGTATTTCCCCTGGAGGAGGGCGCGCACCGGGTGGTGATCCGGGTTCTCGCGCAAAAGCAGGCTCAGGCCGAGGATTGCTTTGTCGACGTGGACGGGCTGGCAGTCCGGTGAAACAGCGGCGGCGGTTCAGGCCAGCGAGAAGCGGGTGAGCCGTTCCGCATTGAGGTAAGGCCGCAGGACTTCCGGTATGACGACCGTGCCGTCTTTTTGCTGGTAGTTCTCCACAATGGCAACCCAGGTACGCCCCACGGCGAGGCCGCTTCCATTCAACGTGTGAACAAATTCCGCCTTGGACTTACCGGATTTGGCGCGAATTCCGGCACGGCGGGCCTGAAACGCCTCGAAATTGGAGCACGAGGAGATCTCTTTATAGCCATTCAGGCCGGGCAGCCAGACTTCGATGTCGTAGGTTTTGGCCGAGGAAAAGCCCATGTCGCCGGCGCACAGCGCGACGGTGCGGAAGGGCAACCCGAGCCGCCGGAGGATATCCTCGGCGTCGGCGGTGAGCTGCTCCAACTGCTGGTAGCTCTGATCGGGGCGGGCGAACTTCACCAGCTCCACCTTCTGGAACTGGTGCTGGCGGATGATGCCGCGCACATCGCGGCCGTAGGAGCCTGCCTCGCTGCGGAAACAGGGCGTAAAGGCGCAAAGGCTGTAAGGCAGGCGTTCGAGGTCGAGCGTCTCGTCGCGAAACAGGTTGGTCACCGGAACTTCGGCGGTGGGGATGAGCCAGTAGTCGCTGGATTCCAGTTTGAACAGGTCCGCGGCGAACTTGGGTAGCTGGCCGGTGCCGAAAAGGCTGGTCGAGTTCACCATGAACGGCGGCAGCACCTCGGTATATCCATGCTGGCCGGTGTGAACATCGAGCATGAAGTTGATGAGAGCGCGCTCCAGGCGTGCGCCGAGACCCCAGTAGACGGCGAAGCGTGCGCCGGTAATTTTCGCCGCTCGATCAAAATCGAGAATTCCAAGTTCGGGGCCGAGGTCCCAGTGGGCTTTTGGCTGGAAGTCGAACGAAGGGGACGTGCCAACGCGGCGCACTTCAACGTTATCCCGCTCGTCGCGGCCGGCGGGAACCGAGGCGTGGGGCGTATTGGGCACGCGCGCCAGGGCCTGACGGAACTCCTCGTCGATAGCCTTGGCCTGCTCGTCGAGTGCGGTGATCTGTTCGCCCATCTCGCGCACGCGGACCTGCTGGGCGGCGGTGTCGATGCCCTGCTTGCGCAGGCTGCCGATCTCGGCGGTGGCGGCGTTGCGGCTGGCCTTGAGCGATTCGGCTTGCGTCAAAGCCGTCCGGCGGCGGTTGTCAAGCTGGCGGAACTCATCGGTATCGAGCTGGAAGCCGCGGCGCGCCAGGCCAGCGGCGATTTCGTCCAGATTCGAGCGGAAGAAGGATAGATCGTACATTTAGCGTTGATCGATGGCGGTCCAGGGCCGGCCCACCGCCGCGCCGCGATAATCGGCGCGGGGCCGGATCAGCCGGTTGTTGCGATATTGTTCGAGGATGTGAGCCGTCCAGCCGGACATGCGGCTGATGGCGAAAACGGGCGTGAACAGATCGACGGGAATTCCCAGCGAGTAGTAGGTGGACGCGGAGTAGAAATCGACGTTGGGGTTGAGTTTCTTCTCGGCCTTCACCGTCTCTTCGACCTGTTTTGAGCTGTGATAGAGATCCAGGTGGCCGGTGCGGCGGCCCAACTCTTCCGACATCACGCGGAGATGGGTAGCGCGGGGGTCTTCGGTACGGTAGACCCGGTGGCCGAAGCCGGGGATCTTCTTTTTCATCGCCAGGCGATCGCGCACCATGCGAACGGCGCGCTCGGCGTTGCCGGCTTCGAGCAGCATTCGAATCACGTCCTCATTGGCGCCGCCGTGCAGCGGTCCTTTAAGGGCGCCGATGGCCGAGGTTGCCGCCGAATAAATATCGGAGAGGGTCGCCGCGGTGACGCGGGCGGCAAAGGTGGAGGCGTTGAATTCGTGATCGGCGTGGAGGATGAGAGCGACGTCGAGGGCGCGCTCCATCACATCATCGGGGCGCTTGCCGGTGAGGCAACAGAGGAAATTGGCGGCAAAGCCGAGTTTGGGTCCGCCTTCGGCGAGGTGAACGCCCTTTCTCAGACGATCAAAGGTGGTGACCAGGGTGGAGGTCTTGGCAAGGAGCGAGATCGCCCTGCGGCCATTGGCTTCGGGGGAGTTGGCTTTGACTTCCGGATCGTACAAGCCCAGCAGGGAAACGGCGGTGCGAAGCACGTCCATGGGCGGCGCGCCGGGGACCGTTTTAAGGAATTCGATCACCGGAGGCGGCAACGGCCGTTGAAGGACCAGTTCGCGCTTGAGCTCGTCGAGCTCGGAGCGGGCGGGCAGCCGGCCGGTCCAGAGAAGGTAAACCACCTCCTCGAAAGTAGCGTTGCCGGCCAGGGTATGAATGTCGTATCCCTGATAGGCGAGGATGCCGGCCTGGCCATCGATGAAGCAAATCTCCGACTCGGCGGCGACAACGCCTTCCAGTCCCGCTCCTGCTGTCATTGCCATGGTGTGGTCCTTTTGCGAAATTGGCGGACGTGGCCGCGGACGGTTACTTAGCTTTCATTTTAGGAACCGCCGCCGCCGAGGCGCAAGGTTACGAACCGCTTAAGTTAAACTTGCAGTGGGAGTACGAGGAATGGGGACTGAGAGACCGATCGAGGTTACCACCGAGATCAGCACTCGGGCGGCCGTACCCGACCGCGAGACTTTGCTCCGGGCTTTTCGTCTGATGTATACCGCCAGGCGGCTAGACGACCGCGAAGTCCTATTGAAGCGGCAGAGTAAGATTTTCTTTCAGATCAGCGGCGCTGGCCATGAGGCCATCGGGGTGGCGATGGGGATGGCTCTGCGGCCGGGCCACGATTGGATTTACCCCTACTACCGCGACCGGGCACTGTGCCTGGCGCTAGGGATGACACCGCTCGAGATGCTGCTGGGCGCGGTGGGCGCGGCGGCGGACCCTAATTCGGGTGGCAGGCAGATGCCCTCGCACTGGGGGCACAAGGAATTGAACATTGTCACCTCGTCTTCCCCCACCGGGACGCAGTTTCTACAGGCCGTGGGGTGTGCCCATGGCTGCCGGTATCTGAACGCCACCAGCGATGAGGTCACGCTGGTGGCGACTGGCGAAGGCGCCACCAGCGAAGGTGAGTTCTGGGAGGCGCTGAACCTGGCCTGCCTGGACCATCTTCCCGTGCTGTTCCTGGTGGAAGATAACGGGTACGCGATTTCGGTTCCGATCGAGCGCCAGACGGCGGGGGGGAGCGTGAGCCGGCTGGCGAGCGGATTTCCCGGTCTGTTGCGACGGGAAGTGGACGGCACGGACTTCAATGCCTCCTGGCGGGCGGCGCGCGACGTGGTCGAACATGTTCGCTCCGGCAAAGGTCCGGCCATGCTGCACGCGCACGTCATCCGGCCGTATTCCCATTCGCTATCCGATGACGAACGGGCGTACAAGACGGCAGCCGAGAGGCAGGCCGAAGCGGCTCGAGATCCGATCTCGCGCTTTCCTGAATGGCTGATTCGAGAAGGACACACCGATACCCAGGGTGTGCGCAACCTGACCTACGATGTCGATCAGGAGATCCAGCAAGCGGCCGACCAGGCGCTGGCGGCCGACGCGCCGGCGAAAGGCTCGATATACCGGCACCTGTATTCGGACAAAGTGGATCCGGCTTCGCCGGCATTTGAGACGGCGGCGGTTTTTCAGGGCGCTCCACGCACGATGGTGGACGCGATCAATCTGACGCTTGGCGAGGAGATGGCGCGGGATTCCCGCATTCTGGTCTTCGGTGAAGATGTGGCCGATTGCAGCCGGGAAGCGAATCTGAAGGAAGTAAAGGGCAAAGGCGGCGTGTTCAAAGCCACACAGGGTTTGCAGAGCCGCTTCGGATCGCGCCGCAGTTTCAACACGCCGCTGGCTGAGGCGGGCATTGTCGGGCGTGCCATCGGATTGGCCACGCGAGGCTTGAAGCCGGTGGCCGAGGTGCAGTTTTTCGATTACATCTGGCCGGCGATGATGCAGTTGCGAAGCGAGCTGGCGACCATGCGCTGGCGTTCGAACGGAAAGTTTGCGGCGCCGGCGGTGATCCGGGTAGCGGTTGGAGGCTATCTGTCCGGCGGAGCCATCTATCACAGCCAGTGCGGAGAGGTGTCGTTCACCCACATACCGGGATTGCGGGTGGTGTTTCCCGCGACCGCGTTGGACGCCTGCGGGCTTTTACGCACCGCGATTCGCTGTGAAGATCCGGTGTTGTTTCTGGAGCACAAGAAGCTGTACCGGGAGCCTTACAACCGCTCTCCGCACCCGGGCCCGGAATATATGATTCCGTTCGGCAAAGCGCGAGTAGCCAAGACGGGCGACAACCTGACGGTGGTGACCTATGGCGCGCTGGTGCAAAAGTCGTTGCAGGCGGCGGCGCAACTGGAACAGCGCAGCCCGGGCTTGCGGGTGGAGGTGTTGGATCTGCGGACGCTAGCCCCCTATGACTGGGAGGCGATCCGGCGTTCGGTACGGAAGACGAACCGGGTGGTGGTAGCGCACGAAGACGTGCTGTCATTCGGATATGGAGCGGAGATTGCGGCACGGATTGCCCAGGAACTGTTCGATTCACTGGATGCGCCGATTGCGCGGGTAGCCGCCAAGGACACCTGGATTGGCTACAACCCGGGCCTGGAGGCGGAGGTGCTGCCACAGGTCGATGATCTGCTGCGGAGTATGGAACGTACCTTGCAGTATTAAGCTCGGGGGGCGGGTAGAACGGCGATGGTTCGAAGCTTGTTGATATATCTGTCGAGGCAGAAGACGCTTCGAGGATGGATGGAGACTTCGCCGCCGGCGCGAAGGTTGACCCGGCGGTTCGTGGCCGGGGAGACGCTGGAGGAAGAATTGGCGGTCTGCCGGCGGCTGAACGAAACCGGCCACCTGGTGACGCTCGATCACCTGGGAGAAGCCGTGAGTTCGCGCGAAGAGGCGGCGGCCGCTTGCGATGCCTATCTGGCGGCGCTGGAGCAGGTTGCGAAGCGGCGGTTGCAGGCAACGGTGTCGATCAAGCTGTCGCAGTTCGGCATCCAAAGGTTCGAGCGGGAAGCGCGGGAGAGCGTTTTCCGCGTGGCGGAGCATGCGAAGGCGGCCGGGACCGGGGTTGAGATCGACATGGAAGAGTCCACCAGCGTGGATCGGACATTGGCGCTGGTGGAAGAGGTGCACACCCTGTTCGGCAATGCGCGGGCGGTAGTTCAGGCTTACCTGCGGCGTAGCGCGAAAGACATCGAACGGCTCTCGGCCAAGGCGATCCCGATACGGCTGTGCAAGGGTGCATACAATGAAGCAGGCGGAGTGGCATTTCCCACCAAAGCGGAGGTCGATCGCAATTACCTCCGGTTGACGGGGCTGCTGATGAGGCGCGGAGTGAATCCGGGCATCGCCACCCACGATCCGCGCATGGTGGGCGGGGCGATGGCCGCCGCCGAACAGTACGCCATCCGCAAGAATCGCTTCGAGTTCCAGATGCTGTATGGAATTCGCCGCGACCTGCAGCGAAAGTTGATCGCGGAAGGCTACCAGTTGCGGTTATACGTTCCCTACGGTGACGCCTGGTATCCCTATTTCATGCGCCGGCTGGCGGAGCGCCCGGCCAACGTCTTATTTCTGGCCCGCAACCTGTTTCGCAGATAAGATGCCGGTTTTGGAACTCCCGGGCACCGGCGCGAATCTAAGAGCGTATGAGGTATTGGGGATACCTTACGGCAAAACTGGCCGTAGCGGCTGTCGCTTTAGCCGCGTTGTGGAATCTTGTTCTTAGGTGGTTCCCGCCGCCTGATATCCGCATTAACAACCAGCCCGCGCCGTTCCTGCACGATCTTGACTACACGTTGACAGTGCTGGTCTTCGGACTTTTCGCCGTTGGCGTGGTTTACCTGGCGATCTGGGACCAGCGCTACCGCTGCCGGATCTGCCTGCGGCGGCTGCGGATGCCGGTGGAGACCGGCTCGTGGGAGAGCATGCTGCAGTTCGGCAAACCACAAACCGAATACATCTGCCCGTACGGACATGGGACACTGAAGGTACCCGAAGTGCAGATCACCGGGCACGAGGGCGCGGACTGGATACCCCATGAGGACATCTGGAAGGAGCTGACAAGGTATTGAAGATCCGGATGGCGGCTGGGATTGCGGTTCTGGTGGCGCTGGTGGCGTTTGGGGTGCTGTTGATTCCTTCCTACTACCGGAACTGGCAGTTTCAGGGAGCGCTGGAAGATACGGTAGCGGCCGATCAAAGTCTTTCGCGCACCCCCGCGATGCTGCAGGTGGATGTGTCAAACGAGGCGGCCAGGCTGGGGTTACCCGTCAGTCCGGACCAGGTTAAGGTGACACAGTCGCCAGGAAAGCTGAAGCTGGAGGCCGCTTACTTTGTGCGGATCGACCTGCCGCTATATACGGTTGACCTTCACTTCCACCCGAATGCCTCGCGATAGAGCCTTTCCGGCTCGCGTATGCTGGGAAGTGCCATGCGGTTCCACACCGAATACCTCACTTTCCAAACCAGCAAACACCGCGAATACGTGAACATCACACCCCAAGTGGAAAAGGCGCTGGCCGGAAGCGGGATCAAGGAAGGCATGATCCTGGTTTCAGCCATGCACATTACGGCCGGCGTTTATGTGAACGATGCCGAAGACGGATTGATCTCCGATATCGACCAGTGGCTGGAGAAACTGGCGCCGTTCCGGGAAGACTACCGGCACCACCGGACCGGTGAGACGAACGGGGACTCCCACCTGAAGAGTCTGCTGATTCATCATGAGGTCATGATTCCGGTGACCGGCGGGCGGCTGGATTTTGGCCCGTGGCAGCAGGTTTACTATGCCGAATTTGATGGCCAGCGGCCCAAGCGCTTGATTATCAAAGTAATGGGCGAGTGACCTGGGGCACGCGAACGCGTGAGAGAATAGTTGCGTAGTGCGGTTATAGGAATTATCAAACGTGGCGGTTCGTGTACAAGTCCGCAATAGAGCACCCCTGGTTCGCTTTCTCCTGCACCCAGCCGGCAAGACGATGGTGGCGGCGCTGGTGGCTTTACTGATCCTTAGCGGCGGAGTTTTCACCTACTACTATGTAAAGTTTTCCCGGTTGATCGAACAGCGGCTGGCGACCGGTGTCTTCCCGAACACTTCGAAAATCTTCGCGGCGCCGCGAACCATCGGCATGGGCGATGAGACGACGGTAGCCGAAATCGTCAGCCAACTGCGCCGCAGCGGATACAGTGAATCGCGCTCCAATCGCATGGGGTGGTATCACGTGCGGCCGGACGCGGTCGAGATCTTTCCCGGTCCGGACTCCTATTTCGATAACGAAGCCGGGGTGATCAAGGTGAACGGCAACCGGGTAGCCGGCATCATTTCCCTGCGGGACAACACCGAACGGACGCAGTACTTGCTGGAGCCGGAACTGGTAACCAATCTGTTCGACCGCAAGCGGGAGAAGCGCCGGCTGGTGAAGTTCGCCGACATACCTAAAGTGCTGGTGGATGCCGTGGTGTCGGCCGAGGACAAGCGGTTTTTCCAGCACTCCGGCTTCGATCCGCTGCGTGTGCTGAAAGCCGCCTACATCGATGTCAAGGAGCGTAAGAATGCCCAGGGCGCCTCGACGGTGAGCATGCAGGTGGCGCGGCTGGTGTGGCTTGATGACGAGCGGATGCAGCGCACCTGGCGGCGCAAACTGGCGGAGATCATGATCACGCTGCAACTGGAGCAGCGGCTGACCAAGGAAGAGATCTTCGAGTTTTATGCCAACCAGGTGCCGCTGGGACAACGGGGCAGTTTTGGCATCTCCGGTTTTGGCGAAGCGGCGCAGGTATTTTTTGGTAAGGACATCTCCCGGCTGACGTTGCCCGAGGCGGCGACCATCGCGGGCGTGATTCATGCGCCATCGGCCACCAACCCATTCCGCCGGCCGGAGAGGGCGCGCAACCGGCGCAACGTAGTTCTCGGGCTGATGCGGGAGAACGGCTTTATCAGCGACCAGCAGTATGCCGAAGCGGCCGCGTCGCCGCTGGTGCTGGCCCATTCGGGCATGGAGGCGACCGATGCTCCGTATTTCGTGGACCTGGTGAACGAGGAGGTTCAGGACCAGTTCCAGGACAAGGACTTCCAGGCGAACTCCTATCGCATATACAGCACGATCGATGTGAACCTGCAGCGTGCCGCTGCCGAAGCCGTACGGGTCGGGCTGGCCGAGACCGACGCTGCGCTGGCGCGCCGCCGCGCGCGGAACCCGAAGGTACCGGAGGCCCAGGCGGCCCTGGTGGCGCTCGACCCGCAGACCGGCGAAATCAAGGCGCTGATTGGCGGCCGGAACTATGGAGCCAGCCAGCTCAACCGGGCACTGGCCAAGCGTCAGCCCGGTTCGGCGTTCAAGCCTTTCGTCTATGCGGCGGCGCTGAACACGGCGCTCGAAGGCGCGGCGCGGGTCATTACGCCGGCATCGACGCTGGTGGATGAGCCGACCACCTTCTGGTTCGACAATAAGCCGTACGAACCGAACAACTTCCGGTCGAAGTTCCACGGGTTGGTGACGGTGCGGGAAGCGCTGGCCGATTCGATGAACGTGCCGACGGTGAAACTGGCCGAGATGGTGGGTTATGGCGCAGTGGAAGAGTTGGCCAAGAAGGCCGGCATGAACTACAACATCCAGGCGACGCCGGCCATCGCGCTGGGGGCTTACGAAGTGACGCCGATCGAGGTGGCCGGGGCGTACACGATATTCGCCAACCAGGGCCTCTACGTAAAGCCGAACTGGATCAAGTACATTCGGGATGACCGCGGCCAGAGTATTTACGAGTACAGGGCGGTGAAGCGGCAAGTGCTTGATCCGCGGGTGGCCTACCTGATGGTGGATCTGCTCGAAGAGGTGTTGCGCAGCGGGACCGGAGCCGGGGTGCGTGCGCGCGGGTTTAACCTGCCGGCGGCGGGCAAGACCGGCACGTCGCACGACGGCTGGTTTGCCGGTTTCACCTCCAAGCTGATCTGCGTGGTGTGGGTGGGCTTCGACGACAACGAGGAACTGCATCTTGAAGGAGCGCACTCGGCGCTGCCGATCTGGGCCGAGTTCATGAAGAGGGCGGCGCAATACCGTGAATACCGCAATCCCAAGCCGTTCGACCCTCCCGAGGGTGTCGTCTCGGTGGAGATCGATCCAACCTCGGGCGAATTAGCCACTTCGGCATGCCCAACGCGGCGGGCGGAGGAGTTCATTGCCGGTACGCAGCCGGTAGCGATGTGCCACGTACACGGCGGAGGCGGGTCGATGCAGGTGGCCGGATGGGATACCCAGCCAGTGGAGCCGGCCACGGGCGCGGCGCCGGCGGCAACGGTTCCGGTGCAGAGCGCTGGCAGCCCGCCGGCGATGATCAACCGTCCGCCGATGAGCGTGGCGATTCCCGTTCAGCCACCGCCACAGCCGCCGGAACAGCCGAAGAAGAAAAAGGGTCTGTTCGGGCGTATTCGCGATATATTTAAGTAGGTTGTAAGGAGGCCGTCATGGTTTCCCGTTCGTTCATCGGTTTTGCGTCTTTCGTGTTACTTTGCACCGGTGCGCGGGCAAGTTCCGATCAGCTCCAGCCTGCCCGCACCGCTCAATCGCTTCCTGACCCGAGTGCCCTCAGTTGGGAAATGCGGGGTGACATCTTCATGGCGCACAAACGCTTCCGCGAGGCGATCGACGCCTACAAGAAAGCTCCCCAGGACACCGCTGCAATCTGGAACAAGACCGGAATCGCCTACCACCAGTTGGGCGAAATTGACAGCGCAAAACGTCATTACGAACGGGCGATCCGGATCAATCCACGGTATGCCGAAGGGTTGAATAACCTGGGGACGGTGTACTATTCGAAGCGTAGCTTCCGCAAGGCGATTAAATATTATAAAAAGGCCATTCAAATTTCGCCGGGAGCGGCATCGATTTACGGCAATATGGGCACGGCATACTTCGCCCGCAAAAAATATAAGGACGCCGTCGAGGCCTACCAGCAGGCGCTGGCGCTCGATCCGGAAGTCTTCGAACGCCGCGGCACGCAGGGAGTCATGCTGCAGCAGCGCAACCTGGAGGAAGTGGCCAAGTATCACTACTATCTGGCCAAATTGTATGCCAAGGTGGGCAATTACGACCGCGCGCTGCTATATGTGAGGAAAGCGCTTGAGGAAGGCTTCAAGGACCGCGCTAGACTGAAAGCGGATCCGGAGTTCGCAAAACTGCAGGACTTGCCGGAATTTCAGCAACTGCTGGCGTGGGAGCCGCGTGTTCTTTAGCGAAACTCGATGTGTCCTTGTATTCTGCTTGCTGTTGACCCTGGTGATTCCCGGCTGCCGCCGGCGGGAGACGCCCGCGCCGGGAGCGATCGCCGTCCTGCCATTTGAAAACCTCTCCGGAGACCACCGGGCGGACTGGATGGGAACGGCGCTGGCCGCCGTGGCCCGCTATCAACTGGCCGGCGGAACGCGGGTGATGGCGGCGGCAACGACGGGAGATGCGATCGCTACCGGCGCGGGCGAGGTGATTTCGGGTTATTACATCGCGCGCGAAGGCACAGTGCAGGTTTACAGCTTCGTCGAGCGGCCGTCGGCGCGGCAGGTGCGGCCGGTGGTCGACGGAACCTATACTCCCGATACGCTGGTGGCTGCCGCGACGGCGATTTCGCGATCGGCAGGCATACGGCGGCTGCGGATGTTCCCCGAAGCTCGCGCAGTGGCGCTGCGCGATTGGAGCGAAGCCGGCGGGCGAAAAGATCCACAGGCCGGCGTGGAATTATTGGAGCAGGCGATTGAGGCCGATCCTGGTTTCGGTCCCGCGTATCTGGAGTTATTGCGGTTGAAAAGCGCGATGGGCGATCAGGAGGGCGTGGAGCGGGTTCTGGCAAAGGCGCGGCGGGCAAAGCTGGGCGATGCCGAAGAGGCGCAGATCGGCTTCCGGGCAGCCCTTGGCGCGGGGGAGCAGGCGAATCTGGACAGGGCTGCGTCGGCCGTGCTGGAATATTGCGGCGAGGACGCGGAAAAACTACTCGAGCTGGGGGCGGAGGCCTATCGCAGCCGTGCATTCACCTCCTCGGCGCGGCTTTATTGGCAGGCGGCGCGGCTCAATCCAAAGAATTCCGCCGCCTGGAACCAGCTCACCTATGCCGAGGCTTTTGCCGGGAATAAGTCCGGCGCTGAGCGGGCCGTCGCGGGCTGGAAAGCTGCCGATCCGTCGAATCCCAATGCCGACGATTCGGCGGGCGATATCGAATTCTACTTCGGGTCTTTCGCGGAGGCTGAAGCGGCTTATCTCCGGGCAAACCGGATGAAGCCGTCTTTTCTCGGCGCCGGGTCGTTGCTCAAAGCCGCCTGGGCGCGCCTGATGACGGGAGACCTAACGGGCGCCGATGCGGTGATGAGCCGCTATGTCGAATTTCGCGAGCGCGCGAAGGACCCGCGCATTGGCCTGACCCAGGCACAGTGGCTGTACATCTCCGGGCGGCGGCAACAGGCTCTGCGAGAGATGGAGGCGCTGTACGGGCAAGACACGGTTGCGGCGCTGGCACATGGTCAGAGGGCGCTGTGGGCGATCGTGTCGGATTCGCGTCCGGAGGCGCTCGCCCAGGCACAGCAGGCCCTCCGTGGCGCGGGAGGCGACGGTGCGGCGCGTGTGATCGCGGCAGTCACAGCCTTCTTGTGCCAGCCGCCGGCGGGGGCGGCCGAGTGGGAGCAGCGTGCCGGAAAGACCTTTCCCGGTCCACAAGCGGCTGTTCTGAGGATGAGCTCAGTTGCGTACGCGCTGCTTTTGGATCATGAGCCGCGGGAAGCCGTGCCGGTTCTGCGGAGCCTGGTGGCCCAGTTGGAGCCCGCGGGCAGCGGCGCGGAGAGGGCGCTGCTGGCGTCCGCGCTGGTGGAGAGCGGTGCCCTTGGCGAAGCCCGGCCGCTGCTGGAACGGTTCCCCATTCCGGCAAATGACGGCATCCCTGTGTTCGCCTGCTTGTACTTTCCGCGTCTGTTCGAATGGCGGGCCAAGGTTCTGGGCGATACCGCCGAGGGCCGCCGCAGCCTGGAAATCTACCGCAAGCTGTCGCAGTAGGGGGGTGGATGGGATTTGCGCTCTGGATTGACGACGAAGTAGCCTGGGCTGAAGGCACGCACGAGTACCGTCCGATGGGGACGGCGGTGGTGGCGGTAACCGATACGTTCCAGCCGCGCGATTTTCGTCAGAGGCGGCGCTCTCCCGGGCGTTTGGACCCGCGCTTCAGCGGCTTTTTCGGATCGTTGAGTGAGTTAAACGCGCACCTGCGGCGCCTGCGATCGGCGCCACGCCGCAAGCCGGCCGCAGGGCTTGCCTGCATCCCGTTTTAGAGCGCACGTCACGGCCGTCCGGCGATTGCCACAATCAACGTGACCGAGGCGCGCACGTCGATGGTGCCAGCCGACATCGGCGTAGGCGCGCCCGCTTCCGGGCTGGCCGCTACGCGCATGGCCTGCGCCAGCGGCCGGATCATCATCGGTTCCCCTTGGGTGACCGACAGTGTGTTTCCCAGGTGGACATTGAGCGCGCCGGCCATCGCCTCGGCATTGGCCCGAGCCTGGAGTGTGGCTTCCCGCAGGGCCTGCGAGCGGGCATGCTGCTCGTTTCTGAGTGAATACTGAACACTTTGCACCGTATTTGCTCCGGACCGGGTAGCGGCATCAACCACTTTGCCCGCGCGGCCGATCTCGTCCAACCGCACTTCCACGATGTTGGTAGCGGTGTAGCCGGTGATGGCGGGCGTGCCGCCGTCCCGCGGGTAGCGATAGTTCGGGTTGAGCGAGTAACTGACGGTGCGCACCTGGGCTTGCGGACCAGCGGCGGCGCGAAGATCGGCCAGCGCCTGGGTAAACTGGCGCGCGTTGTTTTCCGCGGCTGCCTGGGCGGTGGGAGCCTGGGTTACAACCCCGACGCGGATCTCAACGCGATCGGGCGGGACGCTGACGGTGGCTTCGCCGGTGGCGCGCACCGATGGCGGCGGCATTTCCGAGGGCGGCTGGGCGAAAGCAAGCAGCGTCGAGGCGAGCGCGAACAAGACGGCCAACACAGATCGCATAAATCCTCCCTGAGGTTCAGGCAGCGCCCAGATGACTTGCGCAGAAAGGGAGACCGCGGCGGCCCCAAAATTCGTGCGGCCCGTCGAAGGTCTCCTGCTGGCACAGGCTGGCGGCGCCAAAGATTCCATACACTTTTTGCACGCGGCCGAAACTGGCGCGGCTGGCGGCGATGGGGAAGATGTTGTCCCTCTCCCCCGATTCGACAAACAGCGGCCGGGGCGCAATGAGCGAGGCGATGTCGTACATTTCGGCCCAGTTAAGAACGCCGGGAACGTAGTTGTCGATGCAGTGGCTGAGGCTGAAGATGGAATCGTGGAACGTGTTCAGGTAACCGCAGATATAGGCTACTTTGATGCGTGGCTCCAGCGCGGACGAGAACGTGGTGCAAGTGCCGCCGCCGGAGATACCCATACAGCCGATGCGGGTGGCGTCGAGTTCCTTGCGGGTCTCAATCCAATCGATGGTGCGCATGACGTCAAACACGCGCCAGCCGATCATGGTTTCGCCCAACAGCAGCGCCGCGCCCGCGGTGGGCTGGCAGACGCTGTTTCCGAGCCCCTTAGCAATGGCCGCGGCATCACGCCGGCACCCGAACGCCATGGGTTCAATGGCCACGGCGGCCAGGCCGTGCTCCACGGCCTGGATGGCAAAGTCATGCTGGTAGCCGGCTTTACCGGTACGGTCGCGCCCATGTTCATCGATGCCGACGATGTCGTCCACGCCGCGCCCGTGACCGGGAACGCAGACCATGGTGGGATGGGGCGCGGTGCGGTTCGCCGGCGTTAACAGGTAAGCCAGCACCATGGAGCCCGGACGGCTCTCGAAGATGAATTTCTCGCGGCGGTAGGTGGGGAACTGCCGTACTTCTAGAACGGTGGGCCGCAGGGGAACGCGCTCGACGGGAAAGCCCCCTAATAGCTCGGTAAGTTTCAGGCGCAGGCGCTTTTGCCAAAGTTCGGCCTGGCGGCGGTCCACGGCGCGGAAGGTCATTCGGAGCGGCGCCTGCGGGTAGCGCGAGCGGGTCCAGGCGATAGGGTCGAATTGCCGGCGGTCGACCTTCGATTCGAAGGCGTCCAGGGCGCTTCGATATTTTGGAGCCTGTTCCGCCTGCCGGGCTTCGGCCAGCCGCGAGGCCGCCACAGCGGCGATGCCGAGTTGACGCCGGGAGATTCGAGTAGCCATTTGGAGAACAGTATATCGGGGTTTTGTGGGGGAGTTGTTACGATGAAAGCGACGATGGCCGTCCTTCTGGTTTGTGACGCGGTCAGCAAGTCCTACTCGACGCGTCCGCTTTTCGAAGATATTTCGCTGACGATCGCCGACAACGAGCGGCTGGGACTGATCGGCCCAAATGGCTCGGGGAAGACAACCCTGATGCGTATTCTGGCGGGCGATGAGCAGCCCGATAGCGGATCGGTGTCGGTGCGCAAGCAGACTCGCGCCGGTTACGTGGCGCAGGAGCCGGTGTTCGCGTGGGAAAAGAGCGTGAGGCAAATTCTGGAAGAGGCGGCGCCGGATGATGCCGAGGCGCTAGTTCCAGTGACACTTGGCCGGGCGGGATTCACCGATCCCGAAGCCGCGTCGGGCTCGCTTTCCGGCGGCTGGCGCAAACGGCTGGCGATTGCCCGGGAACTGGTGCGGGCGCCCGATCTGTTGCTGCTGGACGAACCGACCAACCATCTGGACCTGGAAGGCATTCTATGGCTGGAAAAGCTGCTGGCGTCGGCTCCATTCGCCTGTGTGGTGGTGAGCCACGACCGTTATTTTTTGGAGAATGTGGCCACCCGGATGATCGAGATCAACCGCGGCTATCCGGGTGGGCTGCTGGCGGTGGAGGGCAACTACAGCCGGTTTCTTGAAAAGAAGGAAGAGTTCCTGCTGGCGCAGACGCGGCAGCAGGAGGCGCTGGAAACCAGGGTGCGCCGTGAGATCGAGTGGTTGCGGCGCGGGGCCAAGGCGCGGACCACAAAGGCGAACGCGCGCATCGCGGAAGCCGGCCGCATGATGAGTGAACTGGATGTCATGAACACCCGCGCCTCGGCGGCTTCGGGTACCGCGCAGATCGAGTTCACGGCTACGGACCGGCGTACCAAACGGCTGGTGTGGAGCGAGAAGATCGCGAAATCGATGGGCGGCCGCCAGTTGTTTCACGATTTGAGCATCACCCTTTCTCCCGGCGTGCGGGTGGGCCTGGTGGGCGGCAACGGCAGCGGGAAATCCACGCTGCTGCGGCTGCTGATGGGAGAACTGACGCCCGATAGCGGCACGATCGGTAAGGCCGACAAGCTGCGGGCGGTCTATTTCGACCAGGAACGCGAGCAACTGGACATGAACGTCTCGCTGCGCCGCGCGCTGGCTCCGGAGGGCGACACGGTACAGTATCGCGGGCGGCCGGTTCACGTGGCCGGCTGGGCGAAGCGGTTCCTGTTTCATAACGACCAGCTCGACCTGGCGGTGGAGCGGCTCTCGGGCGGCGAACAGGCGCGGGTTCTAATTGCGCGGCTGATGCTGCAGCCAGCCGATGTTCTGCTGCTGGACGAGCCGACCAACGATCTGGATATCTCCACGCTCGAAGTGCTGGAGGAGAGCCTGCTCGATTTTCCCGGCAGCCTGGTGTTGGTGACGCACGACCGCTACATGCTGGACCGGGTGTCGAACGTGGTGCTGGGGCTCGATGGCGAGGGAGGCGCGGCTATCTTCGCCGACTATAGCCAGTGGGAGCAGTGGCAGGCTGGAAGAAAGCAGGCCGGCCTGGCGCCGGCTCGCGCCTCGGCATCCCGGGAGCGGGTTGCGCCGGCCGGACCGAAGAAGAAGCTTTCCTACCTGGAGCAGCGGGAGTGGAACGAGATGGAGGCGAAGATTCTGGATGCCGAACAGACTCTGGCTGCAGCCGAAGCGCGCCTGCAGGCCCCGGAAACGGTTTCCGACCCGGTGCGGCTTACCCAGTGCTATGACGAAGTCCAACGATCGCGGGCTGAGGTGGACAGACTCTACGCCAGGTGGGCGGAACTGGAATCGCTGACAGGGTAACGGTTCAAACGTCTTGGACAGGAGTGGTTTCGGCCAGTGTCGTCCGTTAGGAGTTACCGAACGTGCGGGGCGCCAGTGGGAGAGTGTTGGCCCGTGTGGATACGCTCCAGCAGGAGGCGGATTTTTGCGGCATTGGGAGCATCCGGGTGACGGTGGAGAAAGTCCTCCAACTCGGTGGCAGCAGCGGTAGGGTTGTCCATTCGCAGGTAGATCTGGGCCAGGGTGAGTTGGGGGAACGAGAAGTGTACCGGGTCGATGCGCTTGGCCCGGTTCAAGTACTTAATAGCCAGTGGGTAATTATTCAGGGCGAAGTACGTCATCCCCAGTTGGGAATTCGCGAGGGCGTCATCCGGACGCGCCAGCACGGCATACAGGTTGTACTTCCACGCCTCCTCCAGGTTGCCGAGGGTCAATAGGGCGCCGCCCAGGTTGACCAGCGGAGCGAACGAATCAGGGTCGTGGCGCAGGGCTTCCCGGAAGTAGGTTTCGGCGTCGCCGTAGTTGTGTGTCTGGTAGGCGATGGTGCCGAGATTATTCCAGGCGGCAACGAAAGCCGGAGACTTTCCGACGGCGCTTTTCAGATGCTCGATGGCGCGCGGGATATCGGGTTTTGCCAGTTCACGCTGGGCCTTCTCGTAGTCGCCGCGGGCCGATTCGGAGATGGAAAGCGAGCCAACCGAGACGGTGTGGCCGGCACCGCCGGCAAGCGAAGTGGGGCTGGTCTCCAGGTCTAACGTCAACTCGATCCGGCCGTGCTTGCCGGCGGTGCCGGGCCCGACCTCGACGGTACGCCGCATTTCTCCCTTGCCGGGGGCGAAAGCCGACAGAGTGTAGGTGCCGGCCGGTATACCACGAAGGCGGAACTGGCCGTCCGGGCCGGTGAGCAGGGATCTGGTGAACGGCGTTGTTGAGTTATATAGCGAGACTGAAAAAGACGCCGGGGGAAGGATTTTGCCCCGAAGTTCGAAGACCGGCTTTGTAGCGGGAACCGCCGCTGGAATCAGCACAGAGGCGAACAGGAAAGTGCGCCAGTTGCCCACGCGACCATCGTAGCGCCGTTAGCGGCAGCGGGCGAAACGACACGGACGAAACGATTCGGCCGCAACCGGCAGGGATGGATCTGCATCGAACTATTTGAGGGGTCCGATGCCGGCGAAGAAAGAGATAACACCCACGAGTGATATCCCGGGCATCGGCCAGGAGGTCTCAGGATGCAACGGCTTTCAAAAATGATGTCGAAGATGGGGGACGTCTGGTGTGACGTCGTTCACGACAATGCCAGTTGGCCGGTTCAGGGGCATTATTACTGCAAAACCTGCTGGCGGGCGCATCGGGTGCCGTGGGCTTTAGCGCCGACGGCAGCGGTGGAGCGGCGGGAAACCGGAACGAATAGCGAGGCAACGATCGGGCATCTGGCACCGGCGGGCAGCAGAGCGTAAGCCGGCGGCGGGCAAGTCGCGACCGTCCTAATCAGCCATCACCAGGTCAGCCGGTGAGGGTGAGCACCGACGCGCGTAGAGAAGCGGAATACGCTAAAATACGGAAGACGCAGAGAGCCACCCTAGCTCAGTTGGTAGAGCGGCTGATTCGTAATCAGCAGGTCTCCGGTTCAAGCCCGGAGGGTGGCTCCAGAATATCCGAAACCGTATCAATAAGATGCGTACGAATAACAGGCGGCATCTCTGGCCGCCTTTACCTTTTACGGCACACCTCTAAAAGGTTTCCGGGCTGGTTTCGGCGTGGGACAGGCTTTGGCTGCGGTACGGCGGGCTTCGCCCGAATGCGTGCTCGTGTGTCGTCGCGCGCGGGAGCTTGGCTATGTACTCTGCTTTTTCTCACGCCTCCTGCCCGTCGAACGGCAACGTTTTGATGAACTCGCTCAGTCGTGCCGCCTCTCTCGCTGTGAGGTCAGACGGAAGCGCCAGGGTCACCTGCCAATCGGCCCGCAGTTGATACGTGTGCTTGATTGTACCTTCCGGCAAAGATTCTTTCTCAATGATCGGTTCGTCGCCGTTGTCAGTCTGAGGAGCGGGCTGAATCTCCTCAACCTGCTGAACCTCGCCTGTGGCTGCCTTGGCAACGCTCACCAAATCATATTGCCATTCAAATCGCGTAGGGTGACCCTTGCGACCCGTCAGGAACCGCCCGCAGCCAGCGTCGTCTAGGCTGCGAAGAACATTGATCGCGTCAGCCCGCGAGACGCTCTTCCTTGCGTTGCTCAAGCGAAACAATAGCTGGTCGAGCTTTGTAATCTGTTGATTGCGTTGTCTTGCCCCAAAATCCTCTAAAATAATTTTGGCGACTGGATCGGTAGAATACAGCGCCTTAAGCGCCTTCGTGTCTAATGCTTGTGCTTGATAGGTCGTCATATTGAGAGTATCACTGAATAAGGCACTCTTTGTCAAGCGATATGGCCGTTTTATTTTGTGATAGAGCTTGCTACTCGCCGCCCAACGCCCGCGGCCCAAAAGGAAACGAAACAGGCCACAGGCGTTGGGGCAGCGTCCCAAGTACTCAGCGGGCGGGAAGGTACGCTGAGCACCCAGGGAGCTTGGTGGTACACCTGACAACCTATGCGGCGGTCGATGCACCGAAAGCCACAAGCCACCGGTGCATGGCGACGATGTCGCCAGAACGAGCGGCCAGCTTGCCAGTCTCAATCGCACGCTGATACTCGGCAGTGCGCAGGACGAATGTGAGCTTGTGGCCACGCTCCGTCTGCCCCCAGCGGTGCAGGTTGTCCGGGAGCTTGCAGAGATCGGGTGTTCCGGCAAGCCATTTGGCCACGTCGCTCACCTGCGCCGTCAGGCAGTAGACATGGTGTTCCTGCTAGAAGCCGAAATGAGCATCCAAGTGGCTCCAGGTGATGCGCGCGAGATGGGGCGGGCCGTCCTGCGCCGCACTCGCCGAGTTGGCCGAGCCATCAGCGCTGAACCAGACGATGGTGTCGCTAACGCTTCGTGCCAAGCGGCCATTGGCCTTCAGAGCTTTGAGCAAGGCCTGATTGAATTGTTTGAGCATTGTTTTTCTCGCAGGGCTTCGGTCATTACTTGGCGAGTTGGCGCAGCTTAGCGCCGACCACGTCCATCCGGTTGACGTTGTCCGGTTGCTTGAACACGATCTCGCCCGATTCGTTCACCGTGTGCTCGGATTTGGCCACGCGCAGGCCGAGAGCGATGCGGTTGACCGCCACCCGACCGGTGCCCTTCTGGAACTCTGCGTAAATCAAGCCGCCGCGCTGAGCCGTGGTCACGGTCTCTTCGAGGATCGCTTTTGCGGTGGGTCACTCTAAACGGGCGCAAGTGGGTAACTTCTCGTGAGCGCCGAGGATCTGCGCCGGGTGTGCCTTGAACTGCGATCCCAATTGGCTCGGCGTTCCCTCTCGACGGAGCGCCTCAATCGCCACCCGCGCCTTGAACTTTGGACGGCACTGTTTTCGCGCCGCCGGCATCGTCTCTGCGGCGTCCACGACTCCTCCGAATTTCGGCTGATTCCCTGGTCCAGGTTTCGGGGACCGCTATACAGACGCGCTGCCAACGCACTTGACAGTGAAGAGCCGGAATCCATATACTGCATCTCGTAATCGAATGAAGAAGACGAAAACCGATTATGATGATCCGGCGGTTGATCGGGATCTGTATTCGGGGCTGATGCGGCTGCATATCCTGCACCACGCCGTCGAAGGCCCGATCTTCGGGCTCGGAATGGCTGAAGAATTGGCCCGGCACGGCTATCGAATCAGCCCCGGCACCCTATATCCGCTGCTACATGGTCTGGAGAAGAAGGGTTACATCAGCGCGTCAGAGCACAGGGATGGGAAATCCCTGCGAAAGGTTTACCGTGCCACGCCGCTCGGCCGGAAAGCCTTGAAAGCGGCCAAGGCCAAGGTGCGCGAGTTCATCGGGGAATTGATGGAAGGACGATAGCGATGGCGCAGAACCGACAAAACACCCGATTCGAGCAGACAGGCAGAATGGTGGCTATCCTACTCGCCGCAGGCGCGGTTCTCAACGCGCAGCAGCCAAGTCCAGCGGCTGGCTTGACCCTTTCACAAGCCATCGATGCCGCCCTGCGTAATTATCCATCGATTCAGGTCTCGCAGGAACAGATAAACGCCGCAGCGGCCGGCATTCAACTGGCGCGGACTGCTTATCTGCCCCGCGTCGACATGCTTGCGCAAGCGAATCGAGCGACTCGGAATAACGCGTTCGGGATGCTACTGCCACAAGGCGTTATTCCTTCCATTTCCGGCCCCGTACTCGGCACGAACAACCTGGGAAGTGCTTGGGGTAGCGCGATCGGAACCCTCGTCACATGGGAGCCTTTCGACTTCGGTCTGCGGCGGGCGAACGAATCTTCGGCTGCGGCGGCGCGAACACGGACCGAGGCCACGCTTAAGCGGACTCGATTCGACGTGACAGTAGCGGCAGCAGACGCCTATGTCACGCTGGTCGCCACACAAGAGACGGTTCGTGCCGCGCAAGCCGGGGTCGATCGCGCCGAGGTACTTCACCGGACGATCAGCGCGCTGGTGAACGCGCAATTGCGGCCAGGCGCGGACGCATCACGTGCCGAAGCCGAACTCGCCGCCGCCCGGACTCAGTTGATTCAGGCTCAGCGCGCCGTTGAGGTCGCCAAAGCGAACCTCTCGCGGTTCGTTGGGCTCGAACCTGCCCAGATCACAGTCTCGGCGTCCAGGCTGCTTCAACTGCCCCCCGAGCAAGCCGCACCGGCGCTGAATACGGCCTTGAACCCCATCTCGGTGGAGCAGAACGCCGTGGTCGAGCAATTGAGATCGCAACTGAGAATCCTCGAGCGATCCTACTTTCCTCGCTTCTTCCTGCAGGGTGCCGCCTACGCACGCGGAACCGGGGCCGAAGTCAACGGAACGAACCTCGGTGGACTCAACGGTCTGGCTCCGAATACCCAGAACTACGGCCTCGGCTTCACGGTCACATTTCCTGTTTTTGATCTTCCAGCCATTCGCGCGCGCGAGGCCGGCCAGTCTGCCGTGATTCGCGCTGAGACCGCCAGGTATCAACAGATTGCGACGGATCTGAAGGCCGAGTGGAACTCGGCCGTAGCGACTCTGGACGGCGCCAGAAGGGTGGCTGCGAATACCCCGATCCAGGTGAGGGCAGCGCGCACGGCAACTGAGCAAGCGACCGCCCGATATCGGTCGGGCCTGGGTAATATCGACGCAGTCGCTGAAGCCCAGCGATTGCTTACCCAAGCTGAGATCGATGACGCCCTGGCCCGTCTCGGTGTTTGGCGGAGCTTGCTTGGAGTCGCCGTTGCGGCTGGAGACATTCAACCCTTTGTTGGCGAGGCAAGCCGATGACCTCTGGAAGGAGTAAAAGAGCATGCGCCTAGTCCTCGCTGCCCTGAGCAGGCCGATCACTGTGGTCGTAGCCCTGATTGCAGTGGCACTTTGCGCCGTCATCGCCCTCCAACGCATGCCGATCGACATTTTTCCCCAAGTGGGCGATCCGGCAATTTACGTGGCCCAGCCTTACGGAGGCATGGACCCGGCGCAGATGGAAGGCTACTTGACCTATTACTACGAGTATCACTTCCTCTACATCACGGGCATCGACCGGGTCGAGAGCAAGAGCATACAGGGTGCGGCGCTCATGAAGCTGGTGTTCAAAGAGGGCACCAACATGAGCCAGGCCATGTCGGAAACCGTGGGTTACGTGAATCGCTCGCGCGCCTTCATGCCACCCGGAACCGTGCCGCCGTTCATCACGAGATTCGACGCAGGCAGCGTGGCAGTGGGCCAGCTCGTCTTCAACAGTGACACCCGCTCGCAGGGAGAGTTGCAGGATTTCGCGTTGAATCGTGTCCGCCCCCTGTTTGCAACGCTGCCAGGTGTCTCGGCTCCCCCACCGTTCGGCGGAAACCAAAGGACGATCGTGGTCACGTTGAATCCGGACAAACTGCGGCAGTACCACATCTCACCCGACGAGGCGATTTCAGCGGTCAGCAAGTCGAGCCTGGTCATGCCCTCCGGAAACATGTGGACCGGGACGCTTAACCGCATTGCGAGAACCAACGCCGCTCTCGGAGCCAATCTGCCGGAGCTTCTCAACACACCCATCCGGCCCGTTGCGGGGACCACCGTCTTCCTTCGTGACATCGGCACCATTGAAAGTGGCACGGACCTGATCACCGCTTACGCCCATGTCAACGGAAAGCGCACCGTCTACATCCCGGTAACCAAACGCGCGGACGCATCAACCCTGGCCGTGATCAACGCCGTGAAAGCAGCTTTGCCTGACTTTAAGAAAGTCGTTCCGGAGGATGTCGATGTACGCCTCGAATTTGACCAGTCCCCTTACGTCACCAGCTCTATCCGCGGCCTGGTCACGGAGGGCCTGTTAGGGGCTTGCCTTACGGGACTGATGGTCCTGATCTTCCTTCGCGACTGGCGCAGCGCTCTGATCGTTGTAATGAACATCCCGTTCGCATTGCTCAGCGCAGTCATTCTCCTTTGGGGTACGGGCCAGACCATCAACATCATGACGCTTGGGGGACTTGCTCTCGCTGTCGGAGTCCTGGTCGACGAAGCCACGGTGTCAATCGAGAATATTCATACGGAGATGCTCCCGGGCGTCTCGAGAGCCCGTGCCGTGCTTCAGGCTTCGAGTAACACCGCCATCGCACGATTGCTTTCCATGTTGTGTATTCTCGCTGTCTTTGTTCCGTCCTTCTTCATGGTCGGAGTAAGCCGGCAGCTTTTCATCCCGCTGTCTCTCGCTGTGGGCTTCGCGATGATTGCGTCCTACCTGCTTTCCAGCAGCCTGGTGCCGGTCTTCTCCATGTGGCTGATGAAGGAGGCGCATCGCGGCGAGGAACGGGAAGGCCTCTTTGGCCGCCTCCGATCGTTCTACTCAGGCTATCTGCGGCTGGTCCTGCGCCTTCGTTGGCCGGTCGTACTCGGGTACCTGGTGACGTCTGCCGGACTCATATTCGTCCTCCTGCCGAAAATGGGAACAGAGATCTTTCCCGAGGCCGACGCTCCGGTGCTGCGGCTCCGGCTCCGCGCCCCGACTGGCACGCGAGTTGAAGAAACGGAGAGGATCGTACTTCGCGGATTGGATGTTATCCGGCGTGAAATCGGGCCGGACAATTTCCAGATCACCAGTGACTTCGTCGGCGTGGTTCCTTCGAGCTATCCCGTGGATTTGATCCATTTGTTCACGAGCGGTCCCCAGGAAGGGATTATCCAACTTCAGCTCAAACCGCGGACGTCCAGGGGAGAAGCACTGCGGGAGAAGCTGCGCGCCACCCTTCATCGCGAGCTTCCAGATTGTCAAGTCTCGTTCGAGGCGGGCGACATCGTGAGTCAGGTCATGGGCTTCGGTTCACCAACGCCGATTGAGATCGCAGTCCAGGGGATCAACCTGCAAGACGATTACACGTACGCGCAGAAACTCCAGGTAGAGGCCGCCAAGCTGCCGTTCCTGCGGGATCTTCAATTCGCTCAGGCCGTGAATTATCCGACGTTGGACATCAATGTGAATCGGAACCGAGCCGGACAATTTGGGCTGACGATGTCCGATGTCGTCCGCTCCATCGTGCCCGCCACCTCGTCCTCGCGCTTCACCCAGCCAAACTACTGGCGCGATCCAAATTCCGGCAACGCATTCCAGATCCAGGTCCAACTGCCGCAGAACCGCATGCAGAGTGTGGAAGACGTCGGTGAGCTGCCGGTTATGCAAAACGGTCGCATGGACACGGAACTTACGAACATCGCCGACCTGAAGCTCGGAACCATGCCCGGACTCATCGAACGCAATAATGGCCAGCGCGTGATCAGCTTGACGGCGAATCTTAGCGGGATGACGCTCGGAGAAGCCGTGCCGAAGTTGAATGCAGCTTTGGCTCGAGCCGGAGCGCCGCCCAGGGGAATATCGGTCAAGTACCGCGGCCAGATTCCGTCGCTGGAACAGACGATTTCCGGCCTTCGCGCCGGTCTGTTGCTCGCCATTGCCGTGATCTTTCTGCTACTGTCCGCAAACTTCCAATCCATGCGTCTGGCGCTGGCCGTTGTCCTGACCGTTCCCGCGGTCCTGGGCGGCGTTCTGCTGATGCTCCGCGTGACTGGGACGACTCTGAATATTCAATCATTCATGGGCGCGATCATGTCCATCGGAATCGCCGTCGCTAACTCGATCCTGCTCGTTACCTTCGCCGAACGTTTCCGGCATGAGGGCAGGCCATTGTTGGAAGCGACTCGGGAGGGAGCCACGAGCCGACTGCGGGCCATTCTCATGACCGCCGCCGCGATGATCTTTGGCATGATGCCGATGGCGATCGGATTTGGCGAGGGCGGATCCCAGTCGGCGCCGCTGGGGCGCGCTGTAATCGGTGGTCTTCTGGTGTCCACATTCGCAACGCTGACCATTCTGCCGTCGATCTACGCCATCCTGCAGAGCCGAGCCACGATCACGTCTCCATCTCTCAACCCAATGGACCCCACGAGCCGATACTATGAAGCGACGTAAGATTTCTCTCATCTTGACAATCTGGGCGGCTCTCGCCTGCACCCCTCCCATGCGATCGCAGACGGTCGAATTCGCCGCTGTTACTGCAAAGCCGATATTCCGAACAATCGATCTGCCGGGCGAGATGGCGCCGTTTCTGAACGTGTCGCTTCACGCCAAGGTGCCAGGATATGTCGAACGTATCCTTGTGGATCGGGGGAGTCTCGTCAAGCAGGGGGACTTGTTGGTCGAGCTCACGGCCCCAGAGCTGGCAGCGCAGATTGCCGAAGCTGAGTCGAAGGTTCAGGCCGCTGGGGCGGATCGTCTTCAGGCTGAAGCCCAACTGGCCGCCGCGCAGAGCACGTACGAGAGCATGAAGACCGCGGCGAAGACGGAAGGCGCCATCGCCGGCAATGAATTGATCCAGGCGGAAAAGCAGGTGGACGCCGCGAAGGCTCTTTCGAACTCCCGACAGCAGGCAAGTCGCGTGTCGCAGGCGGCGGTTCGGGCATTGAAGGATGTTCAGGCGTACCTGAAAATCACAGCGCCCTTTGATGGAGTAGTCACGGACCGCCTGGTTCACCCGGGCGCGCTGGCCGGTCCCGGATCCGACCCTGTACTCCTCATCCTGCAGCAGGTCTCTCACCTGCGACTCGTCGTTGCGGTTCCCGAAGAGAATGTCGGGGGAATCGTGCGCGGGGCCAGAGTGGCGTTCAGCGTTCCGGCGCACCCCGAGCGCGGCTACTGGGGAACGGTGGCGAGGATCGCTCAGGTGCTGGATCCCAAGACTCGTACAATGGCCGTCGAATTGGATGTTGTCAACAAGGACGGATCACTGGCGCCCGGCATGTATCCGAGAGTAAGATGGCCGGTACGGCGAATCCGGCCGGCTCTCTTCGTCCCAAGGACGAGCATCGTCACTACGGCCGAGCGCACGTTTGTGGTGCGCAATCAAAATGGACGCGCGGAGTGGGTGGATGTCCGAAAGGGTATTTCAGACGGCGACCTGGTCGAAGTTCTGAGCGATCTGAACGTTGGTGATATGGTTGTCCGGCGCGCGACGGATGAATTGCGAGATGGCACTCCCATACGGACGGCATCAAAGTCCAAGTAGCATTGCCCACAAAGCCGGAACTGAGTGCCGGGAGGTGTTGATTGGTCGGAGTTTTACTATCCGACGTCAAATCAACAACCTGCGAAGGTAAGCCAGGTTCCGGGCCAGATCGGCGCTGGCGTCGGGACCGGGGCAGGAGCCTTCGATCGTCAGCGGTCCGTTGTAGCCGATCTCGTGAATCGCTTTCAGGACCGCCGGGATGTCCACTTCTCCCTCACCCAGGTAGCCCTTGTCCTTCAGATGGAACTGGCAGATCCGTTCACGGCCCAGCATGCGGATCGACTCGGGCACGTTTTCGTGGATGATGCTGGTGGCGTTACCTACGTCGTACCAGATCTTGAAGTAGCGGGAGGCGAGTTGGTCGTGGATGCGGCGATTATCTGCCGCGGGAATCGTGTTCTCGAAGCCCAGAACCACGCCAGCGCGCTCGGCCTGCGGCAGTAGTTCCTTGAGCACGCCGGCAGTGTGATCCTGTTCGGCGCGGCTGTCGAGCGCACAGCGGTCGAAGAAGACGATCATCAGCGTTCGGCAGCCCAATTGCTCGGTGAGCCGGATGCCGTCTGCAACCCAGGTTTGCGCCACCGGCGCATTCTTGAGGCAGTCACGGTGGAGGATATCAAGATAGGTGGCCGTCAGCGTCAGATGACTGGTTCTGCAGGCGTCAATCAGGCGGTGCTGATTTTCGGCGATGGCCAGCGGTAGGGGTGAACCAGGCTGGGCCCGGCCGATACTCACCTGGACGCCGTCGAACCCCAGGCGGCCGGCCAGCGGAATCGCTTCGAGTTCGCTTTTCTGCCGCAGGTTCGATGCCATCACCGCGACCGGCAGGCGTTTGTACGCAACTCCTAAGCTCGTGACGCCGCCAGCGGCGCCCAGCCATTGCCTCCGGCTGATGCGCATATCAGCCAAAGGCTAGCACAACGGGATTTCTTCCATAGTCAGATTTCGTACTGATGCGCCTTGGGGCGGCCAAATGGAATGCGGTCCCAGATGCGTTCATGCAGAAAATAAAGCGCTATCTTGGCGAGACAGTCTAAAACACCGGCACCCAGGGAGATGGTCAGATTGCCGGTCAGCAGCAGAAAGATGGTGGATGTGGCTGTCGAACCCAGCATCCGGTAGCTGAGCGCCTTGATTAAACTGCGGCTCTGGGAGTCCATAACTCAGTGGACTTCAGTATAACACTACTATCCTGATAGACAATAGGGTAATTTGACCCTGCCGAGTTATGGAGATGGGCTGCCGGACCTAGCGGGCGGCGACCGCCAGTTTGCCCGCGCGCGGGAACAGGATGTTGTTTTCCAGGTGGATGTGCAGGTGAAGGTCCTGCTCCAGGCCCTGAAGGCCGGCCATCAGCGCGCGGTAGGTGGTGCAGGCGTAGTCCGGCAAGTGAAAATCAGCGGTGATCTGGCGGATCTGGGCCAGTGCCTGTCCCGCGCTCTCGTGTTCGGTTTCGAGCAGGCGGATGGAATCGGCCACCAGTTGGAATGAGGCCGCCGGCAGGGGACTACCCGATTGGGCGGCTTCTTCGCAGGCCACGATCGCGGGGAAAATGACTGTTTCCTCCTTGATTGAGTGTGTCTCCATTTCGGCGCGTAAGCCCGCGAAGGCCTCGGGAAGCCCGATGAGCGTCGGTCCGTAACGCTGGTTGTAAACACGGAACACCTTGTCGAGGCGCTGTTGAATAGCGGGAAATTCGCGCCGGAGATATCCGTGGTGGGTACCAACGATGTGCGCGGCAAGGTCCTTGAGCGGGGCTGTCTGCCAATCCTGCTCAACCGGAGCGGGAGTCCCCAGTACAGACTCAAGTTCCCGCGTGATGGCTGCCAGGTCCTGGCCCTTTTCGGCGCACACCTCGGACAGCGGTCGCTTGCCGCCGCAGCAGTAATCAATGCCGTACTTTTCGAAAATTCGAACGGCGTCTAACGAGCTGGCTGCCATTTCGGCAACGGTTGTAGTCTCGGCCAATTGCATCTTGCGATCGTCTCCTATATGAAAATAGCTATCCAGGTAAGGTCAATCCCGGGAATTCGACCCTCCGGGGTCATGCGCGCGATTCGGGCGGAAAGCATTCCGGGCACTCGTATTCGACGGCTTTCAGCCATTCGATCAGATCGCCGATCCGGGGCGGCGGATCGCCCTGTAAGGCCAGCGAGGCATATACCACCTCGGCCCAGCGATCGGTAACGTATACTGCAAGGCCTGGCGTTCCTTGATCGTCAGCGGCGCCAAAACGGCGGTGAAGCGCTCCGGTGGAATCCACGGTGACGTCGAAGGGCCAAGGCTCCATTTTCCGAGGCCGCGGCGCGCCGCCTAGTATCACGATGACCTCGGCTTCCAGATCGCGGATCTGCGGATAGGCGCGAGCCGCCTCGTTCAGGAAGGTGTGGTCGTTGAGGCCGGCCAGGATCATCACAAGGTTCTTGCGGCCCTTGAAATCGGTCAGGCGCTTGTGAACGCCTTCAAGGGTTTGATATTCGAAGTCCCGCAAACAATGGCCGGGCTTGAATTCACACACTGGGCGGCTTTCCTGCGGTACCCGGGTAGCTTTCATTGGCTCCTCCCTTTGGTGCGGCGGGCGCAGTTTCAACTGGGCCGCATCTCCACCGGTTCGATGTTCAGCAACGTCATCAGCCTGGTCCGGCTCTGCAGCAGGTCGGCCAGCGTGTGGTTGTCCAGTACGCCGAGAAAGGCCTGAACGGCCTTCTCAAGAATCGACTGCAACCGGCAGGCGGGAGCAATCACGCATTCGGTAGGCCGGCGGGTATCGGCACACTCGGCCACGGCGAAGTCGGGCTCCATGTGGCGGATTACCTGTCCGAGGTTGATCTCCTCTGGGATGCCGGCCAATCGCATGCCGCCGCCGCGGCCGCGCACGGTCTCGATGTAGCCTAGTTTGCCCAGGTTATGAATGATCTTCATCAGGTGATTGGCCGAAAGACCGTAGGTTTCCGAGAGTTCGCTGATGGTGGCCAGCCGGTCGCCGTTCAGGGCGAGGTACATCAGAACCCGGAGGCTGTAATCGGTATAGGCGGTTAGCCGCATCGGCGGATCGTCCTCGGTGTTAAAAGATACATTTAACGTACCAGTTATACAAAATTTGTGGCTTCAATGCAAGGAGTCACTATTCCAAATACGATAGTCTTGACAGTAAAACATGGATTTGATATACATCTTTACAGTTTCCCGGCTTCGCTGCAGAACCGTAGCGGTGCTGTCCGTTCCAGTGACGTTGCCGCGGCGGATGATGCCGGAAGAGAGGTGAGGGGAGGGGCTGAAAATCGCCCGCGGCCGTACGGGCGCTTCCGTCGGGTGGCGCTTGCCGGCCCCGGAAGGGGACGGGTTCGCTTGAGGCGGCCGCGAAAGGAGAAAGACGTGCAGTCGATTGGAGTCAGTTACGACAGCAAGGCTGAGTACGCGGGATTACGAACGGTGCCGGTGGAGAAAGCGCCGGGACACTGGGTGCTTGCCAGTCTGGGAAAGCGGGTCCTGCGGCCGGGCGGACTGGAGCTGACAAAGCACCTGCTGGCGAAGTTGGCCATCGGGGAAACCGATGACGTGCTGGAATTCGCCCCCGGCATGGGGGTAACGGCGAAACTCGCCATTGAGCGGCATCCCACCAGCTACACCGCCGTGGAGCGCGACGAAACGGCTGCGCGGAGATTGGTGAAGGTGTTTGGGGGCGGGATTCGCTGCGTTCAGGGAAGTGCAGAGTGCACGGGGCTGGCGCCTGAGAGTTTTTCAGCCGTGTATGGCGAGGCGATGCTGAGCATGCAGACCGCCGAAGCCAAGACGAGAATCATCAACGAGGCGTATCGGGTTCTGCGGCATGGCGGCCGCTACGGCATACACGAGCTTTGCATTGTTCCGGATGACGCCCGCGAGGATATTCGTCGCGAGATTCAGCGGCGCCTTTCGCTGAAGATCCACGTTGGTGTGCAGCCGCTGGTGGTACCCGAATGGCAACAATTCTTTGAGCGGGCCGGATTTCGAATCGTGTGGGAAGGCCGGGCGCCGATGCGCTTGCTGGAGCCGGGCCGGTTGATTCGGGATGAAGGGCTGGGTGGGGCGCTACGGTTCGCCGCGAACCTGGTTCGCCGGCCGGACGCATTGCGCCGCGTTGCCAGCATGCGGCGGGTGTTTCGCGACTACCGCTCGCACCTGGAAGCGGTGGCTTTTGTCTGCGCCAAGGGCTAAGTGCCGCAGGAACGATTTTGTTTCGCGCAGTATCGGGCGCCGCAACCCGGCGGCCGTTTCAAACCTGTCAGTGATGGAGGATAGATGGCTTACGTAATCGCAGAACCGTGCATTGGCGTGAAAGATACGGCTTGTGTCGATGCCTGCCCGGTTGACTGTATTCACCCGCGAAAGGACGAGGGGGACTTCGAAGGAGAAACCCAACTCTATATCGATCCGCAGGAGTGTATCGACTGCGGGGCTTGCGTGCCGGTTTGTCCGGTGTCGGCGATCTTCGCCCTGGACGACCTCCCCGAAAAGTGGGCCCACTACGAGAAGATCAACGCCGATCACTACAACAGGTAGCGGTGGGGTCTAAAGCGCTCTTACCGCGGCGTTGAAATCGAACTCCTCCAGCCGTCCTTCGAAAAAGATCAGGTGGCCGTGGATGGAGGCGGATTCGCCCGGCTCCAGATCCTTGAACTTCGGATCGGCATGGAAGCACGGATGCTGGGGGTTCGAGACCATGGATAGCGTATCGGTGTGCCAGGTCATGGCGACGAGCCGTGGCGCCATATTGGAGACGGTCACCATGACCGGCAGGTCAGCCACCGGCGCGCCACTGTAACGCCAGCCGACACGGTAGGGTCCGGATTCACCTGGCGGTATGGGATTGGCGAACGAGGTCCAGCCGGCGTGCGGCAGGTGGACGTACTTGTTCGCCTTGGTATAGTCGGCGAACTCGTGAATGGCG
>JADZGD010000142.1 GCA_020854055.1 Bryobacterales bacterium | reverse complement strand
TTCTCTTTCTCTTGGAGGAATCGCTTCAGGTTGATGCCGCAGATGGACGCTGCGGCGGCATCGAAGCGGCGCCGCATCTCGACCTTCCGGCGCACTTGATCGACCAGCTTGGCGGGGATGTTGAAGGTTTTCGGCTTGCCCTCGACCAGTACCGAGATCTGAAACTGCGAGTGCAGGTTCTTGCCGTCGGCGCAATGGCAGTTGGGCCGGCCACAGGAGCGCCTGCGCTCGACAAAGGAACCGGGGAGCATTTCGCGAAGGGCGCCGAAACTGCGGATGAGGCGTCCGCGGGCCTGGAGGTCGAGGTCGCTGGGCATTTTGCTATCTGACTCTAATACTAGTGTCAGGACAATGTCAAGTCAAGGCTTTCCGGGAAATGCAAAAATGCCGCGCCCGGAGTGCGCCCTGGACAAGCAGCCGCGAATCAACGCGCTGGGGCGGATGGTGTCTATGGGTTTAAGGAATCACTGAGGCTCCCCGGAGTTGTGCCGGGCATCCGTACGCCTGGCTGGTGCGGCGCACGGATGCCTCAGACAAAGGAAGGTCAGAAGTAGAATTTCAGGGCAACTTGACCGATTCTCGGATCGCCGGCGCTCCGGATGCCCCCGAATCCGGCGGCCGATAATTTGAAGTCACCCTGCCCAGGCGACGGGATGAAGTTCGTGTGGTTGAAGATGTTGAAGGCCTCGAAGCGCGCCTGGATCCGCATCCTTTCGTTGATCCGGAAGTTCTTCAGGAATGCCATGTCCCAATTCCACATATTCGGTCCGCGCAAGAAACCCTTCCCGATGTTGCCAACCGAGCCGATGGCCGGCAGGGCAAACGCCGCCGGATTCATGAAGTTCACACAGGGAGCCTCTCCCGGCCTGCAGCCGCCCGCGCCGAATGGATTGCCTCCCAGGTAGTCCCCACGATCCAGGTTCATCCCCATCTGGGACCGCTCCTGGCCGGCCAGCACGGTCAGGCTGAGGCCGGTCTGAACCTGATAAATACCCGACGTCTGCCAACCGCCCAGGACCATGCGCAGGGCCGGGTTAGCATGATCCAGGCCCGGAAGCTGCCACACGTAGGACGCGACGAACCGGTGCTTTCGGTCGAAGCGCGACGGTCCGTAATCGGTATCTCTGCGCAGAGGATCATAGAACGACCTGGCAGAAGCATCGCTGCCGCCGGTATTGCCCGTTGGATCCGCACCTTGTGGGAACGTGTCCATACTCTTTGCATAGGTGTAGTTCGCCAGCAGCGTAATACCGTTCCAGAAGCCGTTGCCACGGGAGAGACGTTTCTCCAAGCCAGTCTGAAGTGCGTTGTAGTAGGAGTTGACTTCCTGGCTGGTCTGGCTGATCTGACCCAGATCGGGATAGATACGCCGCTCCTGGACGGACTTGGCGCTGCCGGGAATGTATACCGCCGGATTCAAATAGACGGGCGTTCCAATGTGGCTGGCGTGAGAGCCGACGTAACTGATTCGGAACAGCGTGTCGGCAACGATCTGGTGTTCAATCGTGAGGTTCCAGTTGTAGACAACCGGGCTGGTCGATTTCTTGTAGGCCGCGAGAGTATTCACACCCATATAAGCGGGATAGGTGACGTCCCGGGAAGGCTGATCGGACACGTCGGGAAGCACCTCGCCCAGCAACGGGTCGCTGAATCGCCCTTTCGGCGGCTGAATCATGATCGACTGATGCCACGGATAAATGCCCTGGAAGGCGTTAAACGTGATGGCTGGTGGCCGCTGATCGAAGAACATGCCCACGCCGCCACGAAGGCTGGTTTTTCCGTTGCCGGTCACATCGTATGCGAAGCCGAGGCGCGGCGCGAAGTTGTTGAGATCGTTCGGAGCTCCGTTTTTGGGAAAATTCGAGTCGCCCGGGTAGAAAACTCCGGGAGGGGCATTGACGAAGACGGAGGAATGTTTTCCGGCCTTGTAGTCCGCCGGGCTGAACATAGTGATCTCGCCCGTTGGGCTACCCCAGGTGAAATACGGGTCCCACCGAACACCCATGCTAAGCGACAGCCGTGGAGTCATGCGAAAATCATCCTGTACGTACAAACTCGGAAACCAGCCTGCATTTTCCCGGGGGGACGCTGTGGACTGGTTGTAGAAGTAGGGGACGCCGATCAGGAAGCTCGCGATTGCGTAATTGGTGTAATCGTTGGTAAACCGCATATACGGTACGCCGGCTTCCGCGGCCTGATTGACGATGCCCCGCTGCATCGATCCGCCTATCGAGATGCTGTGGCTGCCGCGAATCCACCGCAAATCATCGTTGACCGCAAACGACTGACGGTGGATGTACAGGCCAGACGTGTTCGAAACCTGAACGAAGCCGTTGATGTCCACGCCAAAGGTGTTGCCTGTTTCGGGGATGAACCGGCTCTTGATGCCGATGTCGGTTGAGGTGGCGCCGGCGATCTTGGGCCGGCTTCGATAGCTGTAAACTCGCCCATAGCTTACCCGCAGTTCATTAATCAGGTTGGGCCGGAAGGTGTGGGTCTCGTTAACCATCAGGTTTTGGGAAAACAGGTCCGCTCCCACGCCCAACGATGCAAAGCTGACCCCATTATAGGGAGAGGATTCGGAGTAGGGATCCAGATTGTACCGGCCGGTGAGGCGGTCTGTCTGCGACAGACTGTGATCCACGCGAAGCAGAATGGACTTGGCGTGGTTGCTAACCGGCCGCGCCACGTACACGCGTCCATCCCCGCTGGTCGCGGCCGCGGCTTCGGGAATGAAGCTGAGCACCTTCAGGGCCGCCGGATCGAAACGGCTGACAGGAACGAGGTTTCCCGCGAAGGGCGTCTTGGTGGCCGGATCGAGAATATTGATCGCCTTGCCCATCGGATTCGCCGGATTGGCGGCGCTGAGAAGCGCCGTGAAGTCTCCGGCGATGTTGGCGGCGGTTGGAACAATGATTTGTTTGGCCGTTTGTGTGTTCCTCAATTCCGTCCCCTGATACCCGAAGAAGAAGAACGTCCGGTCTTTGACGATCGGCCCACCCAGGGTTCCGCCGAATTGGGACCGTTTGAGCTGGTCGCGGACGGGCGAGAAAAAGTTGCGGGCGTTCAGAACGGCGTTGCGGTGGTATCCGAAGACATTGCCGTGGAACTCGTTGGTTCCCGACTTGGTGACGATGTTCACGGCTCCTCCGGCCTGGGAGCCGAGTTCCGCTCCATAGTTGCTGGTTTGCACGCTGAATTCCTGCAGGGTGTCCGGGAAGGGGAACGGCTGATTGACGTTGGTGTAATTATCCATGTTGTCGGCGCCGTCAAGTTTGAAGTTGATCTGGTTCTGGCGCGATCCGTTCGTGGTGTACGTCACCGCGCCCGGCGCGGTCTTGTCACAGCACTGGCTGGCGCCGTCCGAAGGAGAGTCACTCACCCCAGCCACCAGCAAGGCAAGTGTTGCTGCGTTCCGGCCGTCGAGTGGCAATTCGTTAATCCGTTGTTCTTCGACGACCTGCCTTAGCGTTGAGGTCTGCAAGTCTACCTGGCTGGTCGCTGCGGTCACCATCACCGACTCACTACTTGTTCCCAACGTCAGCGACACGTTCAGAGTCGCGGTCTGGTCCGCTTCAAGCCGAAGCCCTTCCTGAACAAAACGGCGGAAGCCGGAAGCTTCGATCGTGACGTTGTACTCAGCCGGCCGCAAGGTCGGGATGGTGAAATATCCGTCGGTCGAGGTTAGGACGTCCCGGGACAAGTGCGTTTTGATTTCTTGAGCAGTGACCTTCGCGCGGGGCACGACCGCGCCGGAAGGATCGGTAACACGACCAACAATTACGGCTGACTGGCCGAAGGCGGCATTGCCGGAGAATAGGATGGCGCTCGCCAAGACGACAAAACTGGCGGCGCCGGTCCACGAACACCTCATAACAACCCCCTACACTTTAGATTCATTTCGCACCAACGATTAACGTTGATCGTTGTAGAGCTTATCCCAGCATCGGACCCCTGTCAACCCCTTTCTGCCCTTTCGCCGCGAGTTCTGCCCCGGTTTCCTTGACAGCATGGATTCCTTCGGAATAAACTTTCATCGTTGCTCTTGAAGGGCCAGTCCCTCATTGCGGTTGGGAGGCCGCCTCTCCATGATCGCCGTTGTTTTGCGCAAACCCGGATTGCTCGAGCTGGCCGACGTTCCCATGCCCGCTCTGGTGACGGACCGCGATATTCTCATCCGCGTCGAGGCCTGTGGCATCTGCGGCAGCGATCTCCGCTACGCGATCGGCGAAAACCCCTGGGCCCTCCACACCTTGGGCCGGCACGTCCCCAATCCGCCCAATATCATCCTGGGCCATGAATATTCCGGCGTGGTTGTCGAAGTGAATTCGAGAGCCTACGAGCACCTCCTCGGTCTCCGTGTCGGCGCCCAGGCCTTCCGCGTCTGTGGCCAGTGTGAGTTCTGCCGATCAGGCCGCGAGAATCTCTGCCGCAGTACCATCCACATGGGTCACGCCCAGGGTTGGGGGCACCAGGAATACTACCCCGGAGCTTATGCCGAGTACTGCCTCGCCTGGGGTGACCTCGTGTATCCGCTTCCCGACCATGTCTCCTGCGATGAAGCCGCCCTCGCCGACGTACTCTGCGTGGGGGTACACACCGTCACCCGCGCTGTGAACCCGGCGGGCGACGCCATCTGCATCGGTGGCGGTCCCATCGGCCTCAGCATCGCCCAGGTGGCCAAGCTCAGAGGAGCCGCGCACGTCCTAGTATCCGAGCCGTCCCCCATCGCCAAGGATGTCTTGGCGCAAATCCCCGGCCTGATCGCCGTCGATCCCGGCCGCGAGTCGATCGCCGACGCTATCCTGCGGGCCACCGGCTCGGCCGGCGTCACAACCATCTACAATTCCACCGGCACTGCCGAGACCATTCTGGAAACCCTGCCTCTGCTCTCCGAGTCCGGCACCTATGTCAATGTCGCCGTCCATGACACGCCCCTCACCTTCAACGCCATGGCCCTCGGCTCCGAGCGTTCCTTCACCAGTTCTTCGAACGCGTTCTATCGCGATGTCGCCGAAGCTTATGAAATGATCTTTACGGGGAAAGTGAAAATGGCTCCGATGATCACCCACCACTTTGCCCTCGAAGACTTCGCCCAAGCCTTCGACTTGCTCTTCCAGATACCGAAACAGTCCTTCAAAGCCACCCTGCATCCCGGCAGGAAGCGCGAGCCGCTGACCCACGAGACGCCGGCTCGCGCCCGGTTGGTTTTGGCGGGAGTGGAGTAAACCTATGAATTCCAATCTTCACCGGCGCGATCTGTTGCGTGCGGCGCTCGCCGCCGGCTACACCGCCACTGCACACGGATACGCGGCCAACGAAACCATACAGGTAGGCTGCATCGGAACCGGCGGCCGCTGCCGCGAACTGATGCGCGCCCTCCATCAGATCTCTGGTGTGCGCATCGCCGCCGTCGCCGACATCCAGGATGGCAACCTCGCCGAAGGACGCAAACTGGCCGCTCCCCAGGCGTTCGCTACCAAAGACTATCGCGAGGTGCTGCGGCGCGGCGACATCGACGCCGTCGTGATCGGCGCCCCGGACCACTGGCATACGCCGATGGCGATCGACGCCTGCGCGGCCGGCAAGGACGTCTATGTCGAGAAGCCGCTCACTCACACCCTCGATGATGGGCGCAAGATCCTCGAGGCGCACAACCGGTACCGCAGGATCGTCCAGGTGGGCATGCAGCAGCGCAGTATGCCTCACCTTCAAAAAGCCCGCGAGATCGTCCAGTCCGGCCAGTTGGGACCGATACGCAAGGTCCACATGACCTGGAACCGCAATCAGCCGGGACGCGGCCGCACTTCCTACAACATCGACCCGGCCAGCGTGGACTGGAAGGCATTCCTCGGCAACGCTCCAGACCAGCCATATAACGAATACCGCCTCAAGAACTGGCGCTGGTTCTGGGACTTCGGTGGCGGCACCCTCACCGACCTGATGGTCCACTGGCTGGATGTGGTCAACTGGTACCTCGACCTCGATGCTCCGGCAACCGCCACCTCCATGGGCGACCAGTTCCACGCTAAAGGGCTCTGGGAAACGCCGGACACCATGCAGACCCTGCTGCACTACCCGGACAAGGGCGTACAGGCCTACTTCGAGGCCACCTTCATCAATGCCCGCAACGGCTCCATGACCGAGTTCATGGGTACCGAAGCGACGCTCTATATCGATCGGGGGCGTTACGAGGTCCACCCCGAGCGAAGGCGCAATAACCAGGGCGGGTTCGTGGACACCGGCGTGCCGGCCAGCGAGCTGGTGCTCGGCTCGGGGCCGCGCGGAGCGGACTTCTACGATAAGCCCAATGGCGAAATCCTACATCTGAGCAACTGGATCGAATGCATTCGCAGCCGGAAACAGCCCAACTCGCCGGTGGAAGCCGGCGTCCGCGCCGCCGCGCCGGCGCACCTCGGCAATATCGCTTTCCGCACTGGTCAGGTGGCCCGATGGAAAGCCTGACCGCGCGCCTCGTCCTGCTCCTCGCCGCCGCGGGTGGACTGGCCTGTCTGAGCGCGCCGCCCCCGCTTACGGCCGATCCCCCCGGCCGGGGTCTGACCGGCGGACTGTTCCGCTTGCGCGAAATGGATATGCACCTGCACGCCGGCATGGAGCGGCCCGTTGACATGCAGCGCTGGCTCGACCTCGCCGTCGCCGATGGTCGCCGGGTGGTCGTCCTGCTCGATCACCTCGAGCTCTATCGCAAGACGCCGGCGCAGATCGAAGCCTGGCGCGCCGGCAAGGACTTCCAGGCCCGCTATGCGGGCGGATCCGCCGGCCACCAGGCCCTGTTCACAGACTTTGCCGAGGCATCCCGGCGCAAGGACATAATCGTCTTCCGCGGCTGGGAGATCGGCGAGGACGAACTCGACAGCGGCCTCGAGAGCGCACCCATGCGTCTGGCCGACGTCATCGGCTGGCACATATCGCCGCGCAACGGCTCCGCGCCTCCGGACGGCGCGACTCTGATTCGCCGCGTGAAACAGATCCGCGAAGTCCAGAAGCAGTTTCCCGTTCCGATGATCGTGTTCCACCCCTTCCCGATGCGCGTCGAGAACATCCGCCGCACCGCCGCGGCCCACA
The DNA here is from genome assembly GCA_020854055.1 of Bryobacterales bacterium. Lineage (GTDB taxonomy): Bacteria > Acidobacteriota > Terriglobia > Bryobacterales > Bryobacteraceae > JADZGD01. Next base: position 3,374 of record JADZGD010000142.1, on the reverse strand, counting down.
ATCGCGACCAGCGCACCATCCCGGCATCGGAGTATCGCTTCTTCCGTCCCGGCGAACAGGAGCAGTTGATCGGCCTGCTGAAAGGCACCTCCATCTATCTGGAGATCAACCGCGACACCGCCCAGTACTTCAGCGATCCGGCTGTCCGCGAAGCGATGATCGCCGACATCCTGCCGCTGGCCGAGGCCGGCGTGCAGTTCACCGTCGGCAGCGACAACCATCACATGCGGGCGGCCACCACACCGTTCGATCCGGAAAGTTACTGCGAGCCGATGGGCGTCACGCCTCGGAATAGCAACTCCCTGGTCCGCGAGCTGTTGGCGGTGCGCGCGCACCGCCAGGTTCAGGCCGCCGCGCCCGCCGGCAGCGAACGCGGCTTCGAGCCATTGTTCAACGGACGCGACCTGGACGGCTGGCAGCAGGATACACCCGGGATCTGGTCGGTGCGCGACGGCATGATCGTCGGCAAGTCCACGAACCTCAGGCACAACGATTTTCTGCGCGCCCGCAAACACTACAAGGACTTCACCCTTAAACTGTCCTTCCGGCTGATTGGCGGCGTGGGCAACAGCGGCATCCAGTTCCGCAGCCAGCCAGTCCCGAACTCCCACGAACTCTCTGGCTACCAGGCCGACATCGGCGAGACCTATTGGGGGTGCCTGTACGATGAATCCCGCCGCCGCAAGGTGCTGGTCCAGGCGTCGCCCGCCCACCTCGCCGGACTTCGTAAAGACGGCTGGAACGAGTACGTCATCACCGCTCGCGGCAACCACATCACGCTCGATCTCGATGGCGTTCGCACGGTGGATTACCAGGAGACCGAGCCTGGTATGGATGTGGCCGGCCTGATCGCGCTTCAGGTACACAGCGGACCGGGACTCGAAGTGCAGTTCAAGGACATTCGAATCCTCGAGCAGTAGGACGGACCGAAGATGACCCACAGAATGAATCGGATCGTTTCAAGAGCGCTTCCGGCCTTGTTGGCGGCCGTAGGAGGAGTGCAGGCGCAACGTGTCAGCGTGCCCCTGGACGGCGTTTGGCAGATCGAAGACAGCGTCAGTCCCTCCGATCCGCCGCGCCGCTTTACCCGCACCGTGCCGGTGCCCGGCCTGGCCAATCTGGCCGTGCCAGCCTTTGCCGACGTTGACCGCTTCGACAGCCGCGAGCTGATCTCATCGGTCAAGTACAACAAGCATCCTCCGGCCGATGCCCCGCTGCCGCCCGTCGGAACTCCCCGGCAGGAGCGCAACTACTTCTGGTACCGCCGGACCTTCCGCGTCTCCTCTCCCAAGCCGGTGGCCATTCTGAAAATTGCCAAGGCTCAGTTCGGAACCGCGGTCTGGTTGAACGGCAAGAAACTGGGCGACCACGACGGCTGCTTTACCGCCGGATATTTCGACGCCTCCGCCGCTATCCGCCGGAACGCTGAGAACGAGCTGCTCGTGCGCATCGGAGCGCATCCGGCCGTCGTGGATCCCAGGATGGCCGTGGGCACTGACTTCGAAAAACTCAAGTGGACTCCCGGCATTTACGACAGTGTCGTTCTCCTGCTTGCGGGCAGCCCGGTCATCGAGAGTGTACAGGTCGCCCCCCGCCTCTCGTCCTCCTCCATCCTGGTCCAGACCGTCTTGCACAACTACGGTCCCGCCGGCACTTTTTCGTTGAAACATGTGGTGCGGACCTGGCGCGGAGCAAAGGTCGCCGCCACTCCGGCGCCCCTCTCGATGCACCTCGCGGCCGGCGAGACCCGTACCTTCGAACAATCCATCCCGCTTCCCCAAGCGCACCTGTGGTCGCCCGAGGACCCCTTCCTGTACACGCTCAGCACCTCCACCCCGGGCGATGACGCGGCCACCCGCTTCGGCATGCGCGAGCTTCGCTTCGACCGGGCGACGCGGCGCGCGTACTTGAACGGCAAGCCCTACTTTCTGCGCGGTTCCAACATCACCCTCCACCGCTTTTTCGAGGATCCCGCCTGCAAACGTCTTCCCTGGGACGAAAAATGGGTGCGGCGCCTGCTGGCCGAAATACCCAAAACGCTGCACTGGAATTCCTTCCGCTTCTGTATCGGACCCGTCCCGGACCGCTGGCTCGATATCGCCGACGAAGCCGGCCTGCTCATCCAGAACGAGTTCCCCATCTGGACCGGAGGCAAGGGGTGGAACAACTGGCACGCCCAGTGGGATCCCGATCTCCTGATCGGGCAGTTTCGCGAATGGATGCGGGACAACTGGAACCACCCCAGCGTGGTCATCTGGGACGCCTGCAATGAGACGCTCGCGCCCGTGCTGGGCGAGAAGGTGATCCCCGCCGTGCGCGGCCTCGACCTCTCCGGCCGCCCCTTTGACAACGGCTTCAATCCTCCCGCCGGGCCGGATGATCCGGTGGAGGATCATCCCTACCTGTTCATCAAAGGCTGGCACAAAAAGCCCGGTTTCCGGATGACCGAGTTAGAAACCATGACCGGGGGCGGGCCGGACCGCAACTATGGCCACGCCGGCATCATCAACGAGTACGGCTGGCTGTGGCTGCTGCGCGACGGTTCACCGACGCCCCTCACCCGCAACGTCTACGAGGACCTACTCGGCAATGACTCCACAAAGCAGCAGCGCTTCGAACTGAATGCCTACTACCTCGCCGGACTCACCGAGTTCTGGCGCTCTCATCGCAATCACGCCGGCGTCCTGCACTTCGTCTATCTCACCTGCAGCTACGCCGGTGCCTTTACCAGCGATCACTTCCGCGACATCAACACCCTCGAACTCGAGCCGCACTTCGCCGATTGGGTCGGGCAGGCGTTCAAACCCCTGGGTGTGTACATCAACTTCTGGCAGCCGAAACTCGCCGCGGGAGGCCGGCGCACGTTCGCGGTGACCCTGATCAACGACGATCCGGTACCCGTTTCCGGCAAGCTGACGCTGGCGCTTGAATCGTCGGCCAGCACGGCGGCACGCAGCGAGCTGCCCTTTCGCCTGCCGCCTTCGGGCCGCGAAGTATATACTCTCGCTCTCGACGTACCTTCCCGCCCCGGCGAGTACCTTCTGAAGGCATCGGCCGCCGCGCGCGGTACCGAGCCGACCCTGAGCCGCCGAAAAATCGCTATCGAGTAGCTCAATGAATTACCTTCTTGTCTGCCTGCTTGCCTTCCAAATCGCCGCCCCGGATGCTTCCCGGCTCGCGGAGGAACCGGATGCACGAAAACGCGCCGAAATGGTCCGGGAGTTGATGCGCCGGTTCGAGCCATCAGTGATTCCGAAGCTCGTGGCGGTGGCCGAATCCGACCCTGACCCCTCGGTTCGCAAGCTGCTGGTCGAACGCTTGGGCCGCAACCGTTTCCCAACCATCATCGAATTCCTGGAACGCCGCGCCGTTTC
>JADZGD010000141.1 GCA_020854055.1 Bryobacterales bacterium | reverse complement strand
ATGGGCAATCACCACGATCCGCTTCGATTGGGCAAACAACGAACTCACCAGCATTAACAAGACAACCAGGCGCCAGGTCATAAGCTGGCTCCAAGAATATAGGATTCCCCGAATCTCCGCAACCATCTGTCGGCACGCTGCCGGCACGCAACAAATTGCAGCGAAACGAATAGGGATACTCAGCTTCACAGCTTGGCTGGGCTGGATGCCAAACAACAATTGGGTTCCCGCGACGCTACGTCTATCTGGATGGGCTCTTCGTTCTCGACGCAGTTCGTCTCAATCAATCTCCCACAACATCCTGTACTCCGGTGTTGCCGTGGCGCGGAGGATTTATGAAACCGTTAACGAAGCGGCGAGTTCCCCAGTTGGCCGCCAGAACCAGGGTTATCGTCAGGACATTCGCAAGCCGGTAATCCCAGCCTCCTGCGAGGGATCCCCGGCTCAAAGCCTGCGCGAGAAAGCCCGGCATGTCCAATAGCCAAGCCGCGGCTACCCACGGCAGCACGCAAGTCAACGTTAGAAGATGCCGCCGGAGAGCCGCCTTGGACGGGAAGGCACTCTCAGCCTGCGATTCTAGGGCTGAACCCAGAGTGCCGGCGGCGGCGAGCGCCATCAGCGCCGCCAGGTAGACCACCCACTGCGGGCGCGTGAAGTCGGTATCGAGATTGAGATTCCATCCTTCCAGAATGGGCGAGGAGAATGAGATGAACTCCCGCCATTCACCATAGGAACGGTAGAGAAGGAGGAAGCAGCCCCCGGCCAGGCACAGCGCCCATATCCAGCGCTCTACAAGACGTCGCATCGCGCGGCCGGTTCGGGCCGCTTCGTCTTTGTCCGGCCAAATAGCGGTGCCGAAAACCAAGTAGAACCAGCCGACGAAGCCGAGCAGGATCAGGGCAAGGGCTGGAATTTCCGAGCCGTAATAACCGGGTAGTTTGATCAGGCCGGCCCACAGCGGGCGTTGCACCGCCTCGGGCAGGCGTGGTGCGATCAGCACGAGAAACGCCGCAATCGTGACGACAGCCATTTGCGGCCACCGTTTCCCGGTCGAAACAGCGTGGTCCGCGGCGGCTTTAGGATCCGGCAACGGGCTCAACCTGCGTTCGAGACTCGCTTCCAGATGTGCCATCGCTTCATCTGCGGGTCCCCGGAATCGTTCTCGTCGAACGAGCTCGATCTCGCGAATCAACCGGAACCGATCAGCGAGATTCGCCGCGAACCCGAACCTGCGGTCGGCAAGCGCGCTGAGCGCCGCGGCCCATTCGAGCGGAAGCCGGAAGATTAGTTCATAGCTTCTGATTCCTCTTGCGACCCAACGAGCCTCGACGGCGGAGAGCGCCACCAGAGCGAGTATGGCCGCCCAGGGGAGCAGTAGTCCATGCAGGAAGATAGTCTCCAGAGCGGCCGAATGCTGCCGCAGTATTCCTTGCCAGGCGATCCGGTCGAGTCCGCAAAAGATGAGCGCAGCGCCGGTGAGCCCGGCGGCTACAGGCTTCGACTTAAACCGCAACCCGGCGCACAGAACGATCGACGGGAGCGCGAGCCAGTATCCGTGCTGCGCGTAATGATGGGCGCTCAGAGAGTTCGGAGAATCCAGAATGCCGGGAGGCATCAACGAGAGCGCGTTCGGGAGCACTTGCCGCGCCACATCGCGGAAGCCAATGCCGAACAGTTCCTGAATCCAGTCGGCGCCGAATCCCACAAAAAATCCCAAGAGGAAGCCGTCGCTGACGCTGAGGGATCGGTAGGCCCTGTTCCACAGCAAACACCAACAGACTGGAACAAAGAGCAGCGCCGGGATCAGGAAACCGGACCATGCCGCGCTCGGAATCCAACTACGGGCAACGCCCAGGATCATCGGGCCCCCGAGGACGCCAAGCAGCCAGAAACGCAGCCAGGTTCGTGGGCCGGTTACCGCGCGAGATCCCAGAACCGCCAGAAAAAGCGCGGTCCACATCGAAACCAGCATGAGCCAGAAGTACGCCATGGCGTTCTCCTACTGCGGCCCACCCAGCACGCGGCTGACCCGGCCGCGTGAACCGATCAGGAAGTCGCGGAGGCTCTTGGCGTGACTGATCGCGCCGATATCGGCGTGCGAAGTCCCGGTGATTGCGCCGTTGCTGGCAACCTCGTTGCGCGGACCAATCGAGGTGCCGGCGTCCTCCATCGCAGGGATCTGTCGCAAAATCTCGGCGTTCAACCCGTCGGTGCGATCTACCAGCGCCCGTACTTCTCCCTGCTCCCGGGAGACGCGTTGATTGCGTTCGCCGATCCATTTCTGAAAATCGCCCTGCAGGGCCTCGAGCTGCGAGCGTTCCTCAGGATCGCTGGATTGTGCCAGCGCGTCGGCGATGCCGGCGGCCACGTCGTTGCCGGCACTGGCTTTCTCCTCCATCAGCTTCCGTACCGGACCCGTGTCGATACCGGATGGCCAGTTCGACGACAGCATGTTGCTCAACTTGCGCATGGCCTTCTTGGCGTTCGTTTCGTACAGGTCCATGTTGCTCAGACGGCCTGCCTGGCTGGCTAGGAACTTGTCTTGCAAGTCCCGGATTTGCGACGCCTGATACGCGTCGGTGATAGCCGCGATCGGGCGCATCAGGCCGGTATGCATGGCGCCGCCCACGGCCTTGAACGCACCAAGGGTGCTCTCATCGTGACCCACTGCTTTGTCAAATACCGTTTCCACTTCGCCCAGCGCGTTATCCCGATCCGGCGTGAACTCCTTGTAGTGAGGCAACTTCGATTGCGCAGCGCTGGATCCAACGGCGCCCATGTACTGACCCAGTCCTTGTGCCTGCGTGCGCAGCGTCCCCGCGATGCTGCCGTCCACCGTCCCGGGCTCCAGGTCGGGCTCGCGCTCGACCGGCCGCGGTTGCCGTGCCGGCAGTGGGCCGGCAAGTCCGTCGTCAGCCATGGTTCTCCCCCCTCATCATTCGAATTCCTCCGGACCGCTCATCGCCTGGATATCGCGCAACTCCTGCATATGCGAGGGATCCTCGCTCAGCTTGGGTATGACGGTGGCCGGCTTGTCACCCGCCTTGACGCCGATCCCACCCTGCTCGAGCGAACCCCACGTTGTGGTTTGCCGGGCGCCCACCGAACTGTTGACCACCCCTCCCTCGGGAATAATTGCGTTCGCCGCACCCAGCAACGGCCGTCCGGTTTCCTGCGCCGCCATCTTCGCCGCGATCATGCGGTGGTGGCCATCCACAATGACGTTGCCGTCAAGCTGGATCGGTTTGTCGGCCTTGCTCCAATCAAAGGTTCCATTCACCATATCCTGCTTCATCGAGTTGATGGTGCCGCTATAGACCTTGTTCTGGGTCGGCACGAAACCTTCCATGACTTTCGACAGTTGTTGGTTGCCTTCTGCTCCCGGCTGTAGCACGATTCCTCGGCCTGGCGGCGTGGGTGGCGCCGGCGTCGCTGAAGCAGGCAAGCGGCGAGCCGGTGTTTCGGATGCAGGCAGGCGCTCGGTGGATACCTCTTCCGCCTCCGCGCTTTCGACATTCCGCAGTGTTTTCGCCGCCGAGACGCCCGCTGGTTCGGCCTCCGCCACCGCCTCCACACCTTCCAGCGCCCGCTCGACCGACATCGCGGCCCGCGCTTCCTTCGCCGATTCCGCCGCCTGGTTCAGGGACTTCAGGTACTTGGCCTGTTCGAGGCCATCCAGCAACCCCTCCGTGGCGAGCATCTCTACCACCTGCAAGACCTCGTCAGCCTGGTCGGCCATCTTTAGCGCCGAAGCGCGGTCCTTATACTGCTGTAGGATGGCTTTGTAGTCCTTGAGCAGGCCTGGATACTCGCCGATGTAGCGCTGCATGTAGTCCATCGCGACTTTCCACTGCTCGTCGTAGTCGTGGAGGAAGGATTGAATTCCTTCCAAGTCTGCGTCAACCATGCCCCTCAGTTGGCGCTCCATATCCTCGAACTTCCGCTTGGCCTCTTCAGCAGCGGCCTTCAGCGCGCCGATATCGACCGGATTCTTGTCTTTATCCTCCTTCTTCTCCGCTACAGGCGCCACTGCGGCGCTCTTTTCGCATTCCATCAGGTCAATCAACCGCTGCCCCTGAGCCCACATCTCCGCTTGCAGGGCGGCTCTGTCGGCCTCGTATTTTCCCCCGCCTGGCGGGGCCATGTGCACTTCATTCGGAAGCGAACCGGACACCAGGGTACCCGGCATCGTCCCAATATTCGTGATCGCACCGAAGCGCGGGAGCGATCCCCCCGGACTGAGGGTCTCCGGCGTGATCTCTTGCCAAAAGATCTGCCCACCGGGCCTCGAGGCCGCCTGCCCCTGTGAAGAAAACGTAGGCGGCATTATCCCGATATTCGTGATGGGCCGCATCCGGTCATCGTAGGGCCCAGCCTCGATCGGTGAGATTCCGGCGTTACGCAGCCGTTCCTGCATTTCCTTGATGCGCGCGTCGCCCTTGTCGACTTCGTTGCGGAGGCCCTCGCACGGACACGGGGGCTCGGGCTCGGTGGTCAACAGGCCGGCCGCGCCGAGCAGTGTGCCCGGGTTGCCTCCCCCATTGGTCCAGTCGCGCACCGCGTCGCTGATGAAGGCGGATTGGGCGGCCATGAGGAGTTTCCCGCCGAGCAGGAAGTTGACAATAGCCGCCCCACTGCTGGCAAGTGCGAGCCCGAGCAGCATCCCGCGGTGATAACGGGCCGCAAGACCGTCAGGCTCTGTGCGCAACGGATCGAGCCGGGGCTGCCTTCGGAATGCGCGTATCCCCGGCAGGGTGAGGGCTAGGCTCAGTGCGATCATCGCTCCGGCAAAACCCGTGGTGTGCGTCAGTCGGGCGACGGGGTCCGGCAGCAACGCGGGCAGAAGGAACAGCAGCACAATTAACAGCCGCGAACACAACACTCCGCCAGAGCGTTGCAGCCATTTCCGCACGGACGCCGCCCACAAGCCGCGTGGAGGCACCCAATCGGATGGCAGGGGATTCACCACCCGGTTCCTCATCTCGGAAAGTCGCCGGGCCAGCCATTGCACCCCTTGCTCCCGTTCCGGGTATCGCGAACTCTCAGCGACCGCCTGGGCGTACGATCGCCTCAGCCGAAAGTACGCCAACGTCTGAGAAAATGGCAGACGGCCCAGCTTCAAGCGGCTCAACGCCACCATCCACTCCACGGCCACGAGCGGCCGGGTCTCTCCCGGCAGCAGGAACTCCGAGCGGCTGCCAATTGCGCGCGCGCACGACCGCCCTTCCCACCAGGAGGCCGCGGTGAGCCCAGCCAGCAGGAGAACGGCTTCCAGCGCACCGTGAAGGGTGAAAACGTACACGTTCTCCGCAACCTGCGACGCCTGCCCGACGCTCTGCACCTGGCCGAACAGATAGACGGTATGGAGGACCTTCCAGTTCACCATGCAATGGTCGAAACAACCGATGGCAAACGCCGATACAGCGGGGATCCACTTCCCAACCCGGCTTGTCCCCCAGAACCGGAACCCGATCGCCAGTCCCAGGGCGGTTAATGCAGCGGTCGTTCCATGCCCGCTGAAGATGTACTCGACTCTGGGGTCCCGGGCTGTGTCGAAGAGGACAGATAAGGCAGGGACCTCGGGCCGGCTGCTCGCCAGAATGCGGAGGTTGGTCTCTACAAACTCGAAACCCAGTCCCGAGGCTAGGCCAAGCAGGGTCAGATCCGCGATCGAGAGCCAGCGTGACGCGCCGAGAAACAGTACCAGAATGACGACGGGCGCCACCTTGGCAATTTCTTCGATGAGGGGCCCCCACGTCCAGGCTGCGGTCTCCAGCGGCACGAACTGCAGTACGATACGCTGCAGCACCAGTGCGGCTACGGACGCCCCGACACAACCCACTGCAAATGCCTCACGGAAGCGTGAAAAGGAAAGTGTCGCCCGGCCGCCGATCAACCGGCGCTCCAGCCAGAACAGAAGCAAAACCGCAAGCAGACCAACATTCGGCAGCGAAGGTAGCATAGCTCCCGCCCCTCCCTCCGAACGGCGCGATCAGCCGGCAGCTACGCATTCGGTCCGGGGCCAGAGTGGATGCTATCATGCGCCAGCAGGACCCGCAAGAGCCAGACTTGTCAGAGGCAGACTTGTCCGTGTGTCGTCTTGTCCGTTGCCGGCACAATCTGCCGCCACGCCCATCACCACAGAGGGTGCCAACACATACGGGCGATGGCCGGAACCCGCCATCACGGCTGGATGCGAACATCGCTGATCGCGGCTGTCAAACCAGGAAAATCAGGAAGCGGAGTCTGCCGCTTCACCGCGCATGATCGAGCGCCCGCTCCACGTCCGGCGTCGGATCGGAAATCTCCTCCGCTGAGCGGATCGTAATCGTCGGCATCGCCCCATGTTCTTCGTGCAGACGGGCGCGAAGTTCCTCCACCGCATCGTGGCCGCCCAGGCCGTTGTAGCCGAACGAGCGGCACAACCGGCCGAACAGCAGATGATTCAGCGCGCACCCTCCGGTCCGCTCGAACCCCTCCATCATTCTGGGCGGATTCTTGAACAGGTGTACCTGCGCGAACGACAGCGCGGCGAATGTCGTCTCGTTCAGTCCCTCGCCGCCCACCGCCAGGCCGGAATCCGCAAGCTCGTGAAGCAGCCGGTAAGCGCCCTCGGTCGATGTAACGTTCTCTACCAGTGCGTTGTGGAGATTGGCCGATATCACCGATTGGTCGGCAAACACCTCTCGCAGATCGTACTGGCTGGCCGCTCGCTGAACCCGGGAGCGAAGGATGGAACGCCACCTGCTCAACCCCGGATGGATCTGCACCATCACCTTTTCATTCTGGTGATTCAGGCGGCCGGCGTTCGATTCCGGCGGCGGCGCGGCGCGCCGGTTCACCAGGCTCCACCCGTAGAGCTTCTTGGTTTCAACGTGGCGGTACTGAAAGTCTCTCACCTGCGCGTACACCGGATGGTTCGGATCCACCTCCAGCAGGTTGAAGTGTGGCATCACGTGAAAGCCCATCTGGCGCGCGCGGGCTATAAACGCCGCCCCGCTTTCGCTGGCGGTATAGGTGGGGTAGTTTACGTCGTAAGGGTCGCTGCGCCAGCGGGGAAAGTGAATCAGCACCTTGCGGGGATCTACCTTTTTTACTAGCTCCTCCAGGACGGCGATGTCGCCGGGGCACCACGAAATCGCCATCCCCAGCGATTGCAGCCATGGCTCCCGCCGCTGCTCTTCGGCCGCCAGCGAGTACGCCTCCCACAGCCAGTCCCGGTATCGCGCCGCCGGAACTTCCCAACCGCCCTTATGGACGTTGATCCGCCATGCCAGTCCCCCAGCCGCCAGGTTGTTATCGATCGGCCCGTACGCATCCGTATCGAACCCGGCCAGGAACGGGTCTTCCTTGCTGCCCACCTGAAGCGATTTGTACCGGTAGCGCGTATCCTGTGCGTGAACCGAGAATCCGCCTCCGGGAGCCTGAAAAATCGCTAGCCCCGCCTCCCACCCCAAGGGCCACTCCCACCGCGTGTCTCGTATCAGCGGATCATCCAACCGCAGTGAAATTCCTTGAAAAAACGGCGCAACCAGCTTCAGGTCACGCCGCAGCCCCATCAGGCTCCACCGGCAGGAGCGTACTCCCGGCCGCGACGAGTACGCTGCCGGCTCCATCACCAGGTCGCCCGTTGCCGGATCCGCCGAAACCGTGATCACGCCGTCCACGTTCCAGTTCTCGAAGGTCACCTCGGCCCGCTGATCCGAGATCTTCCGCGTCTCCACTTTGCCGAAATTCTGCGCCGTGGCGTCTACGGCCTCCCCGCGCGCATAAATCAGATGGAGCGCGCCCTGCCTGGTGGTATCGAACCCGGTGATGAACTCCTCGCCCGAGGCCTTGCTCCTCAGTGAAGTAAGAAATCCCTTCTCGATTCTGGCCGTCAGCGTAGCCGTCTCGGCATGAATGACTCCATCGTCTCCCACGCTCAATTGAGCTTTTCCCCGTTCCGTGCCCGGGGGGTTCGACGATCCCAGGGCCGTGGGCGCGGCCCCGGCGCCATGAATGAAAGTGCGGCGCGTGAATTTCATCGCCTCTCAGTCTATCGCCCGTGCCGGCAGGCCGCCGGGACGGGTTAAACTGAAGACGAAGTAACCGTTTCCGGTTCTACTTCGCCTGATTATCGTCAAGGTTCATCACAGGATTACTCTCCGCTCCCTGCGGCCGTAAGAATAACGATGTGGATCGTCAGACTGGCCCTGCGCCGGCCCTACACATTTGTCGTTATGGCGGTGCTGATGGCTGTCCTCGGTGGGATCGCCATTCTCAACATGCCCAAGGATATCTTCCCCAACATCGATATCCCGGTGGTAAGCGTCGTCTGGAGCTATTCCGGCATCCCCCCCGAGGAGATGGCCAGCCGCATCGTCACCATCTCCGAACGCGCGATGACCACCACGGTCAACGACATCGAGCACATGGAGTCCACCTCCTACAACGGAATCGCCGTGATCCGTGTCTTCTTTCAGCCCTCGGTGAAGATCGAAATGGCCATCGCCCAGATCACCGCGCTCTGTCAGACCATCCTGCGTCCCCTCCCGCCTGGTATCTTCGCGCCGCTGATCGTCAAGTACGACGCTTCGAGCGTGCCCATCCTCCAACTGGCCATCAGCAGCGATTCCCTGGGCGAAGAGAAGCTCTACGATTACGGCCAGAACTTCATCCGTACTCAGTTGGCTACCGTCCAGGGTGCTTCGATCCCCCTGCCCCTCGGCGGCAAGCCGCGCGCCATCATGGTGGACCTCGATCCGAATGCCCTGTTTGCCAAGGGCCTTTCTGCCACCGACATCTCCGACGCCATCAACCGCCAGAGCCTCATCCTCCCGGCGGGAAACATGAAGGTGGCCGGACGGGAATACTTCGTCCGCCTCAACAGCAGCCCCGCCACCGTCGAAGGCCTGAACGAGATGCCCATCCGCACCGTGAACGGTACCACCGTCTTTATTAAAGACGTGGCCCAGGTGCGCGACGGCTTCCAGGTTCAGACCAACATCGTCCGCACCGACGGCCGCCGCGCCGCGCTGCTCACCGTGCTCAAGAACGGCGGCGCATCCACCCTCGACATCGTCAACGCCATCAAGAAGGCTCTGCCCAGGGCCATGGCCGGACTGCCTTCGTCATTGAAAGTCCGCCAGATGTTCGATCAGTCGCTATTCGTTCGTGCCGCCATCGGAGGCGTGGTGCGGGAAGCGATCATCGCCGCCGCTCTCACCGGCCTGATGATTCTGCTGTTTCTCGGTAGCTGGCGCAGCACCCTGATTGTCTGCATCTCCATCCCGCTTTCCATCCTCACGTCGCTGATCGTGCTGTACGCGCTCGGTCAAACCATCAACGTGATGACGCTCGGCGGCCTCGCTCTCGCCGTCGGCATCCTGGTCGACGACGCCACCGTCGAAGTCGAAAACATCCACCGCAACATGGGGATGAAAAAGCCCATCACCCGCGCTATCCTCGACGGCGCCCAACAGATCGCCGTGCCGGCCTTCGTCTCCACCCTGGCCATCTGCATCGTCTTTGTCCCCGTGCTGCTGCTCACCGGCGCCGCCCGGTTCCTGTTCACCCCGCTGGCCATGGCCGTGGTCTTTGCCATGCTCACCTCGTACCTGCTGACGCGCACGCTGGTGCCCACCATGGTCCACCACATGCTCCGCGGAGAGGCCGAGTTGTACAGCCGTGGCGAGAATGGCCACGCCGCCCATTCCGATGGCCTCATCTGGCGCATTCACCACGCCTTCAACCACCGCTTCGCGCAGTTGCGCTCCCGCTATCGCCTCGGCTTGGACTGGGCGCTGCACCATCGTGCTCCGGTAGCGGTGCTCTTTGGACTGTTCTGCGCCGGCTCCATCGGGCTGGTCTTCGTCGTCGGACGCGATTTCTTCCCCTATGTCGATTCCGGCCAGATGCGCCTCCACGTTCGCGCGCCCGAAGGTACCCGCGTCGAAGAAACAGAACGCATCTTTGCCGCCGTTGAACAGGAGATCCGGCGCGTCATCCCCGCTGCCGAACTCGACGGCATGCTCGACAACATCGGCCTCCCCTATAGCGGCGTCAGCCTCGCCTTTGGCGACTCGGCTAACCTCGGAACCTTCGACGGCGAGATTCTCATTTCACTCAACGAGCGCCGCACCCGGCCCACGCTCGAATACGAACGTCTCCTCCGCCAGCGCCTCCGCGAACGCTTCCCCGAGGAGACCTTCTTCTTCATGGCGGCCAACATCACCAACCAGATCCTGAACTTCGGTATCCCCTCGCCCATCGACGTCCAGGTTTCCGGCCGTGATGCCAAAGCCACCTACGCCATCGCCCGTGAGATCAACCGCCGCGTCTCTTTGCTGCCCGGCGCCGTGGACGTTCACCTGCGCCAGGAAGTCTCCTCGCCCACCATCGATCTCAAAGTCGATCGCACCAAGGCCAATCAGGCCGGCCTCTCGCAGCGGGATATCGCAAACAGCATGTTCATCTCGCTCAGTTCCAGCGGCCAGGTGGCGCCCAACCAGTGGCTCAACCCGGCTAACGGTGTCAGCTATCAGATCAACGTGCAGACGCCGCAGTACCGCATCGACAGCTTCGACGCCCTGCAACGCACGCCGGTCACCTCAGCCTCGCTGCGCCGTCCCGAACTGCTCCAGAACCTGGCCAGCTTCCGGCGCACCACCTCCACCACCATTGTCAATCACTACAACGTGCAGCCCGTCTTCGATGTCTACGCCGGCGCCGACCGGCGCGACCTGGGAAGCCTCGCCTCCGACGTCAACCGCATTATCAAGGATGTCAGCCGCAAACTGCCGCCCGGCGCCTTCATCTCCCTGCGCGGTCAGGTCGAGACCATGCAAAGCTCTTTCTTCCGCCTCGGCTTCGGCCTGCTGTTCGCCGTTTTGCTGGTCTATCTTCTGATGGTGGTCAACTTCCAGTCCTGGGTCGATCCGTTCATTATTCTAATGGCGATTCCCGGCGCCCTCGCCGGCGCGCTCTGGATGCTCTTTCTTACGCAGACCACGCTCAATGTTCCCTCGCTGATGGGCTGCATCATGGCCATCGGCGTCGCCACCGCCAACAGTATCCTGCTGGTGACCTTCGCCAATGACGAGCGGGCCGAAGGGTTGAACGCCGCCGCCGCCGCTCTATCGGCCGGCGTCACCCGCATTCGCCCCGTGCTGATGACCGCGTTGGCCATGATTGTCGGCATGCTGCCCATGGCCCTCTCGCTCGGCGAGGGAGGCGAACAGAACGCGCCGCTTGGCCGGGCCGTCATCGGCGGGCTGCTGGTCGCCACGTTCATGACGCTCTTCTTCGTTCCGCTGGTCTACACCTTCCTGCGGCGGAAACCACCGGTCAACCTCGACCGCCAGATTGACGACGAATATCATGAAGGGGATGCCTGGCGCCAACCGGGCAATCCCACCGCATAAGCGATGCAAGAAGAGAAACTACTGCCCCAATCCGTGGAGACGAAGCCGCTGCCACCGCCCCATCATCCCGCTCCCAAGCGGCTTCATTGGTGGTATCTGCTGGCGGCTATGATCGTCGTGGTGGCGCTGTTGCTCTTCGCCGGCTATCTGCCGCGCCAGCGCCGCAACTCCGCCATTGCCGAGGCCGCCTCCCTCGAACGGGACCGCCTCCCCATTGTTCACGTCACCCGCGTCGAGCGGGCGCCGCGCAATCTCAATCTCCTGCTTCCCGGCAACATCACCCCGCTCACCGAAACGGTTCTCTATGCCCGCGCCGCCGGCTACGTCGCCAAACGCTACGCCGACATCGGTGATCATGCGCGCTCCGGCCAGATCCTGGCCGCGATCGATACCCCTGAACTCGACCAGCAGGTCGCCCAGGCCCAGGCTTCGCTCGACCAGGCCCACCAGCAGGTAACCCAGTCCCGCGCCGATCTGGAATCCTACCGCACCCAGGCCGAACTCGCCCGTATCACCTTTGAGCGCTACCGCTCCCTGGTCGGAAAGGGAGCCATCTCCCGCCAGGACTACGATCAGCAGAATACTGCCTTTGAGGCCGCTGCCGCCCGGGTTCGCTCCGGAGAAGCCAACGTCGGTGCAGCTCAACAGAACGCCCGCTCGGCCCAGGCGAATCTCGCTCGTCTCACCGCGCTTCAGGATTTCAAGCTCGTTCGCGCTCCCTTCGACGGCATCGTCACCGCGCGCAATTTCGACGTCGGAGCGCTGGTAGGCGGTAGCGGCGCCGCGAACGGCGAGCTCTACCGCATGGCGCAGGTTAACCGCCTGCGTATCTTTATCAGCGTGCCCCAGGCCAACGCCCCCGATATTCACGTCGGCGAAGCCGCCGCTGTTACCGTGGCCGAGTTCCCCGGCCAGACCTTCTCCGGCAGGATCACCCGCTCCGCGCTTGCCCTCGACTCCTCCGCTCGCACCCTGCTCACCGAAGTGCAGGTGGAAAATCCCCGCGGCATCCTGCTTCCCGGTATGTACGCTCAGGTGCTGCTTTCCAACCAGCGCAGCGCGCCGCCGCTGCTCGTCCCCGGCGACAGCCTGATCGCCGATTCCCGCGGCCTCCACGTAGCCGTTGTGACTGAGGATCCCGCCAAAGCACCCACCCAGCGCCTGCACCTGGCCGCTGTCCAGGTCGGCCGCGATTATGGACCACGCATCGAGATCCTCTCCGGTCTCACCGGCTCCGAGTTTGCCGTTCTCAACCCCGGCGATGACGTCGATGAAGGTGTCGAGGTCCGTGTTCGCGCCGCCGCCGGAGCCAGGTCTCGATGAACCGGTTCGGCTCTCTCTGTCTGGCTGTTGCGCTGCCGTCGCTGCTGGCCGCGCAGCGTCCCGATTTCACCAACTCCCCCCGTTTCGAATCTCTTATCCGGGCCGGCAATCTTTACCTCTCTCTACCCGACGCTCTGGCATTGGCGCTCGAAAACAATCTCGACATCCAGCTCCAGCGCGCCACCCCCGAACTCGCCGCAACCGATCTGCTGCGCGCCCGCGGCGGAGGCACCCTGCGCAACGTTCCACTCACCGTCGCTGAAGCCCCCGCCGGAATCGGCGGTCCGGCCAGCCCGCTGCTCAATGCGCCGGCTACCGGCACCACCGCCAGCACTGCCATCCCGACCTCGGTAACCGAACTCGCAGTCATCACCCCCGGCCAGAGCACTCCGAACGTCACCGAGTCCACGCCTCTCTCCACCGGCACCCCGCTGCCGGTCTTCGACCCTTCGCTCAACGGAAGCGTCTCCTGGCTTCACGCGACCGTACCCCAGAACAACCCCCTCATTACCGGAACCGATTCGCTTGTCACCTCCGGTCCGGCCGGATCGGCCGGGATCGGCCAGGGCTTTGCCACCGGCGCCTCGGTCCATCTCGATTTCAACAGCGCCTGGCAGCGCAGCAACTCCGCGCGCAACGTTTTCAATCCGTTTAATACCTCCAGCCTCGGACTCACCGTCACCCAACCCCTGTTGCGCGGCTTTGGCGCCGCCATGAACCGCCGCTTCATCCGAATCGCCCAAAACAACCGGCGGATCTCCGCTCTCCTGTTCCGCCAGCAGGTAATCAGCACCGTCGCCGGCGCCATCCGGCTCTACAACGATTTCGTCAGCCTTACCGAGGATGTCCGCGTCAAACAGCAGGCCCTGGCTCTGGCCGAGCGCCTGCTCGCCGACAACCGGGCCAAAGTCAATGAGGGTACCCTCGCCCCCATCGAGTTGGTGCGCGCCCAGGCTCAGGTAGCCGCCAGCCGCCAGGACCTGGCCAACTCCCAGGGCTTTGCCGCCCAGCAGGAGCTGATCCTCAAAAGCTACCTTACCCGGCGTGGCACTGCCGACCCCATCGTCGCCGCTGTCCGCATCATCGCCACCACCCCGATCGAGGTGCCCGCTGCCGAACCCGCGCGCCCGGTGGACGATCTTGTCCGCGACGCCTTCACCAACCGGCCCGAACTGGAAAGCAGCCGTCTCCAGTTGGCCAACAGCCGGATCAGTCTGGAAGGCTCCCATAACGCCACGCTGCCCCAACTGGACGTCTTCGGAGTGGTTGAGAACAATGGTCTGGCCGGTGATGGTGGCACGGGCATGGCGCAACTGTTCCGCCGCAATTATCCAACCTATGGCGCCGGAATCGAGCTCAACCTTCCCCTGCGCAACCGCATCGCCGAAGCCGATTACGCGCGCGACCGCGTGCAGGTCGAACGCTCCGCAATCCGCCGCCAGCAGTTAACCAATCAGGTGCGCCTCGAAGTGGAAGGGGCCCTCATCGCCCTCCAGCGTTCCCGCGCCGCGCTCGACGCCGCCATCGAAACCCGCAAATTGCAGGAGCAGTCTCTCAGCATCGAGATGGAACGTTACCAGGCCGGTCTCTCCACCAGCTTTCTGGTCATGCAGTACCAGGGCTTCCTGGCTCAGGCCCGCTCCACCGAAGTAGCCGCCCGCGATACTTACAGCAAGGCCCGCACCGCCCTCGACCGGGCGCTCGGAACCATCCTCGAAACCCACGGCATCATCCTCGGCGAAGTCCTGCGGGGAACGCTCTCTACGCCGCTAAAGTAAGCCCGGCAGGCGGCAATCCTCCAATCCCGCGCTACGATGTTAGGACGGAACAAGGAGATCCGTCTTGAATGAATTGGAATGCGATCCTGGCCGAACTGCAAACGAAAGGAACCACGATCGGGCTGCAGATACTGGGCGCGATCGTTCTCTACATCATCGGCCGCTGGCTGATCAATCTGGTCGTTCGTGCGGTGCGACGGATGCTGGCGGCGCAAAAAGTGGAGCCGACGGTCTTACGGTTCGCGGGCAACACGATCGCCGTACTTCTCAACATAACCCTGGTGGTCGCGATTCTCGGTTACTTTGGAGTCCAAACCACAACCTTTGCCGCCCTGATCGCCGCGCTCGGCCTGGCCATAGGAACCGCCTGGGCCGGATTGCTCGCCAACTTCGCGGCAGGAGCGTTTTTGTTGGTCCTGCGTCCCTTCAAAGTGGGGGATTTCATTTCGGCCGGTGGAGTCGTCGGAACCGTGCATGAAATCGGATTGTTTGTAACCACCCTCGACACTCCCGATAACGTCCGCACCTTTGTCGGCAACAACAAGATATTTTCCGATAATATCCAAAACTTCACCGAAAATCCCTACCGCCGCGTGGAACTGACGGCGCAGATCTCCGGAGCGGCGAATCCGTCGCTCGCAATTTCACACCTCAAAGATCGCCTCAAGCAGATTCCCAACGTCGCCGCCACGCCCGAGCCCGACGTGATCATTCAGAGCTTCACCCCCTTCGGCCCGGTCCTCGCCGTGCGCCCCTATTGCCACAACGATCACTACTGGCAGGTCTACTTCGACGGAAACATGGCGATCCGCGAAGTCCTGGGCAGCGGCGCATTCCCGGGCGCAACCTATCCCGTCATGATGCACCAGCCGCAGGCCGCTACAGCTTGATCGCTCTCGGAGCCAGACGCTGAGCCCGGAGGCTGCTGGACGGCGGTCTCCGGCTGTTTTGTCCCTTCTTTACGCGACGCCGTGCGTCACCCTCTTCGCGATTGGCACTACCTTGCGTGCGTCGTGGCCCGTGTAGACCTGCCGCGGACGCGCAATCTTCTGCTCCGGATCGGTGATCATCTCCTGCCACTGCGCCAGCCAGCCCACCGTCCGTGGAATGGCGAACAGCACGGTGAAGATGTCCGGGTCGAAACCCATCGCGTTGTAGATGATCCCCGAGTAGAAGTCCACGTTCGGATAAAGTGACCTCGACACGAAGTACTCGTCCTGAAGCGCAATACGCTCCAGTTCCAGCGCGATGTCCAGCTTCGGGTTCCGCCCCGTCACCTCGAACACCCGGTCCGCGGTCCACTTGATGATTCGCGCCCGCGGGTCGTAGCTCTTGTACACCCTGTGCCCGAATCCCATCAACCGGCCCTGGCCCGCCTTCACTTTTTCCACGTAAGCCGGTACGTTCTGAATGCTCCCGATCTCGTCCAGCATCTTCAGCACTTGTTCGTTGGCCCCGCCGTGCAGCGGTCCGCTCAGCGCCGCCGCTGCCGCCGCCGTCGCCAGAAACGGATCCGTCTGCGCGCTGCCCACCGCCCGCATCGCGTTCGCCGAGCAGTTCTGTTCGTGGTCCGCATGCAAAATGAACAGCACATCCAGCGCCCGCGCCAGCGTCGGATTCGCCGAGTACTTCGGCTCCGCCATCTTCCACAGCATGTTCATGAAGTTCTCGGTGTAGCTCAGGTCGTTGTCCGGGTATACATACGGAAAGCCCAGGCTATGCCGGTAGCAGTAAGCGGCAATCGTGGGCACCTTGCCTACCAGGCGCGCGATCTGCTTCACGCGTATCGCCGGGTCCAGTACCTTTCGTGATTCGGGATACACGGTCGCCAGCGCCGCCACCGTTGAAACGAACATCGCCATCGGGTGCGCGTCATAGCGGAAGCCCTCCAGGAATTTCTTCGTCGTCTCGTGCAGCATCGTGTGGTGCCGGACTTCGTCCGCCCAACCGCTTAACTCGTCTTCCGCCGGCAGTTCCCCGTGCAGCAGCAGGTAGGCCACCTCCAGAAACGAGCACGTCTCCGCCAGTTCTTCAATCGGGTAACCGCGGTAGCGCAGGATCCCCTTTTCTCCGTCGATAAACGTGATCGCGCTCCGGCACGAAGCCGTGTTCATGAATGCCGGATCGTAGCCCATCAGCCCAAAATCACCGCTGCCGGTCTTGATCTGGCGCAGGTCCATCGTGCGAATGGTTCCGTCGGTAACGGCAAGCTGATAAGCCTTGCCGGTCCGGTTATCGGTAATGGAAAGAGTATTTTTGTCCATGATGTGAACTCGCCCCGAAATTTCGTGCACACAACAGGCCGCCTGGAGCGGCGGGGCAAGGACACAATAAGCCGGGCTGGCGGTCCACATCCGGCCGGTAACGGGAAAGGCCGCGCCGCGGGGCTGGGACGCCGTATTCCGGGCGTCTCGGTCCGCCCGCAGTTTAACACGAAAATCTTGAAACCGGAGTACTCAAACACCCGCCCGCCGCCGCTCCTGCCGTGCCGCCCGGCTGAATCAGGATGCGCCAATCTGAAACCTCACTGCACGTCCTGTCCCGATAGTCGCCCCGGCGTCCGGTAGCAGACTCCAGCGCGGTAAATCCCTGCACGCCGGGTTGGATGCGGCGGGCGCTGAAGAACGTCCCACGGTCCGGCTGGCGAGGTACTCCCACCGGAACCGGGGAGCAATAAATACGCCCGGCCCCGCGCTAAACTTTTACCAATGAAGCTCAAAATCTGGCAGGCCGGTGAGCCTGTCCTCCGGCAAAAAGCCCGCCCCGTTGCCGTGGAAGAGATTACCACCCCAACCATTCAGGCGCTCGTCGAAGCGATGGCCGAAACCATGCGCGACGCCCCCGGCGTCGGCCTGGCCGCTCCGCAGGTCGGAGTGCCCCTGCAACTGGCCGTGATCGAGGATCTCCCCGAATACATCGACCGCATGCCCGCCGATCAGGTCAAACGCCTGGAGCGCGTCCCGGTTCCTTTCCACGTCATCATCAACCCCAAGCTCATCATCGATGAGTGGGAGCCGGTCGAATCCTTCGAGGGCTGCCTCAGTGTCGCCGGCTACTCCGCCATCGTCCCCCGCGCCCGCAAAGTGCGCGCCGAATGTTGGAATGAGAAGGCCGAAGCCATCACGATCGAAGCCCACGGCTGGTATGCCCGCATCCTCCAGCACGAAATCGATCACCTGCACGGATTCCTGTACGTGGACCGGATGAAATCACGCTCCCTCACCACGCTCGACAACTATCTCCGCAACTGGAAAGACCGCACGCCCGAGCAGTTCTGGGCAGCCGTCGACGGCGACTGAAACAACTCCCGCGTCGATTGCGATAGCCTATCTTTACTGGATACTCGTGAAATGATTCGTGCCCTTATTCTGACACTGGCGCTAGCCTCGCTTGCCGCGCCCAAAGAGCCGGTCGACTACGTCGATCCCAACATCGGAGGCATCTCCCACCTGCTGGTGCCCGCGCTGCCCAACGTTCAGTACCCGCATGGCATCGCCCGCCTGGCGCCCGTCACGCCCACCGGCGTTAAGGATCGCTACCTCGCCGATCAGGTCTTCGGCTTTCGGGCCGGCGCCTCGATCCTGATGCCTTTCACCGGCCCCGTGCCTGCCGACCCTGCCCGCTATGCCTCCCTCTACGATCACGATCAGGAAACCGCCACGCCCTACTACTACTCGGCATGGCTGGAAGACACCGGCATTCAGGTCGAATACACCGTGACTCACTCGGTGGCCTATTACCGTTTCACTTACCCTGAAAACACCACCCCGGCCGTGCTGTTTCGCGGCGTCACCGCCCCTCAATTCACGCTGCAACCCCCCAACGCCATCCAGGGCGCCGAAGATACTCCCTACCGGGACAGCCGCCTCTATTTCCACGCCGAATTCTCCCGCCCCTACGCTACCTCCGGCCAAAAGCCGAACGCCGTCTGGGCCGCCGGTTTCGACACCCGCGCGCTCGAAATAAAAATCGGCTTTTCCTATATCAGTCCGGAACAGGCCCGCCGCAACATCGCTCGCGAAATCCCTGATTGGGACTTCGCCCGCGTCAAAGCCGAAGCCCGCGCCGTCTGGAACCGCGAGCTTGGCAAGATCGAAATCAGCGGAGGCACCGAACAACAGCGGACCATCTTTTACACCGGCCTCTACCGCTCAGTCGGCCGCCCCACCAACCTGGTCGAAGGCGACCGCTACTACAGCGGGGCCGACAAACAGGTCCACCCCGCCGAAGGCCGCGGCTTCTACGCCGTCAACAACCCCTGGGGCAGCTTCCGCTCCATGTACCCGCTCCAGCTTCTGCTCGACCCCCAACGGCAGGTTGACGTCGTCCGCACCTATATCCGCATCTACCAGCAATCCGGCTGGATGCAGCCCTATATCCGCCAAACCATGATCGGCCAGCACCAGACCGCCATCGTCACCGACGTCTGGGCCAAGGGCTATCGTGACTTCGATCTCGCCAAAGCCTATGAAGGGCTCCGCAAGAACCGCATGGAATCTACCCTGATTCCGTGGCGCCGCGGCCCGGCCACATCCATCGACCGCGCCTACCAGGAACACGGCTTTGTGCCCGCCCTGGCCCCTGGAGAGCAGGAGACCATCCCCACCGTCGATAGCTATGAGCGCCGTCAGGCGGTAGCCGTCACCCTCGAAGCCGCCTATGACGATTGGTGCATGGCCCAACTGGCGCGCGCCCTCGGCAAAGATGCCGACCTGGCCCTTTTCTCCCGCCGCGCCCTCAACTACCGGAAGCTATTCGATCCCCAAACCGGCTTCATGCGCCCCAAGACCGCCGACGGCCGCTGGATCGAGCCCTTCGATCCCACCTGGAGCGGAGGGCAGGGCGGCCGTGCCTACTACGCCGAAATGAACGCCTGGATCTATACCTGGCACGTTCCGCACGACGTGCCCGGCCTCATCGGCCTGTTCGGCGGCCCCGGCCCCTTCACCGCCCGCCTGGATCAACTCTTCCGTGAGCAGTATGCCGGCAACCGCAAACAGGGAGGTACCAAGTACGCCTTCCTGGCACAGTTCCCTGACCAGACCGGCCTCATCGGCCAGTATGCGCACGGCAACGAACCGAACCTGCACATCCCCTATCTTTATAACTACGCCGGTGAACCCTGGATGACGCAGCGCAAAGTTCGCCAGATCCTGCAGACCCAATACGCCGCCGCGCCACTGGGCTACGCCGGTGATGAAGACGACGGCGATCTCGGCTCCTGGTACGTCCTCAGCGCCATGGGGTTCTATCCGGTGAGTCCCGGCAGGCCCGTCTACGACATCGGCTCCCCGTTGTTCGATGAAGTGCGGCTGCACATGTCCGGCGGTAAGGTCTTCACCCTCCGCGCTAACCACGTCTCCACCGCCAACAAATACATTCAGTCCGCCACTCTCAACGGCCGCCCGCTGAATGCTCCCTGGTTCGATCACCAGACATTGGCCGAAGGAGGCACGCTCGTCCTCGAAATGGGCCCCCGGCCAAACCGCGAATGGGGCAAGGGCTCAGCGAACTCTGTCCAGGCCCTCGGTCAACTCGATTCGCGTGCCCCAGGCATCGGTCAGAAACGCAATCGATAGCCCCAGGTCGGGCCGCTCCGTAACCGGCATGTCCAGCTTCAGGCCCGCTGCCTCAAGCCGTTTGGCAAATGCCTTCAGGTCGCGTACCTCGAACCCGATATGATCGAGTGCTCGTCCTACGGTCGCTGCCGGTGGCCGTCCGGCGGCGTTCCAGGACAGATTCACTCCCGGCAGGTCGGCTGCTTTGAAGTGGCTGCGCATTCCCGGCACGGCGTCGAAATGCTCTCCGTACCAGGCCCGCATCGCTTCCACCTGGTTGGACGCAAAGTGAATATGGTGAAACCGGATCGGTACGTTCAGCGCGCGCTCCTCGCTAAACTCCACCTTCACCCCATCGGGAAACATCGCAAAGAACTGCCGGGTTTTCGGGTTCTCGGAAACAATGGCCAGTCTGCCCGCCAGGACCCGCGCCTTCATCGCCGCCAGGTCCGGCACCAAAAAACCCACATGGTCAATTACCGATCCATCGGTGCCGCCCGCCGAATCACCCTTGCGGAAACCCACCACCAAACCCGGAAACATCGCAAATTCCAGCGGGCCAACCATCACCGGCCTGCCGCCGGTGACATCGATCCACGCCCGCCGCTGCGCCTCCGGATCCGGTGTGATGATGTGCAGGTGTCCCATCGAGACACCCGCGGCATTCGGAGGGGCCAGTTGAGCCATCACGGGACAAACCAGTAGGGATAAGAACGGAAACCAGCGCATGGCAGAGCGATTATACCGTTACCGCGGTGCTGAAGGCGTGCCTGCCGCCTTCGCTGCGTCAATCGCCATCGCGTGCCCGAGCACAATTTCCACCGGCGCTCCCGTCTCGAACCTCACGTCGCTGCCCCGCGCCAGCAGCGCGATCAGCGTCCCGGCGGCCACGCCCGTCAACCCGCCGGCTGCCAGTCCGCCAATGCTCCGTCGTGCCGCCACCCCGGCCAGCGATCCGATCTGGCCGCCCCGGGCCGCGCCCTCGCCCACCCGGCCCAGGTCTTTTCCCTTTTCCGCGTCGTGCTTCACCACCCCGGGCTCCTTCATCCTCACGTCGTCGCCGCCCGGAACATGGTCAATCGCCGCCCCAATGTCCAGGGTGTAGCCACTGTTGTAAATCAACGTGGTCAGGTGAAACTGAAGTTCCGCGGTCCCCTTCAATCGCCCCGCCCGCTTCACCGAGTCCACCGTTCCCTGAACCCAGGTGCCCGCCGGAATCACCATGTTGCCGCCGCTCGCAACCGGAAACGACGTCTGGGCGTAAACGGTGTCGCCCGGTTTGGCCGTCTTGGTGGAAATCGGTTGCCGCAACTGAATCGGAATCTTCGTCCCTGCCGGAACAATCCACATCCCATCCTGCATCGCAAACTGCTGCCGGGCCGCCGCCTCCGGCCAACCGCTTCGGGTCTTCAGCCCGGGTTCCTGCTCGGCATGAACGATCATCGCCGCCAGCACAAACGCTATCGATATTCGCACCGGCTCCTCCCAATCGAATTCTACAAAACCAGCGGAGGCAATGGACGCCTTGGAGTGAAACCCTCCGCGCGGAAGCGGAAACCTGGGGCGTATCGCCATTTGCTGCCCGGCCAACCCGGGTTTCCGGTTCCATCCCGCCTCCTCGCCCGTGAGTTCTCAACCCGCTGCCACGTCTTGAACTTCTTCCGGCGAACGATCGCACTGCCAACTCTGGCACGGTATCCGCGTTCTATGGAACTGCCGGCTTCTGCCGGACGAAGGAAAGTCGCTCTCCCGCGCCTGGCCGAAAGCTCGCCAGAGCCCGGCGCCTCCCCTGCGTTCAACCTATCGGAACGGCCCGCAATGTCCGATGTCATAATGGAATCAGGTGAGCATGGATTCTATCCAGCAGAACATCACCATCAACAATCGCCGTAAGATTCCCCGCTGGTTCTGGCACGCGATCGGCTATGGAATTTCCATTGGATGCCTGATTTGGGTCTACCACGGCTTCGATTGGAAAACCGAACTTCCGAAACTGGCCCGCACGGATTGGCGATGGATCACCGTCGCCGTTGTGGTCGATGTTCTGGTCTACGTCT
>JADZGD010000140.1 GCA_020854055.1 Bryobacterales bacterium | reverse complement strand
CGGCGGCAGATCTGCAGCCATGCCCGCGGCCGTTGCGACACTTTCCGTGACTTCGCCAAGCGCCTGGCATACTGGTTCGTGGCTCTCGGACCCAACACCAGTTGACCGTCGATCGCGCTGCCCCCCCGGACATGTACAACGTTCCTTCCCGGTGCCTCTCCCGACGCCGCTGCTGCCCTATTTCCGCTGGCCTGCACAAGAGGCCATGAGGGCCGGTTTGTCAAGCCCGTTTCGCCCTCCAAAGTCAATCACAACTACCTCGGCTGGCCGCACCAGCAGCAACCCGCCATTGATCAGCACCCTGCCACAAGACCGAGCACCGGTTTGCGGAATCGCTGCGGGGAGCCTCCGGGGAGTTGACTTTGCCGGGAACGGGTTGCAAACTGAGCTTATTGATGATCGTTTTCCGGAGTCGACTGTGAATCCGAAACCTACGCGCGAAGCTGCTATCGCCGCAGTCCCTCCCGAGTTTGCTTCTCGTGGGCATGCCTCCGGCGTTCCTGACCGTCTGGTGGAGCTATTCCGGGATCTCATTCTGCGCGGCGAGTGGAAGCCGGGTGCGGCGATCGTGGAAACCGCCGTGGCGAAATCGATGGGCTTCTCCCAGCCCACTGTCCGCGAGGCTTTGAAACACCTGGAAGCCGAGGGTCTCATTCTGCGGCGGCCGTTCCGAAGTTGTGAAGTCACCCAGCTCTCGCGCGAGGAGGTGGACCAGATCTTCCGGCTGCGAATCGAGTGGGAGACTTTTGCCGCGGAGTTGGCGGTTGAGAACCGAGGCAACTGGTCCGTTCAGGATCTGAAGGACGCCGCGGAAAGGCTTGTCAAGGCGGCGCGAAACCGCGACGCAGAAGCATTCTACCGGTACGACCTGGCGTTTCACAAGACCTTCTGGGCGTGTACGGGGAACGCCTTCCTGGCCAAGGCCTTGATGCAGATCACAGTGCCGCTATTCGCGTTCTGGACGTTGCGTCACCTGCGCGAATCCGAGGTGAACCTGATCGAACAGGCCGAGGCTCACGAGCGGATGGCTGAGGCGATGGCAACGGCCGACAAACGGCGCGCGCGGAGCGTCACCCGCCAGGCAATGAAGAAGTTCTGGATGGCTGGGGCGCGCGTGTCCCAATAGCGCTAGAGATTACAGAGGTGGCAAGTTGCGCGTATGTTCGCGCAGGTGGCCCGTCGAAAGTCCAATCATCTTATGGCCGTTACAAGGAGAGCATTCGTTTCCTCAAGCGCTGCGGGAGATCCGCCTCGCCACCCGCCAGATCCTCACATTTCCCGAACCGGCCAGGAGTGCGGCCTCGCAGTCGCACGGCGCCGTGCTGGTGGAGGGACAGTCATGATCCTGCGCATCCTGCCATTGGTTCTTCTGGCGTTTGCCTCGGCCGCCCAGACCCCGGAGTTCGCGCTTGCCGGCCTGCGCGTGGTTCCAGATCGGTGGGACAAGGAAGCCAATTTTCGCAAGCTCGACCACTACGCCCGCGAAGCTGCCGCCCGCGGCGCCCGGCTGGTGATTACGCCGGAGGGCTTTCTCGACGGCTACGTGGGGAATGACCAGGGCCTGGACAAAGAAAAATACTTCGCCGTAGCCGAGCCAATCGGCGGCCGCATGCTGGTCCGTGTCCAACACCTGGCGCGCGAGCTGAAGATTTACCTGGCGATCGGTTTTTCCGAGCTTCGCGGCCGGCAAGTCTTCAACACGGTGGCGATCTTCGGCCCGGATGGGCAGCTTGTCAGCCGCTACTCGAAAACGCATACCGGCAGCGAACAGTGGAACACGCCGGGCTCCGAATTTCCCGTGGTCAGTACGACGTTGGGCCGGTGGGGGACACTGATCTGCCTGGATCGCCAACTACCCGAGCCGGCACGAATTCTGGCGATCGAGGGAGCCCAGCTGATCCTGATTCCGTCCTACGGCGGGTATGGCGAGATGAACGACGCCATGATGCGCACTCGGGCCTGCGAGAACGGTGTGTACGTCGCGTTCGTGCATCCCAAACGCTGCCTGATCGTTGATCCCAAGGGTACCGTTGTGGCCAAAGACGAAGGCGGCGGAGATCAGGTTGTATTGGCGAAAATCCGCTTGGACGAGCGCATTGGACGCGGGCCGATCCGTGCGCGGCGTCCTGCGATCTACGGGGAGATTCTGCACCAAAAGTAGCGCGATCTATCGCGGGGGTGAGCGCCTAAACGGTTCCAGGATCGGCGTGCCTCTCCCATGCGCCACAGGTTGAACAGTCCGCGTCCGGCGACGATTAGAATTCCTGCCAACGACAAATAAAATTCTCTCTCGACAACAGCCGTCAACCGGCCATCGAGATTCACGCCCAGGCGCGGCAGAGAGGGTTACCGGCGCACGAGTCCGGAGGTTGAAGGGGTTCTCAGAAACAGACAGGATTCAGAAAGTCGCGGCGACGAAGGCCGACAGGGACGTGCGCACTTACCGCAACAGCACGTGCCCGGCGGCTGGGCCAGCCAGGCTTCACCCGCATGAACGAACTGGGGCTCACGCCGAGCGGTCGGACCTTCCCTCGCGTGTTGTTCCACTGCGTTCTCACCTACCGTATGCGAATTCAATCGGTACGGATTTCGGGTATGAAGGTGACTGCCGGGCATCTTCGCGAGGGCGAGCGGGATGCCGAGAGCGGATATCGACACCCACTCCAGGGGAGTACGGCATTTTCCAATCCAGAAATCAGCCGGAAAAATTCTTGCACTTGCATTTGCTCAGGCAAATGATGCAAGCTGAATGGTTTTAGTCGTGTACGCAAAAACATGCGCGTTAGAGTTCTCTACCACGATCACTGCTTCGATGGGTCCGCGTCGGCCGCGTTTTTCAGCCGTTTTCTGGCGGATCATTTTTATCCGGATGCGGATTTCGTCTATACCGGGATGGCCCACAAAGCCTCACAGTTGTTTGAGGACTCCCTGTTTGACGGCGACGTGAACGCCATCGTCGATTTCAAGTATTCCGCCAACCCCAAGCTGACCTGGTGGTTCGATCACCATCAGAGTGCCTTTCTCACGCCCGAAGATGCCGAGCACTACCGTCAGCGCCAGAATGGCCATAACCTGTTCTACGATCCGGGATTCCGTTCCTGCACAAAGTTCATTGCCACGATTGCCGCCGGGAAATTCGGCTATCATGCCACGGGGCTGGAGGAGTTGGTTTCCTGGGCTGACATCATTGACGGAGCACAGTATGCCAGCGCGCGGGCGGCGGTGGAGTTGGGTGCGGCGGCGATGAAACTGACTCTGGTGATTGAAGGGTCGAAGGGTTCGGAGACCGTGCAGAAGATCATCCGCTGGATGCGCGACGCCACGCTCGATGAGATTGTCCACAAACCGGAGATCGAGGCGCTCTACAAGCCACTCTATGAGAGGCACCTCCGTTCGATCGACATCATCGCGAAACAGGCCCAGTGCCGCGGCGCGGTGGTTTACTTCGATGTCAGCGGCGACGACATGGAAGGCTACAACAAGTTCATCCCGTACTATCTGTTTCCCGGCAGCATCTATACGGTATCAGTGAGCATCTCGAGTTTTCGGACCAAGGTTTCGGTCGGGTCTAACCCCTGGGCGCCCCAGGAACCGCGGCATAACCTGGCCTCCATTTGCGAACGCTATGGTGGCGGCGGACACCCTGGCGTGGGGGCCATCAGCTTCGAACGCGGCGACGTGGAGCACGCCCGGACCGCCGCGGCCGAGATCGTGGAAGAACTGAAGAACAACTGACGAAGCTCCGCCAGAGCCGGCGGTGTCGCGCGAATCGGACGCAAGGGCCAGGGTCGCATGAAGCGCCTATTACCTTAACCCTCCTCGACGAGAGGAATGCACGTGGTGCCGCATAATGGTACCAGTGGGTCGGCACAAGCTTCAGTTCGGTGGCATTCTGCGAGCTCTCAGCCATCGAAATTACCGGCTTTTCATCAGCGGGCAATTGGTGTCGTTGATTGGAACCTGGATGCAGTCGATCGCCCAGGCCTGGCTGGTGTACCGGTTGACGGGCTCCTCCACTCTGCTCGGCGTAGTGGGTTTCTGCTCCCAAATCCCGGTCTTTCTGATGGCTCCGCTGGGTGGCGCGGTAGCCGACCGGATGAACCGTCACCGCGTGGTGATCGCCACGCAGACGTCATCCATGCTGCTGGCGTTTGCCACCGCCGCGCTCGATCTCACCGGTGTGATTCAGGTCTGGCATATCCTGATTATCGCGGTGTTGCTGGGCATAACGAACGCCTTCGATATCCCGGCGCGCCAGGCCTTCATCAGCCAGATGGTGCCGAAGGAAGATCTGATGAACGCCATCGCGCTGAACTCCTCCATGTTCAACAGCGCGCGCATTCTGGGCCCTTCGGTAGCTGGCATCCTCATCTCGATGGTGGGCGAGGGCTGGTGCTTTTTCGGCGATGGTGTCAGCTATATCGCGGTGATCATCGCATTGCTGATGATGCGGGTGGAGCCCCGCCAGCCGGTGGTTGGCCGTTCCGCCGTGGCCGATATCATCGAAGGATTCCGTTTCGTGCTGAGGACGCCTCCCATCCACACGCTGCTGGCACTGCTGGGGGTGGTGAGCATGATCGGGATGCCTTACACCGTGCTGATGCCCGTTTTCGCCGATCGCATTCTGCACAGCGGAGCGCGCGGATTGGGAATCCTGATGGGCGCCACGGGCGTGGGGGCGTTAATGGGTGCATTGATGCTGGCCGCTAAGAAGGAAGTGCGGGGGCTGGGAAATTGGGTGTCGGTGGCTTGCGGCAGCTTCGGCGCTTCGCTGATCCTGTTCACGCTGTCGCGCAATTTTTTGCTGTCGGTGGCGCTGCTCGTACCGGTCGGCTTTAGCATGATGGTCCAGATGGCATCGTCGAACACGCTGGTGCAGACCATGTCGCCCGATGCCCTGCGCGGCCGGGTAATGGCGCTGTACTCGATGATGTTCATGGGCATGGCGCCGATCGGCGCGTTAATCGCCGGCTTTGCCGCGGGCCGGATTGGCGCGCCCAGAACCGTGGCCATCGGCGGAGGGATTGCCATTGCCGGCGCATTGTTGTTCCGGCTGAAGTGGCCGGCGCTGCGGCCGCATGCGCGGCGGCTTATTATCGCCCAGCAGATGCAGCCCGGAGAGCCGCCGGACGAAGTGACGGCGGGCGGCGCCCAGGCCATTGCCGACGGCGCTCAGTAGAACCGCCCCCAATCACACGCTCGTCCGATCAGCGGTTCGCCGTTGGGAAGCCATACAGGCCGCGTTCACGGATGAAGCGCATTACGGCGGGCGGCAATTCGGGCGGCTCCCGGCCGGCGGCAAGTTGGCGGCGGATCTCGGAAGACGACACTGGCAGCGCCAGCGTATCCAACCGTTCCACGCACGCGCCCGGGGGGTTGTTCCAGACGTGTCCGGGACGGGCGACCACGATGAAGCGGACCATTTCGATCACCTTGCGAGCGTGGAACCATGAGCCGATTTCGGCAAAAGCGTCGGCTCCGATCAGGAAGTACAGCGTGTCGTTGGGGCCGAGCGTCTCTTTCACCCGGCCGATGGTGTAGTAGGAGTAGCTCTTGCTCCCGCCCTCTTCCAGGCGCGAAGACTGCAGGCGGGGATCGTCGCCGCAAGCGAGCGCCACCATGCGGTAGCGATCTTCGTAATCCGCCGGGGTCTGTTCCTGTTTGTGGGGCGGGTTGGCGGCAGGAACCATTAATACCCGATCGAGCGAGAACTTACCGATCGCCTCGCGAGCCACCATCAGATGGGCGTTGTGGATGGGGTCGAATGTGCCCCCGAAAATGGCCAGTTTCAAGGCAGTCTATTGCACCACCCGGTGAGACTTGATCCAGTCCACAATGGCGTCGCGCACCAACAGCGGTTGCGGGGTGAAATGGATATTCTCGATACCCGCGCGCCGGCTTTCCACCGGGTTACCGGCGACGAAATCGGGAACCGCCAGGGTGTACTCACGGTGGGGGTCGACCGCTTTGCCCCGCGTCAGGGCTTCGGGCACTTCGGAGCCCTTCACGCGCGCCGTGGTCACTTTGTTGTCGAAGGGCATGATGCGCCAGATGGTGCGTATTTGAATAGGGCCTCTCGACATGCGGTCGCGGATGCCGCCGGGGTTCAGATAGGCGAAGTCCGCCTTGGCCTCTTCGGCCACGGCGTGTTCCAGAAGGTGGCGCAACTCGTCCCGCGCCAGATCGCGCCTGGACTCGCCGATGGTCACGTCCACCACTTTGGAAACCTGTTCTTCCCAGTGTTTCACGGCCGCCTGCATTCCCGCATCGGGAGTGATCCGGCGCGAGTCGATGGGAATGCGCGTCCACTTCCAGGAAGCTACCTTGTGACGGGCAACGTCTACTTCCAGGTCGAGCCGGCCGAGTTCGGTCCCGTAGCCCTTCACATACACCAGTATCCGTCCGCCGGTATCCTCGGCCTGCTCCAATCCCGAATGCACGTGGCCGGCAATGGTCACCTGGGCGTCGGGAGCCTCGTCGAGCACCATCTTTTCCTCCGGGCGGTCGAGATGAGCGAGGACCACCAGCAGATCGTACCGCCCCCGCAGCCGGCGGGCATAATCTTCAATTGCCGGCGCCACTGGTAGCGCGTGCCAGGGTCCCAACAACTGAGGCATGGAGTACGACGCCAGTGACGCCATGGTGATCCCCACAATCGCAACCCGGATGCCATTCACCTTCTTGATCACATAGGCACGGCCGGCCAGCAACTGGCCGCGATCGTTCACCACATTAGCCGACAGAATCGGGAACTTGGCTTCCTTGCGGAACTGTTCCACCATTTGCCAGCCGTAATCGAGATCGTGATTGCCCAGCACCGAGGCCGCATAGCCGAAGCGGTTAGCGAGCGAATAGATGGGGACACCCTTGAAGATGGTGGAAACCGGAGTCCCCTGCACCAGGTCGCCGCCATTCAGCAGCAGGCAGGAGTTGCATCCGGCTCTCTGCTGGTTGATTGCGGCCATCAGATAGGCGAAGCCGCCCATGCCGGCATCGTTGGGCATGAGGCGGGCATGGAGATCGTTGGTGTGCAGGATGGTGAGGTGGCGAAGGTTTTGCGCTCCGCTGAGAGCCAGCGCGAGCAGAACGAAAAGGCCGAAAAACCGGCGCACTCTGAACATGGCGAAAATTTCAGTCTAGCAGGTGCGTGGAATGAGCCTCGTGGATCGGGCACCTCGTACCGTAAATTTCAACTGGATGAGTGACGCCGCCCATCCGCCGATTGATCGAGCGCAACGTCGATCGCAACTAGGACAGGCCAGCTAGGCCGAGGCCAGTCCCACCATGTTCCACCCGCAGATGGTGCTTGCCAGCATCTTGTCGCCGTTCGGTCCGGCCCAGTGGGTTTCCAGGCTGAGGTAGCCTTTGTAGCCATCGGCCAGCAGGGCGGCAATTTGCCCCTTCCACTGAACGCCGCGCGTGCCGACCGGCCCCCACAGCGGCTTGTGGCCGTCCATGTAGCAATCCTTGACGTGTACGTGTGCTATGCGCTCCGCCGCAATGCCGCGGTAGCCGTCGGGGAAGGGAACCGCCTCGCCTGCCACCAGGGCGTTGGCCGGATCCCATACGAGTTTCAGATTCGGGTGATTGAGCCGCTTCAGCATCGCCGCCGACTCCACTCCGGTGGCGATGTTGCAGGCATGCTCGTTTTCGAGGCCGATCGTCAAGTCGTGCTTTTTCGCCTTTTCCGCCAGTTCGCCGAGCGTGTTGATCACCGCCTCCAGGCACTTGTCCGGCTCGACGGTACGCCAGAAAGAGAAGACGCGAATGATCTTCGCTCCCGAGCGCTTGGCCAGTTCGAATGCTCTTTCGGCTAACCGCGGCTGGTCTTCATAGTTGAACTTGGCGTTGAACATGTCCTGCTGGAAGCGGATATCGATCTCCGGAGCGCCGGGCAGCACGCACTTGAGCAGCGGCGAGGCCAGTGAGACAATGGCCATACTTCTCTCCTCGGCCATGCGGCGGGCTTGGCCGATCTCATCATCCGTAAGATCGATGATATTCTTGCCGAACAACAGGCGCAGCTCGGCGCCCCGCATGCCGATGCTTTCCATGGCGGAGAGCGCCGCCGGATAATCCGGTGAGAATTCGTCGGTGATTGAGGCTAGAGGAAGCTTGGGCTCCATAAGCCACCCATTGTAGCCGACCGGCGGCCGTGGAGGCCGGTTCCGGCCTTGTCGTGCGGTGATTGCCGGGCCTCAGGGCGCGGCCGCCTTAAACAGGACGAACGGCGATTGTTTCAGCAATCAATGCGCTAGAATAAATGGGTTTGGATGGATCATGAGTAATGTGATTGTGCTGGGCGCGCAGTGGGGTGACGAGGGCAAGGGTAAGGTGGTGGACCTGTTCTCGGAACGCTTCCAGATTGTGGCGCGATATCAGGGCGGCCATAATGCCGGACACACCGTCATCGTCGGCGACCGTAAGTTCGTCCTCAAGCTGATTCCGAGTGGAATTTTGCGGCCGGGCGTGCTCGCGGTGATCGGAAACGGCGTGGTGGTGGATCCCGGGGCGCTGCTCAGCGAGATCGAAGCTCTGGAAGCGGCCGGCTTGAATGTTCACCAGCAGTTGCGCATCTCCAACCGCGCCCACGTGATCTTCCCCTTCCACCGGATCGTGGAGAAGATCTCCGAAGGCCGCTCGGACCGCGTCGCCATCGGGACCACGTCGCGCGGCATCGGCCCGGCCTATGAGGACAAGATCGGCCGCCGCGGCGTCCGCATCGCCGACCTGCTCGATGCGGACAACTTCGACGCCCTCTATCGCACCCAGGCCGGCGACAAGCAGACGATTGCCGTGGCGTTCGGAATTGAAGATGATTTCGACCTGGAAGCGGTGCGGCGGAAGTATCTCCAATTTGCGGATCGAATCCGCCCGATGGTCTGCGACACCGCGGCATTGCTCGATCAGGCCATAAAGGCCGGCCAGCGGATCCTGTTTGAGGGCGCCCAAGGAACCATGCTCGACATCGACCATGGCACCTACCCGTTCGTCACCTCTTCGAGCGCAGCCGCCGGTGGGGCGAGCACCGGAACCGGCGTGCCGCCGACCAAGATCGACGGTGTGATTGGCGTTTCCAAGGCGTACATCACCCGCGTGGGCGGCGGTCCGTTCCCGAGCGAAGCCCGGGACCGGATGGGCGAGATGATCCGCCAGCGGGGCAATGAGTTCGGCGCCGTCACCGGCCGCCCGCGCCGCTGCGGGTGGTTCGATGTCCCGCTGTTGCGCTACACGGCGATGGTTAACGGATTCGACAGCCTGCTGATTACCAAGCTGGACGTGCTCGATACGCTGGAACGCATCCCGGTCTGTGTCGGCTACACCGCAAGCGGCCGGGAGGTGACGGAAATACCCGCCACCGCACGGGAGTGGGAGGTGCTCGAGCCGGTGTTTGAGTATCTACCCGGCTGGCAGAGTGCGACTTGCGAGATCGCCGAGTTCGGCGGCCTTCCGGAAAACGCCAGGAACTATCTCCAGTTTCTGGCGGGCCGGACCGGTGTCGAGATCGGTGGAGTCTCGGTAGGTCCGGAACGCAACCAGACCATCATCATCTCCGGTTCCAGGTTGGAATCGCTGCTGCGCTGATCGCCCCCGGCGGCGGCGCCGTTCAGTGTGCGCCGGCGCGTCTCGCCGGTTAATTTAAGCGTTTCAGTTCGTAAATACTTTTGTATCGCGGCGTTCTCCGTCTATCATTGGGAGGACGCTATGGGCATCAACATCGGGTTGGACATCGGAGCCATCAGCCTGAAGCTCGCCGCCATCGGCGAGCCGGCTGACTGCCGAATTCTTCAACAGCTTGCGGCGGCTAAGCCTGCTTTCCGCTTTCTGGAGATGCGCACGGGAGCGGGCCAACTCATGCCCATGGCACTTTCCGAGTATCGCCGCATCCAGGGCAGTCCCATACAGTCCGCCTACGACCTGCTGCAGGAGTTCAACGACGGGGTGCCGGAGACCCTGCTCGAAGGCCTGCGTGTCACCGGTTCGGGCAGCCGGACCATTGCCAAGATCCTCGGCATCTATTTTGAGAATGAGTTCAAGGCGGTGGCCCGCGCCATGAGCGTCTTTTACCCCGAGGTGAGGACCGTTTTCGAGATGGGCGGAGAGAGCGCGCGCTACATCCGGCTGGAGAGGCAGCCGGATACGGGCGAGGCGGCCATCATCGACTATGACCGCAGCGGCGAATGCGCGGCGGGAACGGGTTCCTTCCTCGACCAGCAGGCGCTGCGCATGGGTTACTCGGTGGAGGAAGTCGGCGGCGCGGTGAAATGCGCCGGGTGTGCCGCCAGCGTGGCCGGACGCTGCTCGGTCTTCGCCAAGACCGACATGATTCACGCCCAGCAGAAAGGTTACAGCCCGGCAGAGATCCTGCGGGGGTTATGCGATGCAGTGGCGCGCAATTTCAAGAGCAGCATCGTGAAGAGCCGCCCGGTGGTGGCTCCGGTGGCGCTGCTTGGCGGCGTGGCGCTGAATGAGGGCGTCACCAACGCCTTCCGTGAGATCTTCCATCTCGAGGATGGGCAACTGTTCGTTCCCGGCCTCTATGCCTGGTGTGGAGCAGTCGGGACCGCGCTGCTCGAAGCGGGAGAGCCGCGCAAGTGGTCGTTCCGGGAGATTCACCGCCTCCACCAGCACACGAGCGACGCGCGGGAGATCGACAGCACGCCGCTGTCGCTCGATAGGTGCAATCTGCTACGGGATCGTGTTTCGTCTTACTCGCCCCCACCCGCGGGCGAGCCGATTCCCGCCTATCTCGGCATCGATATCGGTTCGGTCTCCACTAACCTGGTAGTGATGGACGCCGGCGCCAATGTGGTCCACGATACGTATCTGCGAACGGCCGGCCGGCCGATCGAAGCGGTCCAGCAGGGCTTAACGGAGATCGAGGCCCTGTGGGGCAACCGCCTGGTGATTAACGGTGTTGGGACCACCGGTTCGGGCCGCGAGCTGATCGCGGAGTTTGTCGGCGCCGACGTGGTGAATGACGAGATTACCGCTCACAAGACCGGCGCCATCCATATCAGCAACACGCTGGGCGGCGAACCGGTGGACACGATCTTTGAAATCGGGGGCCAGGACTCCAAGTTCATCTCCATCGAGAACGGCGTGGTGGTGGATTTCGCCATGAATGAAGCCTGCGCCGCCGGCACCGGATCGTTTCTCGAAGAACAGGCCGACAAGCTGGGAATCCAGATCAAGGGAGAATTCGCGCGCCTGGCGTTGGCTGCTCAGGCTCCCACCCGTCTCGGCGAGCGCTGCACGGTGTTCATGGAGCGCGACATTACGGGTTGGCTGCACAAAGGAGAGTCGATCCCTAATATCGTCGCGGGGCTGGCCTATTCGATCGCACTCAATTACCTGAACCGGGTAGTTCGAGGCCGGCGCCTGGGAGACGTCATCTACTTTCAGGGCGGAACGGCTTACAACGATTCGGTGACCGCCGCCTTCTCCCAGGTGCTGGGCAAGAAGATCACCGTGCCGCCGTACAACGGCGTGATGGGCGCCATCGGCATGGCCCTGATCGCCCGTGAGTGGCACCGCGCCACCGGCTCCGATTCGCGTTTTCGCGGCTACGACCTGAAGTCGCTCGCCATGACCACGCGCGACTTTGTCTGCAAGGCCTGCACCAATAACTGCGACATTAAGGAATTTACCATCGAGGGCAGCAAGAGCTTCTGGGGCGACAAGTGCTCGGACCGCTATCGCCGGCCGTCGAAATCGAGCCGCAAACCGGTAATCGCGGACCTGATCGCCTATCGGGACAAGGTCATCGAGGAGTTGACCGGGCAGTCGATGGGCACGCCGAAGTTGAATCGGAAGCCCGGACGGATTGTGGTCGGCATTCCGCGCGCCATGTCCACCTACGACCGCTATCCTTTCTGGCACCGTTACCTGACAGCGGCCGGCTGCGACGTCGTGCTTTCGCGGCAGACCGATGCCCGCATCTCGGCCGATGGTCTGGATTATTCGCTGGCACAGCCCTGCTATCCGGTGCAGGTGGCGCATGGGCACGTGAAATCGCTGATCGAACTGGGTGTTGACTACATTCTGGTGCCCAATATTCTGGACGCCGAATCGAACAGCGGCGAAAAGACGACCGCACACTTCTGTCCCTGGAACCAGACGCTGCCCTTCGTACTCAGGT
Organism: Bryobacterales bacterium; assembly: GCA_020854055.1. Lineage (GTDB taxonomy): Bacteria > Acidobacteriota > Terriglobia > Bryobacterales > Bryobacteraceae > JADZGD01. The sequence continues at coordinate 35,758 of JADZGD010000140.1, read as the reverse complement.
CCGTACCGCAGTTTGAGGAGTTCGCTTCGCGCTTTCTCACGCCCTCGCTGCACTTTCAGCTTGGACGCCCCTACATCAAAGACGCGTTGGGTGAGATCGGACGGAAACTGGGTGTCAAACGGAGTGTGAGCGATGCCGCGGTGGATGCCGCTTACACCGTGCAGCGGGAGTTTCAGCAGCGGCTTCTTGATGCCGGCCGGGAAGCGCTCGCGACCTTGGAGGCCACCGGGGAGCCCGGGGTTATCCTGGTGGGGCGTTCGTACAACATCTACGATCGCGGTACAAATTGCGACATTCCCAGGAAACTGCGCAACTTCTACGGTGTCAACGTCATTCCTCTCGACTTTCTGGTTACCGGCACCGAGCCCGTAGCCGATCTTCATCCGAACATGTTCTGGGCCTCGGGCCGCAAAATCCTGGAAGCCGCGCGTTTTGTTGGACAGCGCGCGAACATGCACCTGATCTACATTTCCAACTTCAAGTGCGGGCCTGACTCTTACATCAAGTACTTCGCCCGCCAGGCCGCCGGGGCGCCCCTGCTGGTGCTTACCTTTGACGGCCATGGCAACGACGCCGGCTTCATGACGCGATGCGAAGCCTATCTCGACAGCAAAGGAATCCTGCGATGCTACAGCTCGTCTCACTCCCCCCAAAGCCGGCCCAAAGCGGCCGCCGCGGGAATCCGTTAACGGGCAAGCAGATCTTCGTTCCGCCGATGGCCTACGGCAGCGGGCGGGCGTTTGTGGCGGGCTTTCGCGCGCTCGGCGTGGATGCCGATATCACCAGTCCTTCCGACGGCCGCACGCGCGAAATCGGCTCCCGCTTTACGTCGGGCGATGAGTGCTACCCGGCCAAGGTGACCGTGGGGGATTTTCTGAAGGTTCTGGAGCGGCCGGATGTCGAACCCGCGAAAACCGTATTTTTCATGCCGACAGCCGATGGACCCTGCCGGTTCGGCCAGTACGCAACCTATCTGACCCGCATTCTGGAATCGGCCGGCTATGCCGGCGTGCAGGTACTGTCGCCCACCAGCCAGGATGCTTACAGCGGTCTCGGCGATCTCGCGCGGCCATTCGTTCGCACTGGCTGGCGCATGCTGGTCTCGGCCGACATCCTACAGAAGATGATGCTCAAGTACCGGCCGCGCGAGGTTCACCAGGGCGACACCGGCCGTGCCTACGAGGAATCGTTGGACGATCTCTGCCGCACCGCCGAGCAGGCGCCGATTCATCCGCCGGAGCAGTTGCGGGCGCTCCACGACTCCATGGTGCGGGCCCGGGACCGCTTCCGCCAGGTCCAGGTGGCCGAAGACTCGGCCATCCCGCAGATCGGCGTTGTCGGCGAGATCTTCTGTCGCCTGCACACGTTTTCCAACGAGGACCTGGTGCGGCGCCTGGAAGAGTACGGCGCCGAAGCGCGCCTGTCCGATATCACCGAGTGGATCTGGTACACCATTTCCGAACAGTTCCGCAAACTGCGGTTGAGAGGCCGCGCGGTTTCGCTGGAGATGGCCGGCGCCTGGATCCGCAAGAAGGTCCAGCACAAGGATGAACAAGTGCTTTTGGAGCCCTTCGCCAAGGACTTTCGCGGCTACGAAGAGCCGCCGGTGGATGAACTGCTGGAGCTTGCCCGGCCGTACCTGCCCCGCGATGGAGCTTTTGGAGAAATGGTTTTGAGCATCGGCAAAGCGGTCTATCTGGCCAGGCACGGCGCCGATGGGATCATTGACATCAGCCCCTTTACCTGCATGAACGGCATTGTGTGCGAAGCCATCTATCCACGCCTCTCCCGCGATCTGGGCGGCATTCCGATTCGTAGCTTCTACTTCGACGGCACCCAGGCCGACCTGGATCGCGACCTGGGTGTTTACATGGAACTGGCGCGGGCCTATCAGCGGCGCAAGCGATTTCCCCGGCCTCAAGCGTAACGGGTGGCGTCAAAAGAATAAGAAACCACTCCGCAGGCGTATTGTGGCTGCTTTTGCGACGAAAATATTGTATAAACAGCAAGGACGCGAGTCCAATTTTCGTCCAGGAGGATCGCCATGGCCTGCAAGGTGCCGAGAAAAGCCGCAAAGCCAGCCCCGAAGAAGAAGGGGAAGTAACCGTCCCGCAACGGCGGCGGAGGTTACGCGAAGTCTACCCGGATCACCTCGTCCATCTCGCTGCGTAATCCGATGGGCAGCGTAACGGTGGTCCGGGCGCCGTCGCGCTGGACCGTTGCCTGCTGCCCGGTGCTCAGTCGCACGGCGCTCTTCACCTGGCCGGCGCCGGTTAGCGTCGCGCCGCGTTCATAGCCGAGCAGATGGATGTACCAGGAGTTGCCGCGCACGGTCGCCGGAGCTTCCGACAGTTCCGGATTGTTCAGCGGCGTGGTACCTCGTACGGATTCCCCGCCGCGCTTCATCCAGGCTGCCAGTTGTTCGCAGGTTCGAAAGAACTCGGGCGCCATCGTGCCGTCAGCCCGGGGGCCGAATGAGGGGATGTAATTTCCTCCCCAGGCTCGGTTTCGCACCATTCGCTCCAGGATGTAGGACGGGCTCTTACAAGCAAGCTCGGGCCCGCCGTAGGACCAGGTTCCGCAGACGGCTTCGCACTGTTCCCAGGCTCCCTCGGGCCGCCGGTCGGGGTTGCGATTCTCGAACTCAGTTGAAAAATCGCCCAGCGTGGGGCGCGCGCTCCACAAACGGAGACGGTCGTTGGTGACGATCCGCGGCTGGAGACGGCGCACCAAGGCGTCCGTTTCCGGGCCGTGAATATCGGTGCCCGGAGGCCAGTCGTAGCCATCCCACCACAGCAGGTCGACGGTTCCGTAACGTGTCAGCAGTTCCTGTAACTGACCCTTCACGTAAGCGTAAAGTACTTCGAAGTGCTCCTGGATGCGGGCGAGAGGGTCATCCGAGTAGCGTGGCACGCCGAGCGTGCGTTCCGGCCGGCGGTAGCGGAAGTCCGATTTCGCCAGCGGGTACCCCAGGTACGGCCACCCTTTGGGATTGAACAGCCAGTTGCCGGGCGAGTAGTAAAGCCCTACCTTCAGGCCGTGCCGGCGGCAGGCCTCGACGTAGGGCGCCACCAGATCCCGGCCGCCCATGTTCTCCCTGGTGCTGAAGTTGCCAAACTCGCTCGGCCAGAGCGAATAGCCGTCGTGGTGCCGGGCGGTGAACACGGCATAGCGGAACCCGGCCCGCGCCGCCGCTTCCAGCCACACATTCGGATCGTAGTGCCGCGGGTTGAAGACTTGGGCCTGCCCGATGTAGTTTTGCACCGGCCATGCGCCTTTGCGCCCTCCTACGTCCCCGTAGAAGCCCCAGCCCAGCTCCACTTCCTTAACCGCGCAGATTCCCCAGCACAGGAACAGGCCGAATCCGGCCTCGGTGAACCAGGCCGGAGCGGGGCGGTGCGAATGGGCCGGTTCTGTGCGTTCAAACGCCTCGGTGCCGGGTAGCTGCGCGGCGGCTGCCGGCCAGGCCAGCGAGGCGGAAAGTAAGTTGCGCCGTGTGATCATCGTCATTCGCAATCTGGATCGCGGGGTGTTATCGAAACCGCACCTCGATCACCTCATCTAAATCCGGCCTGAGCCCGATCGGTATTGTAAACAATTGGCCGCCGTTGCGCTTGTCGATCTTCGCGGGCTTCCCGGTCCGCATCACCACTGCTCTGCCGGCATCGGGTTGACCCTTCACCAGCGCCGACCGCTGCCAGCCCAGCAAGTGCAGATACCAGGTGGAACCCTTCACCGTCACCGGTACGTCGGCCTGCCCAGGATTCTCAAGCGGCGTCACGCCATCAAGCGACGCGCCGCTATGTTTCATCCATTCGGCCAGCACACCCAGCGTCCGGTAGTAATCCGTGGCCATCGTGCCGTCCTTGCGCGGGCCGAAATCGGCCAGGTAGTTGCCGCCCCAGGCCCGGTTCCGGATCAATCGCTCCAGGACGTAGGCTGGGGTCTTACAGGCCGCCTCCGGGCCTGTGTAAGCCCAGCCGCCGCACAGCGCTTCGCACTGCTCCCAGGCGCCTTCGGGCCGCCGGTCCGGGTCACGGTTCTCAAATTCAGTGGAAAAGTCGCCGAGCGTGGGCCGCTCGCTCCACAGCCGGTAGCGATCGTTGGTCACCAGTCCTGGTTGCAGCTTTCGTACCCAGGCGTCGATCTCTGGGCCGTGGATGTCGACACCGCGCGGCCAGTCGTATCCGTCCCACCACAGCAGGTCGATTTTGCCGTAGTGCGTCAGCAGTTCACCTAGCTGCCCCCTCACATAGGCGTAGAGAATCTCGAAGTGCTTTTGCAGATTCTCGCGGCTGTCCGAAACATAGCGCGGAACGCCGAGTGTACGTTCCGGCCGGCGGTAACGAAAATCGGACCTGGCGAGTGGATAGCCCAGGTAGGGCCAGCCCTGGGGATGGAACAGCCAGTTGCCGGGCGAATAGTAGAAGCCCACTCTTAGCCCGTGCCGGCGGCAGGCCTCCACGTAGGGCTTCAGCAGGTCCCGCCCGCCCATGTGTTCGCGAGTGCTGAAGTTGCCGTAGCGGCTAGGCCACAGCGCGTAACCGTCGTGATGGCGCGTGGTGAGCACGGCGTAGCGGAATCCCGCCCTGGCAGCCGCTTCCATCCATGGGTCCGGGTCGTAACTGGAAGGGCTGAAGACATCGGCCTGCGCGATGTAATTCTGTACCGGCCAGGCGCCTTTCTTGCCTCCTACATCGCCAAAGAAGCCCCAGCCGAGTTCCACTTCGCGCACCGTGCAGATACCCCAGTGCAAAAACAGGCCGAAGCCTGCCTGCGTGAACCAGCCCGCGGCAGGACGCCGTATTCCCTGGGATTTTTCAAAGGCGATGGTGTCCTGATCGGGCGCCGCCGCCATGGCCATCCACTCTCGCCGTGTCATCTGATAATACTCTCGGATAGCACGCTGCACGGGCGCAAGCATGCCACGCTCAGAGGTACTCGCTTCGCGCCGCCACCGCGCAGAGGCACGAAGTAAACCGCCGCATTCCGGTCCAGCGCAGCAACCTGCGCGGCACGCCGGGTTCCCCCAGCAGGTCAAGCCTCGTCTGATAACCCGCTACCAGCGGCGAAAATCCGGTGTGCAACAGTAGTTCCTTTAACTGCTCAAGCGTGTAAAGCCGCTGGTGATACTCCGCAGCCCGCCGCCGTCGCTGCCACTCCTCGAGCGAGGTACGGTTGGGCAGATAAGTAATGATCAGCCTTCCGGCCGGGCGCAGCACGCGATGAACTTCCTTGAGCGATTCGTAGTCCATCGGCACGTGTTCCAGTACCCCGGAGGCGATCACTACGTCGAAGCTGGCGCCGGCGTAGGGCAGCTCGATGAAATGACACAACTGCTGATAGCTCAGGCCCGCGTAGCGGTAGAATGCCTCGAAGCGTTCGCCGCCGAATACGTCGCAGCCGTCGATGGCGAGTCCCGGCCGCGCGGTGTGAATCAGGCAGGCGTCCGGCGCGTGACGGCAGCCCCAATCGAGCAGCCTGCCACCGGCGGGGAGGTAGGGTTCATAAAAGCGGAACACGCGGAGGGTGCCGGCGAGAAACCCGGGCGCGCCATGCTGGCGGATGTAGGCATCCTCGGGATTACGCTCCAGATGCTGCCCGTAAAGCTGCCCGAGCACGCTGCCGAGGCCGGACACTTCTTCGCCTGAGATCATCCGCGGATTGTCCTGCCCAGATAAGTGCGGCGGGTTCCGTCATCCTCGATCCAGCCGATCTTCATCCGCCGTCCCTTACGCCGCATGAACAGACCTTCGATGATCGCCTCCTCATCGGGGCTCATTTCGGAAACGCCCTTGTCCTCGGCGTATCCGTTGGAAATCGCCACCGGAATGTCGAAGACCTCCACTCCGTACCGCGTGCGGCCGATAGCTCCCAGCGGAGCCCAGTTACAGGACCACAACACGTTGCGATAGTTGGGCAGAATCTGGTAAGGCCAGCCGGCGGGATTGCAAGCCGTATCCTGGTATGTTCCGTGAGCCATCAGGCAGTAAGGCGCCTGATATTGTCTCGTCTCGTTCAGGCAGTCGGATACTAGAAATGCCAGATCGCCGCGAAAAGCGGCGGTCATCGCCGTCAGGTCCTTCACCAGTTGCATCATGGCCCGGCCGGCGTAGCCGGAGTAATGCGGTGTGCCTACGTCGGAACCTTGAACGTAGAACGTCTCGTCCCATACCAGCGCGTCGATCTCACGGCCGTATTCATTGAGCAGCGCCTGCAGATAGCCCTTGAAAAACGCCGGCACCCCGGGATGGAGCGGGTTGAACGTATAGCTCTTGCCTTTGGTCTCCGGCCCGGTCCATCCGCCCCAGCGCAACACCCTGGCCGGATCGAACCCGGGAGCGCCGTCACAGGCATTCAAGCCGTCGGCGAAGTAGAGCGCCACCCGGAACCCTCGCCGTTTGGCGTAGCGGATGCGCTCGTGCATGTTCTCGATCGACATCGGCACCGGTTCCAGGGCAAAGACGTTTTCCCTGGACCACTGGAAGGGATTGGTCCCCATCGGGCGGTCGAAGCGGCTCAGAAATTCGGGGTTGCGTGCGTTCGGCATCGCCGTCCAGACCGGGGCCAACTTCCCGGTCCGGGCGTCGTAGGTGTAGTGCCCGCAGTAATCATACCAGCCATGGAGAGTCAGCAGTACCTTGGGCCGGTCCAGCGGTCCGGCCATCTTCTCGAGCGCGTCTATATCGCGGAACCAGCCCTTGCCCCGGTCACTAAGAAAGTCGTAGTCCACCATGGCGATGTCGTGCAGCCAGTCCGGTCCCGGCGTCACATCCGCCAGCGCAGTAACATAGAAAGCCTGCATGGCGGCGTCCAAATCCTCGCCCCGATGGATACAGGTGTAGATCGTACGGATCTCGTTTTCCGGCAGGCCCGGGTTTGCCGGGTAGGTCCAGGCGAAGTCATCGCTAAATCCGGTGGTGAACCCCGGATCGGTGCAGTAGGTGACGCGCCACTGGGAACGCGGGCTCCATTCCCCGATCATCGGTACGGCCAGCGAGTGGCCCTCGATGCCCGGATGCTCACCGGCGAACAGGAACGCCGCGCGCTCGCCGGCCGACGATCTGCGAGCGATACCATTCTTCAACGGGTATAACCCGCGTACATCGTCTCCCGGCAGGCGAATCAACCGCGGCACCCTCACCGTTACCGCGCCGCCGGTTCCGCCACGGCGGATGAGCAGTTGTTGGCGGACGATTATGCCGTCATCCGGGTAAGAAAACAGGCGGACCTCCTGTTCCACGGTGGCCGGTCCACTTACCCTGGTCTGGTTATTCGCTCCGGCCACATGGATCAGGTCGAGCCCTCCTTTTTGCAGGGCTGTCGGGTTGCCGGCTGCGTCTACGGTGATCCGCCAGCCATTTTTCTCCATCTGGCGCGCACGTGCCACGCCCGCTGAGGCCAGCGCGGTTGCCAGGAACTCTCGACGTTTCAAGACTACAAGCCTCCGTCTGGAGTTTACCCCGGCGGCCGGGGTGCGGCACAATCGGGTTGGAACCAGCCGTGCTTGATCGGATCGTGGAAACGATAAGCCGTTACCGGATGTTTGAGCCGGGCCAGCGCGTCGGTGTCGCTGTCTCCGGCGGAGCCGATTCGGTCTGCCTGCTTGATGTGCTGCACCGGCTGACCGGACGCTGGGCCTTGAGCCTGCACGTGCTCCACCTCAACCACAACCTACGGGGGGATGAGTCGGAAGCCGACGCCCGGTTTGTCGAGAGTATCGCCAGCCAATATGGACTGCCGTTTACGGTGGGACGGGCGCGCCTCTGTGATGTCGGCCAAAACCTTGAACAGGCCGCGCGTGAGGCGCGCGCGGAATTTTTTGAGCGCGTTCGCGGTGAGCATGGATTGAACCGAATCGCCACCGGGCACACCCGCTCCGACCAGGCCGAAACGGTCCTTTTCCGAATTCTTCGGGGGACCGGTATTGCCGGGTTGGCGGGGATTCAACCGGTGACGCCGGCAGGTGTCGCGCGGCCTCTGCTTGAAGTGGGCCGCAACGAAGTCCGCCAGTACCTGGGAGAACGCGGCATCGCCTGGCGGGAAGATTCAAGCAACGCTTCGCCCCGGTTTGCCCGAAACCGGATCCGTTCCGCCCTGCTCCCCCAATTGACCTCGGAGTGGAACCCGTCGCTGGAGGAAAATCTGGCGCAATTGGCCATTCTTGCCCGGGACGAAGAAGCCTACTGGGAGCAGCAAATCGAGGCGCTGTTTACGCAGACCTTCTCCCGGCGGGGTGAATTCTGGGTCCACTCGCTCGAGTCGAGCCGGCCGTTGGGGGTGGCCGTGATGCGCCGCCTGTTCCGCCGGGCGATTCGGGAAATTCGTGGTGATCTGCGCCAGGTCGAATTTGATCATGTCGAGCGTTTGCTGCAACTTGCCGAGTCTGGAGAGGGGCACGGCCGGGTGATTCTGCCCGCTACCGATGTGATTCGCTCCTTTGATTGGCTGCGCTTCGGAGTACCAGGCGCTGATCATGGTGTGTGGCGCAACTGGCGCCGGGATGTAGTGCCCCCGGCGGAGGTGCCGGTTCCTGGCGCCGGTTTCTCCCTTTTGCTGCAATTAATTAGAAAACAGGATCTTCCGCCGGACGAAGGTTATAATGTAGAGAGAGGAAGCGGGTTGGATTGGGCGACACTCACCGAACCGCTCGTGATTCGAAATTGGCGTCCGGGAGATCAGTATTGTCCGGCCGGCCAGCAAACGCCACAGAAGATCAAGACGCTTTTCCAGAACAGCCGAATACCATTATGGGAACGAAGGGACTGGCCGATCTTAACGTGTGGAGGCGCAATCGCCTGGGCTAGCCGGTTCGGGGTTGCCCAAAAGTTCTCGGTGAGCGGGCAAACGAAAGATGTATTACGGATTGAGGAGCGCCGCGAGGTGAAATGCTGAATCTCGCCAAACGGATTGCACGTCTCTGTATACAGTGGCATGGTCCGCATGAACCGTCGGGCAGGGAGTGAGAATGAATTCAAACGTTAAAACTGCACTTTTCTGGGTTGTATTGATCTGCGTGGCAGTTCTTTTATACGCCGTGGTCAGATCAGGACGTACCGGCCAGGAAGCGACCCTTACCTTCTCAGCGTTCATGCGCGATGTTGCCGACGGCAAGGTGAAATCGGTCACCATCTCCGACCAGACTGATGTCCATGGCGCCTACAACGACGGAACGAAATTTCACACCACGCTGCCCGCCAACTACCAGGCGGTATACGACAAGCTCCAGGCGACCAATGTTTCGGTGGATGTAAAATCCTCCAGTTCGAGCAATTGGGTAGCGATTCTGGTAAATGCCATTCCCTTCATCCTGCTGCTGGCTTTTTGGATTTTCATGATGCGCCAGATGCAGAGCGGCGGCAACAAGGCGCTCAGTTTCGGCAAAAGCCGCGCCCGTTTGCACTCTTCGCAACAGAAGAAGGTGACGTTCAAGGATGTAGCGGGTGTGGAGGAAGCCAAAGAGGAGTTGCAGGAGATCATCGAGTTTCTGCGTGAACCGCAGCGGTTTCAGAAACTCGGTGGCCGCATCCCCAAGGGCGTGCTGCTGATCGGCCCTCCGGGCACCGGAAAGACGCTGCTGGCCCGCGCCATTGCGGGGGAGGCAAACGTACCATTCTTTTCCATCTCCGGTTCGGACTTCGTGGAGATGTTCGTCGGAGTCGGCGCTAGCCGGGTGCGTGATCTGTTCGAACAGGGCAAGAAGAACGCCCCCTGCATCATCTTCATCGATGAAATCGACGCCGTTGGCCGGCACCGGGGAGCGGGGCTTGGCGGAGGCCACGACGAGCGCGAGCAGACGCTGAATCAACTGCTGGTGGAGATGGACGGCTTTGAATCGAACGAGGGAGTCATCCTGGTGGCCGCCACCAACCGTCCGGACGTTCTCGATCCCGCCTTGCTGCGGCCGGGACGTTTCGACCGCCGCGTGGTGGTAGGCCGGCCCGATGTCAAGGGCCGGGAGATGATCCTCAAGGTCCACACCAAGAAGACGCCGCTCGCCGACGATGTCGATCTGAGCGTGCTGGCTCGCGGGACGCCGGGTTTCGCGGGCGCCGACCTGGCCAACTTGGTGAATGAATCGGCGCTGGTGGCGGCGCGGCAGAACCGCAAGGTGGTCACCATGTACGATTTCGAGGTGGCCAAAGACAAAGTGATGATGGGCGTGGAGCGGAAATCACTCATCATCAGCGAAGAAGAAAAGCGCAATACGGCCTATCACGAAGGCGGGCATGCTCTGGTTGCGGCCGTGATTCCCCGCGCCGATCCGCTGCACAAAGTGACCATCATCCCGCGTGGAATGGCGCTGGGCGTCACCATGCAGTTGCCGATGGACGACAAACACTCCTACGACAAGGAGTATCTTGAAGCCCAGTTAGCCATCCTGATGGCCGGCCGCATCGCCGAAGAGATGTTCATGAAGCACATGACCACCGGCGCCGGCAACGACATCGAACGGGCGACTGAACTGGCCCGCAAGATGGTCTGCGAATGGGGCATGAGCGAACTCGGACCGATGAGCTTTGGCAAGAAGGAAGAGCAGATCTTCCTGGGCCGGGAAATCGCCCAGCATCGTGACTACAGCGAAGAGACGGCCATCCGCATTGACGAGCAGGTTCGCAAACTGGTCGAAGACGCATACAACCGGTCCAAGAACATCATCACCGAACGCAGCGATGCCCTGGTGAAGATCGCCGAGGCACTCCTGGAACGGGAAGTCCTGGACGGCGCCGAGGTGCTTCAGATTATCGCCGGTAAGGAATTGCCCGTCCCCCACACTCCCAGAAGCGGCGGCGGCGATGACGGCAAGACGCAGCAGGTTCTGCGGCCGGAAGGTGGCGCACGGGTGCCCGGCCTGGTGGAAGGAGAGCGTCCGGCGCCGGCGTGATTCCCGAATTTCCGGTCTACCTGTTCGACGTCGATGGAACTCTTCTCGATTCGGCAGCCGACATCTGCGGAGCGATCCGCAGTTCCCTTGCCGGAACCCCTTACGCCAGTTGCGATGAGGCGTTGCTCCGGCGCTACATCGGTCTTCACCTCAACGATCTTTACCACGATTTTTTCCCCGATTACCCGCAAGCCCGGATTGACGAATTGATTCAGGTTTACCGCGGTAACTACCTGGCCCGGCAGCACCAGTCCACCCGGGTCTATCCTGGCGTCAGAGAGGGCCTCGAACGGTTGGCCGGACGCAAGTCAACCGCCACGACCAAGGGTACGGCGACCACCCGCCTGGTGCTCGAGAAATTCGGTCTGCTGCCGTTCTTCGATCAAGTGCAGGGAACCGACGGTTTTCCAGCTAAACCGGCGCCGGATATCGTTCTGACGGCGCTCGCCGGGCTTGGCGCTCCCCCCGAGCAGTGCCTGCTGGTGGGCGATTCACCCGCTGACATGGAGGCTGGCCGGCGCGCCGGCGTCAAGATCTGCGCCGTGCGTTACGGTTACGGCGCGGCCGGCGAGATGGCCCAATGGGAGCCGGACTACTGGATTGACGATTTGCTCGAGCTTACCGCCGCGCGGGGATAACCGGCAGCAACAGCGCCGAAGGGTGCGCCGGGTCGTGGTAGACAGTCTGCCTGGCCTTCACCATTCGGGTAGCGTTGGCGATCGGTTCTCCGGTATTGAAGCTCCGGTTGAAACGTGGGAAATTGCTGCTGGAGATCGCCAACCGGATCCGGTGGCCCGTTTTGAACACATTGCCGGTGGCCCACAGATCGATGTCGTAGGCGTAGACCTTTCCTGGGATAATCGCCGCCGCTTTTTCGGTGGAGTTCCGGTAGCGGGCTCGCACGATGCCGTCGGTCAGCAGGCGTGAGTAGCCGCTGGGATCTACGTCGGTCAACATGGCGGTGAAGTCCGTGTCGGGGGCGGAGGTTGCGGCATAAAGCTTCACCTTGACCCAGCCGGTTGCCTCGAGATCCCGTTCGAGCGGCGGTGTGCTGAACACCAGCACGTCGGCGCGTTTCTCGTTCGGGCTCTGGTCGGCTGGCCCGGCGTCAAAACCCCGCGCGCAGCAAAGGCGGCCGCCAATCGTGGGAACCGGATTGCGCGGATCGTATTCATAAGACTGCGGTGGTTCGTCTCCTGGCCGGGTGCGGCTGAGCCCGTCCTTGCTGAGATAGAACGCAGTGGTTTGCGTTCCCGGAAGCGGGAATTCGGCCTCGTTACGCCACTGGTTGGTGCCCATCACGAAAATCCGGATCGGCGGGTCGGTGGCGAAGTGGTTGCGCATGCCCTTGAGGGCGAAGTCGAACCAGTCAGTGGTGGTCCGTGTCATGTCCAAAACGGCATCCGGGCCGAAAGTGACGTCTCCGATCTTGCCTTCCTTGGAAGTTCCCGCATGCCCCCAGGGGCCGACGATCAGGCGCTGGCTGCCGCGGGCGTCCGACTCGGAGCGCATCCCGGTGTAGTTGTCGATGGTCCCTTTGAGGAAAATGTCGTGCCAGCCACCGGCGGATAGGCTCTTGATCGCCAGTCCCGCGTAGTGGCCCTTCAGACTCCAGCGTTTCCAATACTGGTCGTCGGTCTCGTGTTCGAGCCAGTCGAAGTAATAAGGCGCCAGCGCGCGGGCGGGCGGGACGGCGAACATTGGATAATCGCTCAACGGCACGGTCCGGACCCAGGCAGCGGCATCGCCGCTTGCGCCCACCGCGCGGCGGACGGTGTCGGTTACCAGCAGCGTGGACCAACTGCTGGCGAACCATTGCATCAGGGCGCCGCTTTGGTAGGTCCAGGCGGCATGGTAATCACCCGAGGTGAGGTAGGGCAAGGTGGCGAGCAGGTGCGGCGGCCTGGCCAGAGTGGCCAGCAGTTGGGTGGCGCCCACATAGGAGCCGCCGAACATGCCCACCTTGCCGTTGGAGCGCGGCAGTGCGGCAGCCCACTCTACGGTATCGTAGCCGTCATTGGCCTCGTCGCGAAATGGATAGAACTGGCCCTTGGAGTCAAAACGGCCACGGGTGTCCTGGATCACGACGATATAGCCGCGGCTTGCAATCACCTTGCAATCTCCACAACCTTCCCGGCTGTAGGGGGTGCGCTCCACCAGTACTGGAAAACTCTCGCTGGAATCGGGACGGTAGACATCGGTCGCCAGCAGGATTCCGTCCCGCATCTTCACCTTCTGATTCCGGTCGACAAGGACTTTGAAATTCTGGGCGAACAGGCTCCCGGCGAGGAGCAGTGGGAGGAGAAGCCGATAGACCATAAGCGTGCCGCTGGTAGATAAGTGTACGAAATCCAGCGGCCGCGAGGCTGCCGGCCGGCCGATTAGCGCCAGTATCCGGCGATCCAGACGTATCCACCGCGGCGCGCGGCCCAATACCCGGGCACCCAAGCGGTGCGGTGCCGTGGCGGTATCGCCCAGACCCCGCGTGACCAGACGTAACGGCTACGGGTCCATCGATACGAGCCGGGCACCCAGACGTAGCCTGGGCCGGGCCGGGTGATCATCATCTGGCGAGGAGGCGGAGGCGGGCCGAAACGAACAACGACAGCGGCGTTTGCCTCGCCCGCGGCCAGCGCCAGAGCGAACAGGCCGATGGAAATGAGTCTCTTCATGATGTCCTCCATTCGATGCTTTGTGAACGAACCGAGACCACTAGAGGCACTCTGTATGCCAATCATCTAAATGATTGGCATACAAGGGATAACAGAATGTCTGGAGATGCGCGCGGGTGGCCGAATACCACCACCTCGCCGAATTCGGAACACCAGGCGGGTTCGTGTTACATTCGGGTAAGGGTAAGCCCGTCCAAGCTTGGGCCCTTAGCACAGCGGTTAGTGCAGCGGACTCATAATCCGTTGGTCGTAGGTTCGAATCCTACAGGGCCCACCAGAGGCCGCGGCCGGGCCGCGGCCGGCATCAGGCCACCGCGGGAACGACAAAGGGCCGCCGGTACTCTTCGGTCATCATTCGAACAGCCTCGGGATCGCCCGTACAGGTGAGCTTTGCGGAATCCCAGTTGATTGTCCGGCGGAGGCGGTAAGAGATGTTAGCCAGGTGCACCAGCGTACAGGAGATGGCGCCTTCCTCGATCTCGGCACTTAGGCTTTGTGCTTTTCGGCTGCGCATGGCCTGAATGAAATTGGCGAAGTGATCCTCGTCGCCGGCGGGGGCTGACGGCCCGGGCTCCTGTTGCTTGCCCAGGTAGGTGCGGTAACCCTCGCCAGTCACCACCATATAGCCTTCACTGCCGTAAACGATGTTGCCCACGGTGTTGGGATCGGGGCCGGCGACCAGCTTTCCGCTCAGGTCGGCGTGACGGGTCTCGACGCCTGGTTTCGGCTCGTTGATGCCGGCTTCGTGATTGCTGATCCAGTGCCGCACGTCGAACACCAGCAGTTTCGGCTTGCCTCCGGGGTGCTCGAATTCCATGGTGGCGGTGAGGGTGTTCGGGGTCTGCTGGTCGTCATCGAAGAGAAAATGTCCGCCCATGGCGCTGACGCGCGCCGGGTACTTTACTCCCATCAGCCAGCGCGCTACATCCATCTGATGAACGCCCTGGTTGCCGATGTCGCCGTTGCCGTAGTCCCAGAACCAGTGCCAGTTGTAGTGAAAGCGGTTGCGGGTGAACGGATGCAACTGGGCCGGACCTTGCCACAGGTCATAGTGGACTCCCGGCGGGACGGGTTCCGCCGGCTTGCGGCCAATGGTGTCTCGTCTCTTGAAGCACAACCCGCGGGCCATGTAGACCTCGCCAATCAGGCCTTCCCGCAATCTCAGGGCGGCTTGCTGAATGCCCGGCATCGACCGCGTCTGGGTCCCATGCTGCACGATTCGATCGTATTTGCGTGCCGCCGCCACGATCTGCCGCGCCTCAAACAGGTTGTGGCAACAGGGCTTCTCGACGTAGACATCCTTTCCGGCCTGGCAGGCCCAAATCGTCTGGAGCGTGTGCCAGTGGTTGGGCGTGGCGATCGATACGGCGTCGATCGACTTGTCCTCCAGTAGTTTCCGGAAGTCAACGTACCTTGCGGGGCGTTTCCCGGTAGCCCGCTCAACTGCAGCCAGGCGGTGGTCGAGCACTGATTCGTCGATGTCGCACAGTGCCACCAATTCCACGTTCGGCAGCTTCGGATAGGTCTCGGTGTGTACCACCCCGCGGCCATTGAAGCCCACACAGGCCACGCGAATCCGGTCGTTTGCACCGATTACCGCGGACGCCCGGAGGGCCGAGGGTGCGGCTGCCAGGCACATGCCGGCAACGAAGTTGCGGCGTGTCGGAGGGTTGGGGGAATCAGAGTCCGGAAAACTCATTTGCTTTCAGTGTATAGCACAGCCTGCCGGCGAGTTCCGGAATCGCCCGAACAATCCCGGCCATATCGCCCAATGCGCTTCGTTCGGACGAACCTCTTATGTATAATAAAAGCGGGTCAAGTGTAGAAAGTGGGCGAAAGCCCACTTTTTTGTTGGCTACGGGAATTCGAGATTCGATGCCTGTGAATTCGAGAACTGCCATTGTGGACAAAATTCGGGCGATTGCCGGCCGGGTCGGCGAATCGGAAGGCATCGAGATTGTGGACGTGCAACTGTTGGGGGGAGGGCGCGCCCGGATTCTCAGGATTTTTATCGACAAACCGGATGGGGTGACTCACGGTGACTGCGAAAACATCTCCCAGCAGGTCGGCACGATTCTCGACGCCGAGGATGTGATTCCCGGAGGCTCCTATACGCTGGAGGTCAGTTCCCCGGGAGTTGAGCGTAGATTGGCGAAGCCCCAGGATTTCGAGCGGTTTGTCGGACGCAAAATCAAGGTTGTGCTTCGCGAGCCGGTTGAGAACCAGAAACACTGGGAGGGGATTCTGTCGGCCTTTGCCGGTGGTGTGATCTCAGTCGATCCGGCGCCAGGGCGTTCCATACGCATCCATCTTGATCAGGTCGATCGCGCCAACCTGAAGTTCGAGTGGTAAATCTCCGGGACAGAGCAAAGAGGAAATAGTGGCAAGTATCTATCAGTCCATCGAGATCTTGAGTAAGGAAAAGGGCATCGAACCACAGGTGGTGATCGACGCGGTGAAGGACGCTATGCTCGTTGCCGCGCGGAAGCACTACCGGACCAATGAGGATCTGGCCGCTGACTTTGACCCGAAGACCGGGTCGATTACGATTTATGCGATCCGGCACGTGGTGGAAGCGGTTGAAGATCCGGTCCGTGAGATTGCGCTGAGCGAGGCGCGCGGCATCGATCCGGCGGCCGTGATCGGGTCGGAAATCCGGACCGTCAAAGCGACTGAGGCGCTGGGACGAATCTCGGCGCAAACGGCCAAGCAGGTGATTCTGCAAAAGGTGCGCGAAGCGGAGCGCGATAACATCCACTCCGAATACTCGGGCCGGATCGGCGAACTGGTGAATTGTACGGTGAAGCGGATCGAGGGGGCCGACCTGGTGGTGGATCTCGGCAAGACCGAGGCTCGGTTGCCGAAGAAAGAACAGTCGAAGCTGGAGAGCTTCAGCGTCGGCGAGCGCGTCCGCTGCGTGATCAAGAGCGTGGAGAAAGCGGGCAAGAACGCCGGTGTCATCGTTTCGCGTGCCGTTCCGGACTTCGTCATGCGCCTGTTCGAGCAGGAAGTCCCGGAAATTTACGACAACACGGTAGTAATCAAAGGCTGCGCTCGCGAGGCGGGCGAGCGGACCAAAATTGCCGTCTTCAGCCGCGATCGCGACGTGGATAGCGTCGGCGCCTGTGTCGGGATGAAGGGGATGCGCGTGCAGTCGATTATCCGGGAATTGCGAGGGGAAAAGATCGACATCATCGAATACTCGGAAGATCCGGTGGTGTTTGCGACCCATGCCTTGAGCCCGGCCAAGATCAGCCGGGTCTCGATTGTCAGCCTGGCTGACCGCCACATGGAAGTGATCGTCGATGATTCGCAACTCTCGCTGGCGATTGGCAAGAAAGGCCAGAACGTACGGTTGGCGGCCAAGTTGCTAAGCTGGCGGATCGACATTAAGAGCGAGGAAGAGAAGCGGCAGGAAGTCGAGTCACAGATGGCGGCGCTGGTGGTGCCTGGGGCGCCGGTATCCGTACTGATTGAGCATGGCCTGGCCGAACCGATTGTCGAACGGCTGCTTGAAGCCGGGGTGGGCACCGTCGAGCGGCTGGGCGGAATGACACCAGAGGATCTGGAGGCGATTGAGGGTATCGGGGCGGAGGAGATCGGGCAGATTCAGGACTCGGTGAATGGATATTACGGGCAGTTTGAAGAGGCAGTCGGTCACCACGAGCTGGATTCCACGCCGGATGCCTTCGCCGGGGAACCGGGTGTGGAATATCATCAGGACGTGGAACTGGCCGGGACGTTGGCTGAGTTTCCAGACGCAAATGGCATTGAAGGCTCCGATTCGGCCGGGCAAGAGAAGGAAAGCGGGATTTCCAGCGCCGATGCCGATGTGGAAGTTGCTGAATCTGATACGATAAAGGACTCGGACTGACGACCCCAGACTTCCCGTCGTGGTTCAATCGGAATGTTCCAGTGAGTGGGCCTGAAGCGAGGGCTGTGCGGTCGTGGCGCCGGGCAGCGCAGTAGTTCAATATGAGAAAAATCCGAATTAACGAACTGGCGCGGGAATTAGAGATTCCATCACACGAACTGGTGGAGCTGTTGCCGAAACTCGGTGTCTCTGAGAAAAAGACCCATTCCAGTTCGGTTGACGATGACCTGGCGGAACGTATACGCCGTCACTACGGCAAGGCGGCGGAACCCTTCGGGCAGCGTCAGGAGAGTACTGAAGAAACGAGCCCAATGCGACAAGCGGTTAGTGAAGCCGTTGAGACAACGGCCGAGCCCGCTGCTCCGGCAGTTGTGGTAAAAGAATCGCGCCCGGCAACCGCGGTCCCCGGTATACACGCCTCGCCCGCAACGGGAGAGCGAGCTACGCCGGCGGCCCCGGGCGCGGCAAAGGATGCAGCAGACGCGCTGCCACAGATTCCCATGCGGAGCGCGGCGCGACCTCTGCGTCCCCCGATTCTTGGACGCCAACCGGAACGCGAGCCCGCTCAACCGGTGATGCCCACGGTGATCGCTACACCGCCGGTGGTGGCTAAGCCTCCGGTGGCTACGGCGGTGTCACCGCGTCCGGCAACGCCCCCGGCGGCGGAATCCGTTCCGCAGACTCCGCCGGTCCGGCCACAGACGCCAGCCGAACCCGCGGTAAAGCCGGCGGCCTCTCATCCTGGCCGGGTGGGCGCGCCGCCTCATCGATCCGCGCCGGTAGCCGGTAAGCCGCTTCCGGCCACACTGCGCCCGGGCCAGATCTTGACCGGTCCGCGCGCGCCGTTACCGGGACTGGAGGAGGCGGTAATGCCGGGTACTCCCAAACCCGCGCCGCCGAAGCCTCAACCAGCCGCGCCACGGCCGCCGGCAACGCCCCGGCAGGGTGCGCCAGCACCATCTCACTCAGGTCCTGTGCAGAGCGGCCGTTCCCTGGTGGGGCAACCCGCGGCACGGCCGGTTGTGCCGCCACGCCCGGATATGGTGGCCAAACTGACCCAGCGGCTTCCGGGAGCTCCGCCATCGCCGCGCCCTGGAATGCCGCAGAGGCCGACCTCACCCGTTCCGGGCCAACCGATTTATCGCGGGCCGATCCGGCCCGGACAGCCGCTGATGCGTTCGGGCGCTCCCGGGGTTCCACACCCTGGCAGCCGGGGTCCACGCCCGCCGAGGATGCACCCTACCTCTTCCATGCCGTTGGGGCCGGCTGCTCCCATGCCGGTCGAGCAGCAGCGGCGCGATGTCAAACGGGGCCGCCCCGAACCGCGGCAGCGGGAACGGGATCTGGAAGGGAAGATGCTGCGGTTGCCCGTGCGGAAGCACCAGGAAGGTCCGCCGCCAATCGATCGCGAAATCACCGTGGCCGAAGGGATTACGGTCAAGGAACTCTCGGAAAAACTGGGTATCAAAGCCAATCTGGTGATCAAGAAGCTGGTGGAGCGAAAGGTATTTGCCACCATCAATCAGAGCCTGGACGCCAAACTGGCCGAAGAGATCGCCCGTGCCTTCGGCGCGTCAACCAATAAGGTGAGCTACGAGGAGGAGGCGATTCAGGAAGTGGAGCAGGCCGAAGAGGCGGCCGACCTGGTCCGCCGCGCGCCGGTAGTGACCGTGATGGGGCACGTCGATCACGGCAAGACCTCGCTGCTCGACGCCATCCGTTCGGCCGACGTCGCGGCCCACGAAGCCGGCGGCATCACCCAGCACATCGGCGCCTATCATGTGGTCAAGAACGGCCGCAAAATCGTCTTTATCGACACGCCGGGCCACGAGGCATTCACTCGTATGCGCGCCCGCGGAGCCAAAGTCACCGACGTCGTCGTGCTGGTGGTGGCCGCCGATGATGGTGTGATGCCGCAAACCAGGGAAGCCATTAACCACGCCAAGGCGGCGGGCGTCCCCATCGTGGTGGCGATCAACAAGATTGACAGACCGGACGCCCAGCCGGATCGAATCAAGCAGCAGTTGACCGAAAGCGGGCTGCTGGCCGAAGATTGGGGCGGCGATACGGTGATGGTGCCTGTGTCCGCCAAGACCCAAACCAACATTGACCTGTTGCTCGAAATGATCCTGCTGGTTGCGGACATGCAGGACCTCAAAGCGAATCCATCGCGGCCGGCGATGGGTAATGTGCTCGAGGCACAACTGGACCGCGGACGAGGTCCGGTGGCTACGGTGCTGGTCCGCAACGGTACGCTGCGGGTGGGGGATTTCTTCATCTGCGGATCGGTATTCGGCAAGGTCCGGGCGATGTTTGACGACCGCGGCGCGCCGATCAAGGAAGCCGAACCCTCGACTCCCGTCGAAGTGCTGGGACTCGATTCACTACCCGATGTTGGCGACACCTTCCAGGTGGTTACCGACACGGCCAAGGCCAAGCAGATCGTGATTTACCGCGAGGCGAAAGCTCGCGAGCAGGCGATGTCCAAGGGCTCCCGCATCACGCTCGACCGGCTCCATGAGCAGTTGAAAGAGGGCGAGACCAAGGAGCTGAATGTAATCCTCAAGACCGATGTCGGCGGCACGGCTGAGGTTCTGACGGATACTCTGACCAAGCTCTCCAACGACAAGGTGAAAATCCGGGTGTTGAGTACCGGCGTGGGCGCGATTACCGAAAGCGACGTGCTGTTGGCCTCCGCCTCCGACGCCATCATCGTAGGCTTCAACGTGCGGCCGGAGCGCAGCGCGACGGCGCTGGCCGAGCAGGAGAAGGTCGATATCCGCCTGCACACGATCATTTACGAGCTAAGCGACGAAATCAAGAAGGCAATGTCGGGCATGCTCGAACCGGTCCATAAGGAAGTCTACCGGGGCCGCGCCGAGGTGCGGGAAACGTTCCGCATCACCAAGGTCGGCACGGTGGCCGGGTGCATGGTGTTGGACGGTGTGATTACCCGCGATAGCCAGGTGCGGCTGTTGCGTGACAACATCGTGGTACATACCGGGAAGATCGACTCGCTCAAACGCTTTAAGAACGATGCCAGTGAGGTGAAATCCGGGTTTGAGTGCGGCATCGGGATTGCTAACTTTAACGACGTGAAGTTGGGTGACATCATTGAAGCCTTCGTCATCGAACGTGTTGCCGGGGAGCTTTTTTGAGGGCGGTTGAACCGCTGTGAAGCCGTGAACCCGGCCGGGTATTCGAAGTCATGCCGGCGATTGGCGTCTTGACGCTGGAGATCCACATTGAGGCCGCACACTCTCTCAAGGAGAAGCGCCAGGTGGTGAAGGGCCTCAAGGATCGTCTGCGGCGGCGCTTCAACGTGGCCGTGGCCGAGATCGGTTATCAGGATAGCTGGCAGCGGGCATTGGTTGGAGCCGTGACGGTTTCGGGCGATCACAGCCGGGCTGCTCAGGTGCTGGAGCAGGTGGAACGGGATGCTGCTCACTTTCTCGGCGGAGCCCTGGTGGCGAGCGGCGTTGAGTGGATCGAGTGAGGGCGAATTCCGCCGCCTGGCGATGATGGATAGCGGCGGACAGGTTTTTTGAAATGGATACGCACCGCGCCGAACGGCTATCGGAAGCCATTCGGGAAGAACTGAGTGAAATCATCGGTTACGAGACCGATGATCCCCGCCTGTTGACCGTCACCGTTACTGAGGTTCATCTTTCCCCCGATCTGCGGCGTGCCCGCATTTCAGTGAACGTGGGCAATGTCACGGATCAGCAGGAGCCAATGAGGGCGCTTGAGGCCGCTCGCCATTATTTGCGGCGTGAACTGGCCTCCCGGTTGGAGATTTATCGCATCCCGGATCTACATTTTGAACTGGATACCAATGTCACGCCGGCCAAGGTCGATTTCCTGTTACGCCGCATTCGCAAGGGACGACCGCGCGAGGCGGATTCCGCCGGCCCGGACGGTGGTGAAAAAAAGACGTTTTGATGAAACACCGTGTGCTAATTTTGTTGTTGGCGGCACTTGCCGTGTTGGGTGCGCCAGCGGCGAAATCGGGGCCGGGGACTGCCAAGGTCCGCGTATCGGAAGCAACCGGGGCAGTTGCTAAACCAGAACTATTACGCATCGAAGACAGCTTTGATGCGATGGGAACCACTTATTCGATCGTCGGGTACGGTACCGACCGGTTCAAATTGCGGGCCGCGGTCGAACAGGCTTCCGACGAGGTCAATCGCCTGGACCGGATGATGTCGAACTACCGGCCGGATAGCGAACTGAGCCAGGTGAACCGGTTTGCCGCCGAACGGCCGGTGGAGGTTAGCAGGGAATTTTTTGATCTGATCGCGAAATGCCTCGAATATAGCAGGGAAAGTGAAGGGGCATTCGATATCACAGTCGGGCCGCTGATGAAATTGTGGGGATTCTACAAGGGTTCGGGGCGGCTTCCGCACCGGGCCGAACTGCGGGGCGTATTCAGCCGGATCGGGTACCGGAACGTGATTCTCGACCGGGCTCATTTGACGATACGGTTTGCCAGGCAGGGCGTGGAGCTCGATCCGGGAGGAATTGGAAAGGGCTATGCCGTAGACAAGCTGGTACCGGTTTTGAAGGCGAACGGCGTGGTGTCCGCGCTGATTTCAGCCGGCGGCAGTAGCATGTATGCAATCGGCGCGCCGCCGGACGAGAAGGGTTGGAAGGTGAAGATTCGGGATCCCAGGAATCCTTCGAGGACGATTCAGGACGTTGAGCTGCGGGACAATTCCATGTCCACGTCAGGCAACTACGAGAAGTTCTTTTGGGCTGAAGGCAGGATGTATAGCCACATCATGGATCCGCGGACCGGTTATCCTGCCGAAGGCGTGCTGTCGGTATCGGTAATTGCGCCGCATACCCTGGACAGCGAGGCGTGGACCAAACCGTACTACATTCTTGGCCGTAAATGGACGGTCGAACACAAACCAAAGGATTTTCGCGTGTTTCTTTGCGAGGACAGATCGGAACCGACATGCGCGTGGCTCCCATGAATAGTCGCTTTCTCGACGCCTGCCGGCGAAGACCCACGGACGTGCGTCCGGTGTGGTTTATGCGGCAGGCAGGAAGGTATTTGAAGCCTTACCGGGACATCCGTTCGAGGCACGGCATTCTCGAAATCTGTAAACGCCCGGACCTGGCGGCGGCGGTCACTCTTCAGCCGGTCGAAATTCTGAACGTCGATGCGGCTATCATCTTCGCCGATCTGCTGCTGCCGGTGGAACCGATGGGCCTCAAACTGCACTACGCGACCGGCGAAGGACCCCAAATCGATAACCCGGTGCGGACTTCGGCCGATGTCGATTCGATCTCGATTGCCAACACCGACGACCTGGGCTACGTTGGCGAAGCCATACAGGCAGTGGTGAAGGCGTTAGCGGGCCGGGTGCCGGTGATCGGCTTTGTGGGCGCTCCCTTCACCCTCGCCAGTTACATGATCGAAGGCCACGCCTCCCGCAGCTTCCTGCACACCAAGCAGCTGATGTACAACGACGAGACGCTGTGGCGCCGGTTGATGGGGAAACTGGTGGATGTGCTGGGGCCGTTCGGCATGATGCAGGTCAACCAGGGCGCCCGTGCGATCCAGGTGTTCGACTCCTGGGCCGGCGCGCTTGGCCCGGACGACTATGTGCGCTACGTGGCGCCGTACTCCCGCGCCCTGATCGAGCGGTTGCGTTCGACCGGCGTGCCGGTGATTCACTTTGGTACCGGCGTCTCCGGTTTCTTCCGCGAACTGCACGCCGCCGGAGGCGACGTGATGGGTGTCGACTGGCGAATCAATATCGACCAGGCGTGGGCGGACATCAGCTACCGGTCGGCGGTTCAAGGCAATATGGACCCGGCCGTGCTGTTTGCTCCTATCCCAGAATTGCGCAATCGCGTTCACGAACTGCTGAAGCGTACCGGCACCCGCCCCGGACATATTTTCAACCTGGGACATGGGATTCTGCCCGAAACACCCGTGGATCATGTGAAGGCCGTAGTTCAAATGGTGCGTGAATACCGTCCATGAAGCAGGCTGTTTTGCTGCTGGCGCATGGCGCACCGGAGCGGCTTGAAGATATAGACCAGTATCTGGCCAACATTCGCGGCGACCGCCCCCTGCCACCCCATGTGATGGACGTCATCCGGGAGCGCTACGCGCTGATCGGCGGCGGTTCCCCACTGCTGGCAAGAACGCGCGAGCAGGCCGAAGCGCTTCAGTCCGAACTCGGAAGTGAAGCCTCGGTCTATTTCGGGATGCGCAACTGGAGTCCGTATATCGTGGACACCATGCGGCGGATGCAGGCCGACGGGATCGAGCGAATTGTGGCGCTCTGTTTGGCTCCCCAGTACTCGAAAATGAGCGTCGGGTTCTATTTCCGGCGCGCGCAGGAAGCCAAACGGCAGCTTTCCTACGACGCCGGGATCGTCTGGGCCAAGAGCTTTCATGCCCACCCGCTGCTGATCGAGGCATTTGCAGAGCGGATTGCCGGATTGGCTGCCCGCCGTCCGGTGTTGTTTACGGCCCACAGCCTTCCGGAACAGATTCTCGAGAACGCCGACCCCTACGACACGGAAACAAGAGCAACGGCGGCGGCGGTAGCCACCCGGCTCAAGCTGTCGCGGTGGGGCTTTGCCTACCAGAGCCAGGGTATGACGGGCGGCAAGTGGCTGGGTCCGACGGTGGAGTCCAGGCTGGACGTCTATGCGTCTGAGGGAGTCCGCGAGCTGGTAATTGCTCCCATCGGATTTGTCTCGGACCATGTGGAGATCCTCTACGACGTGGACGTAATGTTCCGCCAGTACGGGCGTGAGCGAGGGATCGAGATCCATCGCTCCGATTCGCTGAACTCCTCGCCGCGGTTCATCGCGGCGTTGGCCGACGTGGCCCGGCGCAGGCTGGAAGGTGCCTGATGGAGCCGGTAGTTATCATTGGAGGCGGAGTTTCCGGGCTGTCGGCTGCCTACTACCTCTCCAAAGCCGGCATTCCCTCGAAACTCATCGAGCGGCGGGCGCGGCTTGGTGGAGTGGTTCAAACGGAAGTTGTGAACGGGTGCGTGCTGGAAGCCGGACCCGATAGTTTCCTCTCGATCAAGCCGGCGGCGCTCGAGTTGATCCGCGAACTGGGGCTGGCGGACCAGGTGATCGGATCCAACGACCATCTTCGCGTCACCTATGTGGTCAAAGGCGGACGCCTGGTGCCCTTGCCGGATGGCCTGATGATGATGGTGCCCACCAAGGTTGGTCCCATGGTGGCGACACGGCTGTTGAGCTGGCCGGCAAAGCTGCGAATGGGGCTTGAGTACTTCCGGAGGCGTCCGGCCACGCCGCTGCCGGATCGTTCCGTGTCCGAATTCATCGAGGACCACTACGGGAAGGAAGCCGTCGACTACCTTGCCGAACCCCTGCTGGCCGGTGTCTACGGTGGAGATCCAACCCGGCTCAGCGTTTCGAGCGTGCTCACCCGGTTTGTAGAACTGGAAGCCAACTACGGCAGCCTGACGCGCGGCACTTTGGCCGGCATTCGCCATCGCAAGCCGGCCACTGGCGGCGGAACCCTGTTTCGTACGCTCAAGGGCGGGCTCCACCAACTGGTAGAGGCGATGATTGAATCCACCGGCAAGGCGCTGACGCAGATTCAGGGGGAGGCGGAATCTGTGGAGCCGGCCGATGGAGGGGGGTACCGGGTGCGCGTGGATGGCAATTGGATCCGAGCGCGCCGGGTAGTTCTAGGCTGCCAGGCCTGGGCTGCCGGCGCCCTGCTCAAGCAAGCCGACCTTCAATTGGCGGAACTGCTGGAGGGAATTCCTTACAGTTCTTCGCTGACGCTGGCGCTGGCCTATCGGAAAGCCGAACTGGGGCCTCTGCCTGACGGCTTCGGCTTCCTGGTTCCGAAAGCCGAGCGCGGGCGGCTGGTGGCCTGCACCTTCGTGGCGACCAAGTTCTCACATCGCGTGCCCGGCGACCTGGTGGTGCTGCGCTGTTTTCTGGGTGGCGCGGGCGACGATGCGGTGCTGGCGGAAAGCGACGAATCCGTTGTCGGTCTGGTCGCCGGGGAGTTGCGGAAGATCCTCGGGATCACCACGGCTCCGGCCTTCTACCGCATTGCCCGCTGGCCCCGATCGATGGCCCAGTATACGGTGGGGCATGCGGCCAGGGTGGCGCAAATCGAGCAGCGGCGGCAGCGCCTCGACGGGCTTCACCTGGCAGGCAATGCTTACCATGGGATCGGAATTCCGGACTGCATCCGAATGGGCAGGCAGGCTGCCGAGTCGATTGCCTCCGCCAGCGGTTAGTTTCCTAAACGCCGGGCGGGGAGTGGACGTCAAAGTATTGTGATCCGAACTCTGGCATTGGTGTCGTTGGCGGCGGCGATGTGGGCCGATACGGGCAGTACGGGCGCGCTGCTGAAGGGAGTGGAGCAACGCTATAATCGCGCCAAGACGCTGAAAGTGCTTTTTACTGAGACATATAGCGTACAGCAGAGAGTGCGGAAGCCGGAATCCGGAACGCTGTATCTGCGCAAGCCCGGGCGCATGCGATGGGACTACCAGTCGCCGGCCGGCAAGTTGTTCCTATCCGACGGCAAACACGCGTATCTGTATACGCCGGCCTCCGGGCGCGTGGAGAAAATGAAGCTCAAAGAGAGCGAGGACATGCGCGCACCGCTTGCTTTCCTGCTTGGCAAGTTGGATTTCAGTAAGGATTTCAAGGACTTCCAGAAACGAATGGAAGGTGAAGACGCGGTTCTGACGGCCGTGCCGAAGTCCGGTAAGCTGCCGTATTCGAGCGTCGAGTTCTCGGTGACGCCCGATCACTGTATCCGGCGCCTGGTCGTGCGCGGGCAGGATCAGAGCGTGCTTTCGTTCACATTTGAACAGGAGCAGATCAATCCGGCGCTGAAAGATAGCCTGTTCCACTTCGACATGCCGGCCGGCGCCGCGTTCGCCGATCTTTCCGAAGGGGACTCCAGGTAGTACCGTGGCTGAGTGGACCTTGAAGTATGCCGACGCTCGCGGTGAGATTCGTCACCAGGTAGCCGAAGCTGTCTCCGAACAGGAACTGCGGGACCGCTACACGCAGCAAGGCTTCCTGATCTACTCGATTAAACCGCGAACGGCGCTGAAGGCGCTCGCGACGCGCGGCCCGCGGAAGAAGCTCAACTTAGAGAAGTTCTTAATTTTCAACCAGCAGTTTGTGACTTTGGTGCGCGCCGGGCTGCCGATTCTGAAGTCACTCGACCTGCTAGCCGAGCGGTTGACCGATCCCAGACTGGGCGTGTACATCCGCCTGGTGCGGGACGAGGTGAAAAACGGCGCACTGCTGTCGGACGCCTTCCGCCGGCAGAACGTCTTTCCGCCGATCTATGTCAGCACGATTCTGGCCGGCGAGAAGAGCGGCGCCCTGGCCGAGGTCTTAGACCGTTACATTACCTACCAGCGGCTGGCGCTGTCGGTGCGCAAGAAGATTCTGCTCTCGCTTTTGTACCCCTCGGTGCTGATCTTTCTGGTCATCTGCCTGATTGTCTTTCTGGTCACCTACGTGGTGCCGAATTTCGCCAAATTGTACGAAAGCATGTCGGCCGAACTGCCGATGATGACCCGGATGCTGATCGCCATCGGAACGACGGCGCGCAACTATGTGTTGCTGGGTTTCGCCGGGCTGGTGGCGGCGATTGTGCTATTCCGGCTCTGGGCGCGGAGGGATTCGGCCCGGTTGAAGCTGGATGCGGTGAAGTTGAGAATTCCGGTCTTCGGGAGTATCTGGATCAAGTTCCAGGTAGCGCAATTTGCGCGCGTGCTGAGCACGCTGCTGGTGGGAGGAATTCCGCTGGTACAGGCGCTGGAGACCGCCGCCGAGTCGCTGGGAACCAAGCTGCTTCAAGGAGCGATGACACGGGCGCGGCAGATGGTGCGGGAAGGGCAAACGCTGGCGCAATCGCTCGAGGCAACCAGGATTTTTCCGGCGCTGGCGATTGACATGACCGAAGTCGGCGAATCGACGGGAGCGCTCCCGGCGATGCTGGCCAGCGTGGCGGAGTTTTACGAGGATGATGTGAACACGCAGATGACGGCGGCGCTCTCCCTGGTGGAGCCGGCGATTATGATCTTCATGGGGGCTTTCGTGGCTTTCGTGCTGGTGTCGCTGTATCTGCCGATCTTCTCGATCGCTGACACAATGAAATAAGGGTGGCGCGCAATGGCAACCACGGAGAAACCTACATTCAGGGACGCCGGCGAGGAGATCGAGGCGGCACGGGCGCTGGCAGCCCGTTACCGCTTCGAGTTTGTCGACCTGCGCGAGGCGCGAATCGATCACGACCTGTTCCGGACCATCCCGGTCGACCTGATGTTCCGCTACAACTTCGTCCCGTTACAGGGTGAGAACGGGACCTTGGAGATCGCGATCGCCAATCCCCGGAATCTCAACCTGGTTGACGAGTTGTCGATCCTGCTCCAGAAGCGGCTGCAGGTCCGGGTGGCCACCCTCTCGCAGATCTCGGAGCTGCTGAAGAAGTCCGAACAGAGCCAGCGGGTTCTGGAGGAGGTGACCGAAGGTTTTACGCTCGACGTCGTCGGCGACGAAGAGAACCAGGATGAGACGTTATCGATCGAGAAAATTTCGGCCGATAGCGACATCGCCCCGGTGATCAAGCTGGTGGACACCACCATCTTCAACGCGTTGGAGCGGCGGGCGTCGGACATCCACATCGAGACCCGTGACCAGGAAGTCGCCATCAAGTACCGTATCGACGGTGTGTTGCACTATGCGATGCCGCCGATTGCCAAGGACTGGCACTCGACCATCATTTCTCGTATCAAGGTGATGTCGGAGCTCGATATTGCCGAGCGCCGGATTCCGCAGGACGGCCGCTTTCGCGTGCGCTACAAGGGGCGGCTGATCGACTTCCGCGTCTCCATCATGCCAACCATCCATGGCGAGGACGCCGTGCTTCGCGTGCTCGACAAAGAGTCGATGAGCGAGAAGTTCTCCCAGCTCACCCTGGACGTGGTCGGCTTTGCCGCCGACGACCTGAGTAAATTCCGCCGCTATATCAAGGAGCCTTATGGAATGGTGTTGGTCACCGGACCGACCGGCTCGGGAAAGACCACCACCCTCTATGCGGCGCTGAGCGAGATCAAGAACGACGAAGACAAGATTATTACCATCGAAGACCCGGTGGAGTACCAACTGAAAGGCGTCACCCAGATTCCGGTCAACGAGAAGAAGGGGCTGACGTTTGCCCGCGGCCTGCGCTCGATCCTGCGGCACGATCCCGACAAGATCATGGTGGGCGAGATCCGCGATCAGGAGACGGCACAAATCGCGATCAACGCGGCACTGACTGGACACCTGGTCTTCACCACCGTCCATGCCAATAACGTGTTCGACGTGCTGGGACGATTTCTGAACATGGGCGTCGAGCCGTACAACTTCGTTTCCGCGCTGAACTGCATTCTGGCGCAGAGACTGGTGCGTCTCACCTGCGAACATTGCAAGTCGCGGGTGGAGTATCCCGAAGAGTACCTGGTGGAGAGCGGACTGACACCTTCCGAGTGGCGAGGCGTTCATTTTTACGAAGGACGGGGGTGCTTTGAGTGCGGAGGAACCGGGTTCCGCGGGCGGACCGCGATTCATGAACTGCTGGATCTCACCGAGCGGATCCGCGAGATGATTCTCGACAAACGCCCCACGTCGGAGATCAAACGGGCGGCGCGCGACGAGGAAATGAAGTTCCTGCGCGAATCGGCGCTGGAGAAAGTGGTCAGCGGCGTGAGCACGCTGAAGGAGATCAACAAGGTGACGTTCATTGAGGCCTGAGCGATGAGTCTGCTGGGGAGATTGGGACATCTCGGGCAGGATCCACCGCCGGAGTGGGCGATCGAGCTATCGCCGGCGGGCATCGCCTGGGCGCGCAATTCCACGCCGCCGCGGATCGGGTTTCAGCCGATCGAGCCGGACGTGCTACGGGTGTCGCCGGTGGCCGACAATGTTCAGAACGCCGACCGGCTGAGTGAGTACCTCGGCCGTATTCTTCCCCGCAACGGAGCCCGGAAGCGGCGCAAGGTGGCTGTACTACTACCGGACTTCTCGGCGCGTGTGTCGGTGCTCGATTTCGATTCGTTTCCCGGTAATGCGCAGGAGCAGGCGTCGCTCGTGCGGTTTCGCGTGAAGAAAAGTGTGCCCTTCGACGTGGACTCGGCGGCCGTGAGTTTCCGGGCGCAGCCGGCGGGCCGCCAGCGGGTGGAGGTGGTGGCGGCGGTGATCGCGCTGGAGATTGTGGGACGCTACGAAGCCGTATTCCGCCAGATGAACCTGCATGCGGGCTACATGACAACCTCACTGCTGGCGGCGCTGGACCTGGTGAAAGATGGCGGTCTGACGGTATTGGTCAAGAGGACCGGGTCCGTGCTCTCTGTGGCGGTGCTCGACGCGGGTGTGCTGCGATTGGTCCGTACGGTGGAGTTGCCCGGCGTCAGCGAGGAGGCGGCGCTTGGAGTGTTGTTTCCAACGTTCGCCTTTGTGGAGGATGAGATTGGGCGGCGCCCCGAGCGGCTGCTGATGTGCGGATTCGGGCCCGGGAGCGAAGGGATTGCAAAGGCCTGTCAAGCAGAGTTGGGCATTCGGCCCGAACCGCTCAACTCGCGTTTCGGAACCCCGGATGAGACCAATGCGGGGCTGCTTGGATATCTGGAGTCGATCAGGGAATCGTAAGCGTGTCTCTCAATTTACACATTAATCTGGCCAGCGAACCGTTCCACAAGGACCGGCCGATCCTGGTGGCATCGGCCGGGGTTGCGCTGGCGCTGGTGGCCCTGCTGGCCGTGCTGATCCATCTGGGGATGGCCGAGCGCCAGGATATGGCTGATACCCGCGCGGCGGTTGGCCGCCTGGAAACGCAACTGCGGCGACTGAACGCCGAGGAAGCCCGGCTTTCGGCAACGCTTCAGAAGCCGGAAAACACCGACGTGCTCGAACGGGCCATCTTCCTCAACGCGCTGCTGCAACGCAAGGGGATCAGTTGGACGAAGATCTTCGCGGATCTGGAGAGCGTGATGCCCTATGATGTGCGGCTGATCTCGGTTCGGCCGACGGTGACGGCGCGCAACGACATCGTGCTGGACATGCTGGTGGGGGCGCAATCGAGCGAACCGGTGCTCAAGATGCTGATGGAGTTGGAGGGCTCGCCACTGTTCGGCCAGACGGCGCTACTCAGTTGGATTCCGCCATCGCAGAGCGACCCGCTGTTCAAATACCGGCTGACGGTGAATTATGCTCAGAAGCTATAGTCTCGGCGCTCTCCGCGGCAGCATCAGCCGGGACCGGCGGTTGGCGGTGCGTGTGGGGCTGGGCGTCCTGCTGGCCGCAAACCTGGTGGCGGCGGTGATGGTGTTTCACCCGTTCGGCGGATCGGCCGAAGATCTGGAGCAGCGGCTTCAGGATCTGCAGCGGCAGGTACAACAGAAAAAGACCGCAATCGAGCGCACGCGATCGATTGCCGGCAAGGTGGAGAGGGGACGGGAAGAGGGCGACCAGTTCATGAAGTCTTACTTCATGAATTCGCGAACGGTGAATTCCACCATCTACTCCGAACTGAAGGACTCAGCGGAAAAATCGGGCTTGAAGGTGCGCGAGCACACCTTTGCGTTCGAGCCGATCGAGGGAAGTTCCGATTTAAGCATGCTGACCATCACCGGGAACTACGAAGGCACTTACCAGCAATTGGTGAAGTTCGTGAGTCTGGTGGACCGCTCACCCCGGTTGTTGATCATCGAGACGCTTCAGGCGCAGCCGCAGCAGCAGTCGAAAATTCTGAACATCGGCATGAAGCTGAATGCATTTGTGCGGGAACCCGGAGGCAGGCTGTGAAACTGGGCGCGGAAAGAAACAAGCTGCTGGTGCTGGCCGGGTTGCTGCTGGTAGCTGTCTACTTCCTGTTCTTCAACAAATCAGATGACGGCCATCCGATTTCCACGCCCGCGCCCCGAAGCGCGGCCGCTCAGCGCGACGCACAGCCGGTAGCGCGGCAAACCAGCGGTCCGCCGCCTCCGAACATCCGCCGCATGGGCGCGCGCGGCACTTCCCGCCTGGGCGCCGGCGGGGAGTTCAAACCTTCACTCAAGCCGCAACGGCCCGAAGACCGGCCCGACCCGACGACGGTAGATCCAACGCTGCGCCTGGACGTTCTGGCCAAGGTTCAGCAGGTGAGCGTGGAGGCTGGCCAGCGTAGCCTGTTTGACTTCTCTGCTCCACCCCCACCCAAGCCGGTGCAACCCGCCGAGGCGAAAATCCACGCAAAGACGAGCCCGCTCGGGACTTCTGCCGCGGCCAAGACGTCAAATTCGGCGCCGGGTACGGCGCTGAAGTCCGCGCCGCCGCCCATTCCTCTGAAGTTCTACGGCTATCTGAACCCGGTGCGGAAAGGCATAAAGCGGGCGTTCTTCATCTCCGGTGACGACATCTTCGTGGCCAGCGAAGGGGACATGATCCAGAAACGTTACAAAGTCGTCCGGATCAACGTGAATTCGGTAGTGATGGAAGATACCCAGTCCCGGAATGAGCAGACGATCCGGCTGGAGGAACAACCGGGATGAGACCTCGCGAAGAACAGCGCGGGTTCGCCCTGTTGCTGGTGTTCGTCTTTGCCGCCAGCATTGCCATCTTCCTCTATATGCAACTTCCCCGGGTGGCGTTCGAGGCACAACGGGATAAAGAGCAGATGCTGATCGACCGCGGCGAGCAGTACCAGCGGGCGATCGGACTTTTCGTGAAGAAGAACGGCGGGCAGTATCCGGCGAAGATCGAGGATCTGGAGAACTTCAACAACGTTCGCTTCCTGAGGCATCGCTACAAGGATCCGATGACCGGCAAGGACGAATGGCGGCTGATCCACGTGGGGCCGGGAGGGGTGCTGCTCGATTCGGTGACCGGCAAGAACAAAGATCAGCAGAAGCCCGGCGACGGCAAGTCCACCAGTAACCAGTTCATTACCGAGATGCCGGGTCTGGGGCAGACGCCGGAGACTCCGGGCGCCAATGCGGTTGCCACCCGGCGGCGCGCCAGCGATATGCCTGGCGCTCCCGGTCAAATGCCCGAACCCGGCGCCGGAGCCGTGCCGGCGGATCCGAATAATCCGGCCGGCGCGAATGAGCCTGCGCCGCTGCTACCTGCTCCGGGAGTGGACTTGGGCGAGACGTATCATGGCGCGCAAGGCACGCGGGGCACCGGCATGTACGCTCCGAATCCCTACGGGCCTCCCCGGATGGGGCAGGACAACGCTGGCGGCAGTTCTCCCGCTCCGTATGGTCCGGGCAGCTCCACTGTGCCGCCCAATACGGGGCTGCAGGCGTATGGACAGGGCTACTCCGGACCCGTGGGCTATCCGCCGGCGTCCGGCCAACCGCCGGTTGCGGGGCAGGGCATGAATCAACCCGGCGCCTCTCCCTACGGCATCCCGGGCGTTCCCCAGGCCGCGGCTATGCCGGGCCTCCCGGCTCAGGGCAACAATATCGCGTTACAGCAGATCCGAAATATGCTGGCCAATCCGCGGCCAATCGGCGTTACCGGGACTCCGGTGCCGCCTCCGGCGCCGGGCGGCATGCAGCAGAGCGGATTCGGGCAGAGTTCATTCGGGCAGAGTTCGTTTAATCAGGGCGGTTCGATGGGGTCGCCCCAGTCCGCGTTCGGATCGAACACTTCCGGTTCGTTCGGCACTCCGATGGCCCAACAGGGCAGTGGCCTCGGCGGCGGGCAGGTCATGGGTCCGCAGATCGCCGGTGTGGCGAGCAAGGCAAAGGGAGATTCGATCAAGATCTATAACGATCGGTCGAAGTACGATGAGTGGGAGTTTATTTACGACCCGGCGAAGGACAAGAGCCGGGGGTTGGCGCAGAGTATCAATGCCGGTGGAGTTCCGAACTCCGGTCCGAACGCCAATCCCAAGAGCGTCTTCGGCGGCGGTGGAGCTGGCAGCAACTCCAGCTTCGGCGGTAACTCCAGTTTCGGCGGTAACTCCAGCTCCGGCGGTAACAGCAGCTTCGGCAACGGTAACCAGGGTGGCGGTTTCGGCCAGATGGGTCCGCGCTGAAGCTCCTACGGTGTCTCCCGTAAACTGGAAAGAGTGGGTTCGCAGGCAACCAAGATTACTGCCGAAAGGCTACGCGATCTCTGGCCGGACATCCGGGACCTGATCCGTCCGCGCCGCTTCGCGTTGGCCCTCGGCTTTCTGCTGATCGGCATCAAGACGGTGTGCAGCCTGGTGATGCCGATGTCCACCAAGTACCTGATTGACGACGTCCTGGGCCGGCACCACTACGCGCTGTTGAAATACCTGGTACTGGCCACGGCCGGGGCGTCCATTATCCAGGGCGGGGCGTCTTACGGGCTCACCCAGATTCTTTCCAAAGCCGGCCAGCGGATGATTACGGAGCTGCGCCGCAAGGTGCAGGCCCACGTGGGACGGTTGCCGGTAAGCTACTACGACACCAATAAGACCGGCATGCTGGTGTCCCGCATCATGAGTGACGTTGAAGGCATCCGGAACCTGCTCGGCACGGGTCTGGTGGAACTGGCGGGCGGGCTGCTCACCGCGTCGGTGGCGCTGGTGGTGCTGCTGCACATCAGCCTGTCGATGACGCTGATTGCGCTGGCGATGATCGCCCTCTTCGCTGTGTTTCTGCGGCACGCGCTGAAGACCATCCGGCCGGTGTTTCGCGAGCGCCGCAAGATCACGGCCGAGGTTACCGGACGGCTGACCGAGTCGTTGAGCGGAGTGCGGGTGGTGAAGGGTTACCACGCCGAGTCCCGTGAAGAGCAGGTTTTTTCCGGAGGCGTGCAGCGGTTGCTGGACAATGTACTGAAATCGATGACCGGCATGGCCGGGATGAGTCTCTCCGGCACGCTGCTCACTGGCCTGGTGGGAGCAACCGTGATGTACATGGGCGCGCGGAACGTGGCCGCGGGCGCCATGACGCTGGGCGACTTCGTGCGGTTTACCGCCTTTCTCGCATTTCTGGTGGTGCCGGTGTCGCAGGTGGTCGCCATTGGAACGCAACTCACCGAAGCCATCGCGGGGTTGGAGCGGACACGCGAGGTACTGCGGGAGCGGTTGGAGGATGACGATCCGGCCCGGACAACCATGCTTGCCACGGTACGGGGCGATGTGGAGTTCAATGACGTTTTGTTTGCTTACCAGGCCGGCAAGCCGGTGCTTCACGGGATTAGCTTTACTGCCCGTCCGGGAACGGTAACGGCATTGATCGGTTCTTCGGGGTCGGGGAAATCCACCGTAATCGGTTTGATCGCCGGTTTCTACACCGCAACTTCAGGTTGCGTGCGGGTAGACGGCGTCGATTTGTCGGCCGTGAAGCTATCTTCTTATCGCACGCAGTTGGGTGTGGTGCTGCAGGAGTCGTTTTTGTTCGATGGCAGCATCCGGGCGAATGTGGCTTTCGGGCGGCCCGGCGCCACTGAGGAACAGGTTCGTGAGGCCTGCCGTATCGCCCGGGTTGATGAGTTTGCCGCGACGTTTACCGATGGCTACGACACGATCGTTGGTGAACGTGGCGTAAAGCTCTCCGGCGGGCAGCGCCAGCGGGTGTCGATCGCCCGGGCTATTCTTGCCGATCCGCGGATTCTGATTCTGGACGAAGCGACGTCGAGCCTGGACTCGGAATCCGAGGCCCTGATTCAGGAAGGATTGAACTACCTGATGCGAGGGCGCACTACTTTCGTGATCGCCCATCGTCTCTCCACCATCCGGCGCGCGGACGAGATCCTGGTGCTCGAGGAGGGCCGGATCATTGAACGGGGAACCCATTCGAGCCTGTTCGCGCTGCGCGGGCGCTACTGGGATCTCTACACCCGCCAGCACGGCCTGGAGACCAACCTCTTTCTGGCGCCCGGCGAGGGCGATCAGGAGCCCGCCGGAGAAAGCCGCGAAACGGAGGGCAAGCCGCGGGATCCGGACGGCCTTTCCGGCGCCATTCGATTGATCCGAAGTTGACTTACCCGGGGTCCAAGAAATGTGTAGCTGCCCGCGCTGGACAGCGTGTAGCGCCCGGCTCCGGTTTTCGATGCCCCCGGCGGCGCCTTCAGCTTCATCCCCTGCCAAGGAGTTGGAATCACCAGTTCGGCGGTCACCGCTGACGGTATCACCACCATCAGCCTCCCTTGGGCGGGGCGCCAGTCAACTCTCACCGTGCCTTTCGGAGTGCCGGTGCTACCGGCGGCAAAAGGTAGCCCGCCAGTTTCCGGCGCAATCCGCAGGCGTCCACCACCAGCCTCGGCAATGCGCACGCCCAACAGCGAATCGTGCAGCCAGAGTAGCGGTGCGGAACCCCATCCGTGGGATCCGGT
>JADZGD010000139.1 GCA_020854055.1 Bryobacterales bacterium | reverse complement strand
TCTTCGCACCGGCGAATTTCTTCGACGCGGCTTCCAGTTGGTCGTCGTAGATGTCGCAGATGGCCGCGATTCTCGCAAACTCGTTTTTTGCAAAGATCCCACTGATCGCGGTACCCCGGCGGCCCGCTCCGATCAGGCCCACGGTCAGTGCCGAGTTGGCCTGGGAGCCGGAGACGGATTCCGGTTTCACGATCAGGAAGCCGAGAGACGCCGCCGCGGCGGCGCCGGAGTTCGCAACGAAGTTTCTTCTGGAAGGACTAGCGTTCATTAATTTCTCCAAAGCGAGGGAAACGAAACCGGATCTATACGGATGAATGTCGCTCGCCCACCATTATACGGGGATCTCATGCGGCAGATGAGATCCCCGCTAACTTCGTCGTTATCGCGGTCAGAAACTGAGCCGCAAGCCGAATCTCAACTGGCGCTCCGACGGAGCGCCCATGTTCGGTAGTGTGCTGGTGATCGAGGAAAAGTTGTTCAATGCCCGCACCGTGCCGTCGGTGTTCAGCACCATCGACGCGACATTGGCGGTGGGATTGGAGAACTTCGGCGTATTCGTGATGTTAAAGCCTTCCGCCTTGAATTCGATCTTCACGCGCTCCGTCACGTTGAAATTGCGGAAAAGGCTCAGATCGAGATTCCACATGCCGGGGCCGAAGATCGAATTGCGTCCGCTGGTTCCAAAGCGCACGCCGGTTGGTTGCCGGAATGCCAGCGGATCGAACCACGACTTGTTTGCTCCAATCTCGCCGATGACTCGCACCTTTCCGGAGTTAACCTGGTCCGCGGTCTGGGTGTTGCCGGGGGCGTTCAGTTCGGTACCCGCCGCGGTAACATTGAACGGTGTACCGGTGTATGCGACGAACGTGCCGTTGGTCTGCCATCCTCGCACCAGCCAGGAAAGCGGTCCGCTGACCACGTATTTCTTACCGGGGCCGAACGGCAGCTCATAGACCGAGCCCAAGGTGAACATATGAGCGCGGTTATAGCCTGCGGCGGCGCGGTTGCGATACATCATCGGCTCCCAGTTGAAAGTAGGCGCGCCCGTCCATCCGTCGTCGTCAATCCAATTGATCGCCTTCGACCAGGTATAGGCGCCTTTCAAAAGCAGGCCCTGACTGAACTGCCGGTTCATTGCCACCTGAAGGCTGTGATAATTGCCGCTTGCCGAGCCGTCCCACATCAGCGCGGCAATCCGCCGATTCTGCGTTGCGGCCAGCGGGCGCCCTGCCGGACCGCCGCCGGGAGGCGCGGCGTTGATATCGCGATCCATCATCTGATGTACGGTCTGCGTGCCTACGTAGCCGATGCTGGTTGAGATCTCGGCAGGCAGCTTTCGCTCCAGAGTGAAATTCCAGGACTGGATATAGCCGCGGTGAATTTCGCCGCCCCATGCGCTGCGGGGACCCATGTCAATCGTCGGCGGCAGCTCGATTACGCCGCTGCTGGTGTCGGGCAGCGATATCGCGGGAATCCCTTTATCGAGCGTGTCGATCCAGTTATAGGGTGTCTGGGTCACGAACGTCGCACCGATCGTCGCCGGATACATTCCCCGCAGGGGCCGGGAGAAGGGCAGGGGATCGTACGTGATCCCATACCCGCTGCGCACTACCGTGTTTTCCGTCAGCCGGTAAGCGAATCCCAGGCGCGGAGCGAACAGTTTTTTGCTGCTGGTAATGCCGACATTCCGCGGGATGTCGCCCACGCCGCCCATGTACACCAGGTTGGTGGCGGGATCCCACCGCTCTATGCCGCGATCTTTCCGGTAGATCAGCGGGTAATACTCATAGCGGATGCCCATATTCAAGGTGAGCTTGCGAGATACCTGCCAGCGGTCGCGGAGGAACCCGCCGAATTGCCACTCCCGGTTCGTGTACTGGAACAACTGCACGGCCTTTTGCATCTGCGTCGTCAGCCCCAGAAGATATGTGGCGTACTGGTTCAGGTAGTTGGCCGTATATCCGCGCGCTCCCGTTACGTCGCCGCTGAAAGTGATGCTCCCGCGCGGTCCGCCGCTCACCTCGGGCTGCCACTGATCCATCTGGTATCGAACCATGTCGAACCCGAATCGGATTTCGTGAGATCCGCTCATTTTCGTTGCGTTCGTCGTATAGGTGAGCGATCGCTCGTTATAGAAGTACGGCTGCCAGCCGGCGGTAGCTCCCCAGTCGGTGAAACCCATTATGATTCTTGGCATGCCGGTGTAGCAGCCGCCATTCGCCAGGCTTGGACAGGCGTCTTTCAGGCGGTCGGCTCCTCCCGCTCCAGTCACAATGGGGTCGTTGGTGTTCGGAATTCCCCAAACCTCGCTGCCGGTGTTCTCTCCGTAACCGGGGTAGACTCCGAAATTATCCATTCGCGTGATGGAGATCGTGCCATCCAGAAGGAAGGTCGGGGAAAAGGTTTTGGTGTAGCCGAAGGTGGGGATGTTGACACCGACGTCGGATACTTCCGGCGCTCCGGCGCGGCTCAGCCCCGGCCCGCCAAGCTCTCCAAAGGCGAACTTCGAATCCACCGCCGCATCCATGCGGCTGTACTTGCCCCAGATCATCAGAGTGCTGGTCGGGTTCCAGTTCACTTTCACATCGTAGTTGTAACGGTTGAGCTTCTCCGTGCCGGAACTGAAGTAGTTGTTGAGAGT
>JADZGD010000138.1 GCA_020854055.1 Bryobacterales bacterium | reverse complement strand
ATGGCCTGGTTCATCTGGCGGCCGGTCTCTTCGGCCGAGCCGAAGCGGCCGTCGGGAAGCACCGCCTCCACGTCTTCGCTGGTGGATCCGGCGATGGCGATTTCGTAATCGTGGATGCTGGTGGAGCCGTTCATTGCGAACGCGGTGGCGAACCCGCGGCGCGCCAGATCGATGAGCACCGGCGCCAGCCCGCACTTGATAACATGGCCGCCCAACCCCCACAGGATCGCTTTGCGGGCTGCGCGGGCTTCCGTCAGCGCCCTCACCACGGCGCGCAACGAATCGGCCGCCAGCAGGCGCGGCAGGGAATCGAGAAAACCCGAAAGGCCCTGGCCGCGCGTGTACGGGGCGGCGAATAACGCGGTGGTTACCTTGCCGCCCCGCTCATGAATCGGAACGGTCTTCAGGTTTTCGAAGTCGATGGGGGAAATGGAGTACTTACTTTGCGCCATTGGTTCGGAGTACCTTCGCCAGCGCCTGGCCGGTGTAGCTCTTCCTGTTGCGCACTACCTGCTCCGGGGGGCCGGCGGCAACGACGTAGCCGCCGCGCTCACCGCCTTCCGGGCCAAGATCGATAACCCAATCGGCGCTCTTGATGACATCGAGGTGATGCTCGATCACCAGAACGGAGTTACCGAGGTTGGTCAATTGCTGTAATACATCGAGCAGTTTCTTGACGTCATCGAAATGCAGGCCGGTAGTGGGTTCGTCCAGGATATAAAACGTCTTGCCGGTCTGCCGGCGGCTCAACTCCCGGGAGAGCTTGATGCGTTGCGCCTCGCCCCCGGAGAGCGTTGTCGAAGACTGTCCGAGACGGATGTACCCGAGACCGACGTCGGACAACGTCTTGAGCTTGGCATGAATGGCGGGAATATTTTCCAGAACCCCGAGCGCTTCTTCGACGGTAGCCTCCAGTATGTCGGCGATTGAGTAACCCTTGTATTTTACCTGTAGTGTTTCCTGGTTATAGCGCCGGCCGCGGCAAACGTCACAGGTCACATAGACGTCGGGCAGGAAGTTCATTTCGATCCGCTTCAAGCCATCGCCCTGGCAGGCTTCGCACCGGCCACCTTTCACGTTGAAGCTGAAGCGGCCCGGCCGGTAGCCGCGCTCCCGCGATTCGGGTAGCATCGCGAACAGATCCCGGATGGGCGTGAACAGGCCGGTATAGGTGGCTGGGTTCGACCGCGGGGACCGGCCGATGGGTGACTGGTCGATCTCAATCACTTTGTCGATCTGGTTCAGACCCTCGATCCCGGTATGCGCGCCCGGCTCGGCTTTGGCCCGGTAGATATGGCGGGCCAGCGCGCGATAAAGAATGTCGTTCACCAGGGTGGATTTACCTGATCCGGAAACCCCGGTGACCACGGTGAAGACGCCGAGCGGGATCCTGGCGTCAATATCCTTCAGGTTGTGTTCGCTGGCGCCGCGGATCACCAGCCAGGAGCCGTTGCCGTTGCGGCGCCGGGACGGCGTGGGGATCTTCACCGCGCCGGAAAGGTACTGGCCGGTGAGCGACCCGGCATTGGCTTCGATCTGGCGCGGCGTACCGCTGGCTACCAGGGCGCCGCCAAGCAGTCCGGCGCCGGGGCCGAGGTCGATCACATAATCGGCGTGCTCTATCGTTTCCTGGTCGTGCTCGACAACCAGCACCGTATTGCCCAGATCACGCAACCGTTCGAGCGTATGGATCAGCCGTTCGTTGTCTCGGGGGTGCAGGCCGATGGAAGGTTCGTCGAGGACGTAAAGCACGCCGCGCAGCCGCGAGCCGATCTGTGTCGCCAGCCGGATACGCTGTGCCTCGCCACCGGACAGTGTGGCCGAGGAACGGTCAAGACTGAGGTAATCGAGGCCCACCGCCATCAGGAACTCCAGCCGGTTCTCGATTTCGGAAACCAGCCGTCCGGCGATCTGCCGTTCCCGCTCGGTCAACGCCCAGGAGCGGGCGGTATCTGACGCGCGTCCCAGGGGCATGGACGTGAATTGATCGATGGAGACGCCCTTCACTTGCACGGCCAGGCTGTAGGGGCGCAGCCGTTTCCCCTGGCAGGCCGGACAGATGGCGGGCGACATGTACTCCATCAGCCACTCGCGGTAGCCTTCGGGCGCGCTGTCGAAGGATTCGCGCAGCGCCGGCAGAATGCCGGTGACATTGGGGCCGCCGTTGAGCAGCGTATTACGGGCCTTGGCCGGGAGAGACTCAAACGGCTGATTGAGATCGATACGCAGCCGCCGGGCAGCCTCCGCCAGCCGGTTTTGCATGTAGCTGGAGCTGGCGCCGGGACCGAGGCCGCCGTCGAGCAGCGCTTTGGATTCGTCGACGATCACCTTGCCGGGGTCGAAGCTCCAGATGCTGCCCAGGCCATTGCACTGCGGGCAGGCGCCGTAAGGACTATTGAAGGAGAACGAGCGCGGCTCCAGGTGGGGGATGGCCGCGCCGCATTCCGGGCAGGCCAGTTTCTGTGAGTAGAGGCGTTCCTCGCCGTTGACCACGGCGACCACCACCAGGCCGTCCGCCAGCTTGGTGGCGGTTTGAATAGAGGCTTCCAGCCGCTGTTCAAGGCCGGATTTGACCAGCAGGCGGTCCACCACGACTTCAATGGTGTGATTGCGCCGGCGATCGAGGGTGATTTCTTCATCGAGCGAGCGCAGCACGCCGTCTATGCGCGCGCGGACGAAGCCCTGCCGGGCGAGCTTCTCAAACTCCTTTTTGTACTCCCCCTTGCGGCCGCGAACCACCGGCGCCAGGATCATCACACGTTCGCCCGGCTTGAGCGTCATCACCTGCCGCAGGATCTGGTCGGTGGACTGGCTGGAGATCTCCGTATGGCAGTTGGGGCAGTGCGGGACGCCGATGGAGGAGTAAAGCAGTCGCAGGTAGTCGTAGATCTCGGTGATGGTGCCCACCGTGGAGCGTGGACTGCGGCTGGTGGTCTTTTGCTCGATGGAGATGGCCGGGCTGAGCCCGTCGATCGAATCCACCTCGGGGCGCTCCATCTGATCGAGGAACTGGCGCGCGTAGGGTGAGAGCGTCTCTACATACCGGCGCTGTCCTTCGGCATAGATCGTGTCGAACGCCAGCGAGGACTTGCCGGAGCCACTGAGCCCGGTGATGACGGTGAAGGTATTACGCGGGATCCGGACATCGATATTTTTGAGATTGTGCTGCCGCGCTCCATGCACCGTAATGTGATCGAGCATCTAGCTACCAGTTTGCGTGTTTCTCAGCCTTCGCCTTAGCCCAATCCACCAGCCGGCGGACCGGTCGAAAGTACTCGGCGAGGATAATCAATCCCGGAATCAGAAAGACCCAGCCAGGCATTATCGGCAACAGCAATCCAACGATGCCTACGAGGACAAGCAGGATTCCTGAACCTAACCGGAAGAGTTTGCGCAAGGGAGCCTGTACATCATTTTACCATCGCGCGGGCGAGTTACGTCCGGCTGCGCGGGCCAGGCCGCGGCGGCCGGCTTAAGGAGTGATGATGCCTTTGCGCACGGCGTAGAGCACAATCTCGGCGGTGTTGTGCAGGCCGAGTTTCTGCATCATGTTGTTGCGGTGGGTCTCCACGGTGTAGGGGCTGAGGTCGAGAACCGCCGCCGCTTCCTTGTTCGACCTGCCCTCGGCCAGCAGTTGCAGTACCTCCCGTTCGCGCTCGGTAAGCACTTCGTAGGAGTCCTGCACGCGCCGTTCGCGCATCAGCCGCACGTAATCTTCCAGCAGCGCCTGGGCGATCGAGGGCGAAAAGAACGGCCGGCCGCCGCTGACGATCCGCACGGCGCGCTCCACGTCTTCGTCGGCGTTGTCCTTCAGCAGGTAACCGCGTGCGCCCGCGTCCAGTGCGCGGACAATGTAGCTCTCGTCGGTATACATACTGAGGATGATCACGCCGGCGCGTTCATTGTCCCGAACAACCTGAGCGGTGGCATCCAGTCCATTGAGTAGCGGCATGCCGATGTCCATGATCACCACATCGGGATGCAGCTCCCGGGCCAGGCGAACGGCTTCCCGTCCGTCGCCCGCCTCCCCGACGACTTCCATGTCGGGAATGCGGTCAAGCAGAAGCTTTAATCCGGTCCGAACGATCCCGTGATCGTCCGCTATCAGAATTCGTATCAATAGGCTCCTCCGGTTCGAGCGGGCGTGGCAGGCGGAACTCCACCGAAGTGCCGCGGCCGGGCGCTGTGGTGATGCGAACGGTGCCGTTCAACTCACGGACACGCTCTTCCATGCCCAACAGGCCAATTCCCTTGCGCTTGTTGGAAGTTGTCGAAAATCCATGCCCGTCATCCATAATGATGCCGGTCACCCAGGATCCGCTCGCGCGCAGGCGGATGTCCACGTTGCGGGCGCCGGAGTGCCGGGTGACGTTGGTGAGGGCCTCTTGCACAACGCGGAAGATGCAGGTCCGTTGCGCATCGGGCAGCGAGTCGACCGAATGATCCACCTCGGAGGTGATGTCGATACCGCTGGTCCGGGAAACCTCCTTCACCAGCCAGGCGATGGCCGGGGTGAGGCCCAGATCGTCCAGCATGGATGGCCGCAACAGCATGGCAATGTTGCGAACGATGCGCAACGTCTGTTCAACCGTGCCTTTGGCCCGTGTAATGCGGGAGGCCAATTCGTTCTCCGATCCCGCCAGCAGCCGGTTCATCCCGGTAAGTTCCATCCGCAAGCCGGTGAGCATCTGGCCTACCTGGTCATGCAACTCGCGGGAAAGGTATTTGCGTTCCTGTTCCTGGGCCGTTCGCAACTGAACGGAGAGCTCGCGCAGTTCGCCCTCGGCGGCTTCCGATTGCCGTTCCAGCGTCAACATCCGCATCAGCGTCGTCACGGCGATACCAGCAGCCAACAGCATGGCGATGCCGGTTATCCATCCGAGCGATGATCGGAAATCGCTTTCAGCGGTGGTGATGCGCTGGCGCTCGCGCAGGTAGTTGGCAGTGATCAGCCGCTCCACTTGTTCCGCCAGGTCGAAGACCTCCTGCCGGCGGCGCACCCGTTGGCGCAGCATGAGGGAGCGCTGCGTCCGCTTCTGCTCGGGACTCCAGTCGAGCACCACCTCGGTGGGGTCCCAGTATTCATCCAGTTCCTGGCGCAAGTGCTGGAGAGCCGTCCGCTGCTGGTCGTCCTGGGCCAGGGATTCAAGGATGCTGAAGCTCTGGGCGGTCTTTTCACGAATGGATTGGAACTGGTCGACGTATTGTTGCGCGTTCGCCGGGTTGGAATCGAGCAGGTAGTCCCGTGTGAGCGT
>JADZGD010000137.1 GCA_020854055.1 Bryobacterales bacterium | reverse complement strand
GCGACCGGACTGAAGATATTCCGGAGTTGGTGGAGCACTTCTTTCTGAAGGTAAGGGACAAGCAGGGGCGGCCCGATCTGGTGCTGCCGCCGGCTTTGCTGCCACGCTTTCAGGACTACCGCTGGCCGGGCAACGTGCGGGAACTGGAGAACGTGATCGAGCGCATTGTGGTCCTGGCGCGGGGCAACGAGATTACCTTTGGCGATTTGCCGGACTTTCTTCGCCGTGAGCGCCCGGCGGTCGATATGTTACAGCTCGAATTGCCGGCCAAGGGACTCAGTCTCGAATCCGTTG
Organism: Bryobacterales bacterium; assembly: GCA_020854055.1. GTDB lineage: Bacteria > Acidobacteriota > Terriglobia > Bryobacterales > Bryobacteraceae > JADZGD01. Next base: position 89,056 of record JADZGD010000137.1, on the reverse strand, counting down.
AAAAGGAATTACTAATCCGCGCCCTCGACAAGTTTCACGGTAATCAGACGCACGCTGCGAAGTATCTGGATATCAGCCGCAAGGCGTTGATTTACCGGATGGAGAAATACGGCATTCGAAAGAGAGCCGAGGCTCCGGACGAGGAAGAACTGGAACGGCCGGAGAATCTTCACTTGAGCTGAAGGCGCCCTCCGGTAGCGTGGGTTGCGAGTTGCCACTGAGTTGCCGCTCGATCGCGCGCAGGTTTTTTGAGACCAGTTCAAGGTTTTGAAATGCCGTCCTGGGAATCGGCTGCCGGTGCGTCTGGCTGACAAGCAGCAACGCGCTGATGCTTTCCACGTGATCGGCCGCAAGCCTCACATTTCCGCCCATCTGGCGGCCGGCTTCGGTGGCGCCGGCCGCCGAATCGAGAGCACATCCGACTTTCCGGTCCGCCGCGCCTGGCTGGGACTCCATGCGGCCGATCAGGTCCTCCAGTTTCGAGATTGGATCATGGCCCGGCGGCTGATAATCAGCGCCATCCGCCTGGATTGTGGACAACGCGCGCACCAGGGGCTCCAGACGGGACTCGACGGCGTTGTGCCACCAGCGGCGCATGATCAACAGCAGACACGCAAAGACCAGCGCCGCGAACGCCAGCCGTCCGTACACCGGCGAATCGTCTGCGCTATCCAGCCGTTCGGGGATCAGCATCAATAAGCCGGACAGGGCGATCGTGGTCAGCCAGAGTCTTATGATCGGAGGCATCTTGGCTGGTTTACAAGCACACGGAGTGCCAGCCGCCAGCCGGAACGGCATGCCACCTGCTGCCTGGAACTCGTGGCTGAAATGAAGACATACTCCAGTGAGCCGCCGGCCGCACATCCGTACGTTCTGCTGATCGGGCCGGAGGATGACCAGCGTGCCGCTCTTCGGTCGATCCTGATCGAGGCGGGATACCGGCTGTTGATTTGTTCCAGACTTTGTGACGCGGCCGACCTGATCCAGTTCGCGCCGGTAGTTATCTCGGAGTATTCCCTGCCGGATGGTTCGTGGCTCGATGTGTTGCAAGCAGCCCGGAGGCTGTGGACGGCGCCTGCGGTTATTGTTACGGCGCGGGCTGCCGGTGGCGACCTGCGGGCCGAAGTGCTGGCTCTTGAAGGATATGAAGTACTGACGCTGCCAGCCCGGGCCGGAGATGTGTTGTGGGCTGTTCAAAATGCGCATCGCCGGCACCCCGTACGCAGAGAGAGCGGCAAGCACCGCACATGCCATGAAAGCGAGTTCAATCTGCTTGTGGCGGGCGTTGATCGCTGAGCTAAAACATCCAACGGTGTGCCTTTTCGGGCACCTCGCGGACCGAGGTTGAGAACGGCGTGGACGCATAATCCCCGCTTAGCGCGCCCAATCGCCGCTCATATGGGGAGCTGGCCGGCGGAGGCAGAATATGGTCCACGGCGTGCATTTTATGGGGCGAGCGGCCATCGCTCTGGACAGAAGGAGGCTTCACGCTGATGTCCGACATCTTCGGCGACCTCAGAGAATGGGGGCAGGTTCTCAAACAGATCGAACAACTGAGACTGGCGGGACAGTTGGATGAACACCAACAGGGCCTGATACGCGTTCTGCGGTACCGCTGCAACTGGCAACTGAGACAGGTCTCATTGCGGGCGGCGCCAGACCTCAGCAGGCCGTCCGATGAGCTTTTCGGACTCCTGCTGGAGATTGTGTCCGACGAAGACTGCGGCCTGGAGACGCGCTTGCTGGCCTGCGACGCCGTTCGCCACTTGCTCCATAAACAGAGCGGCCGCGAAGATGCCAGGGCTCTCGAATCGAGAGCCTTTGAGCATGCCGCCAGGATTCTGGAGGTTTCCCAGCCGCCCGTCTTGCGCGAAGCGGTTGAACGATGGCTTGTAGTCAGACAGGAGCCGTTGGAACAGGTTGCCCTAGCCTGATCCGCAAGCACCTGGCAACAGAAGGAGGTTGGTATGAGACAAACTGTGCAATCCGAGACTGCTGAGCGGGAAGATCCCCGCTATTTGCCGCCCGTGCAGTTAGCACGGCTTGGAGTGTCGCGATTGAATCGATGCGGAATTCTGCTTCAGTGCATGACGTGCGGAACAACCTGGTCGCCGAAGCTCAGAATGGACGGAACTTTGCCGCCGGGCTATTGGCAGTGCCCGAACAAATGCAATTGGTAACGAAATCCTGCCGTCTGGTGATGTTTGTCCGTCCGGATGGACACGCAAGGAGGCGATGATTGATGAACGTGGAGAATCACGTCAAGACCACGGTCGAAGAACTGGCTGGTACCGAAGACAGCCTGGCACCCACACGAGCCCACGACTTGGCCGGGATCGCGGCGCCACCCATTGTGCTGCGCTTCGACCGGCTGCCGGCGACGCCGGTATCGCTAGCAAGGATTCGCCGGCGGGTGGAAGAAATCAACCGGCGGCTACTGCTGGCGGATGCGCCGTTTCGATTGCGGGTGATGTAAGCCCAAGACCGGCGGGCATCGCTTCGCGCAGGTAAACCGGTGCCTGCATCAGCCCCAGGAACGCGGCGCCGTCGAGCATCCGAAGCCGGCTCCGTACCTTTTCCGCCAACACCCGGTCGACAACTTCGGGACTGGGCCTGGTGGTGAACGCGCGGAAGGAAGCGAGCACGAACGCCAACGGTATTCCGAAGGACGGAACAAACGTGGTGTAAACGTGCAGGCAGGGGAACGTGGCGCCGGCGTTGATTACGATGCGGCGCAGATCCGCCAGGTTGAGCGGAGAAATCGGACCGGCTTGCAGCACGAAAGAACCATCAGTAGACAGGCGCCGGGCGGCATTACGGAAAGAGTCCTTTGCATAGAGCGGCCACCAGGGAGCATCTTCGGCTGGATCGGGCAGATCGAAAATAATGACATCCCAGGTTTCTTCCGTCGTTTGAAGGAACCGCCGTCCCTCCGCGAACACGACCTGAACACGGAGGTCATCGAAGATATGCTGATGAATCTCCGAAAGGTACCTTCGTGAGGCCGCGACCACTTCGCGGTCGATCTCCACAATGACCACACGCTCCACGTCCCGCCAGCGAAGAACCTCTCTGGCCGCCGCTCCCTCGCCACCTCCGATAATCAGGACTTTACGCGGTGAGCGTACCCGTATCATGGCGGGATGAACGAGAGCTTCGTGATAAAGAAACTCATCGGCGGCCGCGGCCTGAAGTTGGCCGTTGAGGATGAGAGCCTTGCCGTATGCGCCCGCTTCAGCGACATAGATTTCTTGAAATGGGCTCCGGATGTGACACGAAATATTGCTCAGGCGGCGCTGGTAGTTGTCCCGCCCGGTCAACGGTTCATTCATCCAGAATCCTTCCGGCAGCACCGGTGGTGTCATTGGCCGCCTCCTCCGGCATTGGCTGTTTCCGTGCCGGGGGCCGAGTCCGCCGCTCCTCGTTGCACTTCCCGCGCCGAGAAACGACTCGCCCCCAACGCCTCAATCAGATAGGCGCACCCTTTGTCCGGTTGGGCCTGTTTGCCGCAGGCGAAAAAATCCACCGCCGCATAACCGAGTTCGGGCCAGGTATGGATCGCAATGTGCGACTCGGCCAGTAGGCCCATCGCCGTTACGCCTTCGGTAGGGAACGAATGAACCAGTTTGTTCAGGAGTGTCGAATTCGAGGTCGCCGCGGCCTTGTCCATGATTTCGGACAGCAGCGAGGCGTCATTGAGAATGTGGGCCGGGCAGCCGTAGAGCTCGAGGATGTGATGAACTCCGTGAGGGGCCGGCAGGTGAGTTCCCAATGCTGCTCTGCACAATGTCTCAATCCTCCTATTGCCTTCACCATAGATTATCAGTTGCACCGGTTCGGCACTTCCGCAACCGGCGCGCACCGCGCCAGGCGATTTGGCCGCGTGAGACTGCATGCTATCCCGCGCGCCTGTCGAACTGCATGTCAGATGCCAATTGCATGTCAGATGCAACCAGGGTGAAGCAAATTCCATCCGCCGCCCACAACGTTGCGTCACACCCACGGCCCGAACAGGAACGCCAGATCGATGACCTGGATGAGTACGATTATCAACTCCAGTACAAATGCGGTGCCCTGATGAAAGCGGTTCATCATGAAACGATGGAGATCCGCGCTCCGCCCGTGGATTGCAGCGGGGTTAGAGTCACGACAACGGGTGAGCGATCGAGCGGAATGGCCGCCGGCTCCGGTTTCCGGCCGAAAACGAACACGGGTGGCGGCTTTCAGGCAGTTGTAGACTGCCGGTTCCGTGCCGGTGCGTTGCGCTGACGCTGGAGCGCCGTCCAGCAGCGGGAGGAGAGTTTTCAGGTTAGGTGGGCATCTGGCATTCCAGTTGCCTAATACTGTTGTCGAGAGGTTCGAACGATGCTGGCGTTAAAGAAACTGCTATTACCAATTGATCATTCACAGCGATGTCTCAGCGCGGCCGAGTGCGTGAAGGTGCTCGCCGCCTGCTGTGATCCGCAGATCACTGTGCTCCATGTCACGGGCGATGGCGTCCAGCGGGATGAGGTTGAGCCGGACGACGCCAGCAGCGCGCAGGGAGTCCTTTCCAGAGCCGGCTTTCGGGTGGGGCTCGACCGCCTGTTGGCAGGACTCACCGCGACGTTTACCGACCTGCCGGGAGATCCCGCTCAGGTTATCGTTGACTACGCCCACCAACAGCACACGGATCTGATCATCATGCCAACTCGAGGACGTGGCGCCCTGCGGCGGTTCCTTCTGGGTAGTGTGACCGCCAAGGTTCTGCACGATGCCCGTTGCCCCGTCTGGACCGGAGTTCACGCCGAGGAAGATGGAATCACGCGAAGGTGCGCTGGAATCCAGCACGTAGCCTGTGCCGTCGATCTGGGGCCGGAAAGCGGACGGATTCTTCGCTGGGCCGCGGACTTCGCTACCGCCTTCGATGCCAAACTCAGCGTGATTCACGCTAGCACGCAACTGGAACTGGTGATCGGCGTCGTTCACGATCCGGAATGGCGCGCACACGTCTGGAGGGCCACCGAAGCACAGCTTTTCCAGTTGATCGAGACAGCCGGCGTCACCGCCGAGATCAAATTAGCGCCGGGTGAGGCAGCCAAAGCCGTGAGCACCGCAGCGGCGGAAATTGGAGCCGACGTGCTGGTGATCGGGCGCACTCCCGATAACCTGTTAGGCAGGCTGCGAACCAACGCTTACGCGATCATCCGTCAATCCCCATGTCCGGTGGTGAGCGTATAAGGCAGGGGGTCGGCGGGACGAATCCGATTCACCAGTCCCGTAAACCGATCCATTCATTGCCCGCGAGGTGTGGCTGGATTAAAATGAAACCTTAAGGAGGCTGGAGGGCTCAAACGCACCGCCCCACGAAGAATTTGAGCAACTCAGCATCCAGGTAAACTGCAAGATGCTTAAGTCGCAGGACGTGAGTTCCGCGGCGGCGGGCATGGTGGCGGATCTCCGGCTGCGCTACGTTCGGGAGCCCGCGTTTCTCCTTCTACTCACCGCGGTGGCAACAGTCTGCTTTGCTGCCGTCAGCGGCCTTTCAGGTCATTACCACCGGCACCAGAAATCGCTTGGCGCGTATTGGTTCAAACGCGGAGAAGTCGGGCTGAAGCAGCAGCGTTATGAGCAGGCAGTCTCCGAGTTTCAACTGGCGTTGCAGTACGCTCCGGCAAATTACGCCTATCAGTTCCACCTGGCCGAAGCGCTCGTTGGACAGCATCGCCTGGACGAAGCCTCCACTTATCTTCTTAGCCTCTGGGAGCGCCAGCCCGAGAACGGACATGTGAACCTCGAACTTGCCCGCATTGCCGTGCGCCAGGGGGATTCCCGGCAGGCGCAGCGGTACTATCACAACGCAATCTACGCTACCTGGCCCACCGGCCAGGAAGCGGCCCGGCGGCGGACTCGTCTCGAGCTGATCGGTTATCTGCTAAAGCGGAATTTGATGGCCGAGGCGCGATCGGAACTCATTGCGCTGGAGGCCAACCTTGGTGACGATCCCCCGGTGCGGGCGGAGGTGGGTAGTCTCTTCATGCAGGCGGGAGATTACACCGATGCGCTGGCGGCCTTTCGGGCGAGTCTGCGTTCTCTGAGCAGCAATTCGTCTGCGTGGGCGGGCGCCGGACGCGCCGCTTTGCAACTGGGCCGGTACCGTCAGGCGCAGCATTACTTGCACGTGGCCGTGAGGAGTGGCAGCAAGGATCCGGATACCACTTCGCAGTTGGAAATCGCCGAATGGGCTGGCCGGCTCGATCCTTTTCAGCCGCGCATTTCCGACGAGCAGCGCAGCCGTATGGTGATGGAGGCGTTTCAGATCGCTGGAGCGAGGTTGGAAGCGTGTGCCGGCTCGGCGGACGGCATGCCGGCGGCGCTGGCGCAGCCGAATGCGGCATGGACCGCAATGAAGCGTGAACTCACCAAGCGCCGTCTGATTCGAGACGCTGATCTGGCAGAGACGGTGATGGACCTGATCTTCCAGATCCAGCGGCTTTCGGCGCCGTGTGCAGCGCCGGGCGCGGCGGATAAGGCGTTGCTGCTCATTGGAAGGATGCATGAGAGCGGCTGACGGGCCTGGAGACCTCGATCGATCGATGGACCCGGCTGCCGATGAGACGGCTGGCCGGGAGACGCCCGCGCCGGGCACAGAATCCCAAAGCTCCCGGCGAACGCCAATTCTGGGCGAGGAGAGCTTCTTTCTCATCCTGTCCGTCTTCATTGGCATCTTCGCGGCGCTAGCCGTAGTGTGTTTTCGATTTGCGATTGACTGGTCCCGCTTTGCCCTGCTGGGGTCGGGAGTGCCCTCGACGGCCCGCATGCTGCTGTCGCCCGCGCTGGCCGGCCTGGCGATTGCGATCCTCGTCATCCACATTTTTCCAAAAGCCCGAGGTAGTGGCGTCAATCAGACCAAGGCGGCGCTCTACATCTATAACGGCAACATCCCGCTGCGTACGGCCATCGGTAAGTTCATCACTTCCGCGGTGGCCATCGGATCCGGCCATTCGCTCGGGCCGGAGGACCCGTCTCTGCAGATTGGGGCGAGTCTCGCTTCGGAGCTTGGCCGGCGGGGTCGATTGTCACGCGATCGCATGCGGCTCATCGCTCCGGTCGGCGCGGCGGCCGGACTGGCGGCGGCGTTCAACGCGCCTATATCCGCGGTGCTCTTCGTTATCGAAGAGGTGATTGGCCGTTGGACTGCCGGCATTCTCGGTTCAGTTGTGCTTGGCGCCGTATCGAGTGTTGTGGTGATGCGTTGGTTTCTGGGATCCGAACCGCTGTTTCGCATCCCGCTCGTCCAATTGGAACGGCCTTCCGAACTTCTCGCCTATTGTGTGCTGGGCGTGGTCGGCGGATTGTTTTCGGCTGGCTTCGCCGGCGCAATGGGCTGGCTGCGCGGCTGGTGTGCGGGCTTGCCGGCCTGGACCCGGTACATTCAGCCCGCGGCGGCCGGGCTGCTGATTGGCTTCATTGCCGTTCTCGGCGCTCCCCAGGTCATGGGAGCCGGCTATGAATACATCGACCAGGCGATGCACGGACGCTTCACCTGGCAGTTTCTGGCCATTCTCGCGGTGGCGAAAATTATTGCCACCACGCTCTCCTCAAGCACCCGGACTCCGGGTGGCATGTTCGCGCCGACACTCTTTATCGGGGCAATGCTCGGCGCGGCGACCGGAGGCGCCGAACGCGCCCTTCTGCCGCACCTGGTGATATCTCCCGGAACGTACGCCCTGGTGGGGATGGGCGTGTTGTTCGCCGGCTTTTTGCGGGCTCCGATGACTTCCGTCTTTATGGCGCTTGAGGTCAGCGGAAATTATGCCATCATCGTCCCCGTGATCGTCGCTAACACCGTCGCGTACGTCATTGCCCGGGCATTGCAACCAACGCCGATCTTCGATGTGCTTACACGTCAGGACGGGATCGAACTGCCCTCCATGGAAGAACAACGGGAAGAGGATACGCCGCGCGTCGAAGACGCCATGCGGCCGGCCGGTGACAGGGCGCTCGAAGGGGATGAAATGCTGGGCCAGGTGTGGCAAAGGACGAAGGGCGAGCTGCCGGACATCGTGCTGGTGCGGCTCAAACCTGCCGGCTGGCAAGTGATCCAGAAGAAGGAACTCCAGCGGCTCATGCAAGACGGCCGGGGAAACCGCCGCCTGAGTTCGCTGGTCTCCGGTGAGAGCGTCCCGTTTCTTTATCCCGACCAGCCGCTTGACACCTACCTGCGGTACGCCCACCACTGGAAACTGCTGCCGGTTGTCAATCGCGCTGACTTCAGGAAACTCGAGGGCGTTATTTCACAAAGCGACGTACTAGAGGCGTATCGAAGCTTCGGAGAGAGCAGCGAATAGCGGGCATGTCCGCTGCGATGGTTGCCGCTTGCAGTACTATAAGAGGCCCGGCCGCCGGTACTTCGGCAACGCGCAAATATTGACGGCGCCCGGCTGACCAAATATACTGACTTTTAGCGCTTCCTGTAAGTGAAACGGCGAACGCCTGCCTGCCTGATTCCGGGAAATCTATTTTCAGACTGAAACCCGCTTTGCGGGAACGAGGGGATGCTTATGTCTCTTGTCCGGCTTACCATCATCACTCTGGCCGCCTGCATGGCCGCCAACGCTCAGACGGGAGCGGTTATGTTTCTGGGATCGGACACGTCCACCAAGGGCGCCTGGAAAGGCGTCTACGGCCAGGACGGCAATGTGATTGTACAGAATTCCTCACTGGCGCCGTCCTACTCGGTCTTTAACCCGGTAAACGCCGGTTCGCTGGTTTACAACTACTACAGTACCGATCCGCGCGCGCTGGCGAAATATGTAATTAGTTTTAGTACCACCGAGCGTATTGCTTCGTACTTTTACACTGCTTCCTACATGGACTTCAATGTAACTGGGCGGGACGCCGCGTGGCATCGCATCGCGCTGTACTTCTGCGATTACGAAAACGCCGGGCGTTCGATTACCCTCCAGGCGCGCGACGCGATTACCGGAACCGTTCTCGACACGAGAGTGCTCGACAATTATACGGACGGTGTGTATCAGGTTTACAGCTATAAGGGGCCGGTAACGTTTCGAGTTATAAACAACAAACCACCCAGCCCTTTGGGTACCCTCAGCGGATTGTTCTGGGGCGGTTCGGGCGGACCCTCGCCAGACACTACCTCGCCATCAGTCTCCATCACATCGCCGGGCGCTTCATCCGTGCTGTCGGGTACCGCAACGATTATTGCGTCCGCTTCCGATGACACCGGCGTTGCGGGGGTGCAGTTTTACTCGGGAGCAACCAAAATCGGTGCGGAACTGACTTCACCGCCTTACACGGTGGCCTGGAATACGGCTGGGCTGCCAAATGGCGGCTACCAGCTAACCGCCGTCGCGCGTGATGGAGCAGGCAATACGACAACCAGTGCCGCGGTAGACGTAACTGTCCAGAACTCCGCCGTCGATGTTACTCCGCCCTCAGTGTCCATTCTTTCGCCGGCCGGTGGGACGACGGTTTCGCTCAACACGGCGTTGTCAGCCAGCGCAAGCGATGACACTCTGGTGGCGGGGGTTCAGTTCAGGCTTGACGGCGCGCCGCTCGGAGCGGAAATTACCTCGGCGCCATACACTTATACGTGGGACACCACCGGCGCAGTCAACGGTTCGCACCAGATCACCGCCACTGCCCGCGACGGCGCGGGACACTCCACAACTTCGCTTCCGGTCACTGTCCTGGTCAGTAACGCACCGCCGCCAAGCGGTACGGCGGTCACCTTTATAGGCAGCGATGATACAACCAAGGGTAATTGGAAGGGCGTCTACGGGCAGGACGGCAATATCATCGCGCTCCACTCCACCACCCCGCCATCCTATTCCTGGTACTCGCTGGTGAATGTGAATCAGTTCCTCTATGACCTCTGGTCCACCGATCCCCGGGCGCTGCAGAAGTATACCTACAGCTATAGCCCGACGGAACGGATTGCATCACACTTCTACAGCCGGTTTTACATGGATTTCGAGGTCACCACGCGCGACAACCAGCCACACCGGATCGCTTTTTACTTCTGCGACTGGGAAGCGAAGGGCCGCAACGTCACCGTACAGGCGCTCGATGCCAAGACCAGCGCCGTTCTCGATAGCCGGGTGCTGGCCAGCTATGTCAACGGCATCTATCTCGTCTATAACTATTCCGGTGACGTGATCTTCCGGGTGAAAAACAATAATAGTTCGGACGTCACTTCGCCGAATGCCACCGTTAGCGGGATCTTCTGGGGAGGCGCCACCGCTCCTCCTCGCGACACCGCGCCTCCCGATGTAACCATCACCGCGCCGGCCTCGTTCAGCATCAATAACGTTGGTCACAGGTTGGCATACCACAACGTTTCGGGAGTGTCCCTGCTCCAGGTGAACGCAACCGATAGCAATGGCGTGGCCGGCGTGCAGTACCAACTTGATGGCGTTAATTTGGGGCCGGAACAGACCTCGGCTCCCTTCGGCTATTCCTGGGTCTCTACCTCCGTGGCGGATGGGTACCATGAACTGACCGCCGTGGCGCGCGATGCCGCCAACAACGTTGCGACTTCGACCCCGGTGGGCATCTGGGTAGTGAATCAGGCCGGCGTCGAATCCAATTCGCCAGCGGTTCAGATCGATTCCATTTCAAACGCGAACTCTCTCACGGGAACGGTTCAATTTAACGCGACCGTCAGCGATGACACCGCCGTTGGCGCCGTGTGGTGGTTGGTCGACGGCGCCTACAACCCGTCGGGTCCTGGTCAACAGACTACGGCCTCGCCGTGGCGTCTCACCTGGGATACCACCACCATGTCGAACCAGTCTCACGTTCTGACTGCGATTGCCTGGGATTCCTGGCACAATGCGGCTGTCTCCAGTCCGGTGACGGTGACCATTGCCAATCAACAGCCCAGCGGCAACCTGGTGGCATTTCTTGGCGCCGACCGCGCCACGCTCGGCGGTTGGAAGGGCGTTTACGGGCAGGACGGCAACGTGATACCGCTGAATTCTTCGGTCTCCCCTTCCTATACCGGGTTCTGGGTGAATAATGCCAGCCAGTATCTGAGCAACCTTTGGAGCACCGACCCGCGCGCGCTCATCAAGAACGTTTACAGCTATTCGCCGGGCGAGCGGATCGCGTCTTACTTGCAGTCGGTCAGCTACATTGATGTCGAAGTGGCGGCTAAGGACACGTCTCCCCATCGGCTTGCGCTGTACTTTTGCGATTACGAACGGGTTGGGCGTTCGGTCACCGTCCAAGTGACCGATGGCACAACCGGAGCCGTACTGGATACACAGACGCTCGCCGGCTACACCGACGGTGTATATCTTGTCTACCGCTATCAGGGCAAAGTCCGCTTCCGGGTGAAGAACAATAACTCCGCATCCGGACCGACGGCTACCCTCAACGCGCTGTTCTTCGGCGGCACGCCGTAGGGTGGCAGGTGGTTTCTTTCCGGCTCGCGACGCGGCGCATCGCTTCCTCAAAGTAAGCGATACTGATCCCCATGAAGGTACTTTGCTGTTCAACGGCCGTTCTGGTGCTCAGCCTGGCGGCGTGCGTCGCGTCGAGCCGGAACGATCAACAACCACGGGTGGTGGATCCTGGGGACGCCACGCACGCGCCATCCGATGCGATCGTGCTGTTCAACGGAACCAGCGCCAGCGAGTGGGTGCATCGCGATGGCCAACCCGCCCAGTGGCCGGTAGTCAATGGAATCCTGGTCTGCAAGTCCGGTACCGGCCACATTTACAGCAAACGCAAGATCGGCAGCGCGCAGATTCACGTGGAATTCGCCACGCCTAACATGCCTCAAGCGCACGATCAGGCGCGCGGCAATAGCGGCGTCTATCTGCAAGGGCGCTACGAGATTCAGATACTCGACTCCTACAAGAACCCGACTTACCCGAACGGATCGTGCGCCGCGTTGTACGGCCAGTTCGCTCCGCTGGTGAATGTGACCCGCCCGCCGGAACAGTGGCAGAGTTATGACATCATCTTTCATGCTCCCCGGTGTGGCGGTGGAAAGATGATCGCGCCCGGTTCATTGACCCTGTTGCAAAACGGCGTTCTGGTTCAGGATCACGTTCCCATTGAGAAACCGACGCCCGGCGCCACCTTCTCAGACGTCTGCGAAGATGGACCGCTCGAATTGCAGGACCATCACCACCCCGATGTGAAGGAGACATTCCTGCGGTTTCGCAATATCTGGTACCGCCCGCTGCTTTGAAGAACCGGTAAGCCGGTGGTCTGCTGCGACACCGCTGAACTCGCCGCGATCGCGAGCATCGAACTCAGCTATATTGGTCGAGAGTCACCTTCAATTGGCGAGGTTCGCATGACGAGTCGAGAGCGCGTATGCGCCGCTGTAAATCATCAGGAGCCGGATCGGATCCCAATCGATTTCGGAGGCAGCGCAGTCACTGGCATTCACGTGAGCTGCGTAGCGGCTCTGCGGCAGTATTATGGCCTTGACAAGCATCCGGTAAGGGTCCATGAGCCCTACCAGATGCTCGGCCTTGTCGAAGAGGATCTCCAGCAGGCGATGGGTATCGACGTCACCGGAGTCTTTGCCCGGGACACGATGTTCGGTTTTCCAGCCATCGATTGGAAGCCCTGGAGCTTCAACGGCCTCGAAGTCTTGGTCCCGGGCGATTTTCACGTCACGCTCGATGTCAATGGCGACGCGCTGATCTACCCCAAGGGCGACACCAGCGTTCCACCGAGCGGACGCATGCCGGCCGGCGGGCAGTTCTTTGACACCATCGTCCGCCAGCACCCGATCGATGAAGACGCTCTCGATCCCCAAGACAACCTCGAAGAGTTCACGCCGGTTACCGCGGCTGATCTGGCTCATCTGCAACAGGCCACTGGTATGGCGCGCGCCGGCGGGCGGGCCGTGCTGGCCGGTTTTGGTGGAACGGCCTTTGGCGATATCGCGTTAGTGCCTGGACCGTTCCTGAAAGATCCCAAGGGCATCCGCGACATCACCGAATGGTATATCTCCACCAGCAGCCGCCGTTCCTATATCCATGCGATTTTTGAGAAACAGTGCGAAGTGGCACTGGCGAACCTCGAACAGATCCACCGCGCCGTGGGTTCCAATGTTGACGCGGTGTTTATCTGCGGCACCGATTTCGGTACCCAGACCTCGGCGTTTTGCTCGGTAGCCACGCTGCGTGAACTCTACGCGCCATACTACAAAGCGGTGAATGACTGGATTCACACTCACACCACCTGGAAGACATTCAAACACTCCTGCGGCTCGGTAGAGCGTTTCTACCAGACATTCATCGAATCCGGTTTCGATATCATCAATCCGGTGCAGTGTTCAGCCGCCGGAATGGATCCGGAGATGCTTAAAAGCAAGTACGGTTCGCGGCTGGTCTTCTGGGGAGGGGGGGTGGATACGCAGCGGGTTCTGCCCTTCGGAACCGCCGCCGAGGTGCGCGAGCAGGTGCTGCGCCGTTGCGAGATCTTTGCGCCTGGCGGGGGCTTCGTCTTCAACTCGATTCACAACGTTCAGGCGGGAACACCGGTGGAAAACATTGTTGCCATGATCGAGGCAGTCAAAGAGGCTGGCGCGAGGAGCTAAAAGATAAAGCTGAACCCGCCGCGTACCGAGCGCGGAGAGTGGATCAGCAATAGCCGTTGGCCTGCGCCGGAGGAGATCGGCAGGTAACCCTGCGCCATCATGTTGCGCAGATCGGCCGTGGCTTCCAATCGCCCGGGAACGCCGGGAACGCTCGGAATGGGCTGGCGGATGAAGATATTCAGCCCGGTTTCGGGGTAGGCGCCCTGAGTGATATAACGGTGTCCGGGAGTGAGCGAGCGGTAATCGGTCCACAGATAGCTGCCGGCAAAGCGGGTACCCGTCTTGGGAATGGTGCCGGTGACCTTCGTCGTGACCCATTGCTGCTGGTTGCTACGGATCATGGAGCGCAGTTCATCCGGGCTTCCGCCGAGCCACTGGCGGCCTTCGGTCCGCAACACCCCACCGTCGCCGTAGGCCAGCGTGATATCGAAAAACTCGGCGATCTCCTGAGTGATTGACACCGTGAAACCGGTCGAGTAAAGGCTGCCGATATTGAAGATGGAACTGTTCGAGAAGGCATCGGGCAGCACGTCGCTGGTGGCTGGTAGTCCTCCGGCCTCCGACGTCATCATGAGAGCCGCGTTGGAGATGGATTCGTGAAACGCGCCGGTACTGAAGGTCCGGCTTCCAGCTTTATAGTGGTAGCCCACCTCCAGGTTGTTGGAGCGCTGCATGTGCACGCGCCCGCCCCGCAGGCTGAGGCGGGGAAACATGGAAACCGCGGCCAGGTCGCGCTGCAGGTCGGCTTCCGGTCCGGAACCGGGAATCAGAAACTCGGCGGGGGGTTCTCCGGAACTGTATCCGATCTCGATCTGGCCTTTGTCTCCAAGATCGTAAGTCAGCCGCATGTAGGGACTGACGAAGCTGAGACGGTCCAGGTACTGGATCGTTTCCAGCGTGGCGCCGTACTCCAGCAGCAAGTCATCCATCACCCGTACTTTGTCTTCGAAGCTGGCGGCCATGGTGCGCAGAGCGGGGGCGTTGCCGTCACCGTGTCCGGCGAATAAGCCAAAGCCGGCGCGCATCGGAACAAACACCTGGCGCATGGTCAATTGCACGTCCGGATTCAACAGGCCAGGGCTGTCGCCGCGGCTGAAGCGGGTGCGAAAGCCAGCCGCCGGCGCGCCGGTGTACGACGAGTACCCGACATTGCCGGTCAATTGCACCTGGTTGTCACCGAATACGGAGGTAGCCAGCGCAAACGCAGTTCCCAGTCCGGGTGATGCCGTGCTACCGGAACCTTGATCGCCCGCCGAGACGCGGATCACTCCGCGGGTGTTGGAATAACCCGAGGGAGCCTGTGCCACCGAGTCGGGTGATTCCTTAGAACTCTTGGGCAGGATGCGGAGTACCGGGCGAGTGGAAGCCGAGCTGCGCAGAACCCACTTCCAGTCATCGCTCATCACCGGGCCGGCCGGAGCAGAATACACCAGTTCGATGCTGCTGAAGATGCTGGCCAGATTCACAGTAAGGAAATTGCGCATCCCGGGTTGAACCAGGATGTTGGACTTCAGCGCGGGAACAAAGCTGGCAAGGCTGACGCGAATCGAATAGGTATCCGGAGAGAGAAAATCGAAGCCGAAGCCACCCTTTTCGTTGGAGACGGTTTTGAACAACAACCGGTCATAGCGGTTGAAAATCATCACCGTGGCGCCCATCTGCGGTACGCCGGCACCATCGGAAACGTATCCGATGACACTTCCGGACAGGCGGGAGGCGGTAGCGCCGTCGCAAAGCCCACCCGTGAGCAGTGCGGCGGCCACGCAGACTATCGCTCTGGGCTTCCGTATGGCCATCCCTGACATTCTCCGCCCGATTTCCACCGCCGCCGTTTTGTTCTAGAAACGCCACCGGCAGGGTTGCGGAAACCTACACTCAAGGGACTTCCCGGACCGAAACCCGGTCCAACACATCCCCTATGATACCGTAAATGCCGCTTCCGGAGTCAGTGTTTGGTTCCGGTTGCGATCCGTCACCCTCATCTTCAGCAGGTACTGGCCCGGGGCTAGCGTCTTCAGCGGCAGCAATTTCTCCACGGTGACCTGCGTCGGGGAGGCGCCATCCATCTTACTCACTTCTTCGCTGAAGTCAAATACCTTCTCGTTGGTGCCTTTTTTTAGTACCTCGTATTCGATGGTGGCGTTCGGCTTCTGGGTCTTGTCATCCGGCTGAAAATTATAGAGTTGGACGTAGATGCCCATCTTTTCGTCCTGCCGGAAGCTCTCGCTCAGCCGCGGGCGGACTTTGGAGGTACCGATGACGAACTGGCCGGTGCCGATGCTGGTGGTGGGGACCCTTTCAATCAAGTCGGCCAAAATCAGGCTGCTCGAAGCCAACTGCTCGTCGTCATAGTGCGGGACTTTCAGCGCCTGCTCGTAGTTGACCATGTTGCCACCGGTTACGTCTTTAGCTACAACATTCAACCGGTAGGTGCCGGGAGCTAGCGGAATCGACTTCTGGTAGACCGAGACGCCCTGGCTCGCCTGTTGAAGGAAGGCCGAATTGGTCTCGATCGCCACTACGTCTTCAAATGTGTTGACCACCCGGCGCGACATGGAAGTGATTCGCGCATAGATGTTTACCACCGCTTTGGAGATGTTGTCCTTGTTCTGAAACTGCAAGTCCTTACGGTCGAACTGGAGCGTAATGTTGGTGTAGATGGTGGAGTTCGTCATGCGGATGAAGTCAGTCCGCACCTCCATCGGCAGCGTGTTGTAACGGATTGACGAGGAGACAACCGCTTCGAGGTCTTTAAATTTGACTGGAGGCGCTTTCTGTAACTTAACGTACTGCTCCAGGCGCTCAAACTCGTTCATGCGGTTCGGCAGGGGCATGGTACCCGTGCCGAGCCGCGTACCATCGGTGCGGGAGAACCGGTCCGCCTTATCGGCCAGTCCCATCTGCTCCATCAGCGTCAGCCCGGCGCCGGGAACCATTAGCAGAGCATCTTTTTCCGAGGGATCCATCGTCATGCGATACTCGCCGGTCATCGTGGGATCGACGAACTCAATGATGATGTCCGAACCGACACCCTCGATCCAGCGGTAGCGCCACTGTTCGAACGGATAGGTTGAGGTGGTCCCGCCGCCTTCTTCAAATGGGCGCTCATACGACCCGCCCGAGGGGTGCGATTCGATCTCGTCGGGCGGTCCAAAGGTAATGTAAATGCGCCCGCGGTCGGTTTTCCAGCCGGGGATGCCGGAAGCAAACCGCTCATTGGCGTAGGCGATGCGGCGGTAGTGCTCTTCCTTGAACTCGTTTTCGGCCGTGTCGGGCGTCGGATCACGGCGAAGCCAGAACTGCTCGATAAATTGCTCGCGTTCTTCGTCCGTATTCAGGCGCTTAAACGCGGCGCGCTCTTCATCGGTGATGATGTATGCGACATCTTCGTTCAACCACTTGCGGTAGGGCGTCTCCAGCTCTTTGCGGAGCCGCTCTTCCTGCCTGCGGCGCTGCCGCTCGGTCATCGGTTTGGCGACGGTTTCCCGCGGCTGAGATTCATCGCCGCCTTTTTTCTTGGCGGCCGAACCGATGCCGGGGCTCAAGAGGAGGAGAAGCGACGAGCCGAAAACGAAGAAAAAGCGTTGCCAATACATGGACTTCACCGTTGCCAGGACATCATGGAGCTACACCAATTTTAGGCTTCTGGCTCCGACGCGTCAATCAAGACCTTAATAGCCCACTCCGCGGGCCCGGACTTTAGAGGGCGGCAGACCCACTCCAACGCCTTCCAGCGCCGGATAGACCCGGGTGCCGCCATCCGATTTTCCGAGGATCGCAGGCCAACAAGCGCGCACTGGGAGAAGCCGCTCCCCGGCCGGCTTTTCGATGCGTCTCGGCGGGAGCGGGTGATCAGCACTGCTGCACACTCCGGCCGCCGGTGGATGGTGCGTGTGGCAGAGTAGTCTCGCTTTTCCGGCGTGCTCTTCCGTTCCGCGTATTTCGCTTCTTCCGAATTGCGGAAATAGCGTTATCCGGTGACCGGTAGAAACTGCTAAGTTCGTGTACGATAAAGGGGTAACGATCAAAGCAGCGGTGGAACCCGACGTGCTTAGATCCGAACGGGCGGGTGTGTATCCACCGCTGGTAAGGTTTGGGCTTTCGTTTCAGGGTTGACACGTGACGGACCTGAAAGGCCAATTCGTGAGCGTCATTTTCGTCGTGCTGACGATGGCCGCGGTCATTTGTGCGGGAATCAACTTCCAGCAGCAGTTGCGCTTCAAATTGCCCGAAGATGGGGTTACCTGGGTTGACCGGGCCAATCGCATCGAGGCGCTGCACGTGGAGCGAGACAGCCCGGCTGAAAACGCGGGTATCCGGGTGGGCGACGTGCTGGTGCGGATCAACGGGATGCGCATCGACAACGCGATCGAAGTGACCCAGGTGCTGGTCCGGCTGGGGACTTACAACAGTACGGAATATCTTTTCCGCCGGCACGGCGTCGAAGCGAAAGCGAAAGTGATCATCGGGGAGGCGGTGCCGGATTCCGCCCGCTTCTACCAGTACATCATCGGCATCGCCTATCTGGCCATCGGACTGTTTGTTCATTTTCGTCGTCTGGACGCTCCCAAGGCACGGCACTTTTACATTCTGTGCCTCGTTTCCTTCATCCTTTGCTGCTTCCACTACACCGGCAAACTCAATAACTTTGACAAGGTGATTTATTGGGGCAATGTAGCTGCCGGATTGCTTGCCCCAACTATTTTTCTGCACTTCTGCATGAACTTCCCCGAAGGCCGCCACTGGCTTCGAGCGAAATGGAAGGTGGTGTTGCTGTACGCGCCCGCCATCTCCATGTTGATGATCTTTGCGGGCTTCACCTCGGGGGTAATTCGTACGGCGGCGCCCCTGATCGAGATGCGCTGGCTGCTCGATCGTTGCTGGCTGGCGTACCTGGCTCTCGCCTATCTTGCCGGCGCCGGGGTATTGGCTGTGCAGTACCGCGGCGCCGATGATCCGATCGTGCGCAATCAATTGAAATGGCTGCGCAACGGAGCCATCCTGGGCGTGCTTCCGTTCACGCTCTTCTACGTCGCCCCTTATTTGGTGGGTGTGGTTCCGGGGGCCTTGATGCGGATGTCGGTTCTGACGCTGATCCTGGTGCCGCTCACCTGGGCTTACGCGATTCTGCGTTACCGGCTGATGGACGTCGACATCATCTTTCAACAGGGCTATGTGTACACGCTGGCCACGCTTTCGGTGCTGGGGATTTTCTACAGCCTGATCTTCTCTCTGGGGCGGCTGGACGAGTTGCCCAGCTCAGCCGTGGTGACACTGATCTTCGTGGCCACGTTCGTCTTCCAGCCGATCCGCAACTGGATCCAGGTACTGCTCGACCGTCATTTTTTCTATCGCGATCAATACGACTACCGGCGCACTCTGATCGAGTTTGCGCGGGAGTTGAGTTCGGAGACCGACATCGACCACATGCTCGAATCGGTGGCCGACCGGCTGGTACGGACACTGGGCATCCAGCATGTCAGTTTTTTCCTGCTCGATGAAAACCGTGGCGGGTTTCAGCCCGGCCGTTCGTTCGGAAAGCGTCTTCGGCCTCTCGGTGACCATCTGGATCTCAGCTTTCTGAGTTCCGCAGGCGCGCAGCCTTACCTGTTCTTTGAGCGGACGCGGCACCAGATCGACATCGTCTCCCGCGACTGGACGCCATCGGTGCGCCAGACGATCGCCGAGTTGGATCTCACCTACTTTCTGGCCTGTACGGCCCGCGCCAAGACGATCGCCTACCTCGGGCTGAGCCGTACGGTGCGGGGGGATTTCCTGTCCAGCGACGATCTGGAACTGGTGATGACGCTCAGTGGCTATGTGGGCATCGCCATCGAGAATGCGCGCCTCTACCGCTCGCTTGAACGCAAGGTCGCCGAGTACGAGCGGTTAAAGGAGTTCAGCGAGAACATTGTCGAATCGGTGAACGTCGGTATCCTGGCGGCGGATTTGGAGGACCGGGTGGAGAGTTGGAACTCCCAGGCCGAACGGTTGACGGGGATTGCTCGTGATTTCGCCGTGGGACGCTGCCTGGCCGACCTGTTTCCAGCCGATCTGTGTGAGCAGTTCGATCGCGTGCGCGGCGAGACCGGTATTCACAACGTCTACAAGTATGTGCTGGAGCCGCGGATCCTCTCGATGACCGCGTCGGCCAACGGCAATGGCGCCGTTCACACCAACGGTGGAGGGAATCCGGTGGCGGTCCCGGTGCCGGTACCCGTAGAGGCAGTGAATTCGCAGGTCATCATCAACCTGGCGATCGCGCCACTGATCTCCAAGGACGGCGACAAGATCGGCCGCCTGATTATTTTCGACGACATCACGGACCGCTCTCAACTGGAGCGCCAGTTGATTCAGGCCGACAAGTTGAGTTCCATCGGGTTGCTGGCCGCCGGCGTGGCGCACGAGGTGAACACGCCACTGGCGGTCATATCCACCTATGCCCAGATGTTGGCCAAGCAGATCTCGGGCGACGATCCGAAGTCGAAACTGCTGGAGAAGATCGCCAAGCAGACCTTCCGGGCGAGTGAGATCGTAAACTCGCTGCTCAACTTTTCGCGGACCTCGCCGACCGCCTTCGTGGAGGTCGACCTGAACCGGATTATCCATGAGACGGTTACACTGGTCGAGCATCAACTTCAAAAGGCCGGCGTATCGGTCGCCGAGCAACTGACTCTCGGCCTGCCTGCGGTGAAAGGGAACCCGGGAAAACTGCAGCAGGTGTTTCTCAATCTCTTTTTGAACGCCCGGGATGCAATGGCAGGCGGCGGCGTACTCACCGTCCGTAGCTGGGGCGGAGACGATCTTGCCAACGTGGAAGTGGCCGATACCGGGCAGGGAATACCCGCCGAGCATCTGGCCCGCATTTACGATCCGTTTTTTACCACCAAGATGGCCCGCAAAGGGACCGGCCTCGGGTTGTCGGTGACATACGGTATTGTAAAGGAGCACGGCGGACACATCGAGGTGCAGAGCCAACCAGGCACCGGCACCCGGTTCCGCCTGGAATTCCCGTTGTCAAGAAAGCCTGTCAATGCCTGAGTTGAAGGGATCCGAATCCACGGGATCGGAAACGATCGGCTCCACCGCCCCCAAGGGCCGTATCCTGGTCATCGACGACGAAGCCGATATCCGGGAAAGTTTGGAAACGCTGCTCCAACTGGAGGGCTACCACGTTGATCTGGCCGAGAACGGCACGGCCGGACTGGCCCGCCTGGAAGAGAGTTCGTACGACATCGTCCTGCTGGATCTGATGATGCCGGACCGCTCCGGCATGGAGGTGCTCGCGGAGATCCGGCAGAGGGACCGTCAGACTCCCATCTTCATGATCACCGCGTATGGAAGCATCGAAGTCGCGGTGAAGGCGCTCAAGCTGGGCGCCAGCGATTACTTCTCCAAGCCTTGGGACAATGAGAAGCTGCTCCTCGAGATTGACCGGATGATCGCGAAAGGGCGCCTGGAGCAGGAAAATGTACTGCTCAAGAGGGCTCTCAAGCAGCGCTACAACTTCCCCAGCATCGTTGGCAAGAGCGACCGCATGCAGCGCATTCTGGAACTTGCCGGGCAGGTCGCGTCCAGCCGTTCGACAATCCTGATCTCGGGCGAGACCGGAACCGGCAAGGAGTTGATTGCCAAAGCGATCCACGCCAACTCGCCCCGCGCCGACGAGATGTTCATCGCCGTTAACAGCGGAGCCTTTGTGCCGGACCTGCTGGAGTCGACTCTGTTCGGCCACGTAAAGGGAGCCTTCACCGGGGCGATAGCCTCGCAAAAAGGCTACTTCGAGGTGGCCAACCGCGGCACCATCTTTTTCGATGAGATTGGCACGGTTGGACTGGATACGCAGGCGAAACTGCTCCGGGTGATCCAGGAGAAGGAGTTTCGCCCCGTTGGTTCCACCGATGTTGCCCGGGTGGACGTCCGTATTCTGGCGGCTACCAACCAGGACCTGAAGCGCGCCGTCGAAGAGGGCCGCTTTCGCGAAGATCTCTATTACCGGCTCAACGTGATCAACATCGTCATTCCTCCCCTGCGCGACCGCCGGGAAGACATCCCGCTGCTGGTGGAGCATTTCTTCGATAAGTATTGCCGGGAGAATGAGAAGTACCTGAACGCCGAGGGTCATTCGGTTTTGTGTTTTGAACCCGAGGCGATGCAGATCCTGATGGAGCACAACTGGCCGGGAAACGTCCGCGAACTGGAGAACGTGGTGGAGCGGGCGGTGGTGCTGGCCACGGCTCCCACCGTGCCGGTCCACGTGTTGCCCGATTCTTTATTGACCGCGGGCGGGGTGAAGATTCGCCGCGACGAGTCCGGGACGCTCTCCGAGGATGCTTCGCTGTTTGAGATCGTGGCCGATTTTGAGCGCCATAAGATCATCGAAGCATTGGAAGCGGCTAGCTGGAGCCAGACTGACGCAGCCGAAACGCTGCACATTCCGTTGTCCACGTTGAACCAGAAGATCAAGCGTTTGAACATCGAAGTGCGGCGCAAATCCGCCGAAAAATAACCGCCGGCGGCGTCCGGCCAGGGAGCTCCAGTGAATCGTCGTTCGCTAATTCTGTTCCTGCTCTTTCTCGGCATTCTGGTCGCCTACATCGATCGCGGTAACCTGGCGGTTGCGGCGGTTGAGATCATGGAAGAGTTTCACTTCGCTTCCAACCACATGGGAGCGCTGCTGTCCTGCTTCTTCTGGACTTACGCCGTATTTCAGATTCCGGCCGGGCTGATTGTAGAAAAGTATGGCATCCGGAGCTCCTACGCGGTGGCGTTTGTTCTATGGAGCCTGGCAGCGGCGGGCACGGGTCTGGCCTCGGGGTTCGCATCGCTGCTGGCGTTGCGGCTGGCGCTCGGAATGGCCGAAACCATTGCGCCGCTGGCGAGCATCACCTACATTCGCCGCAGCTATTCCGCCGAAGCTCTGGGAATGCCGACGGCCATCTATCTCTCCGGACAGATGGTGGGGCCGGCGCTCGGCGCCTGGGTTGGAGCGAAACTCCTGGTCCATTTCGGCTGGCGGGCGATGTTCGTGATTACCGGCCTGGCGGCGCTAATCTGGCTGTTACCCTGGTTGCGGTTTGCTCCCAGCAAACTGCCGGCCCCGGCCAGGCAGGAAACGGCTAGCCGGCTGCCGCCAGCCGGCCGGGTGCTGGCCAATCCCGGATTCTGGAGCTTCACCGTCAGCATCTACCTGCTCTCGTATCTGTTCTCTTTCATCATTTCGTGGCTACCCACTTATTTGCGGCTGGATCGTGGATTTGCACCCGAACAGATGGGAAGAATCATGCTGATCGCACTGCTGGCGATGGCCGTTTCCACCCTGGCCGGCGGGCTGGTCGCCGACCGGTTAGCAAAGAAAACCGGATCGCCGATGAAGGTCCGGCTGCTGTTCTGCTCGTTTGGACTAATCGGCGCGGGGTTGATTCTGTTACTGCTGATTGTTCCGGGGAAGGACTGGGTGCTGCCGATCCTGTTTGTCTCGATCTCCTCATCGGGCATCGGCAATTCCAGTTACTGGCAACTGGTACAGTTGGCCTCACCGGCCAACCTGATCGGACGGGTGCTGGGCTTCATGAATACTTTATCTCAAGTGGCCGGCATCAGCGCGCCGCTGTTTACCGGGTGGCTGCTCGGCCCCTCCAACCGCTTTGGCGCTGCCCTGTTGATTGCGGGTGTTTGCCCGTTGATCGCAGGACTACTGTTGCTGGCGACCGGCTCTGCCCGGATGAACCGTTTCCGCGATCTGTTGGCCTCGGTTCCCCAGTAATAAAAAAGAGGAGCTATCCGGCCGGATTGCTCCTCTTTTCTATTGAGTTCGTTTCATCAGGAAGCGTAACTTTTCGCCATCTCTTCAAGTGAAGCCGGGGTAAAGTCGAAGGCGTGGCCGGCCTGGCCGAAAGCGATCATGCGGGCCATCACCACCTGCTTCATGGCCTCGCGGGCGGGCTTCAGGTAGCTGCGCGGATCGAATTCTTCCGGCTTTTCGGCGAATACCTTGCGGATGGCGCCAGTGATGGCGAGGCGGCTGTCGGTATCGACGTTGACCTTGCGGACGCCGTTCTGGATGCCGCGCTGGATCTCTTCCACCGGGACGCCGAAAGTAGGCTTCAACTTGCCGCCATACTTGTTGATGATGTCCTGCAGGTCCTGTGGAACGCTGGAAGAGCCGTGCATCACGAGGTGAGTATTGGGCAGCCGTTTGTGGATTTCGATAAGCAGGTCGATCTTCAGTGTTTCGCCGGTAGGCTTCTTGGCGAACTTGTAGGCGCCGTGACTGGTGCCGATGGCGATGGCCAGCGCATCGACGCCGGTCAGTTTTACAAACTCTTCCGCCTGTGCCGGGTCGGTGAGGTGGGATAACCCGTCGAGTCCGGCGCCGTGGCCGTCCTCGATACCGCCCAGGCAGCCGATTTCACCCTCGACCGTGACGCCGCGGGCATGCGCCGCATCGACGACTTCCCTGGTGACCTTGACGTTGTACTCAAACGACGATGGCGTTTTGCCATCGGCCATCAGCGAGCCGTCCATCATCACGCTGGTGAACCCCATGTTAATCGCCGACTTGCAGGTCTCCGGACTATTGCCGTGATCCTGGTGCAGCACCACGGGAATCTCCGGATAGACTTCGGTTGCCGCAATCATCAGGTGATATAGAAAGTTATCCTGCGAGTAGGCGCGCGCGCCGCGGCTGGCCTGGACGATCACGGGCGACTTGGTTTCACGAGCCGCCTCCATGATGGCCTGGATCTGCTCCATATTATTCACATTGAAAGCGCCGACGCCATAACCGCCTTTGGCCGCTTCATCGAGCAATTGCCGCATGGATACGAGTGGCATTTCTGAGGACTTCTCCTTTGGTCCGACGAACTAGAATGTGTCCGGCACGAAACGGGACAAGCTGACGCAGCCGTAACTTTTCATCGTACAACAGCGGCCGGTTTCCGGCAATTCCGGATATCAATGTCTCTAAAAGAAAAAGCCTCCGCCGCGGCGGAGGCTTTGAGGAATCTCGGGTGGTATTCGTTACCGGCGCTTTCGAAGCAGCGCCAACCCGGCCAGGCCGAGGCTCATCAGCGCGTAACTGGCTGGTTCCGGTACCGCAGAGGCGGAGTAATCAAACTCTGTTACGAGGGCGCCCGTAGCGTTGGGCATTTCGCTCTCCGAAGGCCACCATATCCGGCTGGTCACCTCGCCGGTTTGATCGGCCCAGAAGAATGATCCATAGTCGCCAATCTCGGACGGTTCGGAGATGAGTACGGTCATCAGCAGGTTGCCGATCACCGGATCGTAATTGAAGGTGTTGCCGGTAAGTGTTAGTACGGCCGGCATGGTGCCGCTGAGGTTGAATACGCCGAACAGCGCCTCATCGGGGCCCTGGTTGGCAGTATAATCCGTATCGTCCAGGCCCATCACGGATTGTGTCGTGGTAGAGAAGCTGACTGTGTACGTGGCAGCGTCCATGGGGCCTCCGTCGTTCATGAAAAAGTTGATCTGGTTGAAAGTCAGTGGGCCGAGGAAGGCGCTCGCGTCGTAAACCTGCTGGTACGCGGTTATGCCGTCACCAGCGGCGCAACTGAATGGATAGCAATTCCCCGCGTCGTAAGAGCCAACGGTCACGGCGGCTTGGCCCGTGGCCGCCAAGGTCAGAAACGCAAAGAGCGAAACAATCGAAAACCACTTCATGAAATAGCCTCTCTATTTGTATACGCACTCCGTGCGCACATGAAGCTGAACGCGCGAGTACATGGGGACAACTTCCTCATGATACATGAACACCCGGCGTCTGTGAACAATTTTTTTACTTAATGTTTTCTCAGCTAAACCCCTGGCCCGGTGGTTAGATGGTGCTATCCGCCCATGACGGCCGCGGTTTCCTCGTCGCCCGCCGAGAAGAAGGAGCAATCGGGGTGGTGGAAGACGATGGCGCTGACGCTGGCTTCGGGCTCCATCATGTAGCCGTCGGTCAACCTCACGCCGGTGCTTTCCGGTTGCAGCAGCTTAAACAGGCCCGCCTGATTTTCCAGGTTGGGGCAGGCCGGGTACCCGAAGCTATAGCGCTTGCCGTGGTAACGGGAGGTGAAGCGCTGCTGCATCGTCATCGTGGGCGGGTCCGGGTAGCCCCAATCTTCGCGGATCCGCCGGTGAAGCCATTCGGCGCAGGCTTCGGCGGTCTCGATGGCCAGCGCCTGCAGGCCGTGAGCAAGAAAAAACTCACCTCGGGTCTTGGCCAACTCCGATTGCTGGAGGACGCCTTCGCCGGCCGTTACCAGAAACAGCGCCAACTGGTCGCGGCGGCCGGAGGCAGGCTCCAGGATGTAGTCGCTGAGGCAGAGGCCATCGGCCTTGGGTTGCCGGCCGAAGTGAAAGGTGTGAACGGGTTCGGCGGAGCCGGCTTCGAACAGGCGAATCGAGTTGCCGGCGCGTTCGGCCTCGTAGAACCGCCAAACCGCGCGCACTTTCATGAAGCGGGCGGCGAACTGCTTCACTTCAGTCATTTTGTTTAGCAGTTCGATGGCTTTGGGATCCCGCTCGGCAAGACACTTTTCAAAGTTGCCTTTGAAGCCCATGTGGCGTCCGTAGAGCATGTAGGGATTGATATAGCTCCAGACCTCGGCCAGGCCGGGCACCAGGCGCTCCCGTCGCTCAGGGTAGGGAAGTGCGGGGAGGAGGATGCCGGTACGGACCTTCGAACTTCGATTCTCGGTGATGACCACCGGGTCGTGCTCGCGAGTCTCCTGCCAGACGCCGGCATCGAGGTGAGTGTTGGCGGCCAGCACCCCTTCGCGTTGTTCCGGATCCGTGATCTCATTCATCAGCCGCAAGCCGGTCATGGCGTCCTTGGCATAGAAGGTGGGCGCGGCGTAGGCGGGCGCGATTTTCCCTTTGGCGTACTTTTCCGACAGCGCGGCGCCGCCCACCAGCAGGGGCACATCGATTCCGGCATCGTGCAGGTCCGTGCCGGTTATCGCCATTTGCTGCGCGCTTTTCACCAGCAATCCGGAGAGCCCAACGGCATCCGGATTATATTCCTTGCAGGCGCGAATCAACTCGTCAGGTGGCACCTTGATGCCCAGGTTGACCACGGTGTAGCCGTTGTTGGCGAGGATGATCTCCACCAGATTTTTTCCGATATCGTGGACGTCGCCCTTGACGGTGGCCAGAATGATTCTTCCGCGGGTGGCGGTTTCGGCCTTCTCCATGAACTGCTGAAGATGGTTCACCGCCGCCTTCATCGCTTCGGCCGATTGCAGCACTTCGGCCACAATCAGCTCGTTGTTGTTAAACAGGCGGCCCACTTCGGCCATGCCGCTCATCAGCGGTCCGTTGATGATGTCGAGCGGAGCAAGGCCTTCGGCGCGCTTGCGCTCCAGATCGTCGATGAGGCCGTCTTTTGAACCCTCAATGATGTAGTTGGCGAGCCGTTCATCGAGAGGCAGTTCAGCGGCCTTCTTCTTCTCCTTGGGATTGTGGGAGCGGAAGTGCTCGGCGATGGCGGCGATGTGGAGCTGGTTAATGGCAACCTTCTGCTCGTGCGTCTGCTTTCGCCAGTCCTCGGGAGCGGCGGCGAGAAGCGCGGCATGCGGGTGGTCGGCCGGGGGGTTGGCAACCGGGCGGTTGAAAAGCAGATTTTCCGCCAGTTGCCGCTCGGCTTGATCGAGCGAGGCGAAGCGCTCCAGCTTCTCGGAATTGACGATCGCCAGGTCCAGGCCTGCCCTGGTGCAGTAGTACAGGAAAACCGAGTTCACCAGTTCGCGCGCCGCGGCGGGAAGGCCGAAAGAGATATTCGAGATGCCCAGCACCGTCTTGACGCCGGGAATGGCCTGGTGGATCATGCTGAGAGCTTCGATGGTCTCTACAGCTCCGCCGATATAGTTCTCGTCGCCGGTGGCGCAAGGGAACACCAGCGGGTCGATGATCAGGTCTTCCACCGCCATGCCGAACCGGGTGGTGAGCAGCTTCACGGAGCGTTCGGCAATCGCCAGTTTGCGCTCGCGCGTGAAGGCCTGCGCCTGTTTGCGGTCCTCGTCGATACAACCCACCACCAGGGCGGCGTTGTAGGCGCGGGCGATCGGGCAGACGTTTTCGAATTTTTCTTCGCCGTCTTCCAGGTTCACCGAGTTGATGATGCTCTTGCCCTGGCAGTAAGTGAGCGCCAGCTCAATCGCCTTGGGATCGGTGGTATCCACCATCACCGGAGCCTTAATTTTCCGGATGAGGTATTCGTAGAAGGGCGGGATGTCCTGCAATTCATCGCGTTCGCTCGATTGCAGGCAGACGTCGATAATATGGGCGCCATTGCGTACCTGGCGCCGGGCGATCTCGCTTGCCTCTTCCCACTTTTCGGCCGCCACCATGTTCTTGAACAGCCGGGAGCCGATGACGTTGGTCCGCTCGCCCACCAGTAGCGGACGGCTGGCCTGATCAGCTTCCACCAGTTCGATGCCCGAATAATAGGAACGGGCCGAGTTGCGGGGAGCGGCGCGCGGCTTGCGGCCCTCGGCTACCGCGGCGATGGCGCGGATGTGATCCGGCGTGGTGCCACAGCACCCGCCGGCGATGTTCAGCCAACCATGTTCGATGAACCTGCCCATCTGCCGCGCCAGCGATTCCGGCGTTTCCAGGTAGGTGCCATCTTCGTTCGGCAGCCCGGCGTTGGGGTAGCAGGAGATGCGCATGGAGGCCATCTGGTGCAGGGTGCGAAGGTGGTCGGTCATGAACTCGGGCCCGGTGGCGCAGTTCAATCCGACAGAGAGCAGGTTGGCGCCGGCCACCGAAACATAAAAGGCATCAGCCGTTTGGCCCGCGAGCATGGTGCCCATCGGCTCGATCGTGCCGGAGACCATGATCGGGATCTGGCGGCCGTGTTCCCGCTCCACGCGCCGGATGGCGTTCAGAGCCGCCTTTACGTTGCGCGTGTCCTGGGCCGTTTCCACCAGTAGCAGATCGGCGCCGCCTTCAATCAGCGCCTTGGCCTGGATGTAGAAGTTCTCTTCCAGTTCGTTGAAGGTGATGCCGCCGGTGACGGTGATTGCCTTGGTGGTAGGGCCCATGGAGCCGGCGACAAATCGTGGCCTGCCGCTCGATGCATATTCGTCGGCGGCCTGGCGGGCCAGGCGGGCGGCCATGAAGTTGATTTGGGGCGCCAGCCCGGCGAGACGGTATTCACCCAACACCACCGGCGTGCCGCCGAAGCTATTTGTCTCGATGATGTCGGCGTCGGCATCGAGGTAAGCGCGATGGATGCTCGAGATCACATCGGGGCGCGTCAGCACCAGGTTTTCGTTGCAGCCCTCCAACTCCGCTCCACCAAAATCCGCGGCCGTCAGGTGATGCTGCTGCAGCATCGTGCCCATGGCGCCATCCATGATCAAAATGCGCTCGTCGAGACACTCCAGTATTGTTTCGCGAGACAGTTCGGGGGTTCCCATTCGTTATTTTCAGAATATCAGGATCGTCCGCGGCCCATCCGTCCGGCCCAGTGGAGGAAACGGCACAATTCGTCACGATGCCGCCAGACGAAGCGCCGCATGGCGGCGTTATCCAACTCGGATGCCGGAACACCCCAGTAGGTTTCCACGCGCCATCGAAAGTAGGGGCTGGCCCACGGCCGCAGGCGGTAGCCGCGCGATGATTTCCAGAGAAATCGAATCATCTCTCTCAGTGTGGCGGGACCTGTGAAACGCGGGCGCGCCGGATGCTCTCCGGGGCGGCGTAGTAACCGGTGCGCGTGCGCACCTGAAGTCCGCGCCCCTGTACCTGGACGCGGATCTGGCGGAATGTGCCGTCCAGCGCCGGGTTGGACGGAGTATAAGCGAGGATGTACTGGTTGCGGATCTCGTGGGCGACCTTCACGGCAAGGGCATCCACCTCCGCGGCCTGCTTCGGGTAGTAGGCCAGGCCGCCCGAGGCTCTGGTCAACGCATTCAAAGCCCGCTCGGCCTTTTTCGCCTCACGCTTCTCTTCTTCGTTCAGGAGCCCTATGGTGTAGATGGCGATCGGCATCTCGGCGCCGCTGCATTTTTCCACCAGCCGTTCCAGCGTTATCGAACTGGTATTGTCGTTGCCGTCGGTAATCACCAGCAGGATTCTCTTGTCCTTCTTGGCGTGAGCCTTCATCTCGTCGATGGCGCCGCTGATGGCGTCGCGCATCGCCGTGCCGCCGCGCGAATCGATACGTGCCAGCCCTTCCTGCATTTTGGCGATGTCGCTGGTGAAGGGCACGTCGAGAAACGCCTCGTCGTTAAAGTTGACGATGAAGACTTCGTCCTGCGGATTGGACGCCTTCACCAGGGCCAGGGCGGCGGCCTCCACCCGTTGGCGTTTCTCGCGCATACTACCGCTGTTGTCGATAACGATGCCGAGTGAAACCGGCACATCCTCGCGCCGGAAGACCTTCAACTGCTGTTGGACGCCGTTCTCGTAGACCTTGAAGTCGTCCCGTTTCAGGTCCGTCACCAGCCGCTCTTTCTTGTCGAGCACACTGGCGTGCAGTACCACCAGGCGGGTGTCGGCTCTGAAGGTGGCCGCCTCATCCTGGGCGAACACGGCCACCGCCAGCGGCGCCAAGGCGACGATAGTGGCGATCCTACTGAGTCGGGGCATAATATCCAAGCCGCCAGTACGCCCGCAGTGGCGGCAGCCCGCGCGGTTGATTGAGCTTCACCTGTACATGGCGGTACTTTCCGTTCCGCTCCTGATTGCTGGACGTGTATCCGATGACGTATTGGTTGCGCAGTTCGATTCCGATTTTAGCGGCGATATCGGGTAATTCGTTGATATTTTCCACCGGGAAGTGCCGGCCTCCGGTCTGCTCGGCCAGTTCGCTCAGCAAGCCGGGGCCTGCCAGTTCTTCGCCCGTACGGGCGCGCGACGAGAGCGGCTCGAAGATGCCGATGGCGTACACCTGGACATCGGCTTCACGGATGGCATTCTTGATTTCACTCTCGGTGTAGCGGCTGCTGTTATCGCCGCCGTCGGAGATGATGAGGATGGCCTTGCGCGGGTTCCTGGCCCGGCGCATCTCGTTCATCGCCAGATAAAGGCCATCGAGCAGTGCCGTGCGCCCTTTGGCCTGGGTGAAGGTGAGTTGATTTTGAATCTCTTCGGTGTTTGGAGTGAACGGCCGCACCAGTTGCGGGCGGTCGTTGAACTCCACCAGGAAGAATTCGTCTTCCGGATTGGCCGTCTTGAAGAACTGGGCCGCGGCCTGGCGCGATTTCTGGAGCTTGCTGCCCATGCTCCCACTGATGTCGAACACCAATCCGACGCTGAGTGGCGCATCCTCGCTGGCAAAGTGGGTGATCTTCTGTTCCGCTTTGTCTTCAAACAGCCGGAAATGTTCCTTCTCCAACCCCGTCACCACCTGTCCGAGCGGAGTCATTACGGTCACCGGTATCAATACCAGGGTGGAGTTCACCCGGATGTTGGAGCGCGGTACGGCGGCGTCACTTTTTGCGATGGAATCCTTGGTCCGCGGAGTGATCGATACCTTGGTGTCGTCGGAGGCGGCCCACGCGGTGACTACCAGCGCCAAGGCAAGGATTGGAAGGACGATCTTCCAGTGAGGCGTTACGGCCATGATGCTCCTCGTCTTCGACTAGGCCCAGTATAACATACGGTAGTTTTTACCCACCTCGTGTTATGATCGATTGTGCCGCAAAGAATTCTGGGCGTGATCCCCGCCCGGTTTGCCTCCACACGGTTCCCTGGAAAAGTTCTCACCCTTATCGCCGGAAAGCCCATGGTACAGCACGTTTTCGAGCGGGCCAGCCAATCGCGCTACCTGTCCGGCGTGGTCATTGCTACCGATAGCGAGGAGGTACAGGCGGCCGCCCGCCGCTTTGGCGCAGCGGTACGCATGACGCGGGCCGGCCACAGTTCCGGTACCGACCGCGCCGCCGAAGTCGCCTCTTCGGATTCCGCCGAATTCATCGTGAACATCCAGGGCGACGAGCCGCTGATTGACCCCGGGGCAATTGACGCCGCCGTCACTGGCCTGATCCACGGTTCCGATGTGCCGATGAGTACGTTGAAGAAGCGCATCGAGAACCCGGAGGAACTGACCAATCCGAATGTCGTCAAAGTGGTCTCGGACGCCGCCGGCAACGCTCTTTATTTTTCCCGCTCGATGATTCCCTTCGGGCGGGACACGTTACCGGTTTGCTTCAAACACGTCGGTCTGTATGTTTATCGCCGCGATTTTCTTTTGCGGTACTCCGGGTTACCCGTGGGTCCGCTCGAAAAGGCGGAGAAATTAGAGCAACTGCGGGCACTTGAAAACGGCTTCTCCATTCGCGTGCTGGAAACTGAATACGAATCGCTTGGTGTGGATACTCCCGAGGATCTGGAAAGAGTTTCGAAGCTGATCGAGCTTCGGACAGTGGACCAATAAAGTGCAAATTCCGTCCGATGCCGCCGGTGCGGCTGGTGGCGGGTTCGTGTGGATGCGATGGCAAAGTATATTTTTGTTACTGGTGGCGTTGTTTCTTCCCTGGGCAAGGGGATTGCGGCCGCTTCGATCGGCTGTCTGCTGGAAAGCCGGGGGCTCCGCGTCACCCTGCAGAAGTTCGACCCCTACCTGAACGTGGATCCGGGCACGATGAGCCCGTTCCAGCACGGTGAAGTCTTTGTCACCGACGATGGGGCGGAGACGGACCTCGACCTGGGTCATTATGAACGGTTTACTCACGCCCGCCTCACTCAAAGCAACAATCTCACATCGGGGCGGATCTACGAGACGATCATTCAGCGGGAACGGCGCGGGGATTACCTGGGCAAAACGGTCCAGGTGATTCCTCACGTCACCAACGAGATCAAGGCCGGCATCCGGCGCGTCTCCCAGGACGCCGATGTGGTGCTGATCGAGATCGGCGGCACGGTTGGCGACATCGAGTCGCTTCCATTTCTGGAGGCGATCCGCCAGTTGCGGCACGAGGTGGGGCGTTCGAATGCCATCTTTGTTCACGTCACCCTGGTCCCCTGGATTGCGGCGGCCCACGAACTGAAGACCAAGCCTACCCAGCACAGCGTCAAGGAGTTGCGCGCCATTGGCATCCAGCCCGATATTTTGATGTGCCGGTCGGAACGGCCTCTGCCGCAGGATGTCAAGGAAAAGATCGCGCTGTTCTGCGACGTGGATGTGGACGCGGTCATCACGGCCAAGGACGTCAAATCGGTCTACGAAATTCCACTGGTCTTCGCCGACCAGCAGGTGGACGACCTGGTGCTCCGGTTGTTGAAGTTAGACGCCGGCCCCCGTGACCTGGCCCGCTGGTCCGGCATGATTGCCCGAATGCAGAATCCGAAGGGTGAGGTCCGGATCGGCCTGGTGGGCAAGTATGTCGAGTACGAAGATTCCTACAAGAGCCTGAAAGAGGCGCTGTTGCACGGCGGTCTGGCGCATAACGTGAAGGTCAATATCGACTGGATCGATGCCGAGCCGTTGAATTGGCCTGGCTGTATGGACCGGCTTGACGGTTACGATGGCATCCTGGTTCCAGGCGGATTCGGCAATCGCGGCATTGAGGGGATGATCGATGCCATCCGCTTTGCCCGGGAACGCGAAGTTCCCTATTTCGGCATTTGTCTCGGGATGCAGACCATGGTGATCGAGTTTGCCCGTAACGTGGCCGGCCTGGTCCGCGCCAATTCCACCGAATTCGACCAGAACACGCCTCACCGCGTCATCTATAAACTGCGCGAATTGAAGGGCGTGGACGAGTTGGGCGGCACCATGCGGCTGGGCGCCTATACCTGCTTTCTGGCCGAGCAGAGTCTCGCTCGCGAGGCGTACCAGGCGGCTTCGATCAGCGAACGCCATCGCCACCGGTACGAGTTTAATCGGGAGTACGAACAGGCCCTGACCACGGCTGGATTGCGGATCACCGGCCAGACCGAGGACGGTGTCTATGTGGAGATCTGCGAGCTTCCGGACCACCCCTGGTTTTTAGGCTGCCAATTTCACCCCGAGTTCAAGTCGAAGCCGCTCGAGCCGCATCCTCTGTTCCGTTCTTTTATCGGCGCGGCAGTGGAGTACCGGAGGGGGCGCCAGGAAGGCATCAAACAGACTGCCAGCCTGTCCCAGGCGGTGGAATCGAACGCCGGTTGAACGCGCAAGCGCTCATTTGCGTCATTATCAAAAAGGGAATTCCGATTGTCCGGAGGTAAAATGAACTACACTAGGCGCCGCGCGCTCGAGAAGGGCTTCTCACTCATCGAGTTGCTGATCGTCATCGCGATCATTCTGATTATTGCCGCTATCGCCGTTCCGAAACTGGACAGAGCCAA
The DNA here is from genome assembly GCA_020854055.1 of Bryobacterales bacterium. Lineage (GTDB taxonomy): Bacteria > Acidobacteriota > Terriglobia > Bryobacterales > Bryobacteraceae > JADZGD01. The sequence continues at coordinate 55,200 of JADZGD010000137.1, read as the reverse complement.
GCAGAATGCCAACGAGATGGCCGCGATTCGCCAGATTATGGCGATCCACACCGCCCAGACACAATACTACTCGCAATTCGGCAAGTACGCTGCTACGCTGGCGCAACTGGGTCCGCCGGCGAGTAAGCAGGCCGGACCGGACGGGGCGGACCTGCTACCCGGCGACCTGGCTGCGGGATTAAAGACCGGCTATAAGTTCACGGTTGAGGGCAACCAGGGCGGCTACAGCGTCCATGCCGACCCGGTAGCCTATAATGGCACCGGACGGCGTACCTTTTTCTCGGATCAGTCCCTGGTTGTGAGAGAGAATTGGGGTAATCAACCGGCCACGGCCGAAAGCTCCGAGATCAAATAGGCGGAGAGATCAGGAAGCCGCCAGGTCCGGGCGCACCTCGCACTCGCAGCAGTCGCTGCACCGCCCGCACTTCTCGCAGAGATGGTTCTCGCAGGCGTCCTTGGTACACCAGACGCAGATTCTGGTCGATGGCTCGCTGCAGATGCTGCAGATGAATTGCTGAACTTCGCTCACTGGACCCTCTTGGCCGGCGCGCTTTTCGGAGCCGGCTGCTGCGACAGAAAGAGCCGGCAACGCTGAGTCTCCTCATCCATCACCTTCAGTTCCTGTTCCTGGTTGGTAGCCAGATCGACGATGTACTGCCGCAGTTTTTCGCGGTTATTCCAATTTTCCGATTGCACGCCGAGCAGCAGGTCCGCCAACGGCGCGTTCTGATACTTTCGGATACCTTCCGCCAGCGATCCGAGGAAGGTTTCGAGCGCTTGCATACGGAAGTATGTTTCCAGCGCCACGGTGAGTTTTTCCGGCCGGGCGGAGAGCTTCTGAATGGCGCCGGTCAGGTAGGTTAGCTCGTTTTTTGTCGCATCCAACTGGCGCTGGTAGGCCGGTGAGGCTCCTTTGGCTACCCAGTCCTGTGGCTTAACCTGATCGAGGATCGGTTTTAGGCGCTGCGCTTGCGCGGAAAGGGCCTTCAGGCTGGTGGCGACGTCCCACTCCGGTGTCAGAGCGCCGGCCTGCGGTTCGGCAGCCAACCCGAGCATCGGGATCAAGGGTACTATCAGCAGCTTCGATGAGATCATCTGAAAAATTACGCCCTTCCCAGTTTCGCATTAGATCGGTATTGGGTGGGCGCGCACCGGTTTCAGACAGGGAACGGCTGGTCAGCGTCCCGGCGGTGGCGCTGGCGGCGGAGCCGATGGGGGCGGTGGCGGAGGTGGCGGAGGAGGCGGCGGCGGAGGAGGATCGGCCTTGGTATCGCCCACGCCGGTGCCTCCGCCACCGCCGCCGGTTGGAGCCGAAGGCCCGCCGGTGCCGGTGTTGCGCGGCCACTGGATCATGACTTCCACGGCCGCCCGTAACGCTTTGCGCAACGCGCCACCCTTGTCGAAGGACTTTTCGGCGATCGGCACGTTCTTGTACACCCGGATGTAATCGCCCTCGTTCAGGTGTTTCCATTCCGACTGGGGCAGCAGAGAATGCCTCACCCATACCTGACCCTCATCGACCACGACCAGGGTTGAGTATCCGTCATCCTCCACGCTCACGTCGAATGTTGTACCGCGCACGGAAATGATCGCCGTCGGCGCGATGACCTTATTGGGGTTGGGAACGCCGCCAATATGTTCGATGTGAACCTTGATTCGCCCGAGCAGGATCTCCAGCAGATCCTGCCAATTACCCGGATTGGTCCGGAAGATTACCTGGGAGTTCGGAAAGACGTCGAACGTGCTGTGGTCCGAAATGACCTCGAAAGTGGCGTAGCCGTCGGGCCCCGTCTGGATAATCTCTTTGCACTTGACCGCGTCGCCCACCTGCAGCGCCCACGGGTAGCGATCCCGCAACACGGAGACACGCCCAACCAGCCGGGTTACACGCGCGCCGTCCGGAGGCAGGGACGTGGGTGGGGTTTGAGCCAGCGCCGGGTCGCCGATTACACACACGGCCAGCACCAGGCTCGTCAAAACGAACCCGAGCGACCGGACTCTGGGCCAGCGAGGCATCTCTTTCCGCGGTGTCATCAGGGACAACACCGCCATTTCAACAGATCATCAGTCTACCACTAAAATTGCATTGCAAGTTCTGTGCCTAGGTTGAAATTTGTGCCAAATTCAGATATCTCAATAGTTTTCAGACCGAAGCACCGATCTTTAGGGATAGAATGGACTCGTTGGATGTGTCCAAAGGCCACAAATTTGCCGGTGGTTCTGCTGGCGGTCAACTTGCTGCTGGTTCCCGCGGCGGCCCAGACGGCTGGCGTCCGGCCAGACTGGCGGCATATCGGTAATTCCGCGGTCGAGATGCAGCTTGCGGGTCTGGTTACCGGCCCGGCAGAGAGAATCTGGTTCTCCGCGGATGGATCCTCGTTGTCCGTTCTCTGCAGGAACCAGAGCGAGTTTTCGACGGCGGATTTGGAGAAATGGGAAGTATCCCGGTTGCCGGCGCCGCCGGCTTGGCCGGTTCCGGCTGCCGATTCTCTTCCTGAGCCGGGCGCTATCGTGCGCGCGGCATCGACGGCACGCCTATACGCGGCCGGCAAGAGCGTCTGGCGCTCCGAGGATGGCGGAAAAAACTGGCGGAACCTGACGGCCTATCACGGCCGGTCCCTGGTGGGCGACGGTCTCCGCGATCTGGCCGTTTCCCCGGTCAACCCGGAGGAAATCGCGCTGGCCACTGACCTGGGCGTGTGGCATTCGGTGGACGGCGGCATCTCCTGGTCGAGTTTGAATGACAATTTGCCCAATCTTGGTATCCGCCGGTTTTTGGCTCTGCCGGCCGGATCGAACGGTTTGCGTGTGCTGGCCGACGCCGTTGGGGAAATTGAATGGGCGCCGGGCGAAAAGCGCGCCTGGAGGCAGCAGCATTCCGGCGCGGCTTCGGCCGACAGCGTCATCCGGCAGTCGTTGTCGAACGCGTTGGGAACCACGATCACGGCCTACGGCCTATTAGATAATTATCTCTACGCCGGTTCCTCGGATGGCCGGCTGTGGAGCTCCGCCGATGGGGGCCGGTCCTGGTTGGGGGAACCTCTGGCCGGGGGAAGCCCGGTGGAGTCGATCTTTGTCGACCCTAAAGAGCCGCGCCTTGCTTTGGCCGCGCTGGCAGGAGGAGGCGGTTCACCGCGCGTGCTCCGGACCGAGAACGGTGGCCTGTTCTGGGACGATCTCACGGCCAACCTTCCCGATGGGTCCGCCCATGGCATTACCGCCGAGCGCACGAGCGGCGCCGTCTACGTGGCTACCGACACAGGTCTGTGGATGACCTATACCGACTTGGCCGCACCCGGCCCGGCAACGCGTTGGGTGCCGATTTCGACCGGTCTCCCGCCGGCGGCGGCGCGGGACGTTCGCCTGGACTCGGGTGGGAACCAGCTTTTTGTCGCGGTGGATGGTTTCGGCGTCTTCACGGCGCTGGCGCCGCACCGGTTGCGGGATGTCCGGGTGGTGAGTTCTGCCGATTTCAGCCTCCGGGCGGCCGCGCCGGGCTCGTTGCTGACGGTGCTCGGAGCGCGCGTCACAACTGCCCGTTCCGGTGACCGGAGCCTGCCGGTGCTCGATGCGCGCGCCGTCGAATCGCAATTGCAGGTGCCATTTGACGCCGCCGGCTCCTCGCTTGCGCTTTCGCTCGGATCCACGGCCGGCTCGCTCTGGGTGGGTATTCCGCTGCGTCCCGTGTCTCCGGCGATCTTTGTTGCGAGTGCCGATGGCGCGCCGATGGTCATGGACAGCGAGAGTGGTTTGTTGCTGGACGCCGCAAACCCGGCGCGGGCCGGTTCGCGCATCCAGATTCTGGCGACGGGTCTGGGCCGCGTCCGCCCTGACTGGCCGGCAGGCCTGGCGGCGCCGTTGGAGAATGCTCCCAAGGTGATCGCTCCGGTGCGCGCTACGTTGAACGGCGCGCCCCTGACGGTCACGCGGGCAATTCTGGCGCCGGGATACGTCGGCTTCTACCTGGTGGAGGCGCAACTACCCGATCTGGTGAATGGCGGTCCGGCAGAATTGATGATCGAGGCGGGCGGGCAGCAGAGCAACCCGGTTCGCATCTACGTGCGGCAGTGAAGGTGACACAATCACGGATCATTTCCCGGCGGTGCCTGCTCGGGTCGGCCGCGGCCCTGAGCGTTGCCGCCCGATCGCTGGCAGCGGAGGATCATCCGCCGCCCTTTGTCCCGACGCCGATGCCGATTGTGCGGCAAATGCTCCAATTTGGCGGCTTGAAGCGCAATGAATATCTGTTCGACGCGGGTTCCGGCGACGGCCGGATCGTGATTGTTGCAGCGAAGGAATTTGGCGCCGAGTCTGTCGGAGTGGAGTACAATCACGAACTGGTGGTGGAGAGCCGGAACAGAATTCGCCAGGCGGGAATTGAGAAGCGGGCTCGTATCATTGAAGGGGACCTGTTTGCTCAGGATTATTCCCGGGCTGATGTGGTGACTGTCTATTTGCTTCCGGCGACCAACCGGAGATTGCGGCCCCTGCTTGAGCGGCAGTTGAAGACCGGCGCCCGTGTGGTGGCCAATGATTTCCCCATGGAAGGATGGGAACCGGACACGACTCTGAACGTAGAAGATGATGGATCCGGCCAGAGCCGGACCCTGTTCCTGTACCGGCGTTGAGCGCAACTTCCATTCCCGTTCCCTGGGCCTGGCGCCGCATTCTGGCGCTGGCTCGCGGATTGCTTGCAATCAGCTGTCTGGTTCTGATCATCGCCACCGGAAGCCAGCCACACGTTCTTCTCCCGTTAGCCGCACTGTTCGCCCTTTACAGCCTGCCGGCATTTTTCTGGAGACGATTGGAAAAGGCGGGCTTCTCCCTGCTACTGCTGTGCGTAGACACGGTTTTCTTTTTCATTTGCGCTACCTACAGTTCAGTCAGGGTCTCATGGCTGGTGGTGCTGTTTTATCTGTTCCTGCTGCTGCACGCCGCAATTATGCACTCCTGGCGTGAAGTGGTGCTGGTGTCTTGTGTCTCGGCGGGGTTTCTCTTTCTAGCCGCTCCACCCGCGGCCGTTTCGGCCTCCGGCGCAATTCTGGTGGGCAGTATAATTGCGGCCGTTCTCTCACTCCAGCGCCGGACGATTGAAGACCGGCTGGGCCAGGCGCTGGACCAGACCGTTCTTTTCCGGGCGGAAGCCGAGAACGCCCGTGAAACCGAGCGGCAGCGCATCGCGGCCGATTTTCACGACGGGCCGCTACAGAGCTTCATGAGTTTCCAAATGCGCCTGGAGGTGGTGCGGCGCCAGTTCCAGCGCGATCGGGAGAAGGGCATGAGCGAGTTGGCGGCTCTTCAGGAATTTTGCCGGGCGCAAGTGGCTGAACTGCGCGCATACATCCGCGGCATGCGCCCGGTGGAGGTTGATGCGGGACTGCATGCCTCGGTTCGCCGGCTGGTGGAGAGTTTTCAAAAGGACACCGGAATTTCCACTTCGTTTCTTGCCGGTAACTTCCGGGATCCGGCGGATTCCGAAGTGTGCCTGGAGGTTCTCCAGGTGATCCGCGAGGCACTCCACAACGTCCACAAACATTCTGGCGCCTCCCGCGTTGCGGTCGCCTTGCAAAGGGCTGATGGCGAACTGGAGATCTCGATTGATGACGACGGCACCGGCTTCCCCTTCGCGGGCGCCTACTCGCTCGATGAACTGGATCTTCTTCGCGCCGGCCCGGGTAGTATCAAACGGCGGATCCACAGCCTGAACGGCCAACTCGTGCTCAACTCGAATCCCGGACGCGGAACGGCGCTTAAGATCTGTATTCCGGTATGAGGATGGTGCGCAACGCCGGACTTGCTCTGCTTTTGGCGGCTTTGGGCTGCGGACGCTACTCCGATTTCACCCTGCCTGCGCCCGCCGGATCACGCGCGGCCGTGACATGGCATTGGCATCCGGAGCCGGATCCGGTGCTTCGCCCGGCGCCGGCCGGCAGTTGGGACAGCGGTGATGTGCTCAATCCGTCCGTTGTTTTCCGGTCTGGTACGTATTTCAACTTCTATTCCGGATTCGACGGAAAGACCTGGCACACCGGCCTGGCCACTTCCACCGACGGCCACACCTGGACGCGGGAAGGCAAGGGCCTGTCACCCAACCCGGCCACGTGGGAAGGAGATTACATCGCTGCGAATGGTTCAGCCCTGGTGGTGAACGGAGAGTTCTGGTATTGGTACCAGGGCGGGCGGTTGCCGCGGATCGGCCTGGCGCGTTCGGCCGACGGGAGGAACTGGGCCAAATTGGCGGCGCCGGTGCTGGCTCCCGGCCCCTACGGCAGTTGGGACGAGCGCGGAGTGGCCGACCCTTATGTCATTCGCGCCGGTGGGGTCTTCTATCTTTATTATCTTGGCCAGGATCGCGCGCGGCGGCAGCGTCTCGGCGTGGCGATGTCCACGGACGGAGAGCGTTGGACTAAACTCCGTTCCAATCCGATCCTGGAGACCGGCGCGCGAGGCGAGTTCGACGAGGGCGGGCTGGGGGAACCGGCAGTGTGGGCCGCGGCCGGATCCTACTGGATGATCTACACGGGCCGCGATGCAAAGGAGCATCGCCGCCTTGGCCTGGCCCGCTCGCCGGACGGTGTGCGGTGGCGCCGTCTGCCGGGAATCATTGAAGGCAACCAGGCCTGGAACTCCAAGGTGTTGTGCGACCCAACCGTGCTTCGAGACGCCGCGGGCATGCGGGTCTGGTTTGGAGGCGGCGACGTTGCCAGCCCGGACGAAAATCTTCACGGAGCCATTGGCGTGGCCGTTCTCAACCCGCGGTTCTAACCCCTAGCCGCGTGCGTGAAACAAGCCGAGCAGGTTTTTACGGGTTGAGGCGAACTCGGCCGGCCCGATATGCTCGGCAATCAGCGGGACCTCGTCTGGCAATTCGCCGATCAGCCGTACAAACAGCGGGTAGTTCATTGCGCCCTGCATGGCACCGGGAAGCTGGAAGCTCCTGCCTCCGGGCGCCAGGGTGAAATCCTTCAGATGGACCACGGCCACGCGGCCCTTGAGCACGGCGAACATCTCTGTCAGCCGCTGATCCCGCGCGGCGAAATCGGCGGGTTTCGTCAGATTGGGAGGATCCAGCACCGCGCCGGCGAATGGCGGCAACCGGTCGAGGACGCGCCGCAGAGAGGGAGCATCGGGGCAGGCCAGGGTGTTGTACTGTTCCAGCGCCAACCTGAGATGGGCATCTTCGAGGCGCCGGGCGTGCTGCTCCACGAAGCGGCAGATCCGGTCGCCGGCCTGAGGGGTGAAATTACGAGGGTCGGGCGTCATCAGGTTGGCTCCCCACCCTCCGGTCCAGGCGGTCAGATAACGTGCTCCCAGTGATCCGGCGGCGTCGACGGCTCGCACGAAATCCTGTTCGCGCGTGTTCATAATGACGTTGGCGGGTTGGCAGCAGTTGACGTAGGCGCCGAGGACCGCTACCTGGAGTCCGGCATCGTTCACCCAGCCGGGCAGAGCGTGGACAAAGGAGTCGTCTACCAATTTCCAGGGAGGAAACAGTTGAATCCGGCGGAAACCGGCCGCGGCGGCGGCGGCCAGCAGTTGGCGGGTTTTCCCTTCGGTGGTTGAGACGTTGCAGGCGACACCGAGCCGGCGGTCGGACCAGCCGGCGGCGAGCAGCGAAGCCGCCGCCGAACACAGGAATGCGCGCCGCTTCACACCAGTTTCCAGGGAGCCCGGTACTGCCGGTGAATGAATTCATCGGCCTTAGGATAGTCCCTGGCTCTTTCGTTGCCCGCATCCCAATCAATCCGGCTTTGCGTGCGCAAGGCCACGTTGCCGAGCAACGCCACCGAGGTGACGAAGTGGCCGGCATCGACATTTTCCACCGGGTCCTTGCGGGAGCGGACGCATTCCAGGAAATTGCCGACGTGATAGAAGCGCGAATCGTCCTTTGGCGCGGCCTTCACCTCGATCGCCGGCAAGTTCTTCTTTGCCTCCGGAATCACCTCCCAGCCCTTCGAGTCGAGGATCAGGGTAGCGTCGGAACCGCTGAAATTGAGACCGTGCGGGCGGCCTCCGATTCCGACGCCACCGAGAATCTGATGCTCCCAAATGAAGTTGTAGGTAGGGAACTCGTAGAGCGCAACCTGGGTGTCGGGCGTTTCCGTGTTGTCATCGACGGCGTACTTGCCGCCGGAGGAGGTGACCGACTTGGGGGGTGTGGGGCCCATGGCCCACATAGCCACATTGATCAGGTGAACGCCCCAATCAGTCATCAGTCCGCCGGCATAGTCCCAGAACCAGCGGAAGTTGAAGTGGAAGCGGTTCGGGTTGAACGGGCGCTTAGGCGCCGGACCGAGCCAGAAATCGTAATCGACACCTGGAGGAGGATCGCAATCGGCCGGTTTGCCGATGCCGCCCACCCAATCGAGATAGGCCCAGGCTCTCACCTGCCGGATGCGCCCCAGCCGGCCGGACTTGACGAACTGGACGGCGTCGGCCCAGTGATCGCCGCTGCGCCACTGGGTGCCCATCTGCAGGACGCGGTTATGGTGGCGTACGGCGCTCACCATCGCGCGGCTTTCGCCTATGCTGGTGGCCAGCGGTTTTTCACAGTAGACGTCCTTGCCGGCCTGGCAGGCGGCGATGGTCGGAATTGCGTGCCAGTGATCCGGCGTAACGTTGAGCAGAACGTCCACGTCCTTGCGATCGATCACCCGGCGGAAATCCTTCACCGTGTCCGGACGTTTGCCGCGAGCCTGCTCCACCACTGGCAGCGCCTTCGCCAGGCTGGCGTCGTCGATGTCGCAAAGCACGGCGCAATCCACTTCGGGATGGCGAAGGAATGTAGCCAGGTCTCCGCGGCCCATGCCGCCGCAGCCGACGATTCCAATCCGGATACGGTCATTCACCGACCAGGCGCGGGCTCGGGAGGCTAAGGATGGAACCGCCAACGCCGCGGCAGAGCGGGCGAGAAAATGTCTTCGTGTGGACACAGGTCCTCCAAATAACGGGGATTGTAGCACCTTCAAACGTCAGCCGGTATGCCCCAGCGATTCCCGAATTAGAGGACCGGTCGGGAGAAAACAGGCGGGCGACGAGGGGGTTGCGGAGGCGCTGGCGGATCACGGGTTCGTGTGGATCTCGCGCTCCATACCGCATATAATCGTACGGGCGCCGCCCGCTACCGTCATGACCAACGTCTTACGTTTTCTGCTTTCACTCAGCCTGATGGCCCTTCTTGCGCCCGCCGCACAGGACGCCGGCCACAGGCAATGGAAGATCTATGTGATCACCCACACCCATGCTGACATCGGCTATACAGACCTCATTCCGGAGGTGGAGCGCGTATGGTGCGACGGCATGGATATGGCTGTCGATGCCGCCAGGAAGGGCCTCAAGTGGACCCTTGAAGGTTCATTGCTTTTCGACACCTACACCCGCCATCGCAAACCGGAGCGGGTGGCCGAACTGGTGAAGATGATCCAGCAAGGAAAGATCGAGGTAGCCAGCCTGTACACCAACATCGAGCAGGAAAATGCCGGTCCGGAGGAGTTGATCCGAGCCAACTATTATGCCAATGACACTCTGCGGCGCCAGTACGGCATCTCTTCGAAGACCGCCATGCTCAGCGACATTACCGGCCTCACCTGGGGATTGCCGCGCGCACTCTCTGGCGCCGGCACGCGGTACCTGCTTTACGGCCCGGGCGCTTACAAGGAATTGCTGGGCGAATCCAAGCTACCGCACCTGTTCTATTTCCAATCGCAGGATGGCAGCAAGGTTCTGACGCAGATGCGCAGCGGCAAATACCGGGATTACACACAGGCTAAGATCTTCCTCCGGCCGGAGGCGATGGAGAAGGGTGTCGCGGACCTGCTCTCCTATTATGAGTCGATGGGCGCGGCGTATCCGTATGACGCAATCCTGCTGCAACTGGCCTTCGATAATGTGAATCCCCAGGTGGAACTGGTAGATAACATCAACGCCTGGAATGCCAAGCACACCAATCCAAGAGTGATCATGGCTACTCCGCGTGAGTTCTTCGAATATATTGAATCGAAGTACGCGGCCCGGATTCCCACGTTCTCCGGTGACATTACGTCGGCCTGGACGGATGATCCGGGCATTTATGGGCAGGCTACCGGCATGAAGCGGCGCGCGGCCGAGGAAATTCTCTCGGCCGAGAAATTCGCGGTGATCGGCCAGTTGATCGGGACCGACCGGCCTTACCCTCACCAGGACATCACAAATACGTACAAGGACTTGTTAGTCTACACCGATCACACTTACGGCATGGATAACTGGTTCTGGGAGCACATCGCCTTGCAGCGCTCCGGTGGCGCGCTGGACCACCCCGAGTGGGATTATTACAAAGAGTCCTGGGAAGATAAAAAAGAGTTTGCCTACCGCGCGGCTCGAGTTTCCGATCAGCTTCTTGGCAACTCACTTCAGGCGATTGCCTCGAAGATCCCAACGGGCGACCCGGCGGTGATTGTTTTCAACCCTCTTTCATGGACCCGGACGGACGCGGTCCGCATCCTTCATCGCGCGTTGAAGATCGGCCGTGCCGATCAATACTACAATCTGGTGGACAATACCACCGGCGAACGGGTACCGTACCAGGCAATTTTGGGCGACCGTCTTCAGGACACCATTTTGTTTATCGCCAAAAATGTACCCCCGCTGGGGTACAAGACGTACCGGCTGGAACGCGCGCCGGCGCGGCCCAGTTTCCCGCCGGATAACCTTCGAGTTTCCGGCAACACGATCGAAAACGAGTTCTACCTGGTTCAACTCGATCCGGTAACCGGCGGAGTCTCCAGTATCTTCGACAAACAACTCAAGCGTGAACTAGTTGACCAAAAGGCCACCGAGAAGGTAAATCAGTACATATATTACAGCCTTACCGGCAGCCATGAGGCAATCTATCAGGATAACCATCCGCGGACTCACCTCGGCCGGATTCCTACGTCCGCTTATAACATCGCCACATACTCGCCACTGATTGCCAGGATCGAGACCGGCCAGGACGGTCCGGCCATGAAGAGCCTGATTGCCGACATTCACCTGAAGGACAGTCCGGCGCCGGCGCATATCACGCAAGAGGTAATTCTGTATCCGGGCATCCGCCGGATCGACTTCGTGAACCGCATTCACAAGCGGGCCACGCTGGTCAAGGAGGAGGTCTACTACGCCTTTCCATTCGATGTGCCGGGTTTTGGGATCTCCTGTGAACTGCCGGGCGCGGTTTTCCGGCCGCACAAAGACCAGCTTTCCGGCTCGTTCACCGGCTTCAGCGGCATCCAGCACTGGGCCGACGCCTCGAATGCCGAGTTTGGGGTCTCCGTAGCCACCCGTGAAGTGCCCGCCATCGAGTTTGGCGAGATCAGGACCAACGAATGGACCATGGAGTACGAGCCAAAGCGTCCTGCGTTCTTCTTCTACATCATGAACAACAAGGAGAACACCAACGGGGCGTTCTGGCAGGGTAGCGAAGACTGGCGGCTGGGGGTCTTCGAAGTCAATTTCTCGGTGACATCCCACTCGGGGGGGTGGCGCGAGGGCGACACTACCCATTTCGGATGGGAGCATAATACGCCGCTGGTGGCGCGGGTGATTGCCAACAAAGTGGAGAGCAACATCCCCGGAAAGCAAGCTACGTTCACCGGACGCCAGCAGGGAACTCTACCGGCGAAGGAAGCTTCTTTCAGCCAAGGCCTGCCGAAAAACGTGATTCTGCAGGCGATGAAACTGGCTGAAGACGGGAACGGCTTTGTCGTTCGCTTCTATGAGACTGAGGGGAAGAGGTCCCGTGTGACGTGGAAGGGACCGGTGACGCCGAAGAAGGCAACGCTCTGCAACCTGGTGGAGCAGGCCACTGGCGCGGCGGCGATTCAGGGAGACAGCGTTGAGTTTGAGATCTCCCCGTGGCAGGTGGTGACGCTCCGGCTGGAACCCTGAAGGGGCGCCGTGGCCAGAGCGCCAATGTGGGAATGCGCGTCAGCGAACTGTTTTGCGGGCCTTTCCGCAAGCTGCTAAAGCCTGGCGGCGAGCTTGACGCGATTCTCGTAAATCTTGGTTACAGCCGCGCAGATGTCATCCATGTCCTGCCGGGTGCCGAGTAACATGCTCTGGTGGAAGCCGGCCGTCTCTTGAACCAGACGGTCGCTTTCCGGACATTCGTTGGCGGCCGCATAGGCGGCGAGTTTCGCCGCTGGATACACTTTCTGGTATACCCTGGACTGCAAAGCGTCTTCGATGCAGCCTTCCTTGTTGATCGGCTTGCCTTCGATGACTCCCAGTCCGGTGCTGGCGTGGATGCCCTCGGCTTGCAGCGCCTTGATGAAGCTAGCCCGCGAGAGGCCGCCGAAGTGGTCCTTCTTATAACGGAAGCCATAGTAGTAGAAGGCGGTGTGGGTGACTTGCGGATAATCCTTGCGGGGAACGATGCCTGGTATCTGTTGCAGCTTCTGCGTAAGGTAGAGGGCGTTTTCACTGCGGCGCGCGCTCTCGGCGTTGAACGACTCCATTTGAGTCATCAGCATGGACGCCTGGTATTCGGCCATTCGGCATTTGGTGGCGACCATGACGTGGCCTTGCCCGTTACGCGAAGTAATGCCGCCGTGCGGCCTGCCCATGTTGTGGAAGGAGTAGCAGCGGTCCAGCAGCGCGCGGTCGTTACCCAGAACCGCGCCGCCTTCTCCACAGGTGAGTGACTTTCCATTCTGGAAGCTGAAGCAGCCGAGGTCGCCAAGCGTTCCCACTTTCCTGCCGCGCCACTCGCCTCCGTGGGCCTCACAGGCGTCTTCGATGACTTTGAGTTTGTGCTTGGAGGCGAGAGCGTTGATGCGATCCATGTCGCAAATGCCGCCAATGATATGAACCGGCAGTATGGCGGCGGTATTGGGATTGATTTTCGCCTCGATCCTGGCTGGATTAATCTGCCAGGTGTCCGGATCGATATCGGCAAAGACCGGCAACGCGTTGGCCAGCAGAATTGGCAGTACCGAAGCGACAAAGGTGTAAGGGGTGGTGATGACCTCGTCGCCGGCCTGGATGCCAATCGAACGCACGGCGGTAACCAGCGCGTTGGTCCCGTTGCAGGTTGCCAGGCAGTATTTGGCGCCCATCAGGCGGGCGAATCGGATCTCGGCCTCGTCCACCACCTTGTCCCGGGACCAGACGCCGCTGCGGAGGACCGGTAGCACGGCGTTTTCGTCCGTTTGGCGGAATACCGGCCAGGGAGGGAACCTGGCGGTCCGGACCGGCTGTCCGCCGAGAACGGCAGGCAGGGTGGCATTGCCAGAAACGGTTCCGGTCTTCGGCCGGCAGGCGGTGGAAGAGATAACGGCGCCGGCGGTAGCGGTGGTTAGCAACTCGCGGCGAGTCACATTGCGGTGTTGTCGGGACATCGGTTGAACCTCCGTGCATCTATCTGATTGCGAGTATCAGATTATGCCACCGCCCGGAGATCTGTCAAACCGGTTGGTACCGATTACAAGTCATTCGGGGGCGGAAGGCAATCGCATGCAGGAGTCGCGGATCACCAGTTCAGTCGCCAGCGGCGGCAGGGCGCGGGTCCGCTTTCCAGGTGCAACGCCCGCCAGTGTTTCGGCCATCTGCCATCCGATGGCGGCCTTGGGCACGCGCACGGAACTCAGCGCGGGGCGGAGGTAGCGGATCTCGGAGATGTCGTCGTAGCCCATCAGACTGATGTCCTGGGGCACCCGGATCTCCAGTCTCCTCAAAGTTTCCATGATTCCGATGGCAGTTTCGTCGTCCTGGGCCAGAATTGCGGTTGTTCTGGGGAACTGGCGCAGCAGGAGCGGGACCGAGCGCCTGCCCAATTCCACGCAATCGGCTTCATCCCGGATGTCGATGGTGGCCGGCGGCAGCCCGTACCGGTTCATCACGGACGCGTAACCATGTTGCCGGCGCAGGTACCAGTGTAGCGCCAGGTTTCCCACAAACGTTATGTGCCGGTGTCCCAACTCAAACAGGAACTGGGTGGCGTCGCGGGCGCCGGCCTGCTCGTCGAACGAAACCGCGTGCTTAGCCGGAAGCGCGAGCGACCCGGTTACCAGGTTATTGCCGAACAGCACGTAGGGCAGTTCCACGCTGGAGAAGTACTGGAGGAGGTTTGGGTAATTTGTACCGGCCACCAGCACACCATCGATGGCACGGTATTCGCGCACCATCCGTGGCAGAGTTTCGGCGGGCATGGCATCGTTGGGGCCGTAGTCGAACCTGGTGAAAATCACCTGCCGATGGTGCTGCCGGCAGTAGTCTTCCACACCTTTGAGCACCCTGGAGTGGAAGGAGTGAATAATGTCCCGGTTGGCCAGCAGGAAGCAGAGCATGCCGGAGCGCCCCTGCGCCAGGCGCCGCGCAATGGCATTCGGGCGGAATCCCGATTGCTCGATGAGAGCGAGCACCTTCTCCCTTGTGCCCTGACTCACATTAGGATGCTGATTCAATACCCGTGAGATGGTGGCCACGCTTACCCCAGCCGCCCGGGCCACATCGTGTACCGTTTTGAAGAGCTTTTTGCCCAAGCTTCGATCCTACCTCAGACGCCTCCGCCAGCGTCAATCTTGCCTGAAATCTAGTCCTTGCATTTTGTTCTGAAAGCGGTTACAATTCCTCCCAAGCTTCCTATTTTGTGTGTTCGGGGGATGGAAATGGTGTCGCGCTTTCGGATGGGCCTCGCGGTTGTACTGTTTCTGGCTGCCGCCCAGGCTGCTACATTCAACGTACGCGAATTTGGCGCCAAGGGAAACGGCGCCGCCAAGGATACGACCGCGTTACAACAGGCAATCGATGCCGCTGCCGCGCAGGGTGGCGGTACCGTCTGGGTGCCCGCCGGGAGATATCTGTGCGGCACGATTCACCTGAAGAGCAAGGTGACCCTGCATCTCGATAACGGATCCGTGATCCTGGCCAGCACGGATGACAGCGACTTTGATCCGTATGAGCCGTTGCCGTTCAAGTCTGTTTCCGATAATGAAACGACATTCTTTCACCATGGCCTGTTGGTAGCCGACGGTGTCCATCACATCGCCATAACCGGGCAGGGAGTAATAGACGGCAACCGCACGCGGCGCCGCGGGCCGAAGACGGTTGCCATCAAGAACTGCCAGTATGTGACCATCCGTGGCGTCACGGTGCAGAACTCGCCCAACTACTCCATCAGTTTCTGGGGTTCCGATTATGTCGATGTCGATGGCGTGACGATCCTGAACGGCTACGCCGATGGAATCGACCCGGACGCGTCCCGCTACGTGCGAATCGCCAACTGTTACATCGATTGCTATGACGATGCGATCTGTCCGAAGGGAAGTCCTTCCCTGGGTATGGATCAAAGGCGCAATGTGGAACACCTGGTAGTAACAAACTGCATAACCCGTACAAATTGCAGTAACTTCAAGTTCGGTACCGAATCCAGTTGGGATTTTAAGGATGTCACTGTAAGTAATATTACTATGCTACCGCGTGACAAGGGCCGGCCGCCCCTGTCCGGGATCTCGTTGGAATCGGTGGACGGCGCGCACATCAACGGTGTTGCGATTTCGAACATCTCGATGGTGGGAGTGCAGACCCCGATCTTTGTCCGGCTGGGAAATCGCGGCCGGGGAATGAATCCACCCGAGCCGGGTTCGGTAGAAAACATATCCTTCAACAACATTGTGGCGCGGGATGCCACCATGACCTCGTCGGTCACCGCGGTTCCGGGTTCCTGGGTCCGCGGGGTGGCGCTATCGAACCTGCAGATCACCATGCAGGGTGGCAATGCCGGCCCGGGCAACCTGGATGTCCCCGAGCACGTTGCCAAGTACCCGGAGGGCACCATGTTCGGCACCCTGCCTGCGTTTGGTCTATATGCGCGGCACGCCGATGGCCTCTCGCTGTCCAATATCCAACTTCGATGGGACAAGGAAGACCTTCGGCCGGCCATGATTTTTGATGACGTGCGCGATCTTGACGTCGACGGCTTCCGGACCGGCACGCTGGCCGGAGATTCACCCGTTGTCTGGTTCAACAATGTCATCGATGCATTCGTGCGCGGATCGCGTGTGCCCACTACGAGGAACTTTCTGCGCGTCAGCGGAGCCCGGAGTCAACGCATATTGCTGTTGGGGAATGATCTGACACGAGTGGCCCGGCGAGTGGAGATGCAAGGCGCTTCAAAGACGGCGGTCAGGGAAATAGGAAATGCCTTGGGCACAGCCCCCAGGCAAGACGGGAAATGAATCGTTGGGAGGGTAAAGATCATGAGTAAGCGCAAAGGGTATGTCTCGATCACTTTCATTCTTGCCGGCATTCTGGCAGGACTTATTCTCAGCACCTGTTGCCTGGCGCAGCAGGCGGGCACGGCAGGAGTTTTCGGAACCGTTGTCGATGTACAGGGTGGCGCGATCCCTGGCGCCAAGGTCACGTTGACGCACCTGGAACGCAATCAGGTCCGCGAGACCGTGACGAATCAAATGGGGCAGTACACCTTTCCGCTGATTCCGATCGGCAACTATACCATTGCGGTAAGACGCGAGGGATTCAAATCGTTCGAACAGAAAGGTATTCTGCTGCAGGTGAACGACAACGTCAAGATTGACGCTGTCTTGCAGGTGGGTGACGTTAGCACCCAGATTCAGGTGGAGGCTGCCGGAGCAACCGTGGAAACCAGCAGCGCCACCATCAAGAACGTGGTAGACGGCAAACGGGTGCTGGAACTCCCGCTAAATGGACGCAACGTGCTGCAACTGGGATTGTTGGTGCCGGGGGCTGTGGACGCTGGTGCGGCCGGCATCGCCGGTGATGCCAAGAACGCCGCGGAAAACCAGAAGTTCTCCGTTAACGGCTCCCGCCAAAACAATACCCGCTTTACCCTGGATGGAGGCGACAACCAGGACAACCTGACGAATACCAACGCACCCTATCCGTTTCCGGATGCGGTGGATGAGTTTTCGGTACAGACCAGTAATATGAGCGCCGAGGTGGGAAAGAGTTCCGCCGCCGCGGTCAACGTGATCACCAAGAGTGGATCGAACGAATTTCACGGCGGCGGTTTCTGGTTCCTGCGCAACTACGATGTCAACGCAAGCAGTTACTTTCTGCATCAATCGGACCAATTGAAACGGAATCAGGCGGGATTCACCTTTGGCGGCCCTATCATTAAAGACAAGCTGTTTTTCTTCGGCGGCATTCAGCGGACCTGGATTCGGACTTCACCCACCGAGAGTAAAGCGCTGACAATGCCTGCCGCCCACCGCACGGGCAACTTTTCAGATCTGTTGTCGCGGAAGACTCCGGTGATCCTTCTTGACCCAACCGCGGGCCAGCCCTTTCCAAATAACATGATTCCAACGAATCTGTTTTCTCCTGCGGCCGTCAATCTGCTAAAGCTCTCCCCGATTCCCGGTCCGGACGGTTTCACCTATTGGAGAAGCCAGACAACGACCGATCCGAGGGAGTACATCCTGCGAGTTGACTGGCGCCCGAACACAAAGCACAGCCTGCTGGCGCGCTATCTTCAGAATACGTCTCCGGTCATCATTGGCTTCGACCCGCAGAATATACAGTCGGTGGCGCTATCGAGTTGGAGCTTTAGCAAGAATGCTACCCTGGGTTACACTTACGTTGCCTCTTCATCGCTGATCGCGGATACGCACGTGACCATGTCACGAACCAGTGGAACGCGCGGCTACCCCGGCTTCCAGAAGAACATCACGGATTTCGGAGTTAATGTCTACCCATCATCCAACCAGATCTCGGTGGGGTTGAGCGGCACCAGCGGGACCAAAGCGCCCGGCACTCCGAATCCGCCCGCGGTGTTCGCCCGCACAAACATCGAGCTGACGCATTCCTGGCACTGGATCAAAGGCCGCCACAGCCTGGCGTTCGGCGGGGACCTCACGTGGTCCCGGTACAATGAAATCAACGCTTTTAACGGCTCAGGCGTATTCAGCTTCAACGGCAAGTACACCAATTATGACGAAGCCGATTACATGCTGGGCCTGTTGAGCTCGTTCAAACAGAGCAACGGCGAGAATGAGGCCCGCCGGTTCCACTATCAGGGTTTCTACATTAACGACGCTTTCCGGATTTCACGCCGGCTGACACTGAACTATGGACTACGCTGGGAACCGTTTACGCCGATGACGGATATTCTGGATCGTGAAGTTCAATTTCGACTCGATGCGTACAAGGCGGGCTTGAAGTCCCAGCGTTATGTAAATTCGCCTCGCGGATTGTTCTATCCCGGAGATACCGTATCCGGCTACACCATTCCCAAGTCCGGCGTGGAAGCAGCCAAGAAACAGTTCGCACCCAGGATCGGACTGGCTTGGGATGTTATGGGCGACGGCAAGACCAGTGTGCGCGCCGGTTATGGCATCTTTTACGACGTCCCGCTGATGTATGGGCTCAACAACATGAACCTGCAGACGCCGTTCAGTTTCACCGTGGCCTTCCAGGACGGTCTGTTTGACGACCCGTATCGTGGGCGTGAGAATCTGAACCTGTTTCCCGCCGCGGGTGACTTTGACCGGAACACGCCCTTCCAGTTGCCCGACGCGGCCGTCGTCTATCAGCCAACTCTGAAGGTGCCCAATACACAGAACTGGAATGTTAGTATTCAGCACGCAATAGCGAGTTGGACGTTTCAGGCAAGTTACGTTGGCACCAAGGGATCCCAACTGATTTCAGACATCCAGTTGAATTATCCGATTTACAACTACAATTTGAATTCGGACCCGGCTAAGAACCTGAGTCAGAACCGGAATACCGTGAATCAGCGCCGGCCAATGCAGGAGTTTTCTACCCTGTCCGGTCTGTTTAGCGGCCAGAATTCTATCTACAACGGATTACAGACCTCAGTTCAAAAGCGGTTTAGCAAGGGCTTTAGCGCGCAGGTGGCGTATACATTCTCCAAGGCGCTCGACTATAGTTCCGGTAATAACGAGATGTCGACTGGCGGCAGGGTCTGGAATCCGACCAACTGGCGCATGCAGCGTGGACCATCCGACTTTGATCTGACTCACCTGTTCATCAGTTCCGTCGTCTGGGCGCTCCCGGGACCGGGCAAAATTCTTCAATCCAGGTTCTTGGGGGCTGTCACGGACGACTGGCAACTGAGCGGCATATACCGGGCGAATACCGGAGGCGCAACGGGTTTCACCAGTACAAACGACGCCATGGCCGGTGCGGGAACCCCGCTTGCCGTCATTTCCGGCAACCTGCCTCTGCCGAACGACCGGCCGCGCGGCCAGCGCATCGCGCAATACTTCAACACCGCGGCGGTGCAGCAGGCTGTGCCGGGAACCTGGGGTAGCGCCGGACGAGGGATTCTACGCGCGCCGGGCGGTTCGAACGCCGATCTCGCCATGTCGAAGACGTTTCCGATGCGATTCCTTCGAGAATCCATGTACACCACCTTCCGGGCGGAGTTTTTCGGTGCATTCAACCATCCCCAACTGGGCGGACCGGTGACCAAGCTCGGCAGCGCGACCTTTGGCCAGATCACCAGTGTTGGCGGAACGCGGGTGCTGCAATTCAGCCTGAAGGTTGGGTTCTGAAGACGGGTATCCGATGCGAGCGGTGAGGCGCTGCCGAATCCGGCGCCTCACCCCAATTGCAGAGAACCGGTCTTTGAGCGGCCAGCCGCTTCCGCGGCCGGTCGACCGGTGCAGCGCGCGGATATTGTCACGGAGGTTCAACAACCGGGCTGGAATGTGGGTGTAAGCAGAGTGAAGCGGCGCGTTACACTGGCAGCAGTGCGCCGCAGAGCATTTTTGACCTCCGCCGTTGGCGCGCCGCTAGCCGCGGCGCTTCCGCCGATTCTGGCGCCGGAGGCTCTCAGGCCCGGTGACCGCGTCGGCCTTGTCACTCCCGCGACGTACGTCTCCGATCCGGATCGCATCGCGCTCGCCATCCACACGGTGGAGTACTTCGGGCTGAAATACCGTCTCGGCCGGAATGTCGGTAAACGCACAGGCTACCTTGCGGGGGACGTGGCCGAGCGGGTTGAGGATTTGCACGAGATGTTTCGCGACCCGGACATCCGGGGAGTCTTTTGCATCCGCGGCGGGTACGGTTCGGCGGCGTTGCTCGATCATCTCGATTACCGGCTGATTCGGGCTAATCCGAAGGTGTTGGTTGGCTACAGCGACATCACGGCGCTGCATCTCGGGATCCACAGGATGACCGGCTTAATTACCTTTCATGGCCCGATGGCGCTGGCCGATTTCACCGAATATACCGAACGGCACTTTCGCCGGGCGCTGTTCGAATCCAAACCGCTGGGAGCCGTGACCAATCCGCCCGTCCGTAATGCCCTGCGTCCGGAGCACACCTTGCGCGCCGTTCGTGGCGGCACGGCCCGCGGACGGCTGCTGGGGGGGAACCTCACCATGGTGACGAGCACGCTCGGCACGCCGTACGAGATCGACACCCGCGGCCGGATCGTCTTTCTCGAAGATGTCGGCGAGGAACCCTACCGTATCGATCGCATGCTCACGCAGTTGCATCTGGCCGGAAAGCTCGAGCAGGCCGCCGGCATCGTGTGGGGAGAATGTCTGGAATGTGTCCCACGGAAATTCGAGCCGAGTTTCGAGGCCACCTTCAGCACGGGTGAGGTTGTGGACCGCATCCTGGGGCGGCTGAAGATTCCCGTGCTCTCGGGCTTGACGATCGGCCACACGGCAGACCAGTTGACCCTGCCGGAAGGCGTGATGGCGACACTGGACGCCGCCGCGGGAACATTAATCCTTGAAGAACCCGCGCTACACGCTCACGGGTAGCTGGCCTGAACTTCCATGCCGTTGGCTAGGGATTGGTCCGTAGCGAGAGCGACCGAATCTCCCGGCGCTAACCCGGACGTTATCTGAACCCGGGTGACGCTCGATATGCCGGTTGTTACCGCGCGCCATACGATCCGGTTGCCCTGGAGCAGGAAGACTCCCGAGGCGCCGCCCTGGCGTCGTAATGCCTCCTTGGGTATCGTCAGTGCGTTTTCCACTATGCGCGACCTGATGCGGGCGTTTACGTTGGTGCCGGGCAGCAGGTCATGACCGGGATTGTCGATCAGGCAGAGTACTTCGCCCACCTGGCGCGTGCCGAGCGAAATCACCTGCGTCGGGGTGCGGTCCACGGTCCCGGTCCAGTTCTGCCCCGGCAGTGCATCCCAGGTGATCGTGACCGGCATTCCGTCGCTTACCCGGCCCAGTTCGGGTTCGTCCACGAAGAGTGTTACCCGGACCCGGTCGATCTGCCCGATGCTGGCCAGTATGCCACCCGAGGCGACCCAAGCTCCCGTGTGTACTGGCAGGTTGTAGACAGTTCCCGCGATCGGTGCGCGAATGTTGGCCATGGAAAGCCGTTCGCGGGCGAGTTGCGCCGCCGATTGGGCATCCCGAAGCCGTGCCGCGGCCGCTTTACGGTCGGGGCCGCTCACCAGTGAGGCTTTGCGGCGTTGCAGAGCGCGAATTTGCGCCTGTACCTGCTCCACACGATTCTGCGCGTCGGTTACCTCCTGCGCCGTAGCCGCGCCGCGCTTTTGCAACCGTTTCACTGTGTTGAGGTCATTTTCGGCGATTTTGAGGTCGAGCTGGGATTTTATCGCCGAGTTCTCGATATCGGCCAGGTCGGAGGCTCGTCCCCCTTCCGCCATGACCTCCAACTCGGAGCGAACCTGTTGAATACGCGCCTCGGCGGCAGCCAGGTCCGCACGGGCCTCAGAGGATTCCAGCCGCATGAGTGCCGCACCCTTGGCTACGGTCTGGCCCGGTTTCACATAAATTTCCTGTACGGACGCCGCCCGTTCCGCGTGTACGTCCACCCACTGTGAAGGCTCCACTTTCCCGTTTGTCTCGAGGGTGCTGATCAGCGTTTCCCTCAGTACTTTAGCGAAAGGAATCGGCGCGGCGTGCGAGCGAAAGGACAAGTACCACCACAGGCCGGCGGCCGCAATGGCCAGGGCCAGCAGGATCATCAGCGATCGTCTCATTCTGATTGGCGCCTCGCGCAGTAATCGAATAGAAGCTGCCACTCTACACGCTGAATCTCCAGCGCTGCCCGGTGGTCAGCGGAACTGGTTGTGGATCGTGAATCACTGCAAAAATCAATGAACGCGAACGGATCCCACTGCGTTCCGGGTTGGAACCGTGTGCCAGGGTGGCGCGCCACAATCCGCTCAGCCTGTTCCCTGAGGGCGGGAAACAGTGGATGGTTACCCACCCGCCGGAACCAGTAGGCCGAGTTGCCGGCATCCGGTTCCTGGCGGTGCATAATGCCATGCCAAAAGCTGCCCTCAATCGAGGGCACCTGCTGGGAGACCCGATGAGATTCGTCAAGGCACGAGAAGTAGAGCCATAGCCCGGCCATCGCCGCCTCAGGGCTGCTGGCTGCTGGAAACAACCCAGCCGCAGTCGTGCTTCTGATCACCCCCCGCGCCTCGGCGGAACAGCAGGTTCCGGCGGCGAGAGGCATGACGCGAGTTCCGTTGCCGTCGAGGGCAAGAATCGCGGCCACTTGGGGACCATAGGCCAGGGGATCGAAGTTCATGCGTCACTTACAATTGTGACAGATCGAGGCGTCGCGTCCGTAACAGTATCAGCGGAGAGCGCCCCGCGGTTGCCTATGTTACGCTCAGCCGAGATGAACGTTTTCCCGATAGCCTGCCTTCTGCTGGCTGCAACGGCCGCTTCGGGTGTGCAGCCGTTCCATGATTGCACCTACCCGTCGAAGATCTTTCATGGTCCGCGTCACTATCGCGTCTTTCTGCCGCCGGACTATGCCACTTCGGGCAAGGCCTATCCCGTGGTCTACTATTTTCACGGCCATAGCGACCGCTACACGCTGGAGAAATACGACAACGGCACCGATACCGTGCCGAAGATCGCCGCGTTCGTGGCCGGGCATGACCTGATCGTGGTTGCCGTTGATGGATACGTCCCCCGCAACTATACGGGATTCTATGGGGGCTCGCCCTGGGACATTCAGGGTAAGGATGTGGAGTACGATTTTGGCGAGTATTTCAAAGAACAGGCCGCCTACATCGATTCGCACTACCGGACCCTAACTGACCGGCGCCACCGCGGCACCTCCGGCCTGAGTATGGGCGGTTTTATGAGCCTCTGGCTTAGCGCCCGCTACCCGGATCTGATTGGCAGCGCATCTTCGTTCAACCCGGGGCCGGAGTTCTACATCGGCGAAGCGGGCCACCGCGTGCTATGGCGTCCCAAGGACCATGTAGCCAACCACCAGCAGGTAATGATACGCCTCATACGGGCCAGCGGAGACTACATCAGCCAGTATCACGAAGAGACTCGCATGGCTTACGCGCGGGCATTGAATGTGAATTTCGAGTACCGGCGGGATGAGTATCATCGCCACTGGGCGACCTCCATCGCCGAGACGCTGGCGTTTCACATGCGCGCCTTTTCGCAGTCGAACCTGGACAATGTGCCCGTGACCTGGAGTCACGATGACGCCTACCCCCATTTCTCGGTTTGGGGGTATGACGTCCGCGCGGAAGGTCCAGGGGAGGCGATTACCTGTCTTCAGGACGTCTCACAGGACGGAATGCGCGTCTATACCCGCGTCTGGGCGCCCGATGGACCGGCGGCCCGGAGGCGGATTGAAGTTTTGACACCGCCGTTGTACCGTGCGGGCGCGACCTATGCGATCCTCGATCGGCCGCTTGGCGGGGGCGCAGCAGTGAAGAAGGAGGTCGCGGCCGATGCCGAAGGACGCCTGCGAATTGAGGTTGACGGCACCGGACATCAGTTGAGCATCCTGGGGCAGGGAACCGGGGCGCAGATGCCGGTGTTGTTGCCGGTGACCGGCAAAGACTTTGTTCGGGTACTGCCTGGCCGTCCGTTTGCTCTCCCGGTGCGGATCTACAATCCACGAGGCGCGCCGCTGAAGAATCTGACGGTACGGCTATCCAGTGAATATCCGACCGTTGAGTTTATCAGCGCGCGCGCCGCCGTACCGGAACTTGCTTCCGGCGCGACCGCCGACTTCAGCGACCGGTTATCGGCCCGTTTCGTCTCCGGCGGCGGCGATTGGGCGCCGGCGCGCATCCAGGTGGAGCTGACTCACGACGGCACCTACGAGAAGGAGATGCTGGATTTCGACCTGCTGATTGCACCCAGTACGATGACAACGCCGGTGGCCCTTGAGATTCTGGACGGGCGCACGCACACGTTCTCCGTTTTCCGCCAGAAAGGCAATCAGGGCGGCGGGAGGGCGATCGAGCGCACGGTTACCGAGGGGAAGGGCAACGGCAACGGCATCCTGGAACCAGGGGAGGAGGCGACGATCTGGGTCCAGATCGCGCAGGGGCTCGACCCGTTCGACAAGGGTAACTGGTACCGGGCCAAAGTCTATACAGACTCAACCTGGCTGGCGGAGGTAATGGACATTGAGGAGCAAAAGCAGTTAGAGTGGACCGGCGCCAAGAACCGGACGAGCGTCGTCCGGCTTTCGGACACCACCCCGGCGGGTACGGAAATTCCCCTGGTGCTCGACAACGAGTCCTGGAGCTTCACCTGGACCCCGGATGTGCGTTATGGCGTGGAACGCCTCTACCAAGCCTTTGAGCTACACAAGCACCATCTGCACAGATACACGCTCCAGTCCGGAAAGCGCTGACCGGCGGGCGAATCAGTGTGACGGCGCCGGGGGTGTTGAGCCGGCGGCGGCGTGTTCCCGCCGTTCGGTGGAATGCGGGGCCGCCGGCTTGACCTCGTGGACACTGTGGAGCCGCTCATCGAACCGGCCGAAGATCATTTTGCCGGCGGTGGTCTGCAGGACGCTGGTGACCGAGATGTCGATGGTTTTCGAGATCATCTTCTTGGCGTTGTCCACCACCACCATGGTGCCATCGTCCAGGTAGGCAACTCCCTGGTTGTACTCTTTTCCTTCTTTGAGGATAAAGACGCGCATCGTTTCACCGGGCAGTACGATGGGCTTGAGCGCGTTGGCCAGTTCGTTGATATTGAGAACCTCCACGCCGTGCAATTGCGCCACCTTATTGAGGTTGAAATCGTTGGTGACGATCTTGCAGTCATAGACCTTTCCCAACTCAATCAACTTCATGTCCACGTCGCGGACCTGGGGGAAGTCGTCTTCGATGAGCTGGACATTCAGTTCGGCCATTTTCTGGATCCGCTGAAGGATGTCGAGACCACGGCGTCCACGGTTACGCTTCATGGAATCGGCGGAGTCGGCCACCAGTTGTAACTCCCGGAGCACAAACTGGGGTACCACGATAGTCCCGTCCAGAAAACCGGTTTCGGCGATGTCGGCGATACGGCCATCGATGATTACACTGGTGTCGAGGATCTTGAAGGAGTGCTTGGCCGACTTTTCACCACCAAACAGTCCTCCGAGCGCGGACAGGTTAAGCATATCGCCCTTGTTGGCGCCAACCACCAGGCCCACATACGCCATCCAGAGCAGAATTCCGACCTGAAGGAACTCGAACGTCATCTGGAGTTGCCGGTTGTCCACGCTGATGAGCCGGGCGGTATTCTGGAGAACCAGGGACATCAGAAACGCACCGAAAATTCCTAAAATGGAGCCGATCGCGGCGCCGATCAGCCGTTTTAAGCTGACCTGTTTAAGCCGGATTTCGAAAAAAACGATCGCACAGCCGAGTAATGCTCCGGCAACGGCAGCCAGCCAGGGATGTTCTGACATGCCGAACGGTTTTAGGAGATACCCGGTGCAGGAAAGCAGGAGAATGAAGAGGATTCGGATTATCAGAAGGTCATTCACGATACACCCCGCAGGGCACGCTACAGCCGATCAAAGCCGCGCCCAGTATAACACTCGCATTTATCTGATGCGCGAGGAAGTGGAAGCGATACAGGGGTTTTCCGGGGCATGCCGCCACGCAACCGGCCGCTTTGGCGCGGTTACAGATGGCTGGAACCAGTGACACTGGGATATTCAGGTAGGGATCAGGCGCCTAATGAGAAATCGACTGCTGAACCGGCACAGCCCAAAATCGCGGTGCCGTTCGGTTTGGAAGCCGGCCTGTTACAGGGCTTTGGCCAACTCTTCGGCAAAGGCACTTTGAGGAGTCCGGGCTGTCCCGCGGCGGTGTTTTTTTCCTCCCCGCCGATTCCGATCGGAGGCGGGCGAAACGCCAGTACCAGCAGCCGGGACAGTACCACTTCGTACGGGTTGTCCTTTCCCTTTGGGCGGTTGAGCAGGATTGGCGCGAAGCAGGCGTTCCTCGAGCGGAGCCCGGTCGAAACGGCGGATGATGGCCTGCATCTCTTCCTGGTTCGGTGCGTCGATGAAGGCGAAGCCTTTGGATTCCTGGGTCTCGGGGTTGCGGATGACTTTGATGTTGTCAGCGACGAGGTTTTCCGATGTCAACCACGATCGGATATCGTCTGCCGTTACCCAGGCAGGTAAATTTCCAAGAAACACGGTGAAACTCATTCGGTTGCTGTTATTCACTCCATTTTGTGGGATTGCGGGGAGCCGTGGGGAGAGTCCGGTCCATGAGAGCAATCCCATGGTAGCACAGGGTACAAACATGGATCAAATTGAAAGCAAAGATCGAAGGTAAAAATCGGGACTTTGGCGACCGGTTCCCGCGCAGGCCTGCCCTGCCGGTGGGATGCGATTGAATCAGGGCCGAAGTTACTTATGCTGAAGGCGTGACTGCCACGCTGCTGTTCCTGGGAACATACCTGGTGTTAGCCATTGGGCGACTGCCCGGCTTCCGCGTCGACCCGTACCGGCGCCGCCATTCTCGGCGCAAGCTTGATGGTTGTTTTCGGAGTATTAACGCTTCCGGAGACCTTCCAGTCGATCGATTTTCAAACCTTGGCGTTGCTGTTCGGGATGATGATCGTGGTGGCCAACCTCCGGCTATCGGGTTTCTTCGTGCGAGTCTGCCGAAAAACGGCCGAATGCGCCCACCATCCCGTCGCCGGACTCCCATCTGTTTCAGGAAGTACTTGAAGGGGGGCGTTCCGATTCTGGGTCCGACACTGGGGGTTGGATTGGCGTGGCTTTCGGCGTGATCAGACGTCCCACTCCGGCTGCCAGGTTGCGCGCGTACCGGAGCGATACGCGTTGTTCACGATATGGCATGCCAGGGAAGAATAATGGCCCTCCACGACGTCAGCGGCGGGCTGCTTCCGGGATTGAATGCAATCCAGCCAGTTGGCCATGTGCGACTCTTCGGAAGATCTCTGGCCGAGGATTTCCGTCCGGTCCGCCGCCTGCTTGCCTGGCAGGAAACGGTAGCCACCCCGGTTAATGTGAAGCCGCCCACCGGTTCCCATGAAGACGATGTCGGTACCCTCACCCGCCTGATCGGTGAGGGTCGCTTCGAAGGTGATGTTCAGATCCCCGGGGTACTCGACGACGGCATTGATGTTGTCCGGTGTGTCACGGCCATCCCGGAATTGATAGATCCCGCCGAGGGCTACCGCTGCTTCGGACTTGTGTAATCCGAGAAACCAGTGTGCGACGTCTACCCAGTGAACGAACAGGCCGCCGGTTTGCCCGCCGCTTGACAGGTCCCAGTATGCAAATCGATTGAAGTACCGCTTGGGATCCCAGGGAATTTTCGGCAGCCAACCGAGGCAGGCATTCCAGTCGAGTCCCGCGGGCTTGGTCTCCATGCCGGGAGGCACCGGATACGTGTAGCCGCCGTTGCCGTTCCAGACAGTCCGGACCATGTGTACCTTGCCGATCAGTCCACTGTCGAAGAAACGCTGCTTGGCCTCGATGAAATGCGCCATGCTGCGCTGCTGCATACCCACTTGGACAATCCGGTTGGACTCGCGGACGGCCTGGACGACGCCGACGCCCTGCATCGGAACGGAAGTCATCGGCTTTTCCACATAAACGTCTTTGCCGGCCCGGCAGGCATCGATGGCCACGGTGGAGTGCATGTTGTCCCAAGTGGCGACAATTACACCGTCGATGTCCTTGCGATCCAGCAGCGCGCGGTAGTCGGCGTAGTCGGGGACCTGGCCGGTCAATTCCTTGGCCCTGTTGCGTCTTACATCCCAGGCATCGCACAGCGCCACCCATTCGATTCGCTTGGTGCGGTTGGCAACTCCCATCAGGTAAGATCCGCGACCGCCGGTGCCGATGATTCCCAACCGGATACGGTCATTCGCTCCCATAACCCGTGAGGCCGAAAGCGCGGTGGCGCCAGCAAGGAAGGCGCGACGGCTGGCAGAAGCGGACCGGAATTCCATTTTCTAGAGATCTCCGGCTATGATTCTATTCCTTTTGGTCCGGGTTCGCCAACGGCGACACCGCGATCACCGGCGATCTCAGGCACCCGCCAGGTTCGCTTAACGTGCCGGAGCCGCGGCAGCCAGGCTTGTGCGAGCCGGTTGCAGACGGTTGATCGCTTCCAGTAGCGCCTGGAGGCTGACTGGTTTGCTGAGGTAATCGTCCATTCCGGCCGCCAGGCACTTTTCTCTATCCCCGGCCATGGCGTTGGCGGTCAACGCGATGATGTGAGTGTGCCGGCGCTGGCCCTCCAACTGGCGAATTACGGCAGTGGCCGCAAAACCATCCATTTCGGGCATCTGACAGTCCATGAGAACGAAATCATACGCGGTCTGTTTGACGGCCTCCACCGCCGCGGCCCCGTTGTCAACGACGTCGGCCTGAAATCCGGCTTTGGCAAGAAGTTTCGATGCGATTCTTTGGTTGATCGAGTTGTCCTCGGCCAGCAATGCGCGGCGGTTCGGGCACTGTTCGGCTGTGTCTGCATGAGGTGAAGCGGCCGGCTCGGGCTTGGCTCCATCGCCTGGAGCCGGATGGCTGGCGTTAGCTCCCGGCTGGCATGGCTGGGACCGGTCGCGGCCCGCCAATTCGTCCAACACGGTTTCCAGTTGTGACGATAGAACGGGCTTGGGCAAGCATGCCGTGTATCCGCTTTCCCGCAGCAGCGCTACGTGCTCGGGAGCCGACGTAATGCCGATCAGAGCGACGGCGGAGATTTTCGGGTCACTGCGAATATTGCGGGCGAGGGTAGTGGCATTGAGCTGGTGCAGGTCAATATCGACGATGACCACGCGGAAGGGTGCCGATCCTCCGGAAGCCAGCCGCAGCGCCGGCAGCAACCGCGAGGGTGAGGCGACCCGCTGCACGTCTGCTCCTGCTGCCTCGAGTGCGCCCAGCCACCGGTGACTGGTTAGATCCTCTACCGCCACCAGCACGCGCATTCCCGCCAGATGAGTGTGGACGGGTTCCGCCGCGACAGAGGCCTTATCGCGGGCAAACACTGCCGTGAACCAGAACACACTGCCTCGCTCGGGCTGGCTCTCAACGCCGATCTCTCCGCCCAGCATCTGCACCAATTCTTTCGAAATGACCAGGCCCAGACCCGTGCCGCCATACTTGCGGGTGGCGGAGCCATCCACCTGAACGAAACTCTGAAACAGGCGGGCGCGCTGCTGTTCGCTGATTCCGATGCCAGTGTCGATGACATAGAAGCGGCAGGTAATCCGATCTTCTTGTGCGCTGACGATCTCCACACGGAGCCCCATTTTCCCGTGTTCGGTGAACTTAATCGCATTTCCCAGCAGATTGGTAAGAATCTGCCGCAGCCGGCCGGGGTCGCCACGAACCGGTATCGGGGAGCCTGGCAGATCGGCTTGGAATTCGAGTCCTTTGGCTTTGGCACGTAGGACGAAGTGTCCGGCGACATCGCGCAGATTCTGCGCGAGATCGAAGGGGACACATTCCAGATTCAGCTTGCCTGCTTCGATCTTGGAGATGTCGAGAATGTCGTTGATAATGTTCAGCAGCGCGCTGCCGGATTGCCGGGCTGAATCGGCATACTCTCTCTGTTCGGCGTTCAGATCGGTATTGAGTAGAAACTCGAGCATCCCGAGGACGCCATTCATTGGGGTCCGAATCTCATGGCTCATGTTGGCCAGGAAGCGATTTTTCAGTTCGGTTGCTTCCCGGGCAGCCCGCAAAGCTTGCTGAAGCGCCTCGTTCTTGCGCTCCACTTCCTCGGCATACTGCTCGGTTCGCCGCTCGGCGCGTTTACGCTCGGTGATGTCGCGAACAATCATTAGCGTCTCGTGCCAGCCGAAGGGGATGAGGCGCGCTTCGAAGAAGCAGGTTCCCCCGTCGATGACAGCCGCGTACTCGGCCGTGGTCAACGCCCCGGACGATTCCAGGCGCCCGATTGCTTCCCGCACACTGGCGAATGCGGCTTGCGGCATCATCTCTTCGATGCTCCGGCCGACACAGTTCGGCGGGAAGACGCGGTATTCGGCAGGCGCCCGGCGATCGAGGATGGTGCCCTTTTCATCTAATCGAAGGAACGCATCAGGCAGGGCCTGGAAGATGGCGCGCAGTTCCGAGGTAGCCTGCCAGGCCTCCTGCTCGGTGCGGGAGTGTTCGGAAATGTCGAGCAGACCGATCCTCAGCCCAACAATCCGATCATCCTCATCGGTGATGAACGACTCGTGGACTTCGAGTGTCAGCAGAGCCCTATCGTGATTGATGAATTTGCGTTGATGGGTCCGCAGGGCTTTCTCCCCGGAGAACTTCATGCGGAGTTCCTGGCGATATCTTTCACGATCCGCTTCCGGCACGAACTCGGCGCAATGACGGCCGATCGTCTCCGTAAATGGTAGATTCCGCAACTCGCAGTAGGCCCGGTTGGCGCGGCGGATGACGCCGCCGATATCCACCTCGCAGTAGGCTACCGGAGACTCGTCGAACAGCGCGCGGAATTGCTTGAGAGCAACCCTGGACCTGTCATCAAACGGGATCAATCTTCGCGCGGTCCGTGATTGCTGGCGGGAACCTGACCGGAGGAAAAACAGCAGCAGCGCGGCGAAGATAAAACTACCAATGATCGCGGGGAGGATAGGTAGATCGGCCAATGACATCGGCGCAAGCGGCTCCGTGATAGTACATCGGTTGTGCCGGGTGCGGACTTTAGAAAGGCCGCCAGGCGGTGAGGGGCGCTGTTGCCAGTGGTTGGTGCACGCGCAAAAGTTGCAGAGCTCACACCCGGCGACGATTGCGGGGAGCATCCGGTTCAACTTTAGTTGTATGCTGCACAGAGGCACCGATCCCATGAGCCGAAGCGATTTCGAACATGTGAAACTGGATGTTTCCCTGGGACGTGAACCGGGAACCGGAGTCAATCCGGATGACCCCTTCCGCATCCTCATTGCCGGCGATTTCGGCGCTTCCGTTGACCGTGCAACGGCTACCGCTATAAAACCGGCACCGGTGGACCGCGACAACTTCGAGGACGTATTCCGCTCGATGAAGGTCGAACTGGAGATGCCGGTGGCCGGCCGGCTCCGGTTTGGCGAGTTCGATGATTTTCATCCCGATCGCTGCTTCGAAACGTTGTCTCTGTTTGACCGATTGCGAGAGGCCCGGGAACTGCCGGACACCGCGCCGCGGTCTGCCGTTGCACCGCCCGCACCCGCCACTTCACCGATTCCGTTCGAGTTCGATAGCTTGCTCGATGACGCAATCAGCGCCACCGAGAGCAAGGCGGAATCCCGCCGCGCCCGCGACCCGTTGCGGGCATGGCTGGATGAGCAGGTTGAGCCATACCGGGAGCCGGCAGCCGGGCGGCAGAGTGCGAGCCGGCGCGAACTGGTGGATTCGGTGATCTCCGCCCAGATGCGAGCCCTGTTGCACTACCCCGCATTCCAAAACTTGGAAGCCCTCTGGACGATGGTGCATTTCCTGGTGCGGCGGTTGGATACGGATTCGCAGCTGCGGCTCTATCTGCTGGACACCGGTGGGGAGAATCAGCGGCAACTCGAGAAGTGGATTGAAGGTGGCGACTGGGCGGTAATTGCCGTTGCCGCACGATTTGGTCCGTCCGAGGCGGATCTGCAATTGCTCGGTTCGTTGGGTCGGGCGGCAGCCCGGCGGCACGCGATTCTACTGGCCGATGCCTCTCCGCAACTGATTGGCTGCGATTCTTTCAGCCAGTTACCTGAGCCCAGCCGGTGGGCAGCCTCGAGCGAGACGTGGAGCCGGTTCCGCCGTTCGTCTGCTGCCTCCTCGATCGGTCTGGTACTACCGCGCATCCTGATGCGGCAGCCCTATGGGGCGCGCACCAGTTCCTGTTCCCTATTTGCATTTGAGGAAATGGGGGCTGAATTCGATGCCAGCCGCTTATTGTGGGGAAGCGGCGCCCTGGCCGCCGTGGCGTTGCTTGGCGAGGCATTTTCAGCAGCCGGGTGGCGGATGCGGCCGGACCGGCATCAGGATCTCGATCGTTTGCCGCTCTATGTGCATGGCAGCGGACCGGCAGCCTTTGCGGTTCCTTGTGCCGAGACGTGGATGTCGATGGAGGCGGCCGAGGCGATCCTGGAGCGAGGGCCGATGGTCCTGGCGTCCATCAAGGATAGCGATCGCGTGAAGATGGCGCGGTTTCAGTCCATCGCCGATCCGCCTGCACCGCTGGCGGGACGCTGGTAGGGATACGCTCTGAAATCAGGAACTAGAACTGGCTGCTCGAGGAGATAGCGCGCGTCGGCAACATGACCAGGGTCAGCCAGAAGGATTCGATTTCCCGGACCACGTGCAGGAACTGATCGAGATCCACCGGTTTGGTGATGTAACAGTTGGCATGCAGGTCGTAGGCTCGCATGATATCCAACTCGGCGTTGGAGGTGGTTAGCACCACGATCGGGATGGAACGCAACTGGGGATCCGACTTGATCTCGGTCAACACCTCCCGGCCGTCTTTCTTGGGGAGATTGAGATCGAGCAAAATCAGGTCGGGCCGGACGGCATCGTGAAACCGGCCCTGGCGCCGTACATACTGGAGCGCTTCCTCGCCGTCCACCACCACGTTCATGCGGTTGCTGACTTTCGCCTCTTTCAGCGCTTCCTGGGTTAATCGAACATCACCAGGGTTGTCTTCGACCAGGAGAATCTCGATCATCTGCCCTAGGTATTCCTGACTCAACGGAATCCTCCCTTTGTAGCGGACCGGACTACCCCGTGGATGCAGGGCACACGTTTCTCCAGTTTACATCAGCGGGAACAGGGGGGTGAAAAATTTCAGTAACGCAACCGCGGCGTTCCACCAGCCGCATCGTGGCCCGGTTACGAAGCGGTGACGTATAGTAAGAGACCAGGGAGAAACACGGGCTGTGAAACGGGGTTCGATGGATGCGATCCGGCTTGCCTGTATCGGCTTGCGAGGACGCGGGCGGGATCATATTGATGGCTTCTCGAAACTACCCGGCGTCGAAATCGCCGCCGTCTGCGATGTCGATGAGCGCGTGCTCGATGCCGGCGCCCGGAGGGTTGCCCATCGCGGCGGGCGGAGCCCCCATAAGTATCAGGATGTCCGGAAGTTACTTGAAGACCAGTCGATTGACGCGGTCACCATCGCGACCCCGAATCATTGGCACACCCTGATTGCCATCTGGGCGTGCCAGGCCGGCAAAGATGTGTTCGTCGAGAAGCCGTGCTCGCACAATGCGTTCGAGGGCCGGCAGATTGTGGAGGCGGCACGCCGCTATAACCGGATCGTGCAGCACGGCACCCAATGCCGTTCGTCCAAGGCTCTCCGCAAAGCGGTTGAGCAACTGAGGGATGGTTCCCTGATCGGCGATGTTTACCTGGCGCGCGGACTTTGTTTTAAGCACCGGGCCGGCATCGGGCACCGCCCGGAGGAACCAGTGCCCGCCGGAGTCGATTACGACCTCTGGCTGGGTCCGGCGCCGCAGCGGCCGTTCACCCGCAACCGCTTTCATTACAACTGGCACTGGCATTGGGACTACGGCAACGGTGACATTGGGAATCAGGGTATCCATCAGTTGGATGTGGCGCGATGGGGGCTGGGCGTTGGCTATCCGGTCAAGGTAAGCTCGATGGGCGGCCACTTCATGTTCGACGATGATCAGGAAACGCCCAACACCCAGGCGGTCGCGTTTGAGTTCGATGACAACGGCCGCAAGAAGGTGCTCGAGTTTGAGGTCCGTCACTGGTATACGCACAACGAGGCCGGCATCAAGGAATTGTTCAGCCGCAACACGATCGGCAACTTGTTCTACGGTACAAAGGGCTACATGGTGGTAAGCGGCTACCACAAGTACTCCACGTTTCTCGGGCGCGAGCAAGACCCCGGACCTTCGGGAGACGAGGGCGGCAACCACTGGCGTAATTTCCTGGACGCCGTGCGATCGCGGCGGCGCGAGGACCAGCATTCGGAGATAGCGGAAGGCGCGATCTCCTCGGTGTTGATGCACCTGGCGAACATTTCCTACCGCCTGGGGCGCTCCGTGTCATTTGATGCGGCGGCACTCAGTTGCCCAGGCGATGCAGAAGCCACCGCCATGCTGAGCCGGCACTACCGGCCGCCGTTTATCGTGCCCGATCGGGTCTGAAACGGACCGGCCCGCTCAGCCGCGCGGCGACTCACGGAGAATCGCCTCAATCAATCCATCGGTGGTAAACGGCGACGCCTCGACGGCCACGTTCAGGCCGAGCCGGCGGCAGGTGGCCGACGTTACGGGTCCGATGGAGGCGATCTTCACCCGATCAAGCGCACGCAGTCCGGCTGCCCGAACGAAGTTGGTGACGGTGGAGGAACTGGTGAAGGTGATCCAGTCGGGTGGGTTGTGTGCACCAAAAATTTCGACCGCCCTCGCCGGGGCCGATTCCGGCATCGCGGTGCGATAGGCTTCCACGACATCGACAATCGCGCCTCGCGCCCTCAGCGCGCCGGGCGCCGTGTCCCGCGCCATGGCGGCGCGAGGCAACAGGATCCGGCTGTCTTTCAGGTTGTCGCCGGCGAATGCCTCCACCAGGCTTTCGGCAACGTACTCGGCGGGCATGCGATCCACCTTCAGATGGAGGGCGGCAAGGGCGCCGGCGGTGGCCGGTCCGATGGCGCAGAGCCGGGCGCGCAGGTTGCGCAAATCGCGTCCGGAGGCGTCAAGCCGGGCGATGAACTGCTCCACGCCATTGACACTGGTGAA
Organism: Bryobacterales bacterium; assembly: GCA_020854055.1. Taxonomy (GTDB): domain Bacteria; phylum Acidobacteriota; class Terriglobia; order Bryobacterales; family Bryobacteraceae; genus JADZGD01. The sequence goes on along the minus strand of JADZGD010000137.1, from coordinate 20,278 downwards.
GATCAACCAATCGTATTGATCCAGCCCGGCGATGGCCCGGTCGAGCGGTCCGAAATCGGCTGCGGGCCGGATCTCAATTACGGGAAACCCGATCACGGCGGCGCCCAGTTCCCGCAATTTCCCGCTGAAGCCGGCCGCCTGGCTCCGGGCGCGCGTCACCACCACGCGCCGGCCGAAAAGCGGAAGTTTTTCAAACCAGTTCAACTGCTCCCGCAGCCGGACTACTTCGCCGATGACGATAGTTGCCGGTGGTTTCAAACCATGCCGTTCCACTAGCGCGGGCAGGGTTTCGAGCGTTCCTACTACGGTCTCCTGGTCGGGGCGCGTCGCCCATCGCACCGCCATGGCGGGTGTTTCGGGCGCCCGGCCGCGCGCGCGGATTTCCCGGGCGATGCGCGGCAGGGCCGTCAGCCCCATGAAGACGACCAGTGTTTCGGCGTGGCCCACGCGATCCCAGTCGATGAGATCTGCGTTGTGTCCGGTGACAAAGGAAACCACCGAGGTGTGATCACGGTGCGTCAACGGAACACCGCAGTAGGCGGCCACGCCGAGCGGCGTGGTCACTCCGGGCACTACTTCATATTCGATGCCGGCGGCGGCTAATGCTTCGATCTCCTCACCGCCACGGCCGAAAATGAACGGATCGCCGCCCTTCAACCGGACCACCGAGCGGCCCGCCCGAGCACGCGCCACCAACATCGCCGAGATCTCCTGCTGGGTAAAGGCGTGCGAAGAGCGCTTCTTGCCGACGTAGACGCGCTCTACTCCGGGGCGGACAAATTCGAGTAGCGTTTCCGGTGCCAGGTGATCGTAAAGGACCGAATCGGCCGCCTGGAGCAGGCGCTTGCCTTTCAGTGTGAGTAGCTCAGGGTCGCCGGGTCCGGCGCCGATCAGGAACACCTTGCCGTTCGGCATGAGCCTACCGGTTCCCACGCTCGCCGTAAGCCGCGGTCAGGATCTCTCTCCCGCCCGCGGCAAGCAGTTGGTGGCCCAGTCCGGCGCCTATGGATTCCGCATCGGCAGCGCGGCCGCCGGCTTGGCGGCGGATCAGATTGCGCCCGTCCGGAGAGACCACCACGGCGGTCAGTTTCAGCCGATCGCCCTCGACCAGGCCTAGTGCCCCGATGGGAACCTGGCAACCACCGCCGAGCGAGGCAAGGAGCGCCCTTTCAGCAGTAACGCACACCCGTGTCGCCGGGTGATCCAGGCGGCGGCAGACCGCCTGGCCCGCGCCGCCGTCATCGCGGGTTTCAATTGCCAACGCGCCCTGCCCCGCGGCGGGGCACATCAGCTCTGGCGGCAGGGTTTCGGTGATCCGGTCATCCCAGCCCAATCGCCGCAGTCCGGCGGCGGCCAGCACCACGGCGTCAAAGCCCTGCTCCACTTTCTTGAGCCGGGTGTCGATGTTGCCTCGGATGGACTCGATTCTGAGGCCGGGGCGGATGGCCAGCAACTGGGCCGTCCGGCGAAGCGAACTGGTGCCGATGCGCGCGTCATCGGGCAGTTCCGCCAGCCGCGCTCCGACCATCGCGTCCCGGGGATCCTCCCGTTCGGGAACCGCGGCCAGCGCCAATCCGGCGGGCAGTTCCGTGGGCATATCCTTCAAACTATGGACCGCCACGTCGATCCGGCGATCGAGCAGGGCTTCTTCAATCTCTTTGGTGAACAGCCCTTTGGCGCCGACCTTTGCCAGCGGCACGCCGGTGATCCGGTCGCCGGTGGTTTTGATCAGCACGAGGCGGGTTGCCTCGCCCAGTGCTTCAATCTGCGTCTGCACCCAGCGCGCCTGCCAAAGGGCCAGTTGAGAGCCGCGGGATCCAATGGTCAACATTTATCTAGTCGTCCAGCCGGAAAATCTTGCGGATGGTTTCCACCACCAGCATGGATCTCTCCCCGGCGGCGTGGCGCCGGAGTTCGGCGATCGGTCCGTGCGCAATCTTGTTCATGATAGCCCGGGTCATTGCGTCGATCGCCTCTTCCTGCTGCGCGGTCAGGGCGCCGAGCCGCCCGCGCGCTTTTTCGATCTCGCTCGTCCGGATGCGCTCCAGTTGCTCCTGAACGCTGATGATAACCGGAGTCATCTCGCGCTGGCGCAGCCGGAACAGCAGGCGATCCACTTCTTCGGCGATGATCTCTTCGGCCTGAACGGCCACTTTCGAGCGTCCCTTGAGGTTTGCTTCCACCACGCGCTGGAGGTCGTCGATATCGTAGAGGAAGATGTTTTCCAGGTCGTTGACTGCCGGGTCGATGTTGCGTGGAACGGCGATATCGATCAGGAACATCGGGCGGTTCCTGCGGGCTTCGATCACCCGCTTCATGTCGCTCTTGGTGAGAATGTAGTGCGGGGCGCCGCTCGAGGCGATGACAATATCCATCTCCGGAAGGGTGGCAGTGAACTGATCGTAGGGCACGATGGAGCCGTGGAACAATTGCGACAGTTCCACCGCCCGTTCATGGGTGCGGTTCGTAACGGCGATCCGGGTTGCGCCGGAACGCCGCAGGTGGCGCGCGGCTAACTCCGACATCTTTCCGGCGCCGACGATGATTACCCGCCGGTCCTTGAGCGAACCGAAAATTTCCCGGGCTAGCTCCACTGCCGCGTAACTCACCGAGACGGCGCTCTGGCCGATTTCGGTTTCGCTGCGAACGCGCTTGGCGACGTTGAACGCGCGCGTTAAAGCGATGTCAAGAAAGCCGCTGACAGCGCCGCGCTCCTTGGCAGCGGCATAGGCCTGCTTCAATTGCCCGAGGATCTGCGGCTCACCCACCACCATCGAATCGAGGCTGGAGGCGACGCGGAACAGGTGGCGGATCGCATCACGATCTTCGTAGTGGTACAGATGGGCGCGGATAACCCCGCTATCGATGTTGTGCACCTCGCTGAGGAATTGTTCCAGGCAGTTGCGGGCGAATGAGCCGTCCTCGATGGTGGCCGCGATCTCCACCCGGTTGCAGGTGGAAAGGATGAGACCCTCCATCATGCCGGGGCGGCTCCGCAGGGCTTCCAGGGCCCCGGGCAGCGCATTGGCGTGGAATGCCAATCGCTCGCGCACATCCACGGGAGCGGTCCGGTGATTCACACCTGTGATCAGCAGCTTCATTGCATCAGCGTCATCGGGTCAGCAGCGACCGTAACCCCACATGAGCCGCCCAGGTGAGCGCGGAACATCCCATCGCGGCCAGCGTCAGCAACGCCGTCTTGCGGCCACGCCATCCGGCGTTGGTTCGAAGCACGATCATGATCAGGAAGAAGCCCCAGGTGGCGAAGGCGACCGTGATCTGGGGTTGCGTAATCCACCGGGTGCCCAACTCGACGAAAGCCCAAATGCTGGCCGTGACCAGGCCGAGAGTGATGAATAGAAAGCCAACGCCCATCGACCGGGTAATGAGGTCGTCCAGAGTGCCTAGTGCCGGTAAGCGATCCAACAGTGTGCCGGGGCGCTTCTTCTTCAAACGGCGCTCCTGGATCAGGTAGAAAATAGATGCGACCGTCGTAAGTACAAGGGCCGTGTAGCCGATAAGAATCAGTAGAACGTGAACCAGTAACCAGATGTCACGTACCTGTGGATTGCTCCACGACGCGACCGGGAGTTCCGTCGAACCCACCAGCGCCAGCAAGAAAACCAAAGGAAACAGCAGCAGGCTGGAACTGAACCATTCGTAGCGCCACTGAATATAGAGAAAAAGGACGGCGAACAGGAAGGCGCACAGCGAGGCCGATTCGTAAAAGTTGTTTACCGGCACATGGCCCACCAGCCTGGCCAATTCGACGAGTGAGACGAAATGGAACACCGCGCCGATGCGAAACGTGGCCAGCGCAATTCGAAACAGGTGGGATTGCTTGCGGAGAACGGTCAGGATGGCATGCAGCAACCCGACCGAATACAGTACCACCGCGACCCGCAGCCAGAAAATACTCGACTCGTGCATCGAAGCTGTAATTTACAGTATAGTTCAGACGCCCCTGGGAGATGTCTGTAAATTCCGGTAAACGCTGGCCTGGCGCCCACGCGGAAGCGGCCCGGTGGAGCCGCATGGTGGTGGTTTCCGGCCGCTGTCTTTGACATCCTAGAAGCATGCTGACTTCACTGGAGAATAAGTTTGCGATCGTTACCGGGGCGACGAAGGGGATCGGGCGGGCAGTTGCCTCGGCATTACTCGAAGCGAACGTAGCAGTGGCCATCTGCGGCCGTAACCAGGAGACGGTCAACGCCGCGATCCACGACCTGTCGGCCAAAGGGCGCGTCGCCGGTATAGCCGCCGATGTCTCCAAGGAAGATGATGTGCGTAACTTGTTCGAATTTGTTGATCGGGAATTCGGCGCTCTCGATATTCTGATCAACAACGCCGGGGTTGGAATTTTTGCCAGTGTCGCCGACATGACGCCCGATCAGTGGCGGCGTGTAATCGATATCAACCTGACTGGTAGTTATTACTGCGCTCACCAGGCGATGGCGCGATTTCGCCGCCGGGGCTCAGGGTTTGTCATTAACATTAGTTCATTGGCGGCCAGGAACCCGTTTGCTGGCGGCGGGGCGTACAACGCGTCGAAATTCGGTCTTAACGGCTTTACCGAAGCGATGATGCTCGATCACCGGCAGGAAAATGTCAGGGTCTGTTCGATCATGCCGGGGAGCGTAAATACCGAACTTGGCATGAGCCCGAAGGCGAGTTGGAAAATGGCGCCGGAAGACGTCGCCGAGGTTGTGATGACGGTCTTGCGGATGCCTGAGAGAACGTTGATCTCCCGGGTGGAGATGAGGCCGTCCAAGCCATCCAAATAAAAATGTTTCGCAGGTGGGCCAGTTTGGCATCCCAGTTGCTCTTCTTCAAGCCGGAGAGCTAGAGAGCCGGTAGCTAGGGAGGCTTCAAATGGTACACATGAACTTGGCCCTCGATCCGAATCGGACAGGACATGATGCGGAGGCGTTGGAGCGGAACCTCAGGAGGTTGATCGTCGGGCAGGATGAGGCGATCGAGCAGATCGTCAATATCTATCAGATGTACCAGACCGGGTTGACGGCGCCCAGCCGTCCGGTGGGAAGCTTTTTGTTTCTCGGTCCAACGGGCTCGGGAAAGACGCGCATTGTGGAGGCGACGGCGGAAGCGTTGCTTGGTAATCCCCGCGCGGTCATCAAGGTGGATTGCGCCGAGTTTCAGCACAGTCACGAGATTGCCAAGTTGATCGGCTCGCCTCCGGGTTACCTGGGGCATCGCGAAACGCACCCTCTGCTCAGCCAGGAGGTCATTAACCAGCATCAGACCGAGAGCATGAAGCTGTCGTTCATTTTGTTCGACGAGATTGAGAAGGCGAGTGATGCCTTGTGGAATCTGTTGCTTGGTATCCTCGACAAGGCGACGCTGACGCTCGGCGACAACCGGAAGGTTGATTTCTCCCGGGCGATGATTTTCATGACCAGCAACCTGGGCGCGGGCGAAATGAATGCGCTGCTAAGTCCCAAATTGGGCTTCGGTACCGATTCGGGATTCCGGAACGGGAAAGTGATCGCCATCGATTCCAAGACGGATTCCAAGATTGCGCGCAGCGGTGTTGAGGCAGCCCGGCGAAAATTTTCACCCGAGTTCATGAACCGGTTGGATAAAGTGGTTGTCTTTCGCCCGCTCGGTGAAGACGAACTCCGCCGGATCCTGGACATTGAACTCGGCCAGGTGCAACAACGGATCTTCAATTCAACCGGGGATCGCTGCTTCGTCTTCAGTGTGTCGGAATCGGCCAAGGATTATCTGCTGGCCGAGGGTACCGACATGAAATACGGCGCTCGGCACCTGAAACGCGCCATTGAGCGCCGCCTGGTTCACCCTATGTCCAACCTGGTGGCCAGCGACCAGGTTCAGGCTGGCGATTGGGTCCGGGTGGACTACGACGCCAGCCGGGACTGCATCACTTTTGTAAAAGAATCGGAAGGGTTGCCGGTTCACGCCATGGCGGAGATTGTCGATACTTCCGCGATGCTGCCGATGTCGGCCGCCGCTGGAGCCACATACGAGACGGGCAAGAGCCACAGCGCGCGCTCGTCCCGCCGCAATTGAACGGGTCGAGGCCGCGCCGGCCTGCCGCCGGCACCTTAGGAAAGCCGCCTGAGGTAGGTATTCAATGAGTCAATCAGTGTTTGCGGACCCGAAAGTCCGTCAATCGGAAGGCGTAGCACCCCGGCGGGTGTAAACTGCGCTCCCGCCGTGCTCTCGACCAGGCTCATCAGCTTGGCGGGTTCGATGCGGGACTCCTTGTGGATCTTGATGTTCAGGAATCCGCTCCGGCGCTCCACCGATTCGATCCCCAACGTTTGCGCGATGGCCTTCAGTATGGAGAACTCCGCCAACTGGGAGACGGCCTCGGGCGGCGCGCCGTAGCGGTCTTCCAACTCGGCCAGCAGCTTCGCCGCCTGTTCGCGTGTGGAAGTGTCGGCGATGCGCTTGTAGGCCCGCAGGCGCTGTTGTTCGTCACCAATATACTCGGGCGGAATGCGGATATCGAGGCCCAGGTTCAGGTTTGAATGCACTTCGACCGGTACCTCCTCTCCCTTCAGTTCGCGGACCGTTTCTTCGAGCAGCCGGATGTACATATCGAAGCCCACGGCTTCGATATGCCCGTGTTGTTCGCCGCCGAGCAGGTTGCCGGCGCCGCGCAGTTCCAAGTCGAGCGCGGCGATCTTGAACCCCGCCCCCAGATCGCTGAACTCCTTGAGAGCGGCCAGTCTCTTGCGTGCGACCTCGCTCAACTCGGTGTCGGGCGGAATCAGTAGATAGGCGTAGGCGCGGCGGTTGGAGCGTCCCACGCGGCCGCGTAGCTGGTAGAGTTCGGAAAGGCCGTAGCGCTCGGCATTTTCGATGATGATGGTGTTGGCCAATGGAATGTCGAGCCCATTCTCGACGATTGTCGTTGAGACAAACACGTCGTACTCGTGGCGCATGAAGCCGAGCAGCACCTTCTCCAATTCCGACTCGCCCATCTGTCCGTGGCCAACTCCGACACGGGCCTGGGGCAGCAGTTGTTGAATCATCGACGCCCTCTGCCAGATGCTGTCGATACGATTGTGGACAAAGTAGATCTGGCCGCCGCGCCCCAGTTCCTGTTCGATCGCAGCCTTCGCCAGTTCCAGATTGAAATGCGCGACCACCGTGTGGATGGCCAGGCGGTCTTTGGGAGGCGTTTCGATCACGCTCATGTCGCGCAGTCCGAGCAACGACATGTGCAGTGTTCTTGGAATGGGCGTGGCGCTCAAAGTGAGTACGTCCACGTTTTTCTTCAGATGCTTCAGCCGCTCTTTATGGGCCACGCCGAAACGCTGTTCCTCGTCGACGATGAGAATCCCCAGATCGCGGAACTTCACGTCTTTGGAAAGCAGCCGGTGCGTTCCAATGGCGATATCCACCTTGCCCTCGGCCAGATCTACGAGTACGGCCTTGATCTCGCGGGCGGTGCGGAAACGGCTGAGTAGCTCCACCCGCACCGGGAAGGCCGCAAAGCGGCGCTTGAACGTCTCGTAGTGCTGGTAGGAGAGGACCGTGGTGGGCGCCAGCAAGGCTACCTGCTTGCCGTCGCCGAGGGCCTTGAAGGCGGCGCGCATCGCTACCTCGGTCTTGCCGAAGCCGACATCCCCGCACAGCAGGCGGTCCATGGGGTGGGGCGCTTCCATGTCGCGCTTGATCTCTCTCACGGCGGCGAGTTGATCCTTGGTGGCCTGGAACTCGAAGGCGTCTTCAAACTCGCGCTGCCAGTTGGAGTCGGGAGAGAAGGCAAATCCCGGCGCGACTTTCCGCTCGGCATAGAGCTTGATCAGTTCGTCGGCCATGTCGCGCATCTTTGCCTTGACACGGCTCTTGGTGCGCGCCCAGGTAGCGCCGCCCAACTTATCCAACGGCGGTCCACCCTCGCCGGCGCCACGATACTTTTGCACCAGGTCCATGCGCGCCAACGGCACATACAGACGGGATTCGCCGGCGTACTCGAGCAGCATGAAGTCGCCCTTGTTCTCGCCCTGCTGGATCTCTTTGAGGCCGAGAAACCGCCCAATACCGTGTTGTACGTGGACCACGCAGTCACCCGGCTTCAGGTCGGTGAGGTCGAAGCTGAAGGTTGCCAGGCGCGACTTGGGCTGCGGGCGGCCGACGAAGTCGGGCGAATCGAACAGGTCGTCGGAACCGAACACCGCCAGGTGGGAGTCCGGGAAGACGGCCCCGCGCGGGACCATCCCCTTGGCCAGATACGTGCTGGCCCCGCCGCCTGCCGAGAAGGCGCGTTCGGAGAGGCGCTGCGGCGCCACTTCGGAAGGAGAGAGCCCCAGTTGGAACGGTACCGAGTACTCCCGAAGGATGTCCGCCAGCCGCTCCACCTCTCCCGCCGAGGGCGCAAAAAAAACCACGCGGTTTCCTCTGTCCACCAGGTTGCGGGCCTCGGCAACGGCCACCTGCATGTTGCCGTGGAAGGCCATGGACGGGCGCGCGGGTATGTGCAACTGGTCCAGCCCGGCCATCAGATCGATCTCCCGCAGTTCCAGTTGGGTGCCGCCGGAGGGCAAGTGCGAAAGCAGTTCGCCCCAGCGGAAGTAGTTCAGTTCGGGATTAAGCGGCTGCTCACGTCCGGGGTCGTCAAGCCGTTTCCAAAGCCGCTCGGCCGCGCCTTTGGAGGCCTCCGGCTCGTCCCACACGATGATCGGTTGATCGAGCAGGGAGAGAATGGTCTCACCGCGCGGATGCAGCAGCGGAACGTGGAACTCCCAGCCGGCGAACGCCTCTCCGGGAATGATGCCGGGCCGAGCCACGGTGCGGGCCAACTCGAGTAGCAGTTCCCGTGAGCGAGGAAACTCCACCAGTGGCAACAGCAGCACCTCGTCCGTGCGATGAACCGAGCGCTGTGTCTCCACCTCGAAGCGCCGCATGGACTCGATCATGTCGCCGAAGAACTCGATTCGGACCGGGTTGGGAGCTTCGGCTGGAAATACGTCCACGATGCCTCCCCGCACCGAGTACTCGCCGACCATCTCGACCGGCTCGCGCCGCTCGTAGCCGATCGAATCCAGGTGGCGCACCAGATCTTCCGGCGCCACCTCATCGTTCACGCGGACCGACAGCGCGAGCTGGCGGTAGAAAGGGGCAGCTTCGATCTTCAGCAGCGCGGAAGCAACCGGGGTTACGGTGATCGGGGCCTGCCCGGTGGCCATGCGCCACAATCCGACCGCTCGCTGGGCGCTGATTTGGTTGTGCGGCGAAAGCTCCTGGAATGGCAGCACATCGAGCGCGGGAACCAACTGCGGCGCCGGTGTGCCGTTGCGGGCAAGAATTCCGGAGAAGGTCTCCAGCAGGGGGCAGAGGGCTTCAGCCTGGCGGTTGCCGTCCACCAAGACCAGCAGCGGACGCCTGGTCTGCGCCGCCAGCAGGGCAAGATAGGCCGCCTTTGCTGTCGTGGTCAGACCGGAGAGACTCAACTCGCCGCCAACGGAGGCGGCGCGCTGAACCAGGGACTGGAACGCCGGGTGGCGTCCGAGGCTTTCAAATAACTCTTGTATGGCTGCGGTGCTCAAGTCTGCCGGGAAAGTACGATGTCGATCAGATTCGTGGTGGAATAACCGGGTTCCAGTGGAAGCGTCAGCACACGCCCGCCGGAGGCCTCCACCTCCTCGCGTCCGGCGATGAAATGCGACCAGTCGGCGCCTTTCACCAGGATGTCGGGCAGGACGGCGGCGATCAGTTCTCGCGGCGTATCTTCATCGAATAACACCACTGCGTCTACCGAAGCCAACGCCGCCGCCAATTCAGCTCGTTCGGCCTCGGGCACGATGGGTCTCGACGGACCTTTGATCCGCGCGATCGAAGAGTCCGAGTTCAGCGCCAGAATGAGCACATCACCCATCGAGCGGGCCCGCTCCAATAGCCGGATGTGTCCCGGATGCAGAATGTCGTAACATCCGTTGGTGAATACCACCCGCTTGCCGGCGCGCTTCCAGGCGCCCCGAGCCGCTACCAGCGACTCTCGAGTGTAGAGCTGAGCCATCAATCCGTTGCTTTCATTTTAAGGGATGGGCAGCGCTTGCGCCTCAGCGTTTGAAGACAGTCTTGCCGTCAACAATGGTCTCAAGCGCCTGGATGTTGCGGATCTCATCTTCCGGACACGTCAGGTAATCCTTATCGATGATCACCATGTCGGCCAGTTTGCCCGGTTCGATGGAGCCCTTGACGTCCTCCTCAAACGTGTCATAGGCGCCGTTGATTGACCACATCCGCAGCGCCTCCTCGCGTGTGATGCGCTGGGCGGGGTTGATCACCGCTCCAGAGGTGGTCTTGCGGGTGATGGCCATCCACATTCCGTAGAAGGGGTGATAGGGGTTGATGGCGTCATGTGAATCGAACCGGATCATGTGGTCGGATCCGCCGACCACCACGATGCCGGCGTCAATCAGGGAACGTAGCGGCAGGAAGTCCTTCATCCGCTCAGGGCCGAATACCTCTTTGAGCGCATCGCCATCGCAGTGCAGCCAGGCAATTTGGCTGTCGAAGACGATGCCCAGCCGGGCCGCCCGCTCGATCGTCGATGCATTGGGGAAATTGGCGTGCATCAGATTGAAACGCCGCCCCTTGAGGGGGACTTGCTTGTTGACCGCTTCGTAAGCCTCCAGCAATAGATCCGCGCCGGCGCTGCCGGTGGCGTGTGACGTCATCTGCCAGCCCAGTTCGGCTCCGGTACGCACAAAGGCCAGCAGCTTTTCCGGGGAGATCGCCAGCACACCCCGCCAGTCCGGATCGACATAACCGTAGAGCATGGTGTTCAACCCGTAAGGCTCGCGCAGGTAGGCCGTTCCGATGAGGATACCGCCATCGACGGTTGTCTTCAGGGTTCCCACCTTCAGCCATTGATCGCCCCAGCCGGTATGGAAGGGAATATTTCGGACCTCTCGTTCCACATCCTTCGGAGTTCCAGGGGCAGCGGTGTAATAGGTGACGCTGGTGCGCACGGTCATCTTTCTTTGGCCGTGAACATCCTGGTAGGCGCGAAATCCCTGCGGGCTCTGTCCGCGGTCGCTGGTGCTGGTGATGCCGGCGGCATTGTAGGCTGCCTGCATCTTCTCGATGGCCCACACCAAATCGGCATGAGTGACGGGCTTGCTGCGGCGGTACTTGGAGAGCAGTTCGGTCCAGCCGAGAATGAGGCCGGTCGGTTCGCCTTTACCGTCCCGGATCAACTTGCCGTTTGCCGGTTGCGGCGTATCGCGGTTGATGCCGGCTTCCTTCAACAGGGTTGAGCTGAGCACGCTGGCGTAGCCGTTGTCGCACATCACTCGCCGTCCGGGCGCGGCAGCGTCAAGGTCATAGCGATTCGGGTAGCGCCGATCCTCGAGGCGTGAAGGGTAGATCTTAGGGACAAAGATCAACTCCTGGGGTGGAAGCCGCTGCGCTTCCTTGCGGATAAAGTCCTGGATGCCGGCGATTGAGCGCAGTACCGGTATCTTCGTGTGCTGTTCGCTGAGCGCGGCGGCGGTAGGGTGAGTATGGCTTTCGATCAGGCCGGGTACTACGGTGAGGCCGTGCAGATCGACCTTGCGCGTAGCCGGACCAGCCGTTTGCAACACCGCGTGATTAGAGCCTACCGCCAGGAAGCGGTTGCCGCGAATCGCCACTGCTTCGGCAACGGGCTGCTGCCTCGAGACTGTAATGATTTTGCCGCCGGTGTAAATGACGTCAGCGGCCGGTCCCCCGGCGGCAAGACAGGACGCGGCCAGCAGCAGAGAAAGCAGCATGGTGGGCACCTTTCAGGTATAACAGGTGTCGCGATCGGTTCTCAGAGGGGCGGAGTGGGCATTTCTTTGCCTGTTAGCCCCGGGTCGGCGGTCGATGGATCGTACCGGGGATTGGCAGCGGGCATCGCCGCGTTCACCGAATCCCGCCAACGCTGCAGATCGCGCTGCATCCGGCGGGCGCGCTTTAGCTCGCGATGCGAAATATTTTCATGTTCACCTGGATCTTTATCTAAATTAAAGAGTTCCAGGCGGCCATCCTCATAGAACTCGATCAGCTTGTACTCGTCCTGGCGGATGGCGCCGCTGGGGACGCCACCCTGATTACTGTAATGCGGATAATGCCAAAATAGCGGGCGGTGGGGACGGGGTTTGGCGCCGCCCAGGGTGCGTGCCATTGAGATACCGTCAATCGAATCGGGGTCCGGTAGAGGTACTCCCGCCATCTCGAGAATAGTCGGGAAAAAATCGACACTCGAAACGGGGGAGCGGCAAACCGCGCCTGGTTTGGCAAGGCCGGGCGCTCGGACAATCAGCGGTTCACGAATTCCGCCCTCGTAACAATGGCCTTTGCCGGCTCGCAGCGGCGCGTTTGAGGTCGCCGCAACCGTGTTCTTGCTCTCAAAGCGCAGACCGCCATTATCGCCGGTGAAGAATACAACCGTATTATTCTCCAGGCCGCTCTTGCGCAGAGACTCGATCACCCGGCCCACGGCCTGGTCCGCACTGGCGACCATGGCCGCGTAGATTGGGTTGTGCTGGGGATTGGACGGGTCGGCCTTCCGCTGAAAGTGCGCGATCATCTCCTGCTTTGCCTGCAGAGGAATATGCACCGCGAAGTGAGACAGATAGAGGAAGAACGGGCGGCTCTTGTTGGCTTCGATGAAATGCTCGGCTTCGAGCGCCATCCGATCCGTAAGGTACTCTCCGGTAGGACCGCCGCTGAGGCCTGGCAGGTCAAACGGACCGAAATAAGTGGCCGGAGCGCCCCGGCGAGTGCCACCGATGTTAATGGCGAAGCCCTGGTCGAGCGGAGAGAATCCCTCCCCGCCCAGGTGCCATTTGCCGATGGCGGCCGAGACGTAGCCCGCCGGTCTCAACGCTTCGGCGATGGTAACTTCCTTTAATGGCAGTTGTCGCATCACCGGGGGAGTAATCAGCCGCGCCGTGGGCCGCTGCGCTCTGCCGGGAATGTAGTCCGTCAGGCCGAGGCGGGCGGGGTATTTTCCGGTAAGGATGCTGGCCCGCGTCGGCGAGCAGACGGGGCAGGCAGCATACGCGTCGGTAAAACGCATGCCTTCGCTGGCCAGCCGGTCGATGTTCGGCGTCTCGTAAAAGGTGCTGCCGTAACAGGCGGTATCAGCCCAGCCGAAGTCATCCAACAGAATGAAGACGAAGTTCAACGGCCGTTGGGCTTGCGATTTTCCCATGGCGGCGATCGCCGTGACGGCCGATCCAAGCAACTGGCGGCGGGTGAGGGAAGACATGGTATCTCTCAGTGTAACTATCCATCGTCCGATCGGTGGCAGGCACAGGCGGCCCCGGGCGAGCGATCTGCAAAAATAGGAGAGAAAGGAATCTTCTACTCGAGATGCGTTCGTCCGCCGTCGCCGTTCTGCTGCTTGCCGCCGCGGTTAGCCTGCCCGCCGATGAGGGAATGTGGCTGTTCAATCAATTCCCCGCCGAACGGGTAAAAGCCAAGTACAATTTTGAGGTCACCAGCCAGTTCCTGGATCAGCTTCGCGCTGCCTCGGTGCGATTTAACAATGGGGGCTCCGGTTCGTTCATCTCCCCGCATGGATTGTTGTTCACCAACCATCATGTCGGAGCCGACTGTATCCAAAAACTCAGCTCCGCCAGCCACGACTACATGGCCGGCGGCTTCTACGCGGATACCCAGGCCGAGGAGCGAGCCTGTCCCGATCTCGAAGTAAATAAATTGCTGAAGATCGATGACGTGACCGCGCGAATTACCGAAGGCACCGCGGGAAAGAATCCCGCTGCCGCCGAGCGTTTGAGGAAGGCCAACATCGCCCACGCCGAGAAAGCCTGCTCGGTCGAAACGGGCAACCGCTGTGAAGTGGTTCCGCTGTTCTCCGGCGAGCGTTATCACATGTATCAGTACCACAAATACACGGATATTCGTCTGGTCTTTGCGCCGGAGTATGATATCGCGGCATTCGGCAAGGACCCGGATAACTTCACTTATCCCCGCTACTGTCTGGACTTCGCTCTTTTTCGCGCTTACGAAAACGGCAAGCCAGCCGAGTCCGGCCCCTATTTCCGCTGGAATCCGCGTGGCGCCAGGGATCACGAGTTGATCTTTGTTTCGGGCAATCCAGGCTCCACCGGACGTCTGGCGACGGTGGCTGAGTTGGAATTCGACCGGGATGTCCTTTACCCGCTGATGCTGGATCATGCCAAGTCGATCGTTCACACTCTGCTTGACTATTCGGCCGAATCGCCGGAGCATGCCCGGCAGGCGGTCGAAGCACTGGAATCCCAGCAGAACACTCTCAAGGCATTCAGCGGCTTTGAGCGAGGATTGCTCGACCCGGCGCTGATCGCCCAAAAACGTACAGAGGAAGCCGGGCTTCGCCGGAAGATCGATGCCGATCCGAAGCTAAAGGCCGAATTCGGCGGAACCTGGGACCGCATTGCCGGGGCCTACCGCGAATACCGCGGCATCGTAGTGCCGCTGCAATTGCTGGAAATACGCGCGCCGCGGGCATCCAACCTGCTGCGGCTGGCGAGAATCGTGGTTCGCTACGCCGCTGAAACGCCGAAACCTAACGGCGAGCGGTTGCGCGAGTTTCGCGATTCCTCGCTGCCGGCCATACGGCAACAACTCGCCTCGACGGCCCCGATCTATAAGCCGCTCGAGATCGCCATGCTTTCCGGCTACCTGTCGTTTCTGGAGCAGCGTCTGAGCCCCGCTGATCCCACCGTGAAGGCGATCCTGGCCGGAAAGACCCCCGCGCGCGCAGCCGCCGATTACGTCAACTCTTCTCATCTGGACGACCCCGCAGCTCGCCTGAAACTGTCCGCCAGCGAACCCGCCGTCGAGAGTTGCGCCGACGGCATGATCCGCCTGGCTCTCCTGCTCGACAAACCTGCGCTCGAACTGCGCCGTCAATGGGAGGACACAGGTAACGCTGTGCTGGTGGATGCCCAGGCGAAGGTCGCCCGCGCCCGGTTCGTTGTTGACCCGCACGAATATCCGGATGCCACGTTTACCTTGCGGCTGACCTACGGCGAGGTGAAAGGCTACCGGAATGGCAAGGGGAAATGGGTGCCGTGGACCACACGGTTGGAGGGTGTTTACCGCAAGGCGACAGGCAAGGATCCCTATGTACTGCCACCGTCCTGGCTGAAGGCAAAGGGTGTGCTCGATCCGGTAACCTCGTTCAACTTTGTCAGCACGGCGGACACTCATGGCGGAAACTCCGGGTCCCCGACGCTCGATCGCAACGCCCGGATTGTCGGCATCCTGTTTGACGGCAATATCGAGGGGTTGCCGAATCGCTTTGTTTATACCGAGGCACAGGCTCGTTCGGTTCACGTTTCGTCATGGGTCATCCTGGAGGCTCTGCGCAAGGTATACCACGCTGACCGGATCGTCACGGAGTTGGGGATGCCCGTTGAGGAGGGGAATTGAGCAGTCGCTCACGACACTGTTGTGTGGGCTACGGTGAAACTGAGAGCGGTTGAACGGGTGGTGCACGTTCATGTATAGAGTTATGAATATTTTTAATGCCGGAGGCTACTTGCATTTCTGAAAATTGTGGGATACTCTTGTCTCGTGGACAGACACACCGGTCAAAGGTGCTACGGCGCTCAACTTCCAGCCCGGCGTGTCCACTTCGCGATCTCAGCCCTCGTTGTAATCGCCATTATTCCCGGGGTTATCGTAGGTAGCCCCGCTTAGGTCAAAGGCGAGATCCAACGGCCACCGGCGGGGAATCAGACCCGACGGTGGCCTTTTTTGTTATGAGCCTGCAGTTGAAATTAGGAAATGGAGAGAACCAGCAGATGCCGACACTAATGAGCGGAGCCAAGATATTGCTCGAGTGTCTCGTTCGGGAAGGGGTCGATTGCATTTTCGGCTATCCGGGTGGTGTCACGCTACCGCTTTATGACGCGATGTACGATCACCCCATCCGCCACGTACTGGTGCGCCATGAGCAGAACGCCAGTTTCGCGGCGGAAGGATATGCGCGGGCCACGGGAAATGTTGGAGTGTGTTGCTCCACCTCGGGTCCAGGGGCCACGAACCTGATCACCGGCCTGGTGGACGCGTTGATGGACTCGATTCCGGTAGTAGCGATCACCGGTCAGGTCACCAGCAAGCTGATTGGCAGCGACGCCTTCCAGGAGGCCGATACATTTGGAATTACACGTTCATGCACCAAGCACAATTTTCTGGTGAAGAACATTGCGGACCTGCCGCAGGTGGTTCATGAGGCGTTTTACATTGCCAAGTCCGGCCGGCCGGGTCCGGTGCTGGTGGACATAACGAAAGACGTCTTTTCGGGCCAGGGACAGTATGCCCCCGTGTCGGCGATCCACTTGCCGGGTTACAAGGTATTCACCGAGGGGCATACCGGCCAGATTCGCCGGGCCGCGCAAATGATCTGGGAAGCGGAACGTCCGCTTGTCTTTGGCGGTGGCGGTCTCGTCGCGTCCGGCGCCTCAGCCGAGTTAAGGGAACTTGTGGAGTACCTGGATGTTCCCGCTGTTCTCACTCTGATGGGCCTGGGCGCGCTACCCTCCACACACCGCAACTTCATCAGCATGCCCGGCATGCATGGCGGTTACGCGGCGAACATGGCGCTCTCCAACGCTGACCTGTTGATCGCGCTGGGCGTTCGCTTTGACGACCGCGTGACGGGCCGGCTTTCCGCGTTCGCTCCGCACGCCAAGGTGATCCACGTGGATATCGATCCGGCTGAAATTGGCAAGAACCGCGCGGTGGACTTGCCGATCGTCGGCGATCTCAAACGCGTAATTGGCAAGCTGGCTAAAGTGGCGAAAGAACTCGAACCGTCCGAGAGCGGCAAGAACCGCGCCGCACGCGCCGCATGGTGGGGCCAGGTTCGTTCCTGGCAGGAGGCCCATCCGCTGGTCCCGGCCACTTCTACCTCCGAGATCAAGCCACAGCACGTGATGAGGGAGATCGACCGGATCTCGTGCGGCGAAGCCCTGGTAGCAGTGGATGTGGGCCAGCATCAGATGTGGGCCGCCCAGTTCATCCGCTTCAATGGCCCTCGCCAGTGGATGGCTTCGGGCGGACTTGGGTCGATGGGCTTTGGCCTTCCCAATGCTATCGGCGTTCAATTCGGCCGCCCGGATAAGCTGGTGTTTGCCGTGGTCGGTGATGGCGGGTTTCAAATGTCGATTCCCGAACTGTCCACGATTGCCAGTTATGGCCTGCCGATAAAGATCGTGGTGGTGAACAATGGTTATCTGGGAATGGTGCGCCAGTGGCAGGAGTTGTTCTATAACAACCGCATCTGCGCGGTGGAGTTGGACGTCTTTCCCGAAGCCGAAAAGCTGGCGGCTGCCTATGGTTTCAAGGGCCGCACGGTCGATCGGGTGGAGCATCTTTCGTCCGCGCTCGAAGAAGCGGTGAAAGAACCCGGTCCTTATTTGTTGAACGTTCGCGTTTCGCCCACTGAGAACGTCTACCCGATGGTTCCGGCGGGTGCGGCTTTGAATGAGATGGTGCTGGAACCGCCCCGCCCGGTTACGGTGCCGAAATAGGGAGAGTGTGACCCATGTTGCAAACGATTTCGCTTTTAATGGAGAACAAGCCTGGCGCGTTGATGCGCGTCACGAATCTTCTCAGCCAGCGCCTGTACAATATCGAGAGTCTGACCGTGGCGCGAACTCTCGATCCGACGCTGTCGCGGATGACCATCGTGGTGGATGTGGATTCAACCCTCCGCCGGCAGGTAATCAAGCAGATGAACCGGCTGGTAAATGTATTACAGGCTACCGATCTGACCGAGGCCCCGGCCGTGTCGCGCGAGATGGTGCTTTTGCGGATCCGGGTGACCATGGAGACCAGAACCGCGATCCTTAAGGAAGCCGAGATCTTCGACGCCCGGGTGGTGGATTCTTCGGTGGAAGGCTTCGCGATTGAGGCAACCGGCGATCCGGAAAAATTGAACGAGTTTATCGACGTGATGCGGGCCTATGGCGAGATTGAAGTCACCCGCTCGGGAATGGTGGCAGTTTCGCTCGAAGCAAAGAAGCTGAAGCTGTCGGCTCCGGTGCCGGCTGGCGCCGAAGCAAGCCTGCAACCCGTACGCTAGAAATCCTGAAAGGGAGCATAAATGGCCAATCGATACTATGAAAAAGACGCGGATTTGAATGATCTGAAGGGCAAGACCGTAGCCATCATCGGCTATGGCAGCCAGGGGCATGCGCACGCATTGAACCTGCGCGATTCGGGCGTTGAGGTGGTCGTGGGGCTTTACGCGGGCAGCAAGAGTTGGCCCAAGGCCGAAGCCGCCGGATTGAAGGTAGCCACGGTTTCCGAGGCTGCCAGGATGGCCGACGTAATCATGATCCTGTTGCCGGATCACGTGCAGGGCGATCTTTACCGCAACGAAATTGAGCCCAATCTCACGGCCGGCAAGACACTGATGTTCGCTCACGGCTTTGCGATCCATTTCGGCGAGATCAAGCCGCCGGCCTTCGTGGATGTTTCCATGATCGCGCCCAAATCGCCGGGCCACCGCGTACGCGAACTGTACACGGAAAACGTGGGCGTACCGGCGCTGGTGGCCGTTTTCCAAGACCCTTCCGGCAGGGCGCTGAAGCAGGCGCTGGCCTATGCCTACGCGCTCGGCAGCCTGAAGGCAGGCGTCATTGAGACCACTTTTAAGGAAGAGACCGAGAGTGATCTGTTTGGCGAGCAGGCGGTGCTTTGCGGCGGTGTCAGCGAATTGATCCGCGCCGGGTTCGAGACGCTGGTGGCTGCCGGCTACGCTCCCGAAATCGCCTATTTCGAGTGCCTTCACGAGGTGAAGCTCATTGTTGACCTGATCTACGAAGGCGGCCTGAGCTACATGCGGTACTCGGTCTCCGATACGGCCGAGTACGGCGACTACACTCGCGGTCCGCGGGTCGTCACGCCCGCCGTGCGCGAGGAGATGAAGAAGATTCTCTCCGAAATTCAAAGCGGCTCGTTCGCCCGCGAATGGATGAATGAAAACCGTAGCGGCCGTAAGAATTTCCTGGCGATGCGCGAAGCCGGCCAAAATCAGCCAATTGAAACGGTGGGGCGCGCGCTCCGCGCCATGATGCCGTGGCTCGGCAAGCGCAAGGAAGTGGGTGTGCCGCAGGATCAGGCGGCGACCGCGGCGTTAAAGTAGCAATGAAATCCGGTACGGCGGGGGCGCATCGACGCTCCCCGCCGGTTTGCCGGCCGTTGGTGATCCAATGAAGATCTTCACTTTCGATACGACGTTGCGCGATGGGACGCAGGGCGAAGCCGTCTCCTTTTCGGTGGACGACAAACTGGCGATTGCGCAGAAACTCGATGAGCTGGGCATCGACTATATCGAGGGCGGCTGGCCCGGCTCCAATCCCAAGGACAAGGAGTTCTTCCTCCGCGCGCGGAATCTGAAGTTGCGGCATGCCAAGTTCACCGCCTTCGGCTCCACGCGGTTCGCCAAGAACACCGTGGATCGTGACCCGAACGTGCGCGCGCTGGTGGAGGCGGGCACGCCCGTGATCGCCATTTTCGGCAAGAGTTGGGATCTGCACACGGCCCGGGCGCTGGGAATCTCCGAACAGGAGAACCTGGGGCTGATCGCGGAAACCGTGAAGTATTTGAAAGACCACGGTAAGGAAGTGGTCTACGACGCCGAGCATTTCTTCGATGGCTACGCCTCCAATCCATCCTTTGCTCTACGAACACTCGAGGCGGCCAAGAGCGCCGGCGCCGACGTGCTCTGTTTGTGCGACACCAACGGCGGCACCATCACCGGAAGGTTAGTGGAGGTTGTCGCCGAGGTACGCAAGCGCTTCGACGGAATCCTCGGCATTCACTGCCACAACGATTCGGACCTGGCGGTGGCCAATACCATCGCGGCCGTTGAGCAGGGTGTGACGCACGTGCAGGGCTGCATCAACGGTTACGGTGAACGCTGCGGAAATGCCAATCTCTGCTCCGTGCTGGCGAACCTGGAACTGAAGCTCGGCCACACCACCGTTGGTCCGGACGGGCTGGCCAATCTCACCTCAACCGCCCGCTTCATCGCCGAACTGGCGAATTTACCCATGCGCAACGAGCAGCCCTACGTAGGCCACAGCGCGTTTGCTCACAAGGGCGGCGTTCACGTTTCGGCCGTTCTGCGCGACGCCGCGACCTATGAGCACGTGAAGCCGGAAGCAGTCGGCAACCGCCAGCGCGTTCTGCTGAGCGATCTGTCCGGGCGCAGCAACATTCTCTATAAGTTAAAGCAGCATGGTCTCGCTCAGTTGAGCGAACAAGCGCGTCGTGAGCTGCTGGACCG